>NZ_KB714603.1:103394-229418 GCF_000349545.1 Leucobacter sp. UCD-THU
ACGAATGCCAGGAAAAAGGCATCGAAAAGCCGAGCCCGGAGCAGAAGACCAGCTACTCGTTCCCCGACATCGCCCCTCCGGAGGAGTGGCGCTCGGTGTTCGACGACCCGACCTCGCGCAAGGTGCCCGACCAGGGCGGCCAGGGCGGCGACTTCGACGATCTCATCTCCCGCGCGGTGGCGCAGGAGAGCACCTCGACCACCGCCGGAACGTCGGCGCTGATCCTGCCCTCCATGCCGGAGGACACCGGCGGCCTCGCCGGCCCCATCGGCACCACGGGTGAGCTGTACGTGACCGGTTCCCTCAAGCTGCCGAAGTCGCTCGGCGAGACCGGCGGGCACTCCGCACTGCACGACTCGATCGAGATGGATCCCATCACGGGCGAGGAGTCGGGCGATGTGCGCATGACATCGGAGGGCCCCGCCCCCGTGTCGGCCCGCCATGCCGTGAGCGCGCGCGCCGCCTCGGGTCTCCCGGTTGCGAAGCCGGTCAAGGATCGCAGCAAGCTCCCTCTCGTGCTCTCCCTCACCGGGGGCGGCCTGCTCGTCGCGGTGGTCGCGCTCGGCGTCTGGGGTGCGAGCAACGGGATGTTCGGATAGTTCTCGACCGCGGGCGCGCGCCCGCCGAACGAAGGAAACACACTGAAGACTGAAGCGAATCAGCCCCACGACGTGATGTCGGATCTGCGAATCGCGGTTCGAGCGGCCGACGAGAAGGGCGCCACCTCGCCGGTGGCGCTGCACGTCACGGAGCAGTTCGGCCTGGCCGACGCGTTCCTGATCGTGACCGGCAGCGTCGAGCGCAACGTGCAGGCCATCTCTGACGCGATCGAGGACGAGCTCAACGCCGAGGGCGTGCGCACCGTGCGCCGTGAGGGGCGTGAGAGCGGGCGCTGGGTGCTGCTCGACTTCGGCGACCTCATCGTGCACGTTTTCCACCAGGAGGAGCGCGACTTCTACCAGCTCGAGCGCCTCTGGCAGGACTGCCCGTTGATCGAGGTGGAGTCGATGCTCGCCCCGGCGGGGGACGGCGGCGCCCGGAGCGAGTGAGCCGCAGTGCGACGCGCCCGGGATCTGTCGATTTGCGCATCGCACCCCACTCCGGTGTAAAGTAGAGGAGTTGTCGGGGGAGCATTTCTCCGACTTCCCCGGGTCTGTGGCGCAGCTGGTAGCGCACCTGCATGGCATGCAGGGGGTCAGGGGTTCGAGTCCCCTCAGATCCACCACTTCAGAGTTCAAGCCCCGCTTCGGCGGGGCTTGAACCGTTTTCGGGCCGTCTTCGCGCGGCGACTCGGGCCGCTCCTCGGTACACTTCGAGCATGCTCGACCTCAGTCACCCGATCACCGCAGGCATGACGGTCTATCCCGGCGATCCCGAGGTGCGCTCGCGCGAGGCGCTCAGCGTCGCCGCCGACGGCGTGGCGGTCACGGAACTGCACCTCGGCTCGCACACGGGCACCCACATCGACGCCCCCTCGCACACGATCCGGGGCGGACGCACCATCGACGAGGTGCCGCTCGATGCGCTCTCGGGCGACGCCCTCGTGCTGCGGGCGGATCGTGCGGGGGAGTGCCGGCCCATCGACGGCGAGATGCTCGGGCTCGAGCGCTTCGACGCCGTTCCGCCGATCGTGGCCATCTGCACCGGGTGGGATCGCCACTTCGGCGGCGAACTCGCCCTGCGGCATCCCTTCCTGGCCGTCGAGGCCGCCGAGCGCCTGTGGTGCCTGGGCATGCGCGTGCTCGTGGTCGACACGCTCAGCCCCGATCCCACGGCCGTCGAGGCGGGGATCGCGGATGAGCGGAGCGCCGCGGGCGAGGCGACCGACCGGCAGGCGCCGCGAGATCCTGCGGCGGGTCCGCCGCCCGCCACCGCGGATCGACCGCTCGCCGTCCCGGATCCGCTGCCCGTGCACACGGTGGTGCTCGGCGGGGGAGGTGCGATCGTGGAGAACGTGCGCGGGCTCGACGCGCTCGGCGAGCGGGCGCGGCTCGGGATCTTCCCGCTGCCGCTCGCGGGCGCCGACGGCGCACCGGCCCGGGTCGTGGCCTGGAGGGACGAGGCCCGGTGATCCCGAGCTCCGTGCGGCTCGTCGAGCGCTTGGAGCGCCACCAGGTGGCGCTCTACCTGGCCGCCCTCGCCATCGGCGCCGCCGCGGGGCTGCTGCTGCCGGGCCTCGCGCGCCCAGCCGAACTCGCCATCACCCCGGTGCTCGGTCTGCTGCTCTACGCGACCTTCCTGGGCATCCCGTTCGCGAGTGCGGGTCGAGCGCTGCGCGACTGGAGGTTCCTCGGCGCGGTGCTCGTGGTGAACTTCGTGCTCGTGCCGCTCGTGGTGTGGCTGCTCTCGCGCCTCGTCGCTCATGATCGTGCTGTGCTGGTGGGGGTGCTGTTCGTGCTGCTCGCGCCGTGCGTCGACTACGTGATCGTCTTCGCGGGGCTCGCCGGCGGCTCCCGCGAACGGCTGCTCGCCGCCACGCCGCTGCTCATGCTCGCGCAGCTGCTGCTGCTGCTGCCGGTGTTCCTGTGGTGGATGGCGGGATCGGACATCGCGGCCACGGTCGAGGCGCGTCCGTTCGTCGAAGCCCTGCTCTGGCTCATCGTGCTGCCGCTCGCCGCCGCGGCTGGCACGCAGTTCGCCGCGGAGCGCGCCCGCTGGGTTGCGCGCCTGCGCGATGCCGTTCTCGGGGCGATGGTGCCGCTGATGATGCTGACGCTCGCGGTCGTGGTCGCGTCCCAGGTGGCGGGGATCGGGGGCAGGATCGCGACGCTCGTCATTGCGATGCCGGTGTTCGTGCTCTTCGCCGCCGTGATGGTGGCGGCGGGGGCGGCGGTCTCGCGGCTGGTCGGGCTCGACACCGCCGGGCGCCGGGCGGTGGTGTTCAGCGGTGCGACCCGCAACTCGCTCGTCGTGCTGCCGTTGGTGCTCGCACTGCCCCCGGCCTTCGCGCTCGCGCCCCTCGTCGTGGTGGCGCAGACGCTGGTCGAACTCGTGGTGATGGTCGCCCTCGTGCGCCTGATGCCAAGGCTGATCCCGGGCTAGGGAATACCCCCACCAGGTATCTGGTTGGACTGGGTGTCGCCGGTCGGGCCTTGCGCGCCGCAACTGAATCACCCAGGCTGGCAGTGAGGACGGGGGAGCATGAACGAGCATCACGACCACGCGACCATCCACGAGGCTCGCGAGCGGCCGGCCGATCAGAGCAGTCACGGGGGTCACGGCGATCACGATGGGCAGAGGGGCCACGAGGGCCACGCCGTCGACGAAGCCCACGCCGGTCACGCCGGTCACGCTGGTCACGCCGAGCGCTTCCAGCGGCTGTTCTGGTTCATGCTGGTGCTGGCGGTGCCGGTGGTCGCCTGCTCGCCGATGTTCGCGATGCTGCTCGGCTACGAGGTGCCGGGATGGGCGCTCTGGGTGTCGCCCGCGCTGGGCACCGTGATGTACCTCTGGGGCGGCGCGCCGTTCCTGAGCGGCGCGGTGGGCGAGATCCGGGATCGCAAGCCGGGCATGATGCTGCTGATCGGGCTCGCGATCACGGTGGCGTTCCTCGCCTCGTGGGGGGCGAGCCTCGGCCTGCTCGATCACGAGCTGGACTTCTGGTGGGAGCTCGCGCTGCTGGTGGTGATCATGCTGCTCGGGCACTGGGTGGAGATGCGTTCGCTTGCGCAGACGACCTCGGCGCTCGACTCGCTGGCGGCGCTGCTGCCCGACGCGGCCGAGCGCGTCGAGGGCGATGAGGTCGTGACGGTGGCGCCCGACGAGTTGCGCGTCGGCGACCTCGTCGTGGTGCGGCCGGGCGGACGCGTGCCTGCCGACGGGCGCATCGTGAGCGGATCCGCGAGCATGGACGAGTCGATGCTGACGGGGGAGTCGCGAGCCGTGCGGCGCGGCGAGGGCGAGCGGGTCGTCGCGGGCACGGTCGCGACCGACTCGGGGCTGCGCGTCGAGATCTCCGCGATCGGCGGCGACACGGCGCTCGCGGGGATCCAGCGGCTCGTCGAGCAGGCGCAGAGCTCGACGTCGCGCGCCCAGCGACTCGCCGATCGCGCGGCCGCGCTGCTCTTCTGGTTCGCGCTGGGCTCGGCCGTCGTGACGGCGACCGTCTGGACACTGGTGGGTCGGCCCGACGAAGGCGTGGTGCGCACGATCACCGTGCTGGTGATCGCCTGCCCGCACGCACTGGGGCTTGCGATCCCGCTCGTCGTGTCGATCGCGACGGAGCGCGCGGCGCGCGCCGGCATCCTGGTGAAGGATCGCCTGGCGCTCGAGAGCATGCGCGTCGTCGACGCCGTGCTGTTCGACAAGACCGGCACGCTGACCGTGGGATCGCCCGCGGTGACCGCGGTTGCACCCGCGGAGGGGAACGACCCCGACGAGCTGCTCGCGCTCGCTGCAGCGGCCGAGTCCGACTCGGAGCACCCGCTCGCGCGCGCGATCGTGCAGGCGGCAGCCGAGCGGCGTCTTGCGGTGCCGGCGTCGAGCGGTTTCTCGTCATCGCCGGCGGTGGGCGTGCGGGCCGAGGTCGGCGGGCGCTCGGTGCAGGTCGGCGGCCCCTTCCTGCTCGAGCAGGAGGACGTGCGGGAGCTGCCGGTGGCCGAGGCCTGGCGCGAGGAGGGCGCGATCATCCTGCACGTGCTCGTCGACGGCGGGGCGGCGGGCGCGTTGCGACTCGCCGACGAGATCCGGCCCGAGTCGCGCGCCGCGATCGACGAGCTGCACCGGCGCGGCGTGCGGGTGGTGATGATCACGGGCGACGCCGAGGCGGTCGCCGCGTCGGTCTCATCGGAGCTCGGCATCGACCGCTTCTTCGCGGGCGTGCGCCCCGAGGACAAGGCATCGAAGGTGGAGGAGCTGCAGAGCGAGGGGCGCCGTGTCGCGATGGTGGGCGACGGGGTGAACGATGCGCCGGCGCTCGCGCGCGCCGACGTGGGGATCGCGATCGGCGCCGGCACCGACGTGGCGATCGCGTCGGCTGGGGTGATCCTCGCGAGCGACGACCCGCGCGGTGTGGTCTCGGTGATCGACCTGTCGACGGCGAGCTATCGCAAGATGCGGCAGAACCTCTGGTGGGCTGCCGGCTACAACCTGGTATCGGTGCCGCTCGCCGCGGGGGTGCTCGCGCCGGTCGGCTTCGTGCTGCCCATGTCGGTGGGCGCGGTGCTCATGTCGCTCTCGACCGTCGTGGTGGCGCTCAACGCCCAACTGCTGCGACGGCTCGATCTGCGGCCCGTGGAGCGCAGCGCCGAGGGGGAGTAGACTGCGGGGGTGCCCTTCGGCGCCCGGTGGTGGGGCTCACCGGAACCAACCTCGTTCGATGCGACAACGGTCCCTGTCTCAATCGCGTACGCGTGTGTTCGAGATGGGAGTGACCGGATGAGTGAGCGTCGGAGCCGGCCGGGAACCGGCGAGGGATCGAGGATCGCGGCGACCCTGCCCGACCTGGGGGTCGTGGCGGTGGGCGGTGCGGTCGGATCCCTCGCCCGTCACCTGCTGTCGATCGCGATCGGGTCGAGCGGCGACTTCCCGCTCGCCATCTTCGTGATCAACGTGTGCGGCGCCTTCCTGCTCGGCCTGCTCGTCGAGGTCGTCGCCCAGGCGGGCGGCGAGGGTGGCCGCTGGCGCACGACGCGCCTGCTGCTCGGCACCGGCGCGCTCGGCGGGTTCACCACCTACAGCCTGCTCGCGGCCGACCTCGCCGAGCTGCTGCTCGACGGCGCCTTCGGCGTCGCGGCGCTCTACGCGGTGCTCACGCTCGTGCTCGGCGGGGCGGCGAGCTGGTGCGGGGTGCTGGCGGGGCGGATGATCGGTCCATCATCGGCGAGGGGGGCAGAACGGTGAGCGGCGCCGCACTCGCGATCGGGATCGCGTTCGCGGGCGGCCTCGGCGCGGCCGCGCGCCACCTCATCGACACGAGCCTGCCCGATCGGGTGCGTGCGCGCTTCCCGTGGGGCATCATGCTGATCAACCTGACGGGTGCCTTCGCGCTCGGAGTGCTCGTCGGCCTCGCCCTCGACCACCCGGTCGCGAGTGTGCTGTCCATCGGCTTTCTGGGGGGCTACACGACCTTCAGCACCGCGAGCCTCGACAGCGTGCGCCTGCTGGCCGCCCGTCGGTACCTGGCCGCGCTGTGGAACGGCCCGGGCATGCTGATCCTCGCCACCGCGCTCGCCGTGCTCGGCATCGTGCTGGCCCGATCCTGATCGACCGGCTCAGCGCACCCGTCGGGCCTCGAAGGTGCGCGCGGGGTGCACGTAGGCCTCCTGCGACTCGACGAGCTGCAGTTCGCGGCTGCCGGCCGCGAGGGTGCGCTCCAGCAGCTCGAAGACGCTCGCCGCGGTGCGGGAGAGGGCGACGGCCGCGTCGCCCGATCCGCGGAGGTGCGCCGTGAAGAGCGCGGCTGTCACGTCGCCCGAGCCGTTGCGCTTGAGCGGGAGGCGCGGCGTCTCGACCAGCCAGGCGCCGTCGTCGGTGACGGCGAGCATCTCGATCGCGGCGGGTTCGCCGTCGGCGCCGACCGGGCGGTCGGGGCGCTGCAGGCTCGTGACGAGCACGGTGGCGGGCCCGAGCTCGCGAGCGCGGTCGACGGCGTCGAGCGTCGACTCGAGCGTGTCGGGCGAGGTGCCCGTGATGAAGCCGAGCTCGAACTGGTTGGGCGTGATGAGGTCGGCCCGCGGCACCACCCGGTCGCGGATCAGGTCCTGCACCTCGGGAGCGACGTGGCAGCCCGACTTCGCGTTGCCGAGCACGGGGTCGCAGGCGTAGATCGCGTCCGGGCTGTGCCGTTTCACGCGGTCGACGGCGTCGAGGATCGCGTCGCCGATGCTGCTGCCGCCCTGGTATCCGGAGAGCACCGCGTCGACGTTCTCGAGGCCGCCGCGCTCCTCGATGCCGGTGACGATCTCGCGCACGTCGTCGCCGCTGAGCATCGGACCGCGCCACGAGCCGTAGCCGGTGTGGTTCGAGAAGCACACGGTGAAGACGGGCATCACCTCGACGCCGATGCGCTGCAGGGGGAAGACCGCGGCGGAGTTGCCGACGTGACCGTACGAGACCGAGGACTGGATCGAGAGGATGCGCATGGATCGATCCTCGCACTGGTCCATGGGCTGGACCACCTCTCGGGCGCGGGGATGGACCACTGGGGGTCCCCTCGCCCGGTGACGCGCTCCGCGGGACCCGCAGGAGCCCCGAGGCTCGGCCCTCCTCGCGGGATCCGCGTCAGATCGCACGATCGGGCGTGAGGATGCCGCGCGGATCGAGCGCCGCCTTGATCGCCCGCTGCACGTCGATCGCCGCCTCGTCGAGCTGCCAGGGCAGCTCGTGCCGCTTCAGGGAGCCGATGCCGTGCTCGCCCGAGATCGTGCCGCCCAGCGAGATCGCGAGTCGCGTGATGTCGTCGATCACACGATCGGCGGCCGCGATGCCCTCCGGGGTGTCGGGCGCCTCGACCGTGCTGTGCAGGTTGCCGTCGCCGGCGTGCGCGACCGTCGAGACGCGTCGCCCGTGCCGCTCCGAGATCTCGGCGATGCCGCGGAACACCTCGGCGAGCGCCGCCACGGGCACCCCCACGTCGCAGGAGATCTTGAGGCCGCGCGCGTTGAGGGCCGGGTTCGAGAGCCGCCGCGCCTCGAGCAGCGCGTCCGATTCCGAGACGCCCGTGTCGGTCGCGCCGTGCGCCGCGCAGACCGCGGTGATGCCCTCGGCCTTCTCGGCCGCGTCGAGGCCGGCCGTCTGACCCACGAGCATCGCGCCCCGCGGAACCGTCAGACCGCTCGGGTAGAACGACTCGATGATCTCGACGCTGAGGGCGTCCATGAGCTCGAGCACCTCGGGCTGGGCGGTTCCGCCCACGATCGCGGTGACGGCGCGGCCGGCGTCTTCGAGGGTGTCGAAGCTCGCGCGGAAGGTGCGGGGCGTTCCCGGAGGCACGGGCTTGAGGCGCACGGTGGCCTCGGTGATCACGCCGAGCGTGCCCTCCGAGCCGATGAAGAGGCTCTTGAGGTCGTAGCCGACGACGTTCTTGCGGGTGAGCGCGCCGGCGCGCAGCACGCGGCCGTCGGCGAGCACGACCTCGAGCGCGGCGACGGAGTCGGTGGTGACCCCGTGCGCGACGCAGCGCAGACCGCCCGCGTTGGTGGCGATGTTGCCGCCGACGGTGCACATGCGGGCGCTGGCCGGATCGGGCGGGAAGAAGAGCCCGCGCTCCCGGCAGGCGGTGTCGAGCTCTGCGGTGATCACGCCGGGCTGCACCACGGCGAGACGGTTCTCGGCGTCGATGCCGACGATGCGGTTCATGCGCTCGAGCGACAGCACGAGGCCGCCGTCGTAGGCCATGGCGCCGCCCGTGAGCCCGGTGCCGGCGCCGCGCACGCTCACCGGCACGCGGTGCTCGTGGGCCCATGCGAGGGCGGCCGAGACGTCGGCGGTCGACTCCGCGAAGACGAGCGCGAGCGGAGCGCCCCGGAGCACGGCGCGGGAGGTGTCGATCGCGTACGGGGCGATGAGGTCGGGATCGCGCACCAGCCGGTCGCCGAACACCTGCTGCAACTGCTGAAGAGATTCCACCCTGGCTCCTTGATCGATGGCACGGGCACCGCAACCACGGTACCGCACGGCCCCGAGCCGCGGCCGAGGCGGGAGAGCGGTGGCGTGAGACGTGGCCGGGAGCCCGGTCGGCAGCCGCGTGGGAGGATGAAGGGGTGGAGGATCGGGTGAGCGCGCCGCGCACGCGTGCGCAGGGCGGCAGGGGGGCGGGTCGGTACGCGCCGAGCCCCTCGGGAGACCTGCACCTCGGCAACCTGCGCACGGCTCTGCTGGCCTGGCTGTTCGCGCGAGCGAGCGGGCGACGCTTCCTCATGCGCATCGAGGATCTCGACCGCGCGCGCGACTCGGGCGCGGGGGAGCGGCAGCTCGGAGACCTCGCCGCCATCGGCATCGACTGGGACGGGGAGCCCGTACTGCAGACGGAGCGGGGCGCGGATCACGAGGCCGCGATCCGAACCCTCGCGCGCGCGGGTCTCGTGTACGAGTGCACCTGCACGCGACGGGACATCCTGGCCGCGCCGAGCGCCCCTCACGCGCCGCCCGGCGCCTATCCTGGCACCTGCCGCGACCGCACCGATGCGCAGCGCGCGGTGGCCCGCGAGGCGATCCTGCCCCGGATCCCGGCGCTGCGGCTACGCGCGCCCGAGGGGGTGCGCGAGCTGGAGTTCGACGACGTCGTGCTCGGGCGCACGCGCGGCGACATCGACGACTTCGTGCTGCGGCGCGGCGACGGCACCGTCGCCTACAACCTGGCCGTCGTGGTCGACGACGCGACGATGGGCGTCGACCAGGTGGTGCGCGGCGACGATCTGGCACCGTCGACGCCGCGGCAGATTCTACTGCAGCGGATGCTCGGTCTGCCATCACCCCCCGAGGTGGAGTACGGGCACGTGCCGCTCGTGCTCGGCCCGAGCGGGGCGCGCCTCGCGAAGCGGGACGGCGCGGTCACCCTCGCGCAGTTGCGGGAGCGCGGGGTCGGCTCCGGCGAAGTGCTGATCGAGCTCGCGACCTCACTCGGTCTCGGGGCGCCGGGCGAGCCCGTCACGACGGCTCGCCTGCTCGAACGTTTCGACCCGGCCGCGCTGCCCCGAGCCCCCTGGACCTGGGCGGGCCCGCGCTGATCTCGGCGGCCGCGCCGCGCGGACGCATCGAGCGCGCTGCGCCCCGGCCCGAAGCGGCGCCGTAGGGGCTACTTCTTGAGCGCCTTGATGATGCGGGCCAGGGCTCGGCCCGCCACCCACACGAACGGCACGCCGACGGCGAGCAGCGCGATGATGTTGGGCTCGAAGCGGGTGTAGCCGTCGCGGCTCACGTAGGCGCCGACCGGCACCGACATGCCCCCGCCCCCGCCGCCCGAGCCCTCGCCCTGGGCGTCTTCGAGGCCGCCGCCGCCCTCGCCGGCGCCGAAGCCGTACGAGGTGCACGCGACGGGCATGATCGTGGTGCCGTCGACCTCGACGGGCTCGCCGTAGGACGAGCGGACGCCCACCTGAGTGACCGTGTCTGCAAGCTGCTGGGTGAGTGATGCCATGCCCTCACCCTACCCGCTCAGCTGAGATTCCGGTGTGAGAGATCAGGCCTCGGCGCCGCCGTAGCGACCCCGGCGCGCGGGTTCGGGTCGGGGGCGCTTCGCCTCGATGCCGTCGCCCGAGGAGACGTGCTTGATGCGGCGGATCACCCACGGCACGAGGTGCTCACGCGCCCACACCACGTCCTCCTTGCGGGCCTGGCGCCAGGTGCGCAACGGCACGGGCGGGGGATCGAGCGGGGTGAGGTCGTGGGGCACGTTGAGGGCCTCGAGGGCGGCGCGCGCGATCGTGTGGTGACCGAGCGCGTTGAGGTGCAGCCGATCGCCCGCCCAGAAGCGGCTGTCCTGCAGCTCCTCGAGCGCCCATTGGTCGACGACCACGCAGTCGTGCCGCTTCGCGACCTTGCGCACGTTCTCGTTGAAGATCGCCACCTTGCCGCGGATCGTGCGGAAGACGGGCTGGAAGGCGGTGTCGACACCCGTGAACAGGAGGATCGTGGCGCCGCTCGCGCCCAGGCGCTCGATCACCCGGTCGAGCTTCGCCGCCACCTCGTCTGGGTCGGTGCCGGGGCGGATGACGTCGTTGCCGCCCGCGCACACGCTGATGAGATCGGGGCGCAGATCGAGCGCCGCATCCACCTGCTCCTCGGCGATCTGCCGGATGAGCTTGCCGCGCACCGCGAGGTTGGCGTACGCGAACTCGTCGTCGTAGGCGCTGAGCACCTCTGCGAAGCGGTCGGCCCAGCCGCGCAACCCGCCCGGGCTGTCGGCGTCGGGATCGCCCACGCCCTCGGTGAACGAGTCGCCGATGGCCACGAAACGCGACCAGGGAAGTTCGATTCCCGCCTGATCATCTGCCACTGCCATCCCCTGTCCGTCGAGCGGCGCCCGTCTGAGAACGCTCGCGATCTACACCGCTAGTCTAGAACGCTGTGACAGATTCGGATCCAGCCCTCCATCTCCCGGGAACGAGTGCCGCCGAACACCTGCCCCCCGCCTATCCCGAGCGCGCCGCCCACGGCACGGCCCCGCGGCTGCGCGCCTGGCAGGAGGAGGCGATCAAGCAGTATCTCGATCAGCACCCCCGCGACTTCCTGGCATCGGCGACCCCGGGCGCGGGCAAGACGACGTTCGCCCTGAGGCTCGCGTCGATCCTGCGCGCCAATCACACCGTCAGCCAGATCGTCGTCGTCGCCCCCACCGAGCACCTGAAGACCCAGTGGGCCGACGCCGCGGCGCGCGCGGGCATCCGCTTGAACCCCTCCTACTCGAACAGCGACGGGCTCGGCTACGGCCGCCATTTCCACGGCGTGGCCGTCACCTACGCCCAGGTCGCGATGAAGCCGGTGCAGCACCGCCTGCTCACCGAGAGCGCCGACACGCTCGTGATCCTCGACGAGGTGCACCACGGCGGCGACGCGCTGAGCTGGGGCGACGCGATCCGCGAGGCCTACGGCAGCGCGAAGCGCCGGCTGTCGCTCACGGGCACCCCGTTCCGCTCCGACGAGGCGCCGATCCCGTTCGTGCAGTACGCGCCGCAGGGCGACGGATCCCGGCTCTCCCTCACCGACTACGACTACGGATACGGGCGAGCGCTCGCCGACGGCATCGTGCGCCCCGTCATCTTCATGGTCTATGCGGGCAAGATGCGATGGCAGACCTCGGCCGGCGAGGAGATGGAGGCCGCGCTCGGCGAGGGCAACACGAAGGACATCACCTCGCAGGCGTGGCGCACCGCGCTCGACCCGGCGGGGGACTGGATCGCGAAGGTGCTGCGCGCCGCCGACCGTCGCCTGAGCGAGGTGCGGCAGCAGATCCCCGATGCGGGCGGGCTCGTGATCGCGACCGACCACGCCTCCGCGAAGTCGTACGCGCGTCAGCTGCGCGAGATCACCGGCGAGGAGGTGGCGCTGATCCTCTCCGACGACGCCGGCGCCTCGGAGCGCATCGACTCGTTCTCGACCGGGGACTCGCGCTGGATGGTGGCGGTGCGCATGGTGTCGGAGGGCGTCGACGTGCCGCGCCTCGCCGTCGGCGTGTACGCGACCAGCTCGTCGACGCCGCTGTTCTTCGCACAGGCCATCGGGCGCTTCGTGCGCTCGCGGCGCCGCGGCGAGGTCGCCTCGGTGTTCATTCCGAACGTGCCCGCGCTCATGCAGCTCGCCGCCGAGCTCGAGAAGGAGCGGGGCCACGTGCTCGAGGGGCCGAAGAGCGCCGAGGAGATGTGGGACGCCGAGGCCGCCCTGATGGCGGAGGCCGAGCGGGAGGACCGGGCCTCGTCGGAGCTCGAGGAGGCCGAGTTCACGTATCAGGCGCTCGGATCCGACGCGCACTTCGACCGCGCCGTGTTCGACGGCGCCGAGTTCGGGGGGTACGCCGAGGTCGAGAGCGAGGAGGAGCTCGACTTCCTCGGGTTTCCGGGTCTGCTCGAACCGCAGGAGGTGCGGGCGCTGCTGCAGCAGCGGCAGGCTCGGCAGGCCCGCCGCTCGGCGAGCCGCCAGGGGCTGCTCGAGCACGCGCCGGAGCGGGCGGAGGCGCCCGAGGCGCTGCACCGCACGCTCGGCGAGCAGCGCAAGCTGCTGTCGAGCCTCGTCGGCATGTACGCCAAGGTGTCGGGCGAGCCGCACAAGGATATCCACACCGAGCTGCGGCGCGTGTGCGGCGGGCCCCCCGTGGCCCAGGCGTCGGTGACGCAGCTGCAGAAGCGCATCGAGCTGCTGCGGAGACGGCTGCGCCCCTAGGGGCATGGCGGGCCCGAATCGCTGGTACGGCGTCGAGAGGCGTTTTCGAACTTCTTTTAGCAGATGGATANGCGTCGTCGTGGATGCGCGCCCCGTAGCCGGCTTTCTCGACGCGCTCGAGTGCTTCGCTCGCGCGAGCGGCGCCGAGGCCAGAGACGATAAAACGCTTTCGAAAACGTGCTCCCTAGAATCGAGGGTGTGGGAAAGAAGCATGCCGCAGCATCGACACCGGCGACCGTCGCGCTCGTGCGGGCGGGGATCCCGTTCGAGATCCGCGCCTACGAGCACGAACCCGGCGTGAGCGACTTCGGGGGAGAGGCCGCCGCCGCGCTCGGGGTGGAGCCCGAGCGCGTCTTCAAGACGCTGCTCGCCGAGGTGGACGGCGCGCTCGCCGTCGGCGTCGTGCCGGTGTCGGGCAAGCTCGACCTCAAGGCGCTCGCCGCCGCGCTCGGCGGCAGGCGGGCCGCGATGGCCGACCCCGCACTCGCGGAGCGCAAGACCGGGTACGTGGTGGGCGGGATCAGCCCGATCGGTCAGCGCACGCGGCTGCGCACGGTGGTCGACTCGTCCGCGCTGGGACACGGCACCGTGCTCGTGTCGGGCGGGCGCCGCGGGTTCGACATCGAGCTGACGCCCGGCGACCTGATGCGCGCGACGGATGCGATCGCGGCGCCGATCGGCCGGCCCGACTGAGCGGCGCAGAGGGGCTGCTCGGCGGCGACGCCGAAGGAATGGGGGCGACGCGCCCGGCCTGAGCCGCCCGATTCGTACCGTGCCGGGATCCGTGCTAAGTTATTATCTGTTCGGCCGATGAAGGTCCGGATCGTTCGCGCGGGTGGCGGAATTGGCAGACGCGCTAGCTTGAGGTGCTAGTGCCCGTATTAGGGCGTGGGGGTTCAAGTCCCCCCTCGCGCACGCGAACGAAACAGCCCCTGGGCAGGTCTCACGACCGGCCCAGGGGCTGTTCTCATGTCCGGCGCGAGTCGGCGGGCTCGACGGCGAAGCGATCGGCGAGGGCCCGGGCGGCCTCGCGACCGGCGCGATTCGCGCCGACCGTGGACTGCGACGGCCCGTACCCGATGAGGTGGATGCGGGGATCGGCGGCGGCACGGGTGCCGCGCACGGTGATGCCGCCGAACTCGTTGCGCAGGCCGAGCGGGTCGAGGTGCCGCAGGTCGGGGCGGAACCCGGTCGCCCACACGATCGCGTCGACGGGGGTGAAGCCGCCGTCGGCCTCCCGCACGCCGCCCGGCTCGAGGCCGGTGAACATGGGGCGCCGTTCGAGCGCGCCGCGGTCGCGGGCGGCGATCGCGTACGGCGTCCAGGCGAGGCCCGTGTACGAGACGACACTGCGGCCGGGTCTGCTGGCTTCGGCGTCGGCGGTGACCCGTGCGATCACCTCGCGCCCCTCGATCTCGGGGCGGAACCCGCCGTCGCGGAAGACGGGCGGCCGCCTCGTGTACCAGTGCGTGGTGGCGACGCGGGAGATCTCTTCGAGGAGCTGGACCGCCGAGATCCCGCCTCCGACGATCGCGACCCGCCGGCCCGCGAACTCCTCAGCCGAGACGTAGTCTCGGGTGTGCAGCTGGCGGCCGGTGAAGCACTGCTGCCCGGGGTACTCGGGGAGCAGCGGATTATTCCAGGTGCCCGTCGCGTTGATCACCGCCCGCGCGCGCCACCCGCCCTCGTCGGTGTCGACGAGCAGTTCGCCCTCGGAGTCGTCGTCGGCGCGACGCACGGCGCTCACCGCGACCGGTCGCAGGATCGGCAGTCGCGTCTCGCGCTCGAACGCGGCGAAGTAGGCGGGAACGGCGTCGCGACTCGCCGCGTCGGGGGAGACCGTCGGCTTCGGGTGGTCGGGCAGGTCGAAGATGCCGTTGACGGTCGCCATGCGCAGCGACTCCCACCGATGCTGCCACGCGCCGCCGGGAGCCGGGTTCGCGTCGAACATCACGAAGGTGCGCGCGGCCCCCGGCTCGGCGAGGGCGCTCGAGAAGCCGCGCCTGGCGAGGTGGTAGCCCGCCGAGAGCCCCGCCTGCCCCGCGCCGATCACGGCGACCGTCGCGAAGCGGCTCGGGCGTTGCGCGGCGCTCATCGGGTCGCGAGGATCAGCGCCGCCGAAGAGAGCCCGACGGCGATGAGCCCGAGGTTCACGGGCAGGGTCTTGCCCTCGCCGCGCTTGAGGTGCAGCGCGAGCGCCAGCAACTGGATCACCGTCAGGCCGAGCACCGCGGCGAACGCCACCCAGCTCACCCACGCCCACCCGTCGAGGGTGCGGGCGAGGATGAGCGGCAGGATCGCGCCGACCGCGCCGACGATCTCGGACCAGGCTGCGAAGTAGGCGATCCCCTTGCCCGTCGTCTCCGTCCACGGCATCTTCTCCTGCAGCGCGGGCCAGGGCGTGAACGCCTTGCCCGCGCCCGCCAGCAGGTTGCACACGGCGAGGAGGCCGGTGGCGATCCACATGATGATGAGCATCTGAGGTTCCTTTCGGTGGTGGGCGATGCGGAGCCGGTCGGGAGCGGCGACTCATCGGCCCGCCGCGCCGCGCGCGCCGGGTGGTCGAGGATCCAGTTCTCCGCACTGCTGTTCGAGGTGCGCGCGGAGGGACGCCACCGCGTCGCCGAGCGCCAGGAGCTGCTGCGGTGCGAGCGCGTCGACGAACAGCTCGTGCACGTCTCTGAGGTGCGGCACCGAGCCGCGCCGAAACTGCCCGAGGCCCGCGTCGGTGAGCACGACGGTCGATCCGCGGCTGTCGTCGGCGCACCGCTCGCGGCGGATCAGCTCGCGCTTCTCCATCCGTGCCAGATGGTGCGACAGTCTGCTGCGGTCCCATCCGATGCGCGCGGCGAGCTCGGAGGAGCGCATCGCGCGTTCACCCGCCTCGCTCAGCGCCAGCAGCACCGAGTAGTCGGCCGACGAGATGCCCGACTGCTGCTGCAGGCGGGCGCCCAGCAGACGGCGCAGCGCTTCGGAGGTCTCGACGTAGTCGCGCCAGACGCGCAGCTCCTGCCGCGACGGCAGCTCGTGCTTTGCCCCGTTTCGGCCCATCCGACTCGCCTCCGTATGAGATTGATGCATCAATCATATGCGGACATGGTTGACGCATCAACCATGCGATCAGGTCGTCGGACGGCGCCGAGATGCCGCACCGGCGCCGTGCCGGTCGCGTGCCTGCTGACCCGCTTCACCCACCGGTGCGCCGATCCGCCGGCTCTCACCCGCCGCTGTAGACCGGGAAGGCGGCGTGCGCGCCGTAGTCGCGGTCGTCGAGGCGCCTGAGGGCCTCCATATCGGCCCCGGGAATCACGAAGTCGACCTGCGCGTTCGCCCGCATGTGCTCGGGGTTCGCGGTCTTGGGCAGCGACACGCAGCCCAGCTGCAGGGTGTACCTGATGCACAGCTGGGGCACGCTCACGCCGTACTTCTCGGCGATCGCCCGCACCTGCGGATTGTCGAGGATCTCGCCGTGCGCGATCGGCGAGTACGCCTGCACGAGGATCCCCTTGCTCTGGCAGTAGGCGATGAGCTCCGACGGAGTGTTGCCGGCGTGCACGAGCACCTGGTTGGCGTGCGGCGCGACGGTGCCGTGCTCGAGGATGTTGTCGAGGTCGTGCCGCAGGAAGTTCGAGACGCCGATCGCCCGCAGCTTGCCCGCCTCGTGCGCTTCCTCGAGCGCGCGCCAGGCGGCGAGGTTGCCCTCGGCGTAGTCGCCGCCGCGGAAGTCGGCCCACGGCTGCGGAGAGTGGATCAGCATCAGGTCGATGTACCCGATGTCCAGCTTCGCCAGCGACTCGTCGATCGCGGCCCCCGCCTCGTCATAGTCCTTGATCTCCGCGGCGAGCTTGGAGGAGACGAACAGCTGCTCGCGGGACACCCCGCTCGCGCGCACCCCCTCGCCGACGCCGCGTTCGTTGCCGTACGCCTGCGCGGTGTCGATGTTGCGATAGCCGACCTCGATCGCGGTCTGCACGGCATCGGCCGCCCGGTCGTCTTCGATGAACCAGGTGCCGAGGCCGAGCTTCGGGGTCTCGACACCGTTCGACAGGGTGTAGGTCTCGTTCAGGATGGTCATGCGCTTGCTCCGTTCTGCTGCAGTGCGTGGGATTCGGTGCGTTCTCAGAGGTTGCGGATCACACGCGCGGGCACGCCGCCCACGACGGTGTCGGGTGCGACGTCGCGGGTGACGACCGCTCCCGCGGCGACGACGGCGCCGTGTCCGATCGTGACGCCCGCGAGCACCGTCGCATTGGCCCCGATCCAGACCCGGTCTCCGATCACGATGGGCCGCGGAACGGTGGTCGCCCGCTCCGCCGGGTCGAGCTCGTGGTTCAGCGACGCCAGTACGACGTTGTGGCCGACGGGCACATCGTCGCCGATGCGGATGCCGCCCTGATCCTGGAACCGGCAGCCGCTGTTGATGAAGACGCGCTCGCCCAGCACCGTGTTCTTGCCGCAGTCGGTGGTGAACGGCGGGAAGAGCCTCACCGTCTCCGCGACGGGCCGCCCGGTGAGGCGCGACATGATCTCGACGCGCTCCGCGGGCGTCGTGTAGCGGGTGTTCAGCTCCATGCACACCCGGATCGCCTCGTCGGCCAGCTCGTGCATCTTGGCCGCGAGATCGGTGCCGGGTCGCGCCGCTTCGCCCGCGTCCATCCGGTCGAGGAACTCCTGCGTATCCACTGCTGCTGTTCCCTTCCGCTCAGACCGTCAGCAGCACCTTGACGGCGGTGCGCCGATCCATCGCCTCGTAACCCGCGGCGGCCTCTTCGAGCGGCAGCGTCAGATCGAACACCCGGCCCGGCTCGATCCTCCGTTCCCAGATCAGCCGGATCAACTCGGGCAGGTAGCGGCGCACCGGCGCCGGCCCTCCGTGCAGGTGCACTTCGGCGAAGAACAGCCGGTCGGCGGGAATGGTGACGCCCCGATGCGCGACGCCGACGAAGCCGATGTGCCCGCCCGCGCGGCACGATCGGATCGCCTGCAGCAGCGACTCCTCGGTGCCGACCGCTTCGATCACCGAGTGCGCACCGAGCCCGCCGGTGAGCTCCCTGATCCGCGCGGCGCCCTCGGATCCCCGCTCCTCGACGATGTCGGTCGCGCCGAACTCCCTGGCGAGCCTCTGCCGTTCGGGGTGGTGGCTCATCGCGATGATGCGTTCGGCGCCCAGCTGTTTCGCCGCGAGCACCCCCATGAGGCCCACCGCGCCGTCGCCGACGACGACCACGGTCTTGCCCGGCCCCGCCTGTGCGGCATCGGCGGCGAACCAGCCGGTGCCGAGCACGTCGGAGGCCGCGAGCAGCGACGGGATCAGGTCGGGATCGGGCCGGCCCGGCGTCTTCACGAGCGTGCCGTCGGCGTGCGGGATGCGCGCCCGTTCCGCCTGGGTGCCGATGGTCGCCGACACGAACTCGGAGTTCACGCACTTCGACGGGTATCCCGATTCGCAGATCTCGCACTCGCCGCACGAGATGACGAAGGAACCGACGACGAAATCGCCGGGCCGCACGGTCTTCACCTCGTCGCCCACCTCCTCGACGACCCCCACGTACTCGTGGCCCATCGGGGTGCGATCGACGGGCTCGACGCCGCGGTACGGCCACAGATCGGAGCCGCAGATGCAGGTCGCGGTGATCCTGATGATCGCGTCGGTGGGCTTCAGGATCCTCGCGTCTTCCCGCTCGCCGACGGTGATCCTGCCGGGGGCGTCCATGATGACTGCGCGCACGTGTGCTCCTTGGTGTGCTGGCGAAGGGTACCCGTCTACCACACCACGAATCGGCCGAAAGAGGGAGACCCCGTCGAGGGAGGCACTGCCAGGGCCTCCTTCCGCGCGGGTCGGCGCCCTATCGTGGTGGTATGGACAATCGCGCCGAGGTGAAGCGCTTCCTGGCCACCCGCCGCGCTCGGGTCACGCCCCGGGAGGTCGGTCTGCCCGAGGGGTCGAATCGCCGTGTGCCGGGGCTGCGTCGCAGCGAGGTGGCGGCCCTCGCCGGCGTCAGCGTCGAGTACTACACCCGCATCGAGCGCGGTGCGATCGCCGGAGCCTCGCCGGAGGTGCTGGACGCGATCGCGCGGGCGCTGCGCCTCGACGATGCCGAGCACGCTCACCTCTTCGACCTCGCCCACGCCGCGAGCCCGGTGGCGCGGCCGCCCCGCCGCCGCAATCCGAAGAGCTGGGCGCCGCATCGGAGCCTGCAGTGGATCCTCGACGCGGTGAGCGACGGGCCGGCGTTCGTGCGCAACGGCCGCATGGACATCCTGGCCGCCAACCGGCTGGCCCGCGCGTTCTACCGGCACACCTTCGACATGCCGGGCCGGCCGCCGAACATCGCGCGGTTCACGTTCCTCGACGAGCGAGCCTTCGCGTTCTATCCGGATTGGAAGATGTTCGCCGACGTGACGGTCGCGATCCTGCGCACCGAGGCGGCGCGGGATCCGCACAACAAGGAGCTGCACGACCTGATCGGCGAGCTGTCGACGCGCAGCGCCGAGTTCCGCACGCGCTGGGGCGCTCACGACGTGCGCCACCACGGCGCCGGGTTCAAGACCTTCGACCACGACATCGTGGGGGAGATGACGCTCGCCTATGAGGGTATGAACATGGAATCCGAACCGGGACTGTCGATCACCGTCTATGCGGCGGAGCCCGGCTCGCCCTCCGCGGAGCGGATGCGGCTGCTCGCGAGCTGGGCTGCCGGCGAGTACGGCGAGTACGGCGAGCGCGGCGACTCCGGCGAGGCTCCGCGGCAGGCCGAGGCCCCGGCCGATCGGGAGCAGCGGGCCGAGTAGCCCAGACGATCCGGCCCTCGGAGGCCACGCGCGGTCCGAACTCGGGCCCACCGGCGAACGCGCCCTCGAGCGGCGACAATGGGGGGATGGGCGAATCGACCTGGCTGAATCTGCTCGAACGGGTGCGACGGGACATCCCGACGCTGCTCGGCGACTTCATGGAGGAGCTCGCCGACCTCGACGGCTACTCCGGCGGCCCGGTGCCGCGCGACGATCTCGAGCGCACCGCACTGCAGGCGTTCGACCTCTTCCTGGAACGGCTATCGGCCGATGACGGCGAGGCCGCGGCCTCCGATTTCCCCGGCTCCCTCGGCAGACGGCGGGCGCGCCAGGGGATCCGGATCGGCCAGTTCACCGAGGGGGTCAGGATCAACTTCCGGCTGCTCTGGCGCGCGCTGCACCGGGCCGCGGAGCCGGACCTCGTCGGGGAGCTCGTCTCGAACGGCGAGCGCGTGCTCAACGTCGTCGAGCGATACGCGACGGAGGTGCAGGCCGCGTTCATCGACGAGACGCAGATCATGGCCCAGTTCCACCGCACGGCGCGCGAGCGGGCGCTGTCCCGCCTGTTCGCGGGCGGAGCCGACGAGGCCGAGGTGCGCGGCGCGGCGGAGGTGCTCGGTCTTGCGAGCGATGAGACCTATGAGCTGATCACCGCGAAGACCGCCGAGGTTCCGGAGGCGATGCGCGCCTCCCTCTCGGAGCAGGCGGCCCTGACGTACGAGGACGGCGACCTGCTGCACCTGTTCCGGCGCAGGCGCGGCGTCGTCGACTGGCCGCTGGCCTCGCGGGGGCTCGCGGGCGTCCACATCGCCAGAGTCGCGGGCGTCGGGGCCCTCGCGCCGGCCGCCTCGCTGGCCCGCGATGTTCTGCGCGTCGCGGAGCCCGGGAGGATCGTGACACTGCGAGACGCGTTCGCGCCGCTCATGCGCGAGCGGGTGCGGGAAAGGGTCGAGGGTTTCGAGCACGAACTGCTCGGCGACTGGCGGCGCGCCACGTCCGACGAGCGGCAGAGGTTCTCGGAGACCCTGCACGTCTTCATGCGCAGCGGATCGGTGCAGGAGACCGCGGATCGGCTCTTCCTGCACCGCAACACCGTGTTCAAGCGGCTGCGCGCGTTCGAGGCGCTCACCGGGCTCGACGTGACGCGGCCGAGGGACGCCGCGATCGCGCTCCTGCTGCTGCCGGCCGACCCCTCGGTGTTGTGATCACCACTCGAGGCGCGGAATCGGCTCGATCTGGACACCTCGGCGATGCATCTCGACACATAGGCTCGAAATCACCGGACGCGAACGGAGCGCCCGAGCAACGCACCCGCGCCGTGCCGCAGCGATCCGGCCCCGCGGCCGCCGAGAGGAAGCAACATGATCCCCCACGAAGTCGCCGACCGGATCCTCGCCGCCGTGGACGCGCGGTTCGACGAGCAGCTCGCGAGAACCGCTGAGCTCGTCGCCTCGCCGTCGCTGCGCGAGGGCGAGGAGCCCGCCCAGGATCTCATCGAGCAGCAGATGCGGGATCTCGGGCTGGAGATCGACCGCTGGGCGATCGACACGCCCGAACTGCGCGCGCACCCGGGCTTCGGCAAGTGCACGGTCGACTACCGCACCATGACGAACGTCGTCGGCACCTACAGTCCCGCTCGCGACGGCGGGAGGTCGCTGATCCTCAACGGGCACATCGATGTCGTGCCCGAGGGGCCCGAGGCCGAGTGGTCGCGCTCGCCGTGGGACGCCGAGATCCGCGACGGCTGGATGTACGGACGCGGCGCCGGCGACATGAAGGCCGGTCTCGTCTCGAACCTGTTCGCGTTCGACGCGATCCGCCGCGCCGGCCTCGAACTCACGGGCCGGGTCCACCTGCAGTCGGTCGTCGAAGAGGAGTGCACCGGCAACGGTTCGCTGGCCGCCCTGCTGCGCGGCTACACGGCCGACGCCGTCATCATCTCGGAGCCGGAGGAGGATGCGCTCGTGCGTGCCAACGTGGGGGTGCTGTGGTTCACGGCCCGCGTGAGCGGGGATCCCACCCACCCCAGGGAGATGGCGAACGGCTTCAACGCGATCGACGCCGCCTACGAGGTCATCGGCGCGCTGCGCGAGCTCGAGAAGCGCTGGAACGCCGAGAAGGGCGAGCACCGCTATTTCGAGGATCTGGATCACCCCATCAACTTCAACGTGGGCGGCATCCGCGGCGGCGACTGGCCGTCGAGCGTGCCGGCCTGGTGCGAACTGCGGGTGCGCGTCGCCACCTATCCGGGCACGACCGCCGACGACGCGTGGAGTGAGATCGTGCGTTGCGTGGAGGACGCCTCGCAGCGCGCCGAGGCAGGCCGCTCGTTCGAGGTGCGGCTCACGCCCGACGGCTTCTACGCCGAGGGCTACGTGCTCGAGCCGGGCGGGGAGGCGGAGGCGCTGCTCGAGCAGACGCACCGCGCGGCGTTCTCTCGCGAACTCACGAGCTTCACCACTCCCGGATACCTCGACGGCCGGGTCTTCGTGAACTACGGCGGGATGCCGACGCTCGTCTACGGCCCCGTCTCGGAGAACATCCACGGCTACGACGAGCGCGTGAGCATCGACTCGGTGCGCAGGTGCACGAAATCGATGGCGTTGTTCCTGGCCTCCTGGTGCGGAGTCGTCGAGGCCGAGTAGCGGCGGCCGCGCCCCGGGCCCGGCAGAGGCGAGACCGGGCTACTTCGAGTCGTGAGACTCCCGTCCCGCGTGCTCGGGGGTGAGCACGAGCCCCCGGCTCGAGTACGACGACTTCGTGAGCCGCTGCAGCCACTCCCTCGAGAGCGGCACGCGCTCGCCGTCGGAAAAGTGGAAGACGATGGGGATCGACGCCGAGATCCAGAGCGTCGTCGTGACCGCGCGCTGGTGCTGGTGCGCGGTCCAGGTGAGGAAGAAGGACTCGTTCCTCCGCACCCTCGTGACGATCACGACCCGCAGGTGCTCAAGGGTGCGGTCGTCGAAGTGGTACTCCTGCGTCCTGCCGTAGATGAGTGTTCCCAATGCTGCCTTCGGGTCGATGCCGAATGACTCCTGTCGCGGGCGCGCCATTCTCGGCGGACGGCCATCGGCCCGGGTGGAGTGGGAAGGGGGCGTGCTTCCCGGGGAAACTGTAGCGAGGAGGGCACCACCCCTGGGGGTGTGTTCTCGGCGGCCCGAGACAACTAAAATTCGGCGTCGAACCGCCGTCTCGTGGGTCTTCGGCGGGGCGCGGATCCGGCAGCCTACGGGCCGCTCGCGCCTATACTCGTTACGTGAACACCGAGCCTCTGCGCCTGCGTCTGCTCAACGACTACGAGGTGGTCGTGGCGGGCCTGCGCGCCATGCTCGAGCCTTTCGACGACCGGGTGCGGGTGGTGGAGGAGGACATTCGCTCCGTCTCGGGCCGGCGGGTGGATCTCACCCTCTACGACACCTTCGGCCGCACCCTCGACGAGCAGCGGGACCTCGGCGAGCTGGTCGCGGATCCGGCGACGGGCACGGTCGTCGTGTACGCCTGGAACGCCGGAGAGGCGGCGATCGAGGGCGAGGGGGCGACGAGCGGAGTCGAGTACCTCGACAAGTCGCTGCCCGCGGCCGAGCTCGTGGCCTCGCTCGAGCGGATCGCTGGCCGGGGTGCGGCACCCGGAGCTGAAGCGCCCCGGGAGAGCCCCGGCGGTCGCCTCGCCGAACCGCAGAGTTCGTGGCCCGGCAGGGAAGAGGGGTTGAGCGTGCGCGAGGCGGAGGTCGTCGCGCTGATCACCCAGGGGCACACGAATCCGGAGATCGCGGCGTCGCTGTATCTGAGCCTGAACTCACTCAAGTCGTACATCCGCTCGGCGTATCGCAAGATGGGCGTCGAGCGCCGATCCCAGGCGGTGCGGTGGGGCATCGAGCACGGCATGCTGCCTCCTCGGAAGGGCGAGCGCTAGGCGGCCTCCCCTGAGTGAAGGGGCGCGCCTCCCACCGCCTATTCGAACGCTCCCGGCTCCATGCCGGCGATGTAAGCCGCCTGCGCCACGTGCTCGGCCGCGTCGACCGAGATGCTCACGAGCCGTGAGGCGCGGGTCACCGGCGGATCCCACTGCTCGTCGATGATCTCGTCGAGCGCGGAATCGTCGAGCGACCGCAGGTACTCCACCTGCGCGTCGACCACGGCTGCGAGATGCTCGAGCAGCAGCTCGGGATCCTCGATGACGACGGCGCGCGCCTGCTCCGCCGTGTGCCCGTACCCCATCTCGTGCGGGCCGAGATCGAGGCCGAAGCGCCGGTCGAAGCCCTCCGACGACCACACCGCTTCGCGGCCGGAGAGCGAGGCGAGCTGCTCGTCGAGTTCGCGGGCGGCGTGCCACAGCAGCCAGGCCACGGAGTTGTCGTGGTGCGGGTGGGCGTTCAGCAGGCCCGGCGTGAGGGAGATGCGCAGGGCCTCGGCGGAATCCTTCGGCCGCCGGGCCAGGTCGATCAGTATGTCGATGGCGTTCATGTCGTGCTGCCGTCGCGAGCTCCGCTCAGAGCGTCGCGACGGATCCTCCGTCCACTCGATAGTTCGAACCGGTCACGAAGGAGGCGCGGTCGGAGCACAGGAACGCGATGACCGCGGCCACCTCCTCGGGGGCGCCTCGCCGCTTCAACTCGAGGAAGGGGCGCTCCTCGTCGAGGAAGGAGCGGATCGCTTCGTCGCGCGTCACCCCGAGCTCTTCGGCGCGGCGATCCATCATGGCGTCGGTCATGGGCGTGCGGATGAAGGCGGGGGAGACGGTGTTGACGAGCAGGCCCTGCCCCGCATAGCTGCGCGAGAGGCCCTTCGCGAGCGCGAGCACGCCGGCCTTCGCCGCGCAATAGGGCAGCTCGTCGTCGTACGGCTGCACGGCGTCCTCCGACGCGATGAACACGATGCGGCCCCGGCCGCTGGCGCGCAGGTCGTCGAGGAAGGCGCGGGTGACGCGCACGGGAGCGAGCAGGTCGACGTCGAGCGTCGAGATCCAGCCCTCGTCGTCGATCTCGTGGAACTTGCCCTGCGCCCCCGTCACCCCGGCGCAGTGCACGAGCGTGTCGACGGCGCCGACGGCGCTCGCCGCACTGCGGTGCAGCTGCTCGATGTCGGACGGGCGGGTGAGATCCGCCGGGAATGCGTGCAGCCGGTCCGGCGGGGCATCCAGCTCGCGCGCGGCGGCGCGCAGTTTCTCGGGATCGCGATCGGTCAGCACGACCGTGGCCCCCTCCCGAAGAAGCTCGGAGGCCGTGCTCCAGCCGATGCCCGAGTCGCCGCCGGTGATGAGGGCCGTGCGCCCCGCGATGCCGAGATCCATGATGCTCCTTCCGCTGCAGCGGGTGGTGATATCGGTCCGTCATCCGGATACGGATGGCGGATCCCCGATCAGTCCTCCGTCTCGCCGTCCTCCGTTGGGATGCGGCGGCGCAGCGCCTCGTGATCAGAGCCGTCGGCGTTCGCGATCGCGTCGCGCGCGTCGTCGCGCCGGCCCTCGACGTTCCAGAGCAGCACGCCCGCCACGCGGTCGTCGTCGACGTAGTAGACGACGCCCCGCTCTCCGTCCCACTGCTCGACGGTCTCGAGCGACGGGTCGAGGGTGCCGACCGCCTCGTAGCGGTTGCCGAACACCACCGAGTAGAAGTAGGGCGTGTGATCGTAGGGCTCGTCGGCCCCCGCGAGGTTGCGTCCCGCCTGGTGCCCCATCTCGGTGGCATTGTCGACGTGCTCGATGCGGCGCCGGCCCAGGATCTCGTCGGGGTAGGAGGCGATGTCCCCGGCCGCGAACACCCGGGGGTCGCTCGTGCGCAGCCGGTCGTCGACCAGCACCCCGTCGTCGGTCTCGAGGCCGGCCCCACGGGCCAGCTCGATGTTCGGGGTGACGCCGACGCCCACCACCACTGCGTCGCACGTCAGGGAGCCGCCGTCGGAGAGCGCGAGGCGCACCGAGCCGTCGGCTTCGAAGCCGGCCCCCTCGGCCTTCGCTCCGGACACTATGGTCACGCCCTCGCGCTCGTACATCCGCTGGAACCGCGAGGCCAGCTCGGCGGGGAACTTCGACCCGCCCAGCACCTCATCCGGGAAGACCAGCGTGACGCGCGTGTCGTTCTGCACGAGGGCCGCCGCCAGCTCGGTGCCGATGAAGCTGCCTCCGACCACCGCCACGTGGCGCTCGCCCCCCGCGAGACCGCGCAGCCGTCGGTAGTCCTCGACGGAGCGGAAGAACACGATGCGGTCGTCGTCCGGCAGGCCGGCGGTGCCGGGGCTGCCTCCCGTGGCGAGCAGCAGCTGCTCGTAGCGGAACTCGGCGCCGTGCTCGGTGCGCACGACGCGCTCGCCGCGGTCGATCTCCACCGCTCGCTCACCAGCGTGCCTCGTCGCACCCGTGTCGGCCTCCGTGTCGAGCCAGACGTCGTCGAAGGCGAAAGCGGGATCCGTCCAGAGCTTCTTCGAGAGGGCCGGCCGCGTCACCGGAGGCGTCTGCTCCTCGGCCACGATGCCGATGGTCCCCTCGGGGTCGAGCTCGCGGATGCCGCGAGCCGCGCTGTCGGCGACCATGCCGCCGCCGACGATCAGATACCGGTACTCGCTGTAATCAGCCATGACCTCACGGTAACGAGCCGCGGGCACGCAGCGGCAGGGCCTTGCCAACACCCCGAGCCGAGTGCTAGTCGCCGCTCGCCGCGATCGACGGCTCTTGCGAGGCCGACCGGTTCGGCGCCGGTGGAGCGCCCGGCCTCGCTAGGGCTGATGCGCCCGGCACGCAGCGCGGATGCCGCGACGGGGGCGTACCGTGGGAGCATGATCGAGACGCTTCCCGCGCCGTGCCGCGCCCGCTGGATCGCCGTGGCCGGCGCCGCGCTGCTGCTCGCGGGCTGCACGACCACGCCCGGAGCGGAGCATCGGGGCGGCGGCGCATCTCCCGGCGCAGAGGCGGCATCGGGCGCGGAGACCGTGGCGACCGGCCTCGACGCCCCGTGGTCCATCGCGTTCCACGGGGAGACGCCTCTCGTCAGCGAGCGCGACACCGCGCGCATCGTCGAGCTCGATGCCGAGGGCGGCAGCCGCGAGGTGGCGGTGATCGACGGGGTCGTGCCCGCCGGGGAAGGCGGGCTGCTCGGCATCGCCGTGCACGACGAGCACCTCTACGTCTACTTCACCGCGCGCGACGAGAACCGCATCGAACGGCTGCCGCTCGCGGGGGAGCCGGGCGCCCTGGCCCTCGGTGAGGCCGAGACGATCCTCGACGGGATCCCGGCGGCGAGCCATCACAACGGGGGCCGCATCGCCATCGGGCCTGACGGCATGCTCTACGCGACCACGGGCGACGCGGGCGACCCCGCGAGCGCGCAGGACGCGGGGTCGCTCGCAGGCAAGATCCTGCGCCTCGCGCCCGACGGGGCGGCGCCGGCCGACAACCCGTTCCCTGGCTCCTACGTCTACAGCCTCGGACACCGCAACGCGCAGGGTCTCGCCTGGGACGACGACGGCGCGCTCTACGCCTCGGAGTTCGGTCAGAACACCTGGGACGAGCTCAACGTGATCGAGGCGGGCGGCAACTACGGCTGGCCCGAGGTGGAGGGCATCGCGGGCCGGGCCGGCTTCGTCGATCCCGTGCAGCAGTGGGAACCGGGGGAGGCGAGCCCGAGCGGCATGGCCGTCGTCGACGGCAGCCTGTACATTGCCAACCTGCGCGGAGAGCGGCTGCGCGAGGTGCCGCTCGGCGATCTCGGGGCCTCGACCGAGCACCTCGCGGGCGTCTACGGGCGGCTGCGCGAGGCGGCGGTCGCGCCCGACGGATCGCTGTGGGTGCTCACGAACAACACCGACGGCCGGGGCGCGCCGGCCGACGGCGACGATCGGATCCTGCGCGTGGATCCCCGCTGAGGAGCCTCGATCCTCGCCGCGCCCCGGCGTGTCGTTCCGGCTCCGGAACCAAGCCCGACCGCCGCCCGGGCCGGCCTCGGGTCCGGCTCGGGCGGGGATCAGGCGACGGATCCCGAACCCCTCGCCCGCGTTCGCGACCGCGTCGCCGAGCGCGCCCGGCGACGAGCGAGCAGCCGGGTGGCGATGAGCCCCTGGCGCGGCCCGAACAGGTAGGCCAGGGCGAACGCCGCGCCCTGCGCGAGCACGATCATGGGGCCCGACGCCGTGTCGAGGTAGTAGCTCGTGTAGAGGCCGACGACGGCGCAGACGGCGGCGATGGCGGGGGCGAGCACGAGCATGCGCCCGAAGCGATCGGTGAGCAGGTACGCGGTCGCACCGGGGATGATGAGCATCGCGACGACGAGGATCACCCCGACGGCCTGCAGCGCGACCACCGAGGTCATCGCGAGCAGCCCCAGCAGGATCGCGCCGAGGAGGCGGGGGTGCAGGCCGATGGCGTGCGCGTGCGTGGGGTCGAACGCGAAGAGGGTGAAATCGCGCCGCTTCACGATCAGCACCGCGAAGACGATCGCGGCCAGCACCGCGATCTGCAGCAGATCGGCCGACGACACCCCGAGCAGGTTGCCGAAGATGATGTGCGTGAGGTCGGTCTGCGAGGGCACGACCGAGATGATCACGAGCCCGAGTGCGAACAGCGTGGTGAAGACGATGCCGATGGCCGCGTCCTCCTTCACGCGGCTCGTGTCGCGCACCGCCCCGATGAGCGCGACCGCGAGCACGCCGAACACGACGGCCCCGAGTGCGAAGGGGGCGCCCACCAGATAGGCGATCGCCACTCCGGGCAGCACCGCGTGCGAGACCGCGTCGCCCATCAGCGACCAGCCGATGAGCACGAGCCAGCACGAGAGCAGCGCGCACACCACCGAGGCGACGAGCGCGGTCGCGAGCGCGCGCGTCATGAAGTCGTAGCCGAGCGGGTCGAGCAGCAGGTCGAGCGGGTTCATGCGTCCTCTCCCGGTTCGCGCGCGTCGCGTTCGCGGCTGTCGTCGTCGCGCTCCCGATCGTCCGATGCGGGACCGTCGTCACGATGCATGACGTCGAGCCCGAAGGCGAGCGCGAGCGCGTCGGGCTGCAGCACCTCGTGGGGGTCGCCGTGCATGAGCACGCGCCGCATCAGCAGCACCGCCTCGTCCGCGAGAGCGGGCAGGGCGTGCAGGTCGTGCGTGGAGACGAGGATCGTGTGGTCGTCGGCGGCGAGCTCGCGCAGCAGACGGGTGATGGTCGCCTCGGAGCGCTTGTCGACGCCCGCGAAGGGCTCGTCGAGCAGCAGGGTGGTGGCTCCCTGTGCGATGCCCCGGGCGACGAATGCGCGTTTGCGCTGCCCGCCCGAGAGCCGCCCGATCTGCCGGTCGGCGTAGTCGGTCAGCTCGACGCGCTCGAGTGCGCGGTCGACCGCGTGCTGGTCGGCGCGCCGGGGCCGCCGCGAGACGCCGAGGTGGCCGTAGCGCCCCATCATCACCACGTCGCGCACCGAGACCGGGAACGCCCAGTCGACGTCTTCGCTCTGCGGCACGTATCCGACGCGGCCCTCGCGGCGGGCGCGAGCCGGGGGGTCGCCGTCGATGAGCACCGATCCGGAGTCGGGGCGGATCATGCCCATGATCGTCTTGAAGAGGGTCGACTTGCCCGAGCCGTTCATGCCGACGAGGCCGCAGACGCGCCCGGGTTCGACCGAGAAGTCGGCCCCGTCGAGGGCGAGCACGTCGCCGTAGCGCACGGTGAGGTCGCGGATCTCGAGCGCCGGGGCGGCGGGGGCGGTCACGCGTCGCCTCCGGTGAGACCGTCGGCGATGAGCTGCGCGTCGTGGCGGATCAGCTCGAGGTAGCTCGGCACGGGGCCGTCGGCCTCGGACAGGGAGTCGACGTAGAGCACGCCGCCGAACTCGGCGTCGGTGGATTCGACGACCTGCCGCATCGGCTTGTCCGAGACGGTCGACTCGCAGAACACGGCGGGCACGTCGTTCTGCCGCACGAAGTCGATCGTGTCCGCGATCTGCTGCGGTGTGGCCTGCTGTTCGGCGTTGACCGCCCAGATGTAGCGCTCGGTGAGTCCGGTGTCGCGGGCGAGATACGAGAAGGCGCCCTCGCAGGTGACGAGCGCGCGCTGCTGCTCGGGCAGGTCCGAGAGCTTGGCCGTGAGCTCGTCGTGCACCCGCTGCAGTTCGGCGCCGTAGGCCTCTCCGTTGGCGGTGTAGTCGGCGGCGTGCTCGGGGTCGAGCTCGCTGAAGGCCGTCACCATGTTGTCGACGTAGGTCTGCGCGCTGCGCGGGCTCATCCAGGCGTGCGGGTTGGGCATGCCCGCGTGCGCGTTGTCGGCGATCGGGATCGGTTCGACGCCCTCGCTCACGACCGCGTGGGGGACGTCGAGGTCGGCGACGAACTGCTCGAACCAGGCTTCGAGCCCGAGGCCGTTGTCGAGGATCAGCTCGGCCTCGGCCGCGCGGCGCACGTCGCTCGGCGTCGGTTCGTAGCCGTGGATCTCGGCGCCTGGCTTGGTGATCGACTCGACGCGCAGGTGCTCGCCCGCGACGTTGCGCGCCATGTCGGCGAGCACGGTGAAGGTGGTGAGCACCACGGGGCGCCCGTCGTCGCGGCCCGGGCCCTCCGCGGCGTTCGCGCTGCAGGCGGTGAGCGCGCTCGCGGCGAGCACGGCTGCGGCGAGCGCCAGCGAGCGGATGCGGGCGGGGCGGGGCGAGCGGCGGGGCATGGGGTCTCCTTCACGGTCGTGCGGAAGCTCCTCGGGCGAGAGGCGTCGGTTCGGTGGTCTCCATCTTAAAGTTCGGTATGCCGAACTTTCAAGATCGACATGCCGTTGCAAGTCGACGTCGCGGCGGCCGCGCCTCGCGCCGTATGCCTCCCGAGGCATTGAAGCCGTCGCCCGGCTTGCAATGGCTCCCTCGGCCCGCGAAGGTAGAAGGGCCGAATCGTTCGTCGAACAGAGTGGAGAACGGCCATGAGCGCAACCGATCAGCCGGGGGACGGCGACGGGTCGCAGCCCGACACGGGCGCCGAGACGCCTCCCGAACAGCGATCCGGCGCGGGCGGCCGCGCCGAGACCGGGCGCGACGCGCGGCGCGGGCCCGACGCCGAGCCCGAGTTCGACGCGCCGTTCGAGACGGTGGCCGAGGCCCTGCTCAGGTCGGAGGCCGAGCTCGCCGCCCAGCTGAGCCGGGTGGCCGCCGCGATCCCGTCCGATCCGAGTCTGCCGGCCACCGTGCACCTGCCGAGCTCCGTGCAGATCGCCGAGGACGACTCCGACGCCCGCATCACCGAGAAGCTGCGCAGCCACGGCGTGCGGATCGGGCGGGGCATGATCTCGCCGCGGGTCTTCTGGCCCGCGCTCATCGTGATCCTCCTGGTCTCCCTGTTCGCGATCCTCGCACCGGCGCTCGCCGGAAGCGTATTCATGGCGGTGCAGAACTGGATCGTCGAGCACCTCGGCTGGTACTACATGATCATCGTCGCGGTGTTCATCGCGGTGGCGGTCGGGATCGCGTGCTCGCGCCTCGGGCGCATCCGTCTCGGCCGCGACGACGACGTGCCCGAGTTCGGGGTGCTGTCGTGGTTCTCGATGCTGTTCGCCGCCGGCATGGGCATCGGTCTCGTGTTCTACGGGGTGGGCGAACCGCTCACGTACGCGACCGTGCAGCCGAAGCCCGGGTGGGAGGGCGACCAGGCCGAGCTCGCCGGTCTCGCGATGGCGCAGACCTTCGTGCACTGGGGGCTGCACCCCTGGGCGATCTACGCGGTGATCGGCCTCGCGATCGCCTACGCGATCCACCGCCGCGGGCGGCCGGTCTCGATCCGCTGGTCGCTCGAGCCCCTGTTCGGCGAGCGCGTCAAGGGCTGGGTCGGCGACGTCATCGACGTGCTCGCGATCTTCGGCACCGTCTTCGGCGTGGCGACCTCGCTCGGCCTCGGGGTGCAGCAGATCTCGGCGGGCATGGCCGAGATCGGGATCGTCGATCGAGCGAGCAACACGCTGCTCGTCGTGCTGATCCTCGTCATCACCCTCATCGCCATGCTCTCGGTGATCAGCGGCATCGGCGCCGGCATGAAGTGGCTCTCGAACATCAACCTGTCGATGGCGGGGCTGCTGCTCATCAGCGTGCTGCTGCTCGGGCCCACGCTGTTCCTGCTGCAGAATCTCACCGAGTCGATCGGCTTCTACCTGGCGAACGCGTTGCAGATGACCTTCGACGTGGGCGCCTACCAGCGCTCGCCGGAGGCCACGAGCTGGTTCTCGGGATGGACGATCTTCTACTGGGGCTGGTGGATCTCGTGGTCGCCGTTCGTGGGCATCTTCATTGCCCGCATCTCGCGCGGCCGCACCGTGCGCGAGTTCATCGCGGGCGTGCTGCTCGCACCGACCCTCGTGGGCGTCGTGTGGTTCTCGGTGATGGGCGGCGCCGGCATCTACCGCCAGCTGTTCGGCGAGGGCGACCTGGTCGAGAACGGCGAGGTGCACGTCGAGAGCGCTCTGTTCAAGGTGCTCGGAGATCTTCCCCTCGGCACCGTGTTCTCGGTGGTCGGCATCCTGCTGGTCGCGATCTTCTTCATCACCTCATCGGATTCGGGGTCGCTGGTGGTCGACATGCTCGCCTCGGGCGGCCACCCCAACCCGCCCACGTGGTCGCGCGTGCTGTGGTCGATCCTCGAGGGCGTTGTGGCGATCGCGCTGCTGCTGGCCGGCGGCCTGCAATCGCTGCAGGCGGCCGCCCTCGCGACCGCGCTGCCGTTCAGCGTGGTGCTGCTGCTCATGAGCTGGTCGACGCTGCGCGCGCTGCGCATCGACGACCGGGTGCTCGAGCGGGCCGAGCGCATCGCCCGGCTCGATCGCGTCACCGAGCACATCTCGAACGAGCTGGCGGGCACGATCACCGACATCCCCGAGCTCGAATCCTGGGTGGACGATCGCATCGACTACCGCATCTCGCGCACGAGGGGCGCCTTCGGGCGCAAGCCGACCGAGAAGCGCTGAGCGCGTCCGTCCCGGCTACCGACGCGCGAGGCGCTCGGTGCTGAGCCTGCACCCGAGTGAGGCGAGCGCCGAGCGCAGGGGCTCGCTCGCCGGCGCGGACGAGATCTCGACGCGCGCGGTCCAGTCGCCGGCGCGGGCGAGATCGTCGAGCAGCGCGCCGAGGCGGGCGGGATCGGAGCCGGCGTCTGCGGAGGCGGGTGCGAGCTCGGCGATGCGGTCGGCGGACACCCAGGTGTCATCGGGGCCGGGTGAGAAGTCGAGGGCGAACCCGAGTTCGGCGGCGCGCTCGGCGAGCACCGCCGAATCATGCGTCGTCTCGCCGCGATGCGTTCCCGCTGCGGTGCCCGGTCGCTGCGAGCGCATCCAGCTCTCGGAGTACGGCTGATAGCCCTGCCCGAGATACAGCTTGCGCGCTCGGGGATTGCCGCCCATCACGTCGACGACGGAGACGCCGATCCCGGCAGCCTCGGCCTCCTCGTCGACCGCGCGCATCAGCAGCGTGCCGAGGCCCGCACCCCGTGCTGCGGGCAGCACGCTGAGGGTCTCGAGCACGACTGCCGACCGTCCGTCGAGTTCGTCGGCGTAGCTGAGCGCGTAGCCGACAGTGCGGTCCGAGCGCACCGCGAGGTGGATGGAGACCCACGGTTGCTCGTCGTGCAGTCGCCGATAGTGGCGCTCGCGCAGCGGCCAGCTCTCGCCCCGCTCGACGATCTCGAGACCGGCGGCACCGATCGACGCGTGGTGGTCGAACAGCGCATCCCAGAGGGGTGCGAGGCGAGGGATCGCCTCGCCGCCGACGCGGTCGATCTCGAACTGCCCGCCCATGGGCCACCTCCGTGCGGTTTGCTCTGCGCTTGCAGTGTACGACGCGGGGCGCGGGCGCTCAGTTCGCGCGCGCTCGCCCCGCGAGCAGCCGCGGGGCGAGCGCTGCGGCCAGCGCGGGAAGGGTCGCGAGCAGCAGCCAGGGGAGCGCCGCCGCTCCCGACCCCGCCGCGGAGGCGCCGCTCGCGCGGTCGAAGAGCCTGCCGACCGCGAGGTTGCCGCACAGCACCGCGATGCCGCCGCAGCTCGCGAGCAGGCCGAAGTACGATCCGGTCGCCCCGGGGCGGGCGAGTTCGGGCACGAGGGCGAGCGCCGTCGGGTTCGCGATGAGGTGGCCGAACGCGATCCCGGTCGCGGCCATTGTGACGAGGGCGAGCGCCGCGGTCTGCGTGAGCGGCAGCAGGGCTGCAGCCGCCAGCGAGAGGAAAGCCGCCGCGTGCGCCAGGTAGCCGATGCGGAGGGCTCGCGGGGCTCCCAGTCGTGCGCTTCCGCGCGCGAGCGGGAGCTGCAGCGCGAGGGTGAGGATCGACACCCACGCGAACACGAGGGCGACGGCCCCGGCGTCGCCGCCCGCCTGGGCCATCGCGAGGGGCAGCGCGAGGTAGAGCTGGTTGTAGGCGAGCAGGTCGGCGGCGTGCAGCGCTGCGAAGGCCGCGAATCGGCGATCTCGCAGGGCCGCGAGCGCGGTCGCGCCGCGGTGGGGCCGGCGCTCACGGACCGGTCGGGGCAACAGAGCGGCGAGCATCGCGCCGACGGCGAGGAAGAGGGCTGCGCCGGCTGCGGCGACGACGGCGAAGCCGTGGTCGAGCAGTGCCGCGCCGAGGAGGGGGCCGACCACCACGCCGACCTCTCCGGTGACGGCGAGCCAGGCGAAGAGGGATGCCCTTGCACGGGGTGAGCGATGGAGCGTCCGGGCGGCGAAGCCCGGCAGGACGTCGCTCGAGGCGCGCTCCGCGGCGGCATCGCCGACGCCCGCGCCGCGCGTCGGGGAGGCGGTGCGCCGCACTGCCTCGATCTCGGCGATGAGGGAGTTGAGCGCGGGCGAGAAGAGGGCGCCGCCGAGACCGGTCAGCGCGGTGCCCGCGATGAAGAGCCAGAGCCGGGGGTCTCCCGCCCAGAGCGCCGCCGAGAGCGCGAGGAAGCCCGCGGCGCGCACCGCGCAGCCGGTCAGGATGACCGGCCGCGCGCCGACACGATCGGCGAGAGAGCCGCCGACGATGAAGAGGCCCTGCTGCGCGAGGGTGCGCACTCCCAGCACGAGGCCGACCGCGGCGGCGCCGAGCCCGAAGTCTCCCGTCAGCACCGTCGTGAGGAACGGCACCACGGCGTAGAAGCCGATGTTGAAGAGGGCCTGGGTGCCGAGCAGGGTGGGAGTTCGAGGCGCGGCGGCGGGGCCGTGCGCCGGGACGGCGCGGGCGGGCGGTGGGCTGATTTGCGCCGCCCGCCGTCCGTGATTGATAATCATTTTCATTATGAGTATCGATACTACGCGCGGATCCACCGCTCCCGCTTCGGCGCGGCGCGCGCCGAAGAACCGCGGCGGGGCGGCGCTCGTCTCGCTGCGCGGGGCGACGGTGCGAACCGCCGACGGCCGCGCCCTGCTTGAGGTGCCGCGCCTCGACATCGCACCCGGCGAGCGCGTGGTGATCACCGGCCCCTCGGGCAGCGGCAAGTCGCTGCTGCTGAGCACGCTCACCGGACGCTGGGCGGCGGGGCTCGTGTTCGAGGGCGGGCGGCAGGCGACGTTCACCCGCGTCGGCTTCGTGCCGCAGCGGGGGCTCGACGCGCTCCACCCCCTCGCCCCGCTCGCGCGCCAGCTGCGGCGCGTCACCGCTGCCGGCGCCGATCGCGTCGCCGAGGTGCTCGTGTCGGTCGGGCTCGACGATCCCGCGATGCACCGCAGACGCCCCACCGAACTCTCGGGCGGCCAGGCGCAGCGCGCGGCCGTCGCCCTCGCGGTGCTCACCGACGCGCCGTTGATCCTCGCCGACGAGCCGACCAGCGCCCTCGATCACGACACCCGCGATCAGACCCTGCGACTGCTCGACGAGATCATCGGCGAGCACCAGACGCTCGTCGTGGCGACCCACGACGGCGCGGTCGCGGACGCGCTCGCGACGCGGCACATCCGGGTCGCCGCCGGGAGCATCGCCGAGGTGCCGCTCCGCCGCGCCGGAGTGCGGCCGTGAGCGCGGCGGTGGGCGGGGCGGGGCGAAGCGCCGGATCCGGCGTCCCCATGCTCGAGATCCGCGAGGTCACCGCGATGCACGGCCGAGGCCGCCGCGCGAGGCGCGTGCTCGCCCCGACGAGCCTGCGCATCCACGCTGGCGAATCGGTCGCGGTCGTGGGCCGCTCGGGCGCCGGCAAATCGACGCTCGCCGACATCGTGCTCGGCCTGAGGCCTGCGGCCGACGGCGGGGTCGCGGTATCGGGGGAGCCCTGGTGCGGGCCGTCCCACCGCCCCGAACGGCGTCGCCGTCGACTGGTGCAGGGCGTCCCGCAGGATCCAGCGGCCTCCTTCGCGCCCCGATCCACAGTCCGGCGCTCCATCGAGCAGGCGCTGCGCAGACTCACCGGCGCGGCCGGCGGCGACGCGGAGGCGATGATCCGCCGCGCCGCCGAGCTCGCCCACCTCGACCTCGGCCTGCTCGACCGCCGGCCCGCCGAACTCTCGGGCGGGCAGGCCCAGCGCGCCGCGATCGCGCGCGCCCTCGCGGTCGAACCGGCCGTGCTCGTCGCCGACGAGCCGACCAGTGCGCTCGACCCCGAGACCGCGCTCTCGGTCTCGACCGCGCTGCTCGCCGGCGTCGAAGCGGCCCGCATCGGCATGCTGCTCGTCACCCACGACCCGGAGCTCGCCGCGCGCTGCTCCCGCACAACGACGATCGTCGCGCCTCCCGCGCCATGACCGCCCACGTACACGACCCCAACGGACAGGACCCTCGATGACCGTCTCCCGACCCCGACCCCGGCCCCGATCCCGCGCTCTGGCGCTGGCCGCGATCCCGCTCGCGGGGCTGCTCGCGCTCTCCGGCTGCTTCTCCGGCGCCGCAGGCGGCCACCGCGGCACCGACGACCGCATCTCGGTCGCCCACATGCAGCCGCCGCGCTCCGGCCTCAGCCCCCTCAGCGACGATGCGTTCAAGCTCTCCCGCTGGTCGGCCTCCGAGACGCTCGTCGTGCTCGACGAGCTCGGCGAAGCCCTGCCCGGCCTCGCCTCCGAGTGGGAGCGCGACGGCGAGCTGACGTGGCGGTTCACGATCCGCGAAGGGGTGACGTTCCACAACGGCCAGGCGCTCACCCCGGCCTCCGTGGTCAACTCCCTGCAGCACGCGATCGACGCGACCCCCGTGCCGCGCATCCTCGACGGCGTCGAGCTGACCGTGAGCGCCGAGGGCGAGCACGGCGTCACCATCGAGACGGCCGAACCCGACCCGCTGCTGCCGCACCGCCTGTCGAGTCCCCAGCTCGCGATCTTCGACGACGCCGCCTACACCGAGAACGGGGTGAACCCCGTGGGCACCGGCACCGGGCCGTTCGAGATCGTCGACGTCGACGGCGTCTCGGGCGCGACCCTCGACCGCTACGAGGACTACTGGGGCGACCCCGCCCTCGCGAGCGGCATCGACGTGACGTTCGTGCCCGACGGCACGGCACGGTCGGCGGCCCTGCGCACAGGCGAGGCCGACGTCGTCGAGGCGATCCCCGCCGGCCAGGCGGCGTCGGTCGACCAGGATCTCATCACCGAGGTGCCGATGCCGCGCACCAACACGCTGTACCTGAACACCGAGAGCGGTCCCTTCGCCGACCCCGCCGTGCGAGCCGCCGCGCGCGAGGCCATCGACCGCGCAGCCATCGTAGACTCGGTGTACGAGGGTCGCGCCGACGTCGCGTCGGGCCTGCTCGGCCCCGCGCTGCCGTACGCCGCCGACCTGCGCGACGACGCCGGCTACCGCGAACGGCTCGACGGCCGAGCCGAGGCCGCCCGGGTCGACGGCGTGAAGATCACGCTGGGGACCTTCACCGACCGGGCCGAGCTGCCCGAGGTCGCCGTGATGCTCGAGCAGCAGCTCGAAGCGGTCGGCTTCGACGTGCAGCAGGACGTGCGCGAGTACCAGTACATCGAGGCCGACGCCCTCGACGGCGCCTTCGACGCGTTCATCCTCTCCCGGGCCACCGTGCTCGACTCCGGCGACCCCGTCGCCTACCTCGCCTCCGACTTCACCTGCGACGGCGGCTTCTCGATCTCCCAGCTCTGCGCGCCCGAGGTCGACGAGGCGATCCGCATCGCCTCCGAGACCGAGGCCGGGGAGGAGCGTCAGCGCGCCATCATGCTCGCCGAGGCGAGCGTGCTCGGCACCGACGCCGCGATCCCGCTGCTGCACGAGCGGGTGATCCAGGGAGAGTCGTCGCGCGTGCACGAGGCCGCCCGCGACCCGCGCGAGCGCATCCTCATCACCGCCGACACCCACCTCGATGCCGAGTAGTCCGACCAGGGTGCGGAAGGAGGGCGACCGTGCGGCACAGTAGTGCGCTCGGGCTCGTCTCGCGCGTGCTCAGCGGGGTCGTGCTGCTGCTCGTCGCCGGGGCACTGCCCTGGCTGTCGCGGCTCGACCCCGCGGCCGCCGTGCTGCGAGCCCGCTACGCCGAGCTCGAACCCACCCCCGAAGCGCTCGCCGCCATCCGCCAGGAGCTCGGGCTCGACGGCGGGCCGCTCGCCACGAGCCTGCGCTGGTGGTCGGGTGTGCTGCGCGGAGACCTCGGCACCTCGTGGGTGAGCGGCGGCGAGATCGGGCCCGGCGTGTGGCACGCCCTCGGCGCCTCGGCGACGCTCACCCTGTTCGCCACCGTCGTGGCGCTCGTCGTCGCGGCCGCCCTCGTCGCGCCCGCCGCCCTCCGGGTGCTGGGGGATCAGCCACAGCGGGGCTCCGGGCCCCTCGGGGTGGCTCTGACGGCGCTCCCCGAGTTCCTGCTGGCGAGTGCGCTGCTGGTGGTGGTGGCGGTGCAGCTGCAGTGGCTGCCGCCCTACGGCTGGACGGGCCTCGACACCGCGGTCCTGCCGTCCCTCTCACTCGGCATCCCGGCAGGCGGCCTCCTCGGCCGCCTGCTCTCCGACGCCGTCTCGGGCGTCGCCGAGGAGCGCTGGGTGAACGTCTGGCGACTCGCAGGCGCACCGGCTCGGGTGATTCTGGCCGGGGTGCTGCGGCGCGCGGCGGCGGCCGTCGTCGACCAGCTGGGGCTCGTGTTCATCGGCCTGCTCGGCGGTGCCGTGGCCGTCGAACAGGTCTTCGCGATCCCGGGCCTCGGCCGCTACCTGCTCGGCTCGGCGAACGCGCAGGATCTGCCGGCGCTGCAGGCCGGTGTGTTGCTCATGGCGCTGGCGGCCGTGCTCGTCGGGGTGCTGGCCTCGCTCGCGAGGCGCCTGCTGCGCGGCGGACCGCTGCCCGCCGGATCGCTGCCGCCACCGCCCGAGGCGCGCGGCGACGGCCGTGCGGCCCGCTGGACGGCGGCGATCGCGGCGGGCCTGCTGCTCGCCATCCTGGCCTTCGGGCTGCCGCGCGACCCCTACACGATCGCGCACGCCCGCCTCGCTCCGCCCAGCCTCGAGCTGCCCTTCGGCGCCGACGCCAGCGGGCGCGACCTGCTCGCGCGCGTCGCCCACGGCACGATCGGCACCCTCACCCCGGCGTTCCTGATCGTGCTGCTCGCGATCGTGGTGGGCCTGCTGCTCGCCGTGCTCGGCGAGGTCGCACGCGGGCCCGCGGAGATCGCCAACGCGACGCCCCCGATCCTCGCGGGCGTCATCATCGCCGCGCTGCTCGGCCCCTCGGTCGGGGGAGCCGCGCTCGCGGTGCTCTGGGTGACCTGGCCGCCGCTCACCACGCACGCGGCGGCGCTCATCGACGAGGCGCTGGCCCTGCCGCACATCAGGTGGTTGCCGCTCGCCGGGGTGACGAGCCTCGAGATCTGGCTGCGCCACGTGCTGCCCGCCGCCGTGCTGCCGCTGCTGCGCCACGGTATGCTGCGGCTGCCGGGCGTCGCCCTCGCCCTCGCCGCCCTCGGTTTCCTCGGCCTCGGCGCGCAGCCGCCGCTGCCCGAGTGGGGCCTGCTGCTCTCGGAGGGCATCGACTACGTCGAGCGCGCCCCGTGGACCACGGTCGCACCGGCGATCGCGCTGATCCTCACCTCGGTGTTCGCGGTGGCGCTCGCCGGGCTGCGCCGCACGCGCCGCACGCGCTCAGCCGCGGCGCCGAGGCTCACCGAGCGCGAGGACGCGGAGGTGTCGATCCCCGCCGCAGCGGTGTGACGGGCGCGGACGGATCGGCGATCCGCCCACTACATCCACTTCTTCAGCTTGAAGATCACGTACAGCAGTGCCGCGAACCCGACCATCCCGCCCACGGCGAGCGGATACCCCGCCGCCCAGTGCAGTTCGGGCATCAGGTCGAAGTTCATGCCGTAGACCGCTGCGATGAGCGTGGGGGCGAAGAGGATCGCGGCCCAGCCCGAGATCTTCTTCATGTCCTCGTTCTGGCGCTGCGCCACGAGCGTGGCGTTCACGTTGAGGATCTGCGAGAGCGCGTCGCGCAGCTCGGTGGTCTCGGTCACCACGCGCGTGAGGTGATCGGAGACGTCCTGCAGGTAGGCCTGCAGGGCGTCGGGGATCGCGTACTTGTCGGCACCCTGCTGCAGCTTGTGCAGCACCCGCGTGAGGGCGGCGGTCGCGTGCAGCACGTCGATCACCTCCTGGCTGAGGTGGTAGATGCGCTCGGCGGCCGCCGCGTCGCCGCTGAACACCTGCCGCTCGATCTGCTCCTTGTCGGTCTGCACGCCGTCGAGCACGGGAAAGTAGCCGTCGACGATCGCGTCGAGCAGCTGATAGACCATCCCCTCGGGGCCGAGGCGCAGCAGCTGCTCGTTCCCGAGCAGCAGCGCGCCGCTGCCGAGCGGGGCGTTCTGCGACGCGTCGATGCCGGCGGCGACCTCGGTGCCGTCGATGAGGCGACCGTCCTGGCAGACGATCACGAGCGTGCGGGGGCGCACGAGCAGGTGGAACTCGCTGAACTCCACCTCCTCGCTCTCGTCGATGTAGCGGGCCGATCGCAGCACGAGGAACAGCACGTCGCCGTAGCGCTCGAGCTTGGGTCGCTGCCCGGCGTGCAGCAGATCCTCGACCAGCAGCGGGTGCAGCTGCCACGCCGAGGCCAGTTCGGCGATGCCCTCGGGGTCGGGCGTGGCCATCACGGTCAACGCCATGTGCGACGGATCGGCCCGCGTGAAGGCGAGCGACTCGGCGGGCGGCACGTCGGCGGCGAGCTGCTGCGGGCGGCCGTCGACGATGCGGCGGGTGAGGGTCGGAGCCGCGACGGGGGCCGCCGCGGTCGCTCCCCGCGCGCTCTGCCGAACCGCGCGCTTCGCTCGCTGCCGTGCCATGTCAGCCCCCTCCGTCGAACCGTTTGGCAGTGTATCCCAGGCGGGGCGGAGGCCCGGGCCGTGTCTCGCTCGGGATCGGCGCTCAGCCGGCGAGCGCCGACGCCATGGCCCGTTCCACGGTGGGGTGCTCGAATTCGAAGCCCGTTCCCTCGAGCACGGTGGGCAGCACGCGGGCGTCCACGAGCAGCAGCGAGTCGGCGGCGTCGCGGCCCAGCCCGAGCCGCAGCGCCCACGGGGGCGCGGGCAGCAGGAAGGGGCGGCGCATCTGCCGGGCGAGCTCCCGCCCGATGTCGTTCGCCGAGGCCGGGATCGGCCCGCAGAGATTCGCGGGGCCCTCGACGTCGGCGGCGATGAGGTGGCGGATCGCCCGCACCTCGTCGTCGAGCGAGATCCAGGGCCACAGCTGCGTGCCGGCGCCCAGGGGACCGCTCAGCCCCAGTCGTGTGAGGGCGAGCAGCGGCTTCAGCACGCCCTCGGCGTGCAGCAGGGGAGCGGTGCGCAGCAGCACGACGCGGGTTTCGGGTCCCGCGGCGAGGGCCTCCCGCTCCCACGCCGCGCACAGCTCGGCGAGGAAGGTCTCGCCCGCCGCGCTCGCCTCATCGAGGGTCTCGCCGGGGCGGTCGCCGTAGTACCCCACCGCCGAGGCGCAGAGGAACGCGGGGGCGCCGGAACCGAGACGGCGCAGGGCCGTCGCGAGCGTGCGGGTCGGGATCAACCGCGACTCCCGGAGAGTGCGGCGGTAGGGGGCCGTCCAGGGCAGGCGGCCGATGCTCGCCCCGTTGAGGCAGACCACCGCGTCGGCGCCGTCGAGCACTGCGGGGTCGAGCGCGCCGCCGTCGGTGAGCCACTCGACCTCGTGCGGGCCGCGGGGCGGGCGCCGCACCAGATGCGTGACCCGGCGCCCCTCCGCCTGCAGCAGCCAGGTGAGCGCCCCGCCGATCAGACCGGATCCGCCCGCGATCACCACGTGCCCGCTCATGAGCCGCCCCCTCTGCTGCCACGGCGGCGGCCCGGCACACCATGTGCGAGTCGCTGCCGCGTTCGTGCTCCCGATCCTAGGGTGCGCCGCCGGGTACCACCAGGAGCACGAGGCTCATGAGAGACGGGCTTCGTCGCGCGGAACGTCCACGCCGCCACCCTGAGTGCGCGGTGAGGAAGCGGGCGTAGCCTCGGGGCATGCGCACCGAAGCCCAGCCCGAAGACCGCGCAGCGGAGCCCGGCGGAGTGCGGTCGCCCGCGGCTGCTCGGCCGTTCGCCCCGCCCCTCGGCGCCGCCTTCGCCGAGCGTCTGCCCGAACTGGCGCTGCCCTGGAACGCGATGCGGCCCGAGCGCCCCGCGATCCTCGCCCTCAACGAGAGCCTCGCACGAGAGCTGGGGCTCGACCCCGAGCGGCTGCGCGACGAACCCGGTGCGCGCTGGCTGATCGGCAACGACCCCGCCGAGGGCAGCCTGCCCGTCGCGCAGGTCTACGCCGGGCACCAGTTCGGCGCCTACTCGCCCAGACTCGGCGACGGCCGCGCGCTGCTGCTCGGCGAGATCGCCGACACCCGGGGACGGGTGCGGGACCTGCACCTGAAGGGATCCGGCCGCACCCCCTTCGCGAGAGGAGCCGACGGATTCGCCGCCGTCGGTCCCATGCTGCGCGAGTACCTGATGGGGGAGGCCATGCACGCGCTCGGCATCCCCACCACCCGGGCCCTCGCCGTCGTCGCGACCGGCCGACGCGTGGTGCGCGACGAAGCGCTCGACGTGCTGCCGGGCGCCGCGCTCGCACGCGTCGCGAGCAGCCACCTGCGCGTCGGCACGTTCCAGTACGCGCGCTCGCTCGGCGACCCCGAGCTGCTCCGCCGCCTCGCCGACTTCGCCATCGAGCGGCACTTCCCGGAGCTCGCGGCCGGCGAGACGCCCTACCTCGGGCTGCTCGAAGCGGTGATCGACGTGCAGGCGAGGCTCGTCGCCTCGTGGATGCTCGTCGGCTTCGTGCACGGCGTCATGAACACCGACAACATGACGATCTCGGGCGAGACCATCGACTACGGGCCGTGCGCCTTCATGGACGCCTACGACCCCGCCACGGTGTTCAGTTCCATCGACCACCGCGGCCGCTACGCCTACGGCGCGCAGCCCGCCGTCGCCGGGTGGAACCTCACCCGCTTCGCCGAGACCCTGCTGCCGCTGCTCTCCGACGACCCAGCCGAGGCCGAGCGGCAGGCCGTCGGCGCGCTGCAGGGCTTCGGGGGCGCCTACGACGCCGCGTGGACCGCGGGCATGCGGGCCAAGCTCGGGCTCGGCGACGCCCGCGGAGCCGACCCGACGGCCGACGACGAGACCGTGGCCGCGCTCGCCGCAGAGCTGCTGCACGAGCTGCACGAGGGCCGGATCGACTACACGCGCGCGTTCCGGGCGCTCGCCGAGACCGCGCGCGGGGTCGCGCCCACCGGGTACGCAGTGCTGCTCGGGGAGCGAAGCCCCGGCCCGTGGCTGGAGCGGTGGCTCGCGCTCGGCCCCGATCCGACCGCGATGGACGCGACGAACCCCGTCTACATCGCGCGCAACCACCTCGTCGACGAAGCGCTCGTCGCGGCCACCGAGGGCGACCTCGCGCCGTTCGAGGCGATCCTCGACGCGGTCGCGCGCCCGTTCGAGCCGCGTCAGGGTCTCGAACGGTACGCTCAACCGGGCCCTCCGGGCCGCCCGCACGTCACCTACTGCGGCACGTAGGCCTGCGCTGACCCCTCCCGACCGCCCGGATCCGTCGCGCCCGACCCGACCGCCCGCGCCCGTCCCGACCGCCCGCGCCCGTCCCGACCGCCCGCGCCCGTCCCGACCGCCCAGGCCCGACCCGAGCGCGCCTCCCCGTGACCCGCGGTGCGCCGAGAGGCGGATTTCGCATGTCGCGCGGGCGCGCGAGCTGCGAAATCCGCCTCTCGAGGGCCCGCACGCCCGGCGCAGGAGCAGCCGGGCATGGTGCGAGGGAGCAGGCAGGGGTCCGGGGCAGGGCGGGGCGTGTCAGAGACGGCGGGGCGGGGGAACGGGGTAGCCTGAATGGTGACGGAACAGGCTGCGCGGGGGAGCCGAGCATGCACACACCACGGCGTTCGGCGATCGTGACGGGCGCCGCCCGCGGGCTGGGGCGGGCGATCGCCCTCGAGCTCGCCCGGCGCGGTGAGCGCCTCGCCCTGTTCGACCTCGACCTCGACGGGGCGGCCGAGACCGCGCGGCTCATCCGCGAGGCCGCGCAGGAAGCCGGGTCAGGCACCGCCGGGCTCTCGGCCGAGACCGCAGCCGAGGCCTTCGCCGTCGACGTGAGCGACGAGACGAGTGTGCGCGAGGGTGTAGCCCGGGCTGCCGAGCGCCTCGGGCCGCCGCTGATCCTCGTCAACAACGCGGGCGTGCTGCGCGACGACCTGCTGTTCAAGATGCCCGTCGAGAGCTGGGACACCATCATGAACGTGCACCTGCGCGGCGCCTTCCTCATGAGCCGCGAGGCGCAGCAGTACATGGTGCGGCACGGCTGGGGCAGGATCGTTAACCTCTCGAGCACGTCGGCGCTCGGCAACGCCGGGCAGGCGAACTACTCGGCGGCGAAGGCGGGGATCCAGGGGTTCACGAAGACCCTCGCGCTCGAACTCGGCCGCTTCGGCGTCACCGCCAACGCGGTCGCGCCCGGATTCACGGTCACCGACATGACCCGCTCCGTCGCCGAGCGGCTGGGCATCGGCTTCGACGAGCTCGTCGAGCGCGAGGCGGCCGCGGTGCCGGTGCGGCGGGTGGGCGCCCCCGAGGACATCGCGAACGCGGTGGCGTTCTTCACCGACGAGGCCAGCGGCTTCGTCTCGGGGCAGGTGCTGTACGTGGCGGGCGGCCCCCGAAGCTGAGCCCGCACCCAAAAGAAAGAGCGGGTGCGCCGGGGAATGGAGAGACCCCTGCGCACCCGCTCGGCTCGTCGCTAGGCGGTCTGGCCGCGGTGCTTGCCCTCGGCGATCTCCTCGACGAGCTTCGCGTTGAAGGCGGGCAGGTCGTCGGGGGTGCGGCTCGTCACGAGCCCCTGATCCACCACGACCTCCTCGTCGACCCACGTCGCTCCCGCGTTGCGCAGGTCCGTGCGCAGGCTCGGGTACGAGGTGACCTTGCGGCCCTGCAGCACGTCGGCGTCGGCGAGGATCCAGCCGCCGTGGCAGATCGCCGCCACCGGCTTGTGCTGCTCGAAGAAGTCGCGGGTGAACGACACGGCGTGCTCGTCGAGCCGGATGTGGTCGCCGTTGACGACGCCGCCGGGCAGCACCAGGGCGTCGTAATCGCCGGCGCTCGCGTCGGAGGTCGATCGGCTCACGATCGCCTCGTGCCCGTTCTTGCCGCGGATCGTCCCCGTGTTCGTCGAGACGACGTCGACCTCGGCTCCGTGCTCCCGCACCGCGGCGAGGGGTTCCGTCAGCTCGGAATCCTCGAACCCGTTGGTGGCGAGGATCGCTACGCGCTTACCGGTCAGGTGCGCCATGGTGTTCTCCAATCTCGTTGCGTGCATCGATGAGCACCAGTCAACCCCGTCGCCGGCGCCCGGGGCACCCCGTTGCGCTGCTCGGTGCGATTCGCTATCTTGCCTGCGGGAGGCGATCCGGCGGCCCTGTGCACGCCCCGGCCCGAGGCGTATGGTGGAGGGCATGTCACGGATCATTCTCTTCGGTGGACACGGCAAGATTGCGCTTCTCGCGGAGCCCCTGCTCACGGCTCGGGGCGACGGGGTGACGGCGGTGATCCGCAACCCCGACCACGCCGACGAGGTGCGGGCCACCGGCGCCGAGCCGCTCGTGGCCGACATCGAGCGGCTCGACGTCGACGCGCTCGCAGAGCTGATCGCGGGTCACGACGCGGTCGTCTGGTCGGCGGGCGCCGGGGGCGGCAACCCGGCGCGCACGCGCGCGGTGGACCACGAGGCCGCGGTGCGCAGCATGGACGCGGCCGAGCGGGCCGGCGTGCGGCGCTACGTGATGGTCTCCTATTTCCGCGCATCGCCGCAGCACGGGGTCGACCCCGACCACCCCTTCTTCGCGTACGCCGAGGCGAAGGCCGCGGCCGACGAGCACCTGCGCGCCTCCTCTCTCGACTGGACGGTGCTCGGCCCGAGCGCCCTCACGCTCGATCCGGGCACGGGCCGGATCGACGTCGACGCCGAGGACTCGGAGAGCGTGCCGCGCGCGGACGTCGCAGCGGTCGTCGCGGCGGTGCTCGCGGACGACGGTACGATCGGCCGCACGATCCGCTTCAACTCCGGCGGCACGCCCATCGCCGAGGCGGTGGCGGCCCGAGCCTGAGCCCCGGCGTCGATAGACTCCGAGGGATGAGACGCGGCAGCACCCGGCGCAGAGCGCAGCGAGAGTTCCCGATCCGCTCCGACGACGGCTTCCGCGGCGGCATCGCCATGCTCGTGTCGGCCCGGTGCTCGCGGTGTCGCTGATCGCCTTCGGACGCAAGGGCTGCGCGAGGAAGCGGGCCTCGTGCTCGCCGCCCTGTGCGCGACGTTCTCGGTCTTCTTCCTGCTCTATCTGCTCTGGACTCATCGCCTGTTCTCACGAACGGCGCCGGCGGAGGCGCTGCGGATCGCCGCGACGCAGCACCGCCGCGGTGCGAGTCGTCTCTCGCGGGTGATCGGCCTCAAGACGGTGGAGGACTGGAGCATGACGGCGGTGCTCGTCGTCGCGATGGCGGTCTCGCTCATCTCGAGCCTCGTCATCTCGGGGTGAGGGGCGGCGCGAGAGCCCAGCTTCCGGGCGGCGGACGGGGATCGCGCCCGCGACGCTGCACTCAGTCGCCCGTGGTGGTGGCCCGTTCGAGCAGGCGGTCGGGGAGCATGGGGATGAGGGGCCGGATCAGGCGGTAGCGCCAGTCCGAGACCATCACGGCCCGCCCGCGGTGCAGGGCGCGCAGGCCCTCGCGGGCGACTCGACGGGTGTCGGCCCACGCGATTCGCGGCAGCCTGGGCAGATGATCCTCACCCATGCGCACATGGAATTCTGTGTCGAGCAGGCCCGGGCAGAGCGCCGTGACCCGCACGCCCGTTCCGCGATAGCGCGCGTTCAGCGAACGCGAGAGCGAGACCGTCGCGGCCTTGGCCGCCCCGTACGTGCCGCTCGGCGTGAACGCGGCGACGCTCGCGACGTTCATGATCCAGCCGCGACGGCGGGCGAGCATGCCGGGGATCGCGGCGTGGGCGAGCCGCAGCGGCGCCCACGACAGCAGTTCGTGCAGGCGCCGCTCGTCGGCGAGGCGGCTCGACTCGAAGCCGTCGTAGACGCCGAAGCCCGCGTTGCTGATGAGGATGTCGACGGGGGAGTCGGGATCGGCGGCGCGACTCGCCGCGCGCTCGAGGCCGTCGTGCTCGGTGAGGTCGGCCGCCAGCACTTCGACGGTCACTCCGTATTCGTGCCGCAACCGCTGGGCCAGCCGTTCGAGCCTGGCTTCGTCGCGGGCGACGAGCACGAGGTTCACGCGGCGTTCGGCGAGCTGGCGGGCGAGCTCGGCGCCGAGCCCGACGGATGCGCCGGTGACGAGAGCGAGATATGCCATAGCGGTCAGTCTCTCATCCCCGGGTCTCGGCGATCGCGCGGAATGCGGGATCGGGCCGCGCGACGCACGGGATCCCCTAGGCTGATGCCGTGCCAGCGCCTCAGATCATCGCCGTCGTCGGGTTCGGCCTGTTGGGCGCTCTGCTGCTCGGCGCGCTGTTCCTCGTGCCCCGGATCAGGGCGCGCGGCGCCAGGATCGCCGCGCTTGCGGCGGGGATCGTGCTGCTGCTCGGTGCGGTCGCCGGCGCGGCCGGCGCGGTCGCGGTCGGTACGGCGCAGCAGGCGTCCCCGTTGCGGGCCGTCGAGCAGCGCGCCGAGTCCGGGGTGGGTGGGGAGTCTGGCACCCTGCCCGCCGACTTCGTCGACGCCCGCGAGCTCGAGCCCCGCATCGAGGTCGAGCTGCGCTACGCGGGCACCCGCAACTTCACGGGGCGGGTGGTCGACGGCTACGAGACCGACGACCGCGCGATCCTGCAGCGCGATGCGGCGGTCGCGCTCGCCGAGGTGCAGCGCGACCTCGCGGCGGAGGGCCTGGGCCTGCGCGTCTACGACGCCTACCGGCCCACGCGGGCGGTGCGGTTCTTCATGGATTGGGCCCGCACCGACGACGACTCGACTCGCGAGGAGTACTACCCCGACTTCGAGAAGCCGCAGCTCTTCGAGCTCGGCTACATCGCCGAGCGCTCCAAGCACTCGCTCGGCGGCACCGTCGACCTCACCCTCCTTGACCTCGCGAGCGGCGAGGTGCTCGACATGGGCGGGCCGTTCGACTTCTTCGGCGAGCGATCGCACTACGACGCCGCGGGGCTCACCGCGGAGCAGTCGGGGAACCGCACCCGTCTGCGCGATGCCATGATCGCGCGCGGCTTCGAGCCCTACGAGCTGGAGTGGTGGCACTTCTCGTATCCGCTCGGCGACGACGCCCGACCGTTCGACGCCCCGGTGCGCTAGACGTTCGGCGCCGTCTCGACGGGTGACGCCGCGGTCGAGGGAGCGGGTGCGAAGCAGACCGCCGCCCAGGTGGTGATCGGCACGGCGAGCACGAGCCCGATGCTGCCGCACAGCGTGCGCACCACCTCGATCGCGATGTCCTCGTGCGTGAGCAGCGAGAGCAGCGGCCGGTCGTAGAGGTACAGCAGGATCAGTACGCCGAGCGCCGCCCCGACGTACGCGAAGAACACCGTGTACACGGTCGAGGCGATGTGGTCGCGCCCGATCCGCATCGCGCTCGCGTACACCTCGTGCCGCGGCATCGCGGGGGCGGCCGCCCGCAGCTCCCACACCGACGACGCCTGGGTGATCGTGACGTCGTTGAGGATCCCGAGCCCGGCGATGATGACGGAGCAGCTGAGCAGCCCTCGGAAGTCGATGTGCTCGACCACACCCGCGAGCGTGCCCGACGCCTCGTCGCCGATGCCGCTGAGGCGCGTCGCCTGCGTGGCGATCAGCGAGACGCCGGCCATGATCGCGATGCCGCAGAGCGTGCCGACGAGCGCCGAAGTGGTGCGCATGTTGAAGCCGTGCACCAGGTAGAGGATCACGAACATGATCGCGCTCGACGCGATGACCCCGACGAGCAGGCCGGGGGAGCCGGCCACGAGCGCGGGCAGCAGGAAGGCGAGGATCACGGCGGCGCTGATCCCGAGGGCGAGGAGGGCGAGCAGGCCTCTGAGCCTGCCCACCGCGATCACGACCGCGACGAAGACGAGCGCGAGGATCGCGAGCGGCAGGCCGCGGAACACGCCCGAGACGCTGTACTGGTTCGCGAGCTGGTAGCGGGTCTCGGCGACGGGCGCGTGCGGGTAGGCCATGAGCTCGAGGCGGTCCCCGGGTTGCAGGCCGGCCCGGGTGACGGCGCCTCGAGCGGTGATGTCGACGACGTGCCCGGCGTCGTCGCCGCTGCGGATGCCGATGGAGAAGGTCAGGCAGTCGTCGGCGGTGCTGCCGTCGACTTCGGCGCAGCCCTCGGTCACCGCGAGCAGTTCGCCCGTCTCGAAGGTGGTGCCCTCCGCGACGAGGGGTGCGCGGTCCGCGGCCTGGGCGACTCGGTCGTAGTCGGGCCAGAGTGCGATGAGGCCCCAGGCGGTCGCGGCCGCCACGAGCGCGAGCACCGCGATCGCGACGAGCTTGATAGGCGTAACGATTCTCATTACGAAAATAGTAGCGCCGTGAGCGTCTCCCGGCGTCATCCGCCGGCCCCGTGTCGGGGGCGCCCGGTACCCTGGAGGCATGAGCAGCGAGACCACCGACCCCCAGCTCTCCGAGACCGCGCGCGTCGCGCGCGACCTCATCCGCATCGACACCACCAACCGCGGAGGCGGAGACGCCGAGCCCGAGCTGCCCGCCGCCGAGTACGTCGCGACGTATCTGCGCGACCTGGGGCTCGAGCCGCAGATCTTCGAGTCGCTGCCGGGCCGGGCCAGCGTCGTCGCACGCGTGCCCGGAGCCGAGCCCGGCCTGCCAGCCCTGGTGCTGCACGGTCACCTCGACGTCGTGCCGGCAGACCCCGCCGGGTGGAGCGTCGACCCGTTCGCCGGTGTCATCGCAGAGGGCATGCTGTGGGGTCGCGGCGCGGTCGACATGAAAGACATGGACGCGATGATGCTCACCGCGGTGGCCGAGCTGCTGCGCTCGGGGGAGCGGCCCCGGCGCGAGGTCATCCTCGCCTTCTTCGCCGACGAGGAGAACGGCGGCGTCTACGGCTCGCACCACCTCGTCGAGCACCACCCCGAGCTCTTCTCAGGGGCCGAGACCGCGATCAGCGAGGTCGGCGGCTACTCCATCGACGTGGCCGGCACGCGCGCCTACCTCATCCAGACCGGCGAGAAGGCGCTCGACTGGATCCGCCTCCGTGCCCGGGGCACCGCCGCCCACGGCTCGCGCGTCTGGCACGACAACGCCGTCACCCGGCTCGCCGAGGCCATCGCGGCGCTCGGGCGGCACGAGTGGCCCGTCACCCTCTGCGACACCACGCGCGACCTCATCGACCACCTCGCGGCGATCCTCGGCGAAGACCCGCACGAGGTGGCTCCCGACGAGCTCGTGCTGCGGCTCGGCAAGGGCGGCGGCTTCATCCAGGCCAGCCTGCGCAACACGAGCAACCCGACCGTGCTCACCGCGGGGTACAAGCACAACGTCATCCCCGACACCGCCGAAGCGCTCGTCGACGTGCGCTCCCTGCCCTCCGAGCAGGGAGACGTGCTCGCGCAGGTGGAGCGCATCGTCGGCCCGGACATCGAGATCGAGACGGTGCACACCGACATCGGCCTCGAGGTGCCCTTCGCCGGCGAGCTCGTCGACGCCATGACCGAGAGCCTGCGCCGCGCCGACCCAGACGCGCGCGTGCTGCCCTACCTGCTCTCCGGCGGCACCGACAACAAGGCGCTGTCTCGACTCGGCATCGCGGGCTACGGGTTCGTGCCGCTGCGCCTGCCCGCCGACCTCGACTTCCCCGGCATGTTCCACGGCGTCGACGAGCGCGTGCCCCTCGACGCCCTCGACTTCGGGCACCGGGTGCTCGTCGACCTGCTGCGCACCTACTGACGCCGGCCGAGCCGGCTGCGACCGCGTTCGCACCCGTGCCCGACCCCGGGGCGTCACGGGGTTTCGCCGAGACCCTGGGCTATCCTGGACGGCGGCCCGCGACGGCCGCACGCTTCCATCCGCCACGAAAGGACATGATGGGCTTCTTCGACGCGATCCTGCTGGGCATCCTGCAGGGTCTCACCGAGTTCCTGCCGATCTCGTCGAGCGCTCACCTGCGCATCGCGAGCGAGCTGCTCGGCATCGGCGACGCCGGCGCCGCCTTCACCGCGATCACCCAGATCGGCACCGAGGCGGCGGTCATCGTGTTCTTCTGGCGCGACATCGTCCGCATCATCGGCCGCTGGTTCCAGTCGCTCACCGGCAAGGCGGCCCGCACCGATCCCGATGCCCTCATGGGATGGTGGATCATCATCGGCACGATCCCCATCGTGGTGCTCGGCCTGCTGTTCCAGGACCAGATCGAGACGACGCTGCGCTCGCTCTGGTTCACCGCGATCACGCTCATCGTCTTCGGCCTGCTGCTCGGCGCCGCCGACTGGGCCGGGCGCAAGACGCGGCCGCTCGAGAAGCTCACCTGGAAGCACGGCCTCATCTTCGGCTTCGCCCAGTCGCTCGCGCTGATCCCGGGCGTCTCCCGCTCCGGCGGCACCATCACGGCCGGCCTCTTCATGGGCTACACCCGCGAGGCCGCGGCGCGCTACTCCTTCCTGCTCGCCATCCCCGCCGTGCTCAGCTCGGGCTTCTACCAGCTCCTCAAAGCCCTCCGAGCTCCCGAGGGCGACACCCCGATGGGCCTGACCGCCATCGCCACCGCCGTGGCGTTCGTGATCGCCCTCGTGGTGATCGGCGTGTTCATGAAGTACATCTCGAAGCGCAGCTTCCTGCCCTTCGTGATCTACCGCGTGCTGCTCGGCATCGCGATCATCGTGCTGCTGAGCACCGGCGTGCTCACCGCCGAGGGCGGCACCGCCGTCGCAGCAGCGGCCGACGTGGCGACCGCGGGGGCGATCCGATGAGAACTTGGACCCCTCCCGAGCTGCCCGAGCTGCCCGGCGCCGGCCTCACGCCCAAGCTGTTCAACACCGCCACCGAGCGCTTCGAGTACCCCGCCATCTCCGAGGGGCGCGCGCTGCTCTACGTGTGCGGCATCACCCCCTACGACGCGACCCACCTCGGCCACGCGTTCACCTACCTCGCGTTCGACATCATGCAGCGCGCCTGGCGCGACGCCGGCATCGAGACGGTCTACGCGCAGAACATCACCGACGTCGACGACCCGCTGCTCGAGCGCGCCGCCGCGACCGACGTCGACTGGCGCTCGCTCGCCGACGAGCAGATCGGGCTCTTCCGCTCCGACATGCACCGCATGGGCATGATCCCGCCCGAGCACTACGTCGCGGTCACCGAGCAGATCGACGAGATCGCCGCCGCCGTGCGCGAGCTGGTCGAGCGCGGCCTCGCCTACTCGGTGCCGACCGACGACTCCGAGGGCGACGACCTCTACTTCGACACCGACGCGGCCGAACGGGAGTCGCAGTGGCGGCTCGGCGACGTCGCACCCTACGACCACGGCACGATGCTGCAGCTCAGCGCTGAGCGCGGCGGCGACCCGCAGCGCGCGGGCAAGCGCAACCCGCTCGATCCGCTGCTGTGGCGGGCGGTTCGCGCGGGCGAGCCGAGCTGGGAGAGCCCCGTCGGCGAGGGCAGGCCCGGCTGGCACATCGAGTGCTCGGTGATCGCGACACGAGCCCTCGGCGGCGCGTTCACGGTGCAGGGCGGCGGATCCGATCTCGTCTTCCCGCACCACGAGTTCACCGCGGCGCACGCCACCGCGATCTCGGGCACGCCCCTCGCGCACGCCTACTGCCACGCGGGCCTCGTCGCCTACCAGGGGCACAAGATGTCGAAGTCGCGCGGCAACCTCGTCTTCGTGTCGAAGCTGCTCGACGGCACGCACGGCGCCTGCGCGGGGGTGCCGGCCGACCCGTCCGCGATCCGCCTCGGGCTGCTCGCGCACCACTACCGCTCCGAGTGGGAGTGGCACGACGCCGACCTCGAGACCGCGAACCGCCGGCTCGAGGCCTGGCGCGAGGGGCTCGAGCGCGGCGGCGACGACCTCGCCTCCGCGACCGCGGTGCTGCAGCAGCTGCGCGCCGCCCTCGCGAACGACCTCGACACACCGGTGATGCTCGCCACGCTCGACGCCGCCCTCGATCGCGGGGTCGACGACCCCGCGCTGATCGCGGCCGCCGTCGACGCGCTGCTCGGGGTGAAGCTGTAAGAGCGGCTATCGAGTCGGCCGGTTCTGCACGAGTCGGCCGACGATTCGCGCGAATCGCCGGCCGACTCGATACGAAGGGGCCGACTCGGTGCGGGTGGGGCTTGCGAGGCGGGTCAGCGCTGCTCGGGATCCGCGTCGTCGTCGCCCTCGTCGCCGTGATCGCGGGCCTCGCCCGGGAGATCCGGCTCGCCCGGGAGACCCGCCTCGCCCGGGAGATCCGGCTCGGTTGCCTCGGCCTCCTCGATGCCGCGCGATCCGCCCTCGAGGAACTTCTCGAACTCGAGGGCGAGCGCGTCGCCCGTCGCCTCCGCAGCCATGGCATCGTCGCGCGACTCCTCGAGGCCGCGGATGTAGCGCGACATCTCTTCGTCGGCGGCGGCGATCCGGTTGATGTTCGCCTCCCACTCGTTGGCCTGCATCAGCAGTTCGCCGCGCGGGATCACGATGTCGAGCAGCTCCTCGAGCTTGTCGAGCAGCGCGAGCGTGGCCTTCGGGGAGGGGGTGCTGTGCACGTAGTGGGGCACCTGGGCCCAGAGCGAGATCGCCGAGATGCCGGCCTGCGCGAGTGCGAGGTCGACGACGGTCGCGATGCCGGTGGGGCCCTCGTAGCTGCTGCGCACGGCGCCGGTCTCGGCGCGGCGCTCGGCGCTCTCGGTCGAGACCGACACGGCGATGGGGCGGGAGTGCGGCGCGTCCGAGAACATCGCGCCGAGGATGATGACGGTGTCGATGCTCCACACGTCGATGAGCTCGACGATCTCGTCGGCGAAGTTCTGCCAGTCGCGGGCCGGCTCGACGCCGGCGAGGAGGAAGAGGTCGGTGACTGGACTGCCGTCGATGCGCCGCAGCGTCTCCTCGTCGGGGCGGGGCGGGGCCGGCGCGTCTCCCGGGCGCTGCACCGTGCCGTACAGGCGGGTGTCGGGCCACTCGAGCACGCGGTTGCCCTCGGCGTCGAAGATCAGCTTGGGCCGGTGCACCTGGAAATCGACGTAGCCCTCCGAGCTGATGACGTGCAGCACCTCCGCGTCGATGAGCCCGCCGAGGTGCTGCAGAACCTCGGTGGTGGCGTCGCCGGCGTCGCTCCAGCCCTGGAATGCGACGATCAGCACGCGGGGCTGCGGGGAGGCGGTCTCAGACATGCCCTCCAGGATATCGACACCGCGCCGGAGAACCGATGTTTCCGCCGAGAGCGCCATCTCGGCGTCGCACCGCGGCTCCGGCGGGGTGCCCGCCGCGATCTCGGCACGGCCGAGGTTTCGCCGGTAGGCTGGTGCGGATGAGCGCTCTTTCCCAGCATGAAGCCCCCGCCGCCGTCCTGTGGGACATGGACGGCACCGTGATCGATTCGGAGCCGCTGTGGCTCGAGGCCGAGCTCTCGATGCTCTCGCGCTACGGCATCGAACTGACCGCCGAGGTGCGGGACCGCATGATCGGATCGGGGCTGCGCAACGCGGCCGTCATCTTCCAGCAGATGGGCGTTCCGCTCGGCGTCGACGAGATCATCGCAGAGTGGGAGACGGCGGTGATCGCCGGCCTGCGCGAGGCCGGCCCGCAGTGGCGTCCGGGCGCCGTGGAGCTGCTCGAGTCGCTCGCGACGGCGGGCATCCCGAGCGCGCTCGTGACGATGGCCGTCCGGTCGATCGCCGACACCGTCGTCGGGCTGCTGCCCGAAGGCCTGTTCCGCGGCATCGTCGCGGGCGACGAGGTGGAGCACGAGAAGCCGGATCCCGATCCCTACCTGCGCGGGGCGGCCCTGCTCGGCGTGCCGATCGAGCGCTGCCTCGCGATCGAGGACTCCTTCACCGGCCTGGCCGCCGCCCACTCGTCGGGAGCGGTCGCGATCGGCGTGCCCAACCTGCTCGACCTCACCGGTGCATCGGCGCACGAGGTGTGGCCGACGCTCGCCGGCGTCGACGCGGATAGACTTTCCGAGCGTTTCCGCTCCCTGCGGAACGCCGAGCAGACGACGGGAGCGCAGCGGTGAGCGAGCAGCAGAGCACGGACGATTCGATCGTCGGCGCCGATTCGGGCCGGGCGCCGCAGGCCGCCGGCGAGCACGCGCCCTCGGCCCGCGGGCCCCTCGGCTACGGCGACCGGGTGCAGCTCACCGGCCCCAAGGGCCGCCTCAACACGATCACGCTCGTGCCGGACGGCGAGTTCCACAGCCACCGGGGCCTGATCCGCCACGAGGAGATCGTGGGCCTGCCCGACGCCTCCGTGGTGGTGAACAGCAGTGGTGAGGAGTACCTCGCGCTGCGCCCGCTGCTCTCCGACTTCGTCATGTCGATGCCGCGGGGGGCTGCGATCGTCTACCCCAAGGACGCTGCGCAGATCCTGTCGCTCGCCGACATCTTCCCGGGCGCCCGCGTGGTCGAGGCGGGTGTCGGGTCGGGTGCGCTGTCGTTGCACCTGCTGCGCGGGATCGGCCCCGAGGGGCGCCTGTTCTCGTTTGAGCGCCGCGAGGAGTTCGCCGACATCGCCCGCGGCAACGTGGCGGCCTTCTCGGGGCGCGCCCCCGAGAACTGGACCGTCACGGTCGGCGATCTGCAGCAGACGCTGCCCTCGAGCTGCGACGACGGCAGCGTCGACCGCGTGGTGCTCGACATGCTCGCGCCGTGGGAGTGCGTCGACGTCTCGGCTCGGGCGCTCGCGCCCGGCGGCGTGCTCATCTGCTACGTCGCCACCGTGACCCAGCTCTCGCGCACGGCCGAGGAGATCCGCCGCAGCGGCCTCTTCACGCACCCCCAGTCGTCCGAGACGATGGTGCGCGGCTGGCACGTCGAGGGGCTCGCGGTGCGCCCCGACCACCGTATGGTCGCGCACACCGGCTTCCTCATCGCAGCGCGCAGGCTCGCGCCAGGCGCGCAGCTGCCCGAACTCAAGCGCCGCGCGTCGAAGAGCGAGTTCACCGACGAGGACCTCGCCAGCTGGCTGCCCGACATGGGCGAGCAGGGCGATCCCGGCGCCTGGACTCCCGAGGTGGTGGGCGAGCGCGGCAAGAGCGACAGAGTGCTGCGCAAGAAGGTGCGCGAGGCCCAGCGCTTCGCCCGCGAGCGCGGCGCCGACGACTGAGCGGGGCGCCCCCGGGCCGGCGGGTCTCCGGCCCAGCCGAGTTTCGATAGGATAGCCGGGTTCAGTTCGGCCCGCTCTGCGGCCGAATCGGCTTCTCCGAGAGGTGCACATGCTTCGTCGACTCGTTCCCGCCACCGCAGCCGCCGCGCTGCTCCTCGCCGGCGTCACAGGCTGCAGCGCGCAGCAGGCGGCCGCGGCAGACTGCGAGCCGACGCTGCACCCCGGCGCCATGAGCGACGGCGTACAGGTGAGCGGCGGTTTCGGCGAGGCCCCAAACGTGTCGATCCCCGACGATCTGCAGGTGCTCTCCACGCAGCGCACGGTGGTCGATGAGGCCGAGGATCGCAGCCGGGTCGCCGACGAGCAGTCGCTCGTGGGCGTCAACATGGCGTTCTTCGACTCGACGAGCGGCAAGCCGCTCTACGAGAGCCCGGGCTTCGCCGCGGCGGATCAGTCGGCCGAGTTCCTGATGGTGTCCGAGGACGCCCCGAACCCGCTCAGCGAATCGCTGCGCTGCGCCGCGCCCGGCGACCGGGTCGTCATCGCGATCGCACCCGAGGAGGGCTCGCAGCTCGCGATGCAGCTGGGCGGCAGCGCCGACGCCCCGCTCGTCGGCGTGATCGACGTCGTCTCGACCGGTCCGCTCGCCGCGCAGGGCTCCGCGCGCGGTCTGCCGAACGGCTACCCGGCCGTCGTCACCGATCACGAGGGCCGTCCCGGCATCGTGCTGCCGCCCCGCGACGCGCCCGCCGGCACCTCGTCCGCCGTGCGCGTCGAGGGCGACGGCGCCGAGGTCGAGGCCGACGACAACGTCGTCGCGCAGCTGCTCGTGGTGGGCTGGGACGGCGCCGTGCAGACCAACAGCTGGGACACGGGCCTGATGGGGCTCGGCAACGAGCAGCAGGTCTCCGAGTCGGGCTACACCTTCCGCGACCAGCTGACGGGCAAGAAGGTCGGCTCGCAGGTCGTCATCATCGAGAACGAGTCGGACGCCGACGCGAAGGTCGTGGTGGTCGACATCATCGGGGTCGGCTGAGGTTCGGGTGCCCGGTCGCGTTCCGGGCGAGCAGCGCGTCTTCAGCCTGGTGCTCGCCCTGGTCGTGAGCCCCGAGGGGCTCACGAAGCAGGAGTTGCTGTCGACCGTGCACGGCTACGCCGGTCGCGCGCGATCCGCGTCGGAGCGCGCGGCCCTCGACCGGCAGTTCGAGCGCGACAAGGAGCAGCTGCGCGAGCTCGGCATCCAGATCGACACGCTCGACTCGCCGCTGCAACCGGGCAACAACCAGCTCACCCGCTACCGCATCTCGAAGGAGCAGCTCGAGTTCCCGAGCGAGCTCCGCTTCGACGAGCGCGAGCTCATGCTGCTGCGCCTCGCGGCGCTCGCCTGGAGCGAGGGGAGCCTGAGCGCCGAGTCGCGGCGGGCCACGATGAAGCTCGAGGCCCTCGGGGCTGGGCTCGACGTGCAGCACCTCGGCGTCGCCCCGAGCCTCGGCACGGCCGAGCCGGCCGCGGCCCCGCTGCAGCGCGCCATCGACGAGGGTCGGATCGCGCGTTTCGACTACACGCTGCCTGGGCGCGCCGCCCCGCTCGAGCGCCGCGTGGCGCCGCTGCGGCTGCACCGGGTCGACGGGCGCTGGCACCTCATCTCGTGGGATCTCGACCGCGAGGCGGATCGGGTGTTCCTGCTCTCCCGCATCTCCGGCGAGGTGCGCGTCGCGGCTGAGCGCTTCGATCCCGCTCTGCGGGAGCGCGGCGAGCCCGCGATCGCCGCGCTGCTCGCCCTGCGCGAGCAGCGCCGAGCCGAGGTGCTGGTGCGCTGCGGCAGCGTCGCGGAAGCGCGGCTCGCGCCGCGCGCCGCGGCCTCGACGAGCACGACGGGGGCGACGAGCACGCAGGCGAGCGCCGAGGACGCGCCGCCGCGCGAACCCGGCTCCGGTGACGGAGCGGTGCGCGGGGGTCGGGCCGCCGAGGCGTGCGGCGGCCGCTCCGAGGACCGTGTGCGTCTCACCATCGGCGTGCTCGACCCGCATCTCTTCGCCGAGGAGATCATCGGTTACGGGGCGGACGCCGTGGTGACGTCTCCCGAGAGCCTTCGGGGTCTCGTCGCCGACGGCCTGCGCCGCATCGCGGCGGCCCACGGCGCGCCGCCGATCGGCGCCGCTCCCGCGAGCCCGAGCGCCTCCGCGGTTCCGGTCGCGGCCGACGACGAGGGAGGCCCCGATGCGTAAGCGCGTGCTCGCACCCGACCGGGTGCTGCTGCTGCTCTCGCTGATCCCATACCTGCGCGAGCACGGCCCGACCCCCGTCCCGCAGCTGGCGGCGGCCTTCGACGTCGCACCCGAACTGCTGCGCGCGCTCGTGCGCTTCCTCGGCACGGCGGGCGTACCGGGGGAGACGCTGAGCTACCAGCACGAGGATCTCTTCGACATCGACTGGGACGCCCTCGAGCGCGACGACGTCGTGAGCCTCACCCACACGGTCGCGGTCGACGACGCGCCCAGGTTCGCCCCGTCGGAGACCGCCGCCATCATCGCCGGGCTGCAGGCGCTCACCCCCATGCTGGGGGAGGCCGACGCCCGGCTCGCGCAGCGGACCGCCGCGAGGCTCGGCGCCGCGCTCGGCGCCGGCGCCCCCGCGCTGTCGGTCACCGCCGATCCGCAGGACCCGCGGATCCCGCTCATCGTCTCGGCGATCGAGGCCCGCCGAGCGCTGGCGTTCGAGTACCGCGACGCGGCGGGGCGCACGAGCTCGCGCACCGCCGACCCCATCGCGCTGACGCAGCACGCCGGATCCTGGTACCTGCGCGCTCACTGCCGCGACCGTCGCGCCGAGCGCAGCTTCCGCGTCGAGCAGATGAGCGAGGCGCGCGTGCTGCAGCTGCCGGCCGAGCGGCACGAGGCCTCGGGCGAGGAGGCGCGCACGGCGTTCGACCTCGTGGCGACCCTGCCCGCGCATCTGCTGCCGAGGATCCGGGGCTTCGACCCCGAGGTGATCGAGGAGGACGCGGAGGGCCGCGTGCGCGTGCGCGTCGAGGCCTGGCACGAGGGGGCCGCGATCCGGCTCGTTCAGGCCGCTCCGGGCGACGTCGTCATCGAGTCGCCGCGGCACGCCCGCGAGGCGGTGCGGGCGTGGGCGGAGCGCGCGCTCGGCGCCGCCGGCGCCGCCACCCCTCCAGGCGCGCTGGGATAAACTGAGCGAATGGCAGATCAGGCGCGCAAGAAGCGCAATCCCGAGGGGCGGATGAGCCTCGGGGACCACCTCGTCGAACTGCGCAAGCGCCTGATGATCTCGGTGATCGCGATCGTGCTCGGCCTGGTCGTCGGCTTCCTGCTCTCCGACTTCGTCTGGGACGTGCTGCGCCAGCCGGTCTACGACATCGCCGAGGAGCAGGGTCGCACCGCGCAGATCAACTACGACGACATCACTGGCGCGTTCGACACGCGCGTGCAGATCGCCCTGTTCATCGCGGTGATCGTCTCGTGCCCGATCTGGCTCTACCAGATCTGGGCCTTCCTCGCCCCCGGCCTGACCAAGCGCGAGAAGCTCTACGGGGTGGGATTCCTCTTCACCGCGGTGCCGCTGTTCCTGCTCGGCGCCTATGCCGGGTGGCTCGTGATCCCGAACATCGTGCGCCTGCTCACGAGCTTCGCGCCGCCCGAGGACGCCGCCTTCATGAGCGCGCGCAAGTACCTCGACTTCTCCACGAAGCTGCTGCTCGCGATCGGGATCGGCTTCGTGATGCCGGCCCTGCTCGTCATGCTCAACTTCCTGGGGGTGATCCGCGGCAAGACCATTCTCAAGAGCTGGCGCGTCGCGATCCTCATCATCATCCTCTTCGCCGGCATCGCGACCCCGGCGGTCGACCTCATGAGCATGTTCATGCTCGCGATACCGCTCGTCGTGCTCTACTTCGCGGCCGCGGGCGTCGCGCTGCTGCACGACAGGCGGGTCGACAAGAAGCGCGCGGCCGAGCTCGCCGAGTACGGCATCGACGGCACCGACATCGGCGACGACGCGGGCGAGACGCCCAGACGGGCGGGGAAGCAGCAGTGAACGACCAGTTCGACGCCGCCGAGCGGGTCGGGTCGGCGCAGACCGCGCTCGACGCCTTCTCCGCGCGCATCGGCTACCCGCTCGACGCGTTCCAGCGCACGGCGTGCGAGCGCCTCGAAGAGGGGCGCAGCGTGCTCGTGGCCGCGCCCACCGGCTCGGGCAAGACCACCGTCGCCGAGTTCGCGGTGTACCTGGCCCGTCGTGAGCGCGACGCCAGGATCTTCTACACCGCCCCCATCAAGGCTCTCTCCAACCAGAAGTTCCACGAGCTCTGCGAGGAGTACGGCGAAGACGAGGTCGGCCTGCTGACCGGCGACGTGAACCTGCGCGGCGACGCCCCGATCGTGGTGATGACCACCGAGGTGCTGCGCAACATGATCTACGCGGGCTCCGACGCGCTCGACGACCTGGCCTTCGTGGTGCTCGACGAGGTGCATTACCTCGGCGACCGGTGGCGCGGCGCGGTCTGGGAGGAGATCATCCTGCACCTGCCGCCCCAGGTGCGGCTCGTGTCGCTCTCGGCGACCGTCTCGAACGCCGAGGAGTTCGGCGACTGGATGCACGCCGTGCGCGGCGACACCGACGTGATCCTCTCGGAGCACCGCCCGGTGCCGCTCTACCAGCACGTGCTCACCCCGAAGGCCCTCCTGCCGCTCTTCGTCGGTCGCGACGGCGAGACCGCCGCGACGGGCGGGGGAGGGCGCCTCAACCCCGAGGTGCGCATGCTCGAGGGCGGGCGGCGCGGCGGCGACGACGGCCGCGACGGCGAGCGAGGCGGAGGATACGGCCGCGGCGATCGGGGCCGCGGCGTGCGCGGGGATCGCGGCGGGCGCAGCCACGGCTACGCCGACCGCGGTCGCACGCGGGGGCGCCCGCCCGTGCGCCGTGCGCGGCGCGTCTCCCGCGCCGACATCGCGCGGGCGCTCGACGAGACGCGCCTGCTGCCGGCGATCGTGTTCGTGTTCAGCCGCAACGGCTGCGACCAGGCGGTGCGGCAGTGCCTCTTCGAGGGCATCGCCCTCACCTCGCGCGAGGAGCGCGAGGAGATCCGGCGCCTCGCCCTCGACGCCACCCGGGGCATGACCGATGAGGAGCGCCGGGTGCTCGGCGTGCGCGAGTGGATCGCGGGCCTCGAGCGCGGCGTCGCCGCCCACCACGCGGGCCTGCTGCCCGCGTTCAAAACGGTGGTGGAGCACCTGTTCCAGCGCCGTCTCGTGAAGATCGTGTTCGCGACTGAGACGCTCGCCCTCGGCATCAACATGCCGGCCCGGGCGGTGGTCATCGAGCGCCTCGACAAGTTCAACGGCGAGCAGCGCGTGCCGCTCACCTCCGGCGAGTACACCCAGCTCACGGGCCGAGCCGGGCGGCGGGGCATCGACACCGAGGGCCACGCGGTGGTGGTCTGGAACGACGGGGTCGACCTCGAGGCGCTCGCCCACCTCGCGGGGGCGCGGTCGTTCCCGGTGCGCTCGAGCTTCCGGCCGACGCCGAACATGGCCGTCAACCTGCTGCAGCGCATGGACATGGAGCACGTGCGCGAGACGCTCGAGCTGTCGTTCGCGCAGTTCCAGGCGGATCGCGCGGTCGTCGACCAGGCCCGCGAGCTGCGGGCCGAGCAGGAGTCGCTCGCCGGGTACGACGCCGCCGCGGCGCGGTCCCAGGGCGCGGACCGCAAGCGGTGGGAGGATCGCGCGCGCAAGCTGCGGCGCCGCCTCGAGCGCGGGCGCCGCCAGATCGCGTCGCGCACGGGCACGATCGCCCGCGTCTTCGACCGAGTGGTCGAGCTGCTGTTCGACCTCGACTACCTGAACGGGCCGTCGAACGAGCCCGAGGTCGCCCCGTGGGGCGAATTGCTGCGCCGCATCTACGGCGAGCGCGACCTGCTGGTGGCCGAGTGCCTGCGCCGAGACGCGCTGCGCGGACTCGACGCGGCCGGTCTCGCGGCGATGTGCTGCGTGCTGAGCTACGAACCGCGGCGCGACGACGAGGGTGAGCCGAGCCTGCCGGGCGGGCGCCTCTTCGCGGCCGCGCACGACCGGGTACTCGACCTGTGGGTCGAGCTCGACGACCTGGCCGAGCGACACCGGCTGCCGCGCAGCGAGATGCCGCACGCCGGCCTCGCCGCCGCGATGCACGCCTGGGCTGCGGGCACCCCCATCGAGCTCGTGCTCGAGCGCTCCGGCATCGGCGCCGGCGACTTCGTGCGCTGGGCGAAGCAGACGATCGACCTGCTCGACCAGATCGCCCAGGCGTGCGAGACGGCCGTGCTGAGCGGTCTCGATGAGGATCGCCTCGGCGAGCTGGCCCGGCTCGCTCGCGAGGCGAAGCGCGGCGTGCGCCGCGGCATCGTCGAGGCATCGAGCACCTCATGACCCCGACGCTCATCGCGCGTCTGCCGTGGTGGGTGTCGCTGATCGCGGCGGCCGCCGGCGGGTACCTGCTCGACGTGGCGAGCCCGGCGCTCGCCTGGTGGCCGGCAGCGATCGCGGGGGCCGCTCTCGTCTTCGCCTCGGTCTGGCAGCAGCCCTGGCAGATCGGGCTGCAGGCGGGTCTCGTCGCTGGTGCGGCGTTCTGGGCGCCCCACATCTCGTGGCTCACGCTCTACCTCGGGCCGGTGCCGTGGCTCGGCCTCTGCGCGGTGATGGTGCTCTGGTTCGCGCTGTTCGGCATCGCGGCCGCGGCGGCGACGCGTGGCATCGCGCGCCTGCCCTGGTTCTCGGAGCGCGTCGGAGCACTCGTGGTCGCGCAGTCGCTCGCGGCCGCCGGGCTGTGGGTGCTGCGCGAGCAGGTGCAGGGGTCGTGGCCGTACGGCGGCTTCGCGTGGGGGCGCCTCGCGCACACGCAGGCCGACGGGCCGCTCGCGCAGGCGGTGTCGTGGGTCGGCTTCGCGGGCCTCTCGGGGCTGCTCGCGCTCGCCTGCGCGCTGCCGGTCGCCGCGCTCCTCTCGCGCCGCTCGGCGGCGGTCGGCGCCTCAGGGATCGGGGTTTCCGGGATCGGCGCCTCCGGGATCGGCGGTGCCCGGCTCCGTGGTCCCGTGCTGCCGGCCGCCGCCGCCGCGCTGGTGCTCCTGCTCGTGATGGCACTCGTGCCGGCGCCGCCGTTGCCGCAGACGGGCGCCCTTCGCGTCGCCGCGGTGCAGGGCGATTCGAAGTCGGGCATCTTCGACGACCGCGAGTCGGGCGACGTGCTCCGTGATCACGTGGCCGCGACCGAGGAACTGCTCGACCGCCTCGAAGCCGATGACGAGACCGTCGACGTGATCGTCTGGCCGGAGAACAGCGCCGAGTTCGCGCTGCCCGACAACCCGCTCGCGGCGCAGCGGGTGGCACGCCTCGCGAAACGGGCCGGAGCGCCGATCGTGGTCGGCACGATCCTCGCGAACCCCGACGGCAGTTACACCAACAGCTCGCTGATCTGGGGGCCGGAGGGTGCCGAGCCCGGGCGATACGACAAGCGGTATCCGGTGCCGTTCGCGGAGTACATGCCCAACCGGGAGTTCTTCCGCGCCCTCGCGCCCGACCTCGTCGATCTCGTGCAGCTCGAGTACACGGCGGGTGTGCTGCCGGCCGTCTTCGAGGTGCCCTCGGCCGCAGGGCCCGTGCGGGCGGGGCTCGCGATCTGCTTCGACATCATCTTCGATGCGCAGGCGGTCGCAATGGTGGGCGACGGCGCCGAGGTGATCTTCGCGCAGACGAACAACGCCGACTTCGGGCGCACCGATGAGAGCGCTCAGCAGCTCGCGATCGCGCGGCTGCGCGCCGTCGAGACCGGCCGCGCGCTCGTCAACATCTCCACGGTGGGCACGAGCGCGGTGGTCGCGCCCGACGGCCGGGATCTCGCGACGCTGACGCCCTTCACCGCCGACGCGATGGTCGCAGAGGTGCCCCTGGTGGAGGGGAAGACCCCGGCCTTGATCGCCGGATCCGCGATCGCCGCCCTCTGGATGGCGATGGGCGCGCTCGGATACGCGGTGGCCGCGGCCGCTACTTGGCGCCGCGGCGTGCGCGCAGCAGCTGCAGACGCTCCTCGAGCAGTTCCTCGAGCTCCTCGCGGGTCCGGCGCTCGATGAGCATGTCCCACGGGGTGCGCTGCGAGGACTCCTTCTCCTCGAACTCGGCGCGCGCCGCACGCCCGGCCTCGTCGTCGAGGAACCCGATCTCGCCGCTCTTCTGATCCACCCACTCGGCCGGGGGCTCGGCGTCGGCGTCGAAGAGCACGCTGAAGCGCACCCCGCGATCGGTCAGGTACTCGACGGTGCGTCTGGGCGAGAGCTCGACGCCCTCTTCACCCTGCAGACTCGTCGAGCCGATACGCGTTCCTCGGAGCGTTCGATCAGCCATGCTGGACCTCCTCGCCGGTGATGTGCGGGTGGGAGCGCCCACGGACCCGCGGGCGCCCCTGCCGTTCATTGCAGCGTACTCGTTCGCGACGGGTTCGCGATACCCCTGTACATGGGCTGCTCAGGATGCAAGGTCCACTACTCTGGGAGGCACGTATTTCGAAACGACGAGGAGCACTTGTGACTCAGATTCTTGAACCGGGCACTCTCGCCGGTCGCCGCGCGCTCGTGACGGGATCCTCCCGCGGGATCGGCGCCGACACCGTCCGGTACTTCGCCGAGGCGGGCGCCGACGTGGTCGTCAACTTCCGCAACAAGGCTCCGCGCGCCGAGAAGCTCGCCGCGCAGCTGCGCGAGCTGGGCGTGCGCGCGCTCGTGCAGGGCGCCGACCTCACCGATCCCGAGTCGGTCCGGGCGATGATGGAGGTCGTGCGCGAGGAGTTCGGCGGCCTCGACATCCTCGTGCTCAACGCCTCTGGCGGCATGGAGAGCGGCATGGAAGAGGACTACGCGCTGAAGCTCAACCGAGACGCGCAGCTGTCGGTGCTCGACGCCGCGCTGCCGCTCCTCGGCGAGGGCTCGCGCGTGGTGTTCGTCACGAGCCACCAGGCCCACTTCATCCGCACCACGCCCACGATGCCCGAGTACGAGGGCGTGGCGCTCTCGAAGCGAGCCGGAGAGGACGCGCTGCGCGAGCGCATCCCGCAGCTCGAGGAGCGCGGGATCGGCTTCACCGTGGTCTCGGGCGACATGATCGAGGGCACCGTCACGGCGACTCTGCTGAACCGCCTCAACCCGGGCGCGATCGAGCAGCGCCGCGAGCAGGCCGGCAAGCTCTACAACGTCTCGGAGTTCGCGGCCGAGGTGGCGCGCGCCGCGGTCGATCCGGTGCCCGCCGACCATACGCGACTGGTGGGCGACACGAGCAGCTTCGACGGCGACGCCTGACCGGATCCGCGGTCGCGCTCTGGTGCGACCGCGGTCGCTCCGTGCTCCTCGGGAATGCCGGAGCACGAGCGGCTCGGCGCCGATCCAGCCGGTGTGCGATAGTCGAACGCTCCGATGAGCGGGGCGGCGACTATCGCACACCGGCTTTTTCGCGCCCGGTTTCGGAAGGGCGACGGCAGTGTTTCGGTTGTGTTTCGTGAAACGCGACCGTTCGGAGATTGTCAAGATGTTCCGCAGAATATTTCGAGGAGGTGTATCTGTTCGTGAATGCTGTGCATAAAGTGCGTTAGTCGATTCGTTTCGCCGAAGAAACGACTGGTAAACTGGCCCCTCCACGGCCACCATGGCGCGCTGCGACGGCGCTGTCGCAGATGATTCCCCATCGGTGGCTCCGCCCGGGCCGCCGACGTCCCGCCGAGAGAGAGGACGTCGATGAGCGACCGAGCAGCGACCCCCACCGCCAGCCCCGCCGGCTTCCCCGAGCGCGTCGGGCTCTACGACCCCGCCGATGAGCGCGACGCCTGCGGCCTCGCGTCGGTCGTGTCGCTCACGGGCGAGCCGAGCCACGAGATCGTCTCCCTCGCGCTCGAGGCGCTCGAGCACCTCGAGCATCGCGGCGCGGTCGGCTCCGACGCGGGAACGGGCGACGGCGCGGGCATCCTGAGCGATCTGCCCGACCGCTTCATCCGAGAGGCCCTCGCCGAGCACGACGCCCGTCTGCGCCTGCCTGCGGCCGGCGGCTACGCTGCGGGGCTCGCGTTCCTGCCCCAGGCGTCGACCGAACGCAAGGCGGTGCGGTATCGCATCGGCGCCATCGCGGCCGAGGAAGGCCTCTCGGTGCTCGCCTGGAGACCCGTCGCCGTGCGCCCCGAAGTGCTCGGCGAGAGCGCCCGCGCCGTCAGCCCGGTCATCGAGCAGCTCGTGCTCGTGCCCGCGAGCGGCGAGGCGGTCGACACGGATCAGCTCGAACGGCGCGCGTTCCGCACCCGCAAGCGCATCCAGCACGAGACGGGCTGCTACCTGCCGTCGCTCGGCGCCCGCACGATCGTCTACAAGGGAATGGTCACCACGCTGCAGCTGCCCGGCTTCTACCCCGAGCTGTCCGACGAGCGTTTCGAGAGCCGCTTCGCCATCGTGCACTCGCGGTACTCGACCAACACCTTCCCCTCCTGGCATCTCGCCCAACCGCTGCGCCTCGTCGCCCACAACGGCGAGATCAACACCGTGCGCGGCAATCGCAACTGGATGCGGGCCCGCGAGGCGCAGCTCGAGAGCCCGCTGCTCGGCGACGTGCGGCAGCTCTCCCCGATCTGCTCGGAGGGCGGCAGCGACTCGGCCAGCTTCGACGAGGTGCTCGAGCTGCTGGTGCGAGCGGGTCGCTCGCTGCCGCACGCACTCGCCATGATGGTGCCCGAGGCCTGGGAATCCGAGACCGGCCTGCACCCCGACCTCGTCAGCTTCCTCGAGTACCACTCGCTCGTGATGGAGCCGTGGGACGGGCCCGCCGCGATGATCGCCACCGACGGCACCGAGCTGGTCGCAACCCTCGACCGCAACGGCCTGCGCCCCGGCCGCTTCCTCGTGACGAGCGACGGCGTCATGGTGATCGCCAGCGAGACCGGTGTGCTCGACATCGCCCCCGCCCGGGTGATCCGACGCGGGCGCCTGCAGCCCGGCCGCATGCTCGCGGTCGATCTCGCGAGCGGCACCATCCGCGAGGACGAGGCCGTGAAGCGGGAGCTCGCGAACCTCGCCCCCTGGGGCGAGTGGCTCGAGGAGGGGCGGATCCGGCTCTCCGAACAGCCCGAGCGCGAGCACCTCGTGCACCCCCCGGCCTCGATCAGCCGGCGCCAGCGCACCTTCGGCTACACCGAGGAGGAGCTGCGGCTGCTGCTCACTCCCATGGCTCGCGACGGCATCGAGCCGATCGCGGCGATGGGCACCGATACGCCGATCGCGGCGCTCTCGGAGCGACCGCGCCACATCTACGACTACTTCGTGCAGCAGTTCGCGCAGGTCACCAACCCGCCGCTCGACGCGCTGCGGGAAGAGCTGGTCACGAGCCTCGTCACGAGCATCGGGCCGCAGCAGAACCTGCTCACGCAGTCGGTCGACCATGCCCGTCAGGTGATCCTCGACTTCCCGGTCATCGACAACGACGCACTCGCGCGCATCCAGCACTTCGGCGACGACCCCGAGCGCGAGCGCGCGGTCACGATCCGCGGTCTGTACCCCGTCGACTACGACGCGAAGGGCCTCGCCGACCGGCTCGAGGCGATGTGCTGGGAGGCGAGCGCCGCGATCGAGGCGGGGGCCGAGTTCATCATCCTGTCCGATCGCGACTCCAACAAGGACCTCGCCCCCGTGCCGTCGCTGCTCGCCGTCTCGGCGGTGCACCACCACCTCATCCGCGAGGGGCAGCGCATGAGCGTCGCGCTCATCGCCGAGGCGGGCGACGTGCGCGAGGTGCACCACGTCGCGGCCCTCATCGGCTACGGCGCCGCCGCCGTCAACCCCTACCTCGCCATGGAGACCGTCGGGCTGCTCGTGCGCGACGGGTCGATCGCGGGCGTCACCGAGGAGCAGGCGATCGCGAAGCTCATCAAGTCGCTCGGCAAGGGCATGCTCAAGGTGATGAGCAAGATGGGCATCTCGACCGTCGCCTCGTACTGCGGCGCGCAGACCTTCGAGGCGATCGGCCTCTCGCAGCAGCTCGTCGACCGCTACTTCACCGGTACCGCCTCGCGGCTCGGCGGCGTCGGCCTCGACGTGATCGCCGCCGAGGTCGCCGCCCGCCACCGCGCGGCCTACCCCGACGACCCCGCCCCGCTCGCGCACAAGAAGCTCGAGACCGGCGGCGAGTACCGGTGGCGGCGCGGCGAGGAGCCCCATCTCTTCGACCCCGAGACCATCTACAAGCTGCAGCACGCCACCCGCACGGGCCGCCGCGAGATCTTCGCCGAGTACACCCGCCGCGTCAACGACCAGCAGCGGCGGCTCATGACCCTGCGCGGCCTCTTCAGGCTCTCGCCCCAGCGGCCGCCCGTGCCGCTCGGCGACGTCGAGCCGGTGAGCGAGATCGTCAAGCGCTTCGCGACCGGCGCCATGAGCTACGGGTCGATCTCGCCCGAGGCGCACCAGACCCTCGCGATCGCCATGAACATGCTCGGCGGCAGATCGAACACGGGCGAGGGCGGAGAGGCCGAGGATCGGCTGCTCGATCCCGAGCGGCGCAGTGCGATCAAGCAGGTCGCATCGGGCCGCTTCGGCGTCACCTCGATGTACCTGACGCACGCCGACGAGATCCAGATCAAGCTCGCCCAGGGGGCGAAGCCTGGCGAGGGCGGTCAGCTGCCGCCGCAGAAGATGTACCCGTGGATCGCCCGCACCCGCCACGCCACCCCGGGCGTCGGGCTCATCTCGCCGCCCCCGCACCACGACATCTACTCGATCGAAGACCTCAAGCAGCTCATCTTCGACCTCAAACGGGCCAACCCCGCCGCGCGCATCTCGACCAAGCTCGTCGCCCAGAGCGGCATCGGCCCGGTCGCCGCGGGCGTCGCGAAAGCCCTCTCCGACGTGATCCTCGTCTCCGGCCATGACGGAGGCACGGGCGCGAGCCCCATGAACTCGCTCAAGCACGCCGGCTCCCCGTGGGAGCTGGGCCTCGCCGAGGCCCAGCAGACCCTCATGCTCAACGGCCTGCGCGAACGCGTCGTGCTGCAGGCCGACGGCCAGCTGAAGACCGGCCGCGACGTGGTCGTCGCCGCCCTGCTCGGCGCCGAGGAGTTCGGCTTCGCGACCGCCCCCCTCGTCGTCTCGGGCTGCATCATGATGCGCGTCTGCCACCTCGACACCTGCCCGGTGGGCGTCGCCACGCAGAACCCCGAGCTGCGCGAGCGCTTCACCGGCCGCGCCGAGCACGTGGTCAACTTCTTCCGCTTCATCGCCGAGGAGGTGCGCGAGCTGCTCGCCTCCCTCGGCTACCGCACCCTCGGCGAAGCCGTCGGCGACAGCTCGGCGCTCGACGTCGACGACGCGATCCGGCACTGGAAGGCCGAGGGGCTCGACCTCACGCCGATCCTGCGCGGCCCGTCGTTCCCCGAGAGCGAGCCCCGGCGGCACGGCCGCGAGCAGGATCACGAGCTCGACGAGCACTTCGACCGGGGCCTCATCGAGATGGCGGCCGACGCGCTCGACCGCCGCGAGCCGGTGGTGATCGACCTGCCGATCCGCAACATCGACCGCGCCGTCGGCACGATGCTCGGCCACGAGGTCACGAAGCGACACGGCGCCGCGGGCCTTGCCCCCGAGACCGTCGACGTCACCCTCACCGGCTCGGCCGGGCAGTCGCTCGGCGCCTTCATCCCGGCCGGCATCACGCTGCGCCTCATCGGAGACGCCAACGACTACGTCGGCAAAGGGCTCTCGGGCGGCGAGATCGCGATCCGCCCGCACCCCGATGCCGGGCACGCGGCGTCGGGCAACGTGATCGCGGGCAACACCATCGGGTACGGCGCGACGAGCGGCAGCCTGTGGATCGCGGGCACGGTGGGTGAGCGCTTCCTCGTGCGCGGATCCGGCGCCACCGCGGTCGTCGAGGGCACGGGCGACCACGCCCTCGAGTACTTCACGGGCGGCTTCGCCCTGATCCTCGGCCCCACCGGGCGTAACATCGGCGCCGGCATGTCGGGCGGCGAGGCGGCGATCCTCGATCTCGACCCCGCGAACGTGAACTCGGCCGAGCTCGGATCGGGGGCGCTCACCCTCACCCCGCTCGACGATGCACTGCGCGAGCGAATCGCAGCGCTGCTGAAGCGGCACGTCGAGCAGACCGGTTCCGAGCTCGGCACCGCGCTGCTCGACGAGATCGACAGCGACCCCGAGCGCGTCTTCTCGCGCTTCACCCGACTGATCCCGCGCGGCTACTCGCGCGTGCTCGAGATCCGCGAGCGCGCCAACGAACAGGGCATCGACCCCGACGGAGAGCGGGTCTGGTCCGAGATCCTGGAGGCGACCCATGGCTGATCCCCGCGGATTCCTGAAGGTGCGCGAGCGCGAACTCGCCCCCAAGCGACCCGTCGCGCTGCGACTGAAAGACTGGCGCGAGGTCGTCGACCCCGCCGACCCCACCGTCGTCGCGCGGCAGGCGTCGCGCTGCATGGACTGCGGCGTCGCCTTCTGCCACCAGGGCTGCCCGCTCGGCAACCTCATCCCCGAGTGGAACGACCTCGTCACCCGCGACCGCTGGCAGGACGCCATCGAGCGGCTGCACGAGACGAACAACTTCCCCGAGTTCACCGGCCGCGCCTGCCCGGCCCCCTGCGAGTCGGCGTGCGTGCTCGGCATCAACCAGCCGGCCGTCACGATCAAGCAGACCGAGAACGGCATCATCGACCAGGCCTTCGCGAACGGCTGGGTGACCCCGCAGCCGCCCGCGCGCCTCACCGGCAAGACCGTCGCCGTCGTCGGATCCGGGCCCGCGGGCCTCGCCGCCGCGCAGCAGCTCACGCGCGCCGGCCACACCGTCGCCGTGTACGAGCGCGACGAGCAGCCCGGCGGCCTGCTGCGATTCGGCATCCCCGAGTTCAAACTCGAGAAACAGCTCGTGACCCGCCGCGTGGAACAGCTCAAGGCCGAGGGCACGCGCTTCCGCTGCGGCATCGAGATCGGCCGCGACATGTCGTGGAGCGAGCTGCGCCGTCGCTTCGACGCGGTGGTCATCGCGACGGGCGCCACCGTGCCGCGCGAACTGCCGCTGCCCGGACGCGAGTTCGCGGGCGTGCACTACGCGATGGACTACCTCACCGCGCAGAACCGCGCGCTCGCGGAAGCGGGGGAGCCGCGGGGCGACGCGCCCGCCGCAGGCTTGCCCGCCGAGTTCGATGCCGCGGGCAAGCACGTGATCGTCATCGGAGGTGGCGACACCGGCGCCGACTGCGTCGGCACCGCCCACCGCCAGGGCGCGAGATCGGTCACCAACCTCGCCATCGGCCGCAAGCCCTCGCCGACGCGCACCGACACCCAGCCCTGGCCCGTGCACCCGACGCTGTTCGAGGTGTCGAGCTCGCACGAGGAAGGCGGGGAGCGCCGCTACCTCGCCTCGACCGTGGAGTTCGTGGGCGACGCCGAGGGCCGGGTGCGCGCCCTGCGCGTCGCCGAGACGGGCTTCACCGACCGCGGCCGCGAGCCGATCCCGGGCACCGAGCGGCTCATCGACGCCGACCTCGTGCTCATCGCGATGGGCTTCACCGGCCCCGAGGCGATCGAGGATCAGGGTCTGCGGCTGGGCCGCGGATCGCGCGGCGCGTTCGAGCGCGCCGACGACTACGCGACCGACGTGCCCGGCGTCTTCGTGGCGGGCGACGCGGGCCGGGGCCAGTCGCTCATCGTGTGGGCGATCGCCGAGGGGCGGGCCGCCGCGGCCTCGGTCGACGCGTACCTCACGGGCGAGACGGTGCTGCCGAGCCCGGTCCGGGCCTTCGACCGCGCGTTCGCCTGAGCGGTGCGGCGGGCGCCGCAGCGCTTCGCCGACGGGATCGCGCGGCGTCGGGCGGAATAGCGGCGGGTCGCGGTCGGTTGCACCGAGGGGTCCGTCGTGTCGGCGGGCCGGGACTTCGAGGAGGCAGAGATGACCAAGGTGACGGTAATCGGCGGCAGCGGCTACGCGGGATCGCACATCGTCGAGGCTGCGGAGGTGCGCGGGCTCGAGGCGACGAGCGTGAGCCGCGGCGAGAGCGCGCAGCAGATCGCGGGAGCGCGGTACGTGCGGGGTTCCATCACCGAGGCGGCCGACCGCGCCCGGGCGCTCGACGGGGCCGACGTCGTGGTCGTCGCGGTCTCGCCGCGCGGCGACATGGCAGGCCGCGTCCGCCCGGCGATCGCGGAGCTCGCGGCAGAGGCGGCAGCCGCGGGGGTGCGTCTCGGCGTGATCGGCGGCGCCGGCTCCCTGCTGCAGAGCGAGGGCGGAGACCTCGTCATGAACGGCCCCGACTTCGCCGACGAGGTGAAGCCCGAAGCCGCCGAGATGGGCGGCGTGCTCGACGACCTGCGCTCCGCGCCCGAGGAGCTCGACTGGTTCCTCGTGAGCCCGGCCGCCACCTTCGGAGCGTGGGCGGCGGGGGAGTACCGCGGCGAGTACCGAACGGGCGGAGACGTGCTGCTCACCGACGCCGAGGGCCGCTCCGAGATCTCGGGCGCCGACTTCGGCGTCGCGGTGGTCGACGAGATCGAGAATCCGAAGCACCGCCGCGCCCGCTTCACCGTCGCCTACTAGGGGCGCACCGCCGGGGCGTACGCGCCCGCGCGACCGCCGCTCGGGGAGCGAATACCCTGGTGGGGTGGATCCCGAACTCATCGATCGCCTGCACGCCGACCTCGCCGCCGCCGACTACCGCGTCGACGCGGTCGCGAGCCTGCTCGGGGCCGCAGCCGACGGCGCCCGCCAGCGCGGGGTGTTCGCTCCTGCGCTGCGGGCGCTCGACGAGCGCGACGAGGGCCCGCTCGCCGCGCTCGTGCGGCTCTTCCTGCTCGCCCAGGGGGTCGACGGCGCAGCGCTCGACGCCGCCCTGCCCGAGCTCGGCGCAGCGGGCGCGATCGGGCTCGGCCTCGTGGAGGCAGACGGGGACGGCCGCCTGCGCGCCGCGCTCTCGCTGAACCCCGTCGCGGTGACCGACGCGCGGTCGGACCGGCCGCTGCACTGGTGGATCATCTCCGACCTCGACGATCAGCTGCGGCGCCGGCCGGCGCGCCCCGACCACGTCATGGGCGTCGGGGGAGCGACGCGATCCCTCATCTCGCAGGCGCCGCCCGCGGATGCGGCGAGGTGCCTCGACCTCGGCACCGGCTGCGGGATCGTGGCGATGCACCTGGCGCTGCGCGGCGAGGTCGTCGCGACCGACATCTCCGAGCGGGCGCTGACGATGGCCAGGGCGAACGCCCGGCTGGGCGGGGTGGAGCACCGGATCGACTTCCGTCTCGGCGACCTCTTCGCGCCGGTCGCGGGCGAGCGATTCGACCTCGTGCTCTCGAACCCGCCGTTCGTGATCACCCCGCGAGGCGACGGCGACGCGCCCGTCTACGAGTACCGCGACGGCGGCATGGCGGGCGACGGCCTCGCCGAGCGGGTCGTGAGCGAGGCGCCCGCGCACCTCGCCGAGAACGGCACGCTGCTCTGCCTCGCCAACTGGGAGTCGCCGTGGGGGTCGAACGGCCTCGAACGGGTGCGCGAGTGGATCGAGGCGGCCGCCGGCTCGGCCGGCGCGCTCGACGCCTGGGTGATCGAGCGCGACCGGGTGGACCCCGCGCAGTACGCCGAGACCTGGGCCCGCGACGGGGGAGCCCGGCCGGGCACCGACGAGTTCGAGCGGCTCATGGGCTCCTGGCTCGACGACTTCGCGGCGCGCCGGATCACGGCGATCGGGCTCGGGGCGATCCGCGCCCGAAGGCGCGCATCGACGGGTGCTGCCGAACGCGCGCTCGTGGAGGTCGATCGAGCGGCCGGCGCGTACGCGGCCCAGGATCTCGGAGGCGGGCTCGCCGCCGCGTTCGACGCGGGCGTGCGCGCGGCTCGCATGAGCGACGCCGAGGTGCTCGCGACCCGTTGGCTGCGCGCCGAAGCGGTCGTCGAGGAGCGCGAGCACACGCCCGGCGAGGAGGCGCCGCGCGCGATCCGGCTCACCACCGATCGACCCATCGCCCGCAGGGTCGCGGCCGACCCGCTCATCGCCGCGGCCGTGGGAGTGTGCGACGGCGAGCTCTCGCTCGGCCGCATCGCCGACGCCCTCGCCACGCTGCTCGAGGTCGACGCCGACGCGGCGGCAGAGGCACTGGTCGCCGGGTTCCGCGAACTCGCGTGGCTCGGTATGCTCGCACCGCTCGAGTGACGCGACGACCCGCGCCCCGTCACCCGAACAGCTCGAAGAGCCCCTGCGACAGCGAGGCCGCCGCCCCCACGAACGCCAGCACGATGACCAGCCGCCGCACCTGCCCCGCGGTGACGACCCTCAGCAGTCGCTCGCCGAGGGCGATGCCGGCCAGCAGCACGACCACCACGAGGCCCCAGAACCACCAGCCGGTCGCGGGCAGCGATCCCGGATCGAGCACCAGCTTCATCGCCGCCGACGTCACCCCGATCATGAGGAAGTAGGGCTGCAGCGTCGCGGCGAACGTCGTCTGCGGCCAGCGGGTGAGCACGGCGTAGGCGCTCACCGCGGGGCCGCCGACACCGGCGAGGGAGTTCGTGAGCCCCGAGAGCAGCCCCGCGACCGCTCTCGGCCCGCGCTGCTCCGTCGAGAAGCGGTTTCCTCGCACGGCGAGCGAACCGCCGAGCCCGACGATCACGATGCCGCCCACCGTCACGGCCATCACCGCGGGCGAGAACAGCTGCGCCACCCAGGCCCCGGCGAGGGAGCCGACCACGGCGAAGGCGCCGAGCCACCGGAACATCGACCAGTCGACCGACCGCCACACGCGCGGAAGGATCAGGCCGCTCGACAGGATCGAGAGCACGTTGACGAGCACCACGCCCGAGTGAGCGCCGATCACGAGCGCCATGAAAGGGGAGACGAGCATCGCGAAGCCGAGCCCCGCCACCCGCTGCGCCACGGAGCCCAGCAGGATGAGGCCGAGGATCAGCGCACCGGTCGCCAGGCTCATGCTCCGGCTCCCCGGGCGTCGCGTCGAGCGATCGAGTGCTGCATCCGTGCCATGGTCATCTGCACTCCATCCTGTCAGACCCGGTTCGCACCCGGCGCCGAGGCGAGCCCGCGGCGCTGCCGGTAAACTGGGCGGGTGATGCGAACGATTGACCTGCGGGGGCAGCAGCTCTCTCGCGCCGACCTGCTGCGGCTCGTGCCGCGCGCCGCACTCGACATGGGCACCGCGGTCGACCGCGTGCGCCCCCTCGTCGAGGCGGTGCGAGATCGAGGAGAGGATGCTCTGCGCGAGCAGGCGCGCGAGTTCGACGGCGTCGAGGGGCACATGCTGCGCGTGCCTGCCGAGCGCATCGCCGCGTCCCTCGAGACCTGCCCGCCCGAGATCCGCGCCGCACTCGAACTGCTGATCGAGAAGCTGCGCCGCGCATCCGCCGCCCAGGTGCCCGCCGAGCAGCTCACCCGCTTCGGCGACGGGGCCGTCATCCGGCAGCGCTGGCAGCCGATCGGCCGCGTCGGGCTCTACGCGCCCGGCGGCAAGGCCGCCTACCCATCGTCGGTCATCATGAACGCCGTCGCCGCGCAGGCCGCCGGCGTGCCCGAACTCGCGCTCGCCTCGCCCGCGCAGATCGACAACGACGGCCTGCCGCACGAGGTCGTGCTCTGGGCCGCCGCGCTCGCCGGCGTCGACGAGGTCTACGCGATCGGCGGCGCCGGGGCCATCGCCGCCTTCGCGCACGGCGTCGAGAGCATCGGGCTCGCGCCCGTCGACAAGATCTCGGGGCCGGGCAACGTCTTCGTCGCCGCCGCGAAGCGCGTGGTGAACGGCGTCGTCGGCATCGACTCCGAGGCCGGCACCACCGAGATCCTCGTGATCGCCGATGAGACCGCCGATCCGCGATTCGTCGCCGCCGACCTCATCAGCCAGGCCGAGCACGACGAGGCCGCGGCCTCGGTGCTCGTCACCGACTCCGCCGAGCTCGCCGAGCGGGTGCGCTCAGAGATCGAACGCCGCGCGGCTGGCACGCGCCACGCCGAGCGCGTCGCCACGGCGCTCGCCGGCCCGCAGTCCGCGGTGATCCTCGTCGACGACCTCGCCACGGCCGCCCGCGTCAGCGACGCCTACGGCCCCGAGCACCTCGAGATCCAGACCCGCGACGACGAGGCGGTGCTCGCCCGCATCAGCGACGCCGGCGCGATCTTCGTGGGCGGCTACACGCCCGTGAGCCTCGGCGACTACCTGGCGGGCTCCAACCACGTGCTGCCCACCGGCGGCACCGCGCGCTTCGCCTCGGGCCTCGGCGCCCACACCTTCCTGCGACCGCAGCAGGTGATCGGCTACGACCGCGCCGCGCTCGCTGAGGTCGAGCAGCCCCTGCTCGTCCTCGCCGACGCGGAGGGCCTGCCCGCGCACGGCGAGGCCGTCAGCGCCCGATTCGAGGCCGAGCGCGCGGGGGAGGGCGCCTGATGCACTGCCCGTTCTGCCGCCACCCCGACAGCCGCGTCATCGACTCGCGCACCGCCGACGACGGCCTCTCGATCCGCCGTCGCCGGCAGTGCCCCGAGTGCGGCCGCCGCTTCACCACCACCGAGACCGCGAGCCTCACCGTGATTAAACGATCCGGCGTGGTCGAGCCGTTCAGCCGCGAGAAGGTCATGAGCGGCGTGCGCAAGGCCTGCCAGGGCCGGCCCGTCACCGAGGCCGACCTCGCCGTGCTCGCGCAGCAGGTCGAGGAGTCCGTGCGCTCCAGCGGCATCGCGCAGTTCGACGCCAATGAGATCGGCCTCGCGATTCTGCCCCACCTGCGCGAACTCGACGAGGTGGCCTACCTGCGCTTCGCCAGCGTGTACCAGGCGTTCGAGTCGCTCGCCGACTTCGACGCCGCGATCGCCGAGCTGCGCGCCCACCCCGCGGGCGAGGCATCCGCATCGACCCCCACGGAGGAATGACCATGCGTCTCTACCCGCTGCTCTTCGGCACCGTGCTGCGACGCATGGACCCCGAGACCGCCCACCACCTCGCGTTCAAGGTGATCCAGGCCGCGCCCTTCACGGCGGGCGTGGTGCGCCGGCTCTGCGCCCCGCACCCATCGCTGCGCACCCGAGCGCTCGGCATCGACTTCCCGAGCCCCTTCGGGCTGGCCGCAGGCTTCGACAAGAACGCGCAGGGGATCCTCGGTCTCGGCGAGTTCGGCTTCGGGCACGTCGAGGTCGGCACGCTTACCCGCCATCCCCAGCCCGGCAACCCGAAGCCGCGCATGTTCCGGCTGGTCGGCGACCGCGGTCTCATCAACCGTATGGGCTTCAACAACGGCGGATCGGCCGCCGCGGTTCCCCGCATCGAGCGCGCCCGTCTGTCGCGCCGGCGCCCCGTGATCGGAGCGAACATCGGCAAGAGCCGTGTCACCGAGGTCGACGACGCTGTGCAGGACTACGTCTGGAGCGCCCAGCGCCTCGCGCCGATCGCCGACTACCTCGCGGTGAACGTCAGCTCGCCCAACACGCCCGGCCTGCGAGGCCTGCAGGAGCTCGAGATGCTCGAGCCGCTGCTCGCGGCCGTGCGCGACGCAGCCGGCACCACCCCGCTGCTCGTCAAGATCGCCCCCGACATGGGAGACGAGCAGATCGACGGCATCGTCGCCCTCGCCAGGCGCCTCGGGCTCGACGGCGTCATCGCCACCAACACCACGGTCTCGAGAGAGGGCCTCACCGCTCCCGCCGCCGAGATCGAGCGCATGGGCGCCGGCGGGCTCTCGGGCGAACCGCTGCGAGAGCGCTCGCTCGAAGTGCTGCGCCGCATCCGGGCAGCCGAGCCGGACCCGGGCTTCTGCGTGATCTCGGTCGGCGGCGTCGCCACCGCCGAAGACGTAATCGAGCGGCTGCGGGCGGGCGCGACGCTCGTGCAGGGGTTCACCGCCTACATCTACGAGGGGCCCCTCTGGGCGCGCGCCGTCAACCGGGGCCTGCGCCGAGCCGGCTGGACGCAGCAGCGGTAGCCGCGGCCTCCTCGGCCTCGGGTGGGCGGGATCGGTCTCGCGCGGGCGGATCGGTCTCGCGCGGGCGGATCGGCCTCGGTTTCCGGCTCAGGCTCGCTGATCGGTGCGCCCCAGCCGAGGACAGCGCGCCGGCAACGCAGAACCCCCGGTCGATGCGAGACGACATCGCATCGACCGGGGGTTCTGTGTGAGGATCCCGGATGCGGGATCAGCTCGGGAAGCTGCCCCGCTTCACCTGGGGCTTGGGCACGCGCAGCGGGCGGAACTGGAAGGCGCGCATCGCGGCGTACCAGCGGAAGCCCGGCTGCACGCGATCCTCGCCGAACTTCTCGCCGAGGCGCTTCTTCAGACGCATGCCGAGGAAGACCGCGTCGATGATCGCGAGGCCTACGAACGCCCAGATCACGATGAGGCTGATCACCTGCATGATGCCCGGAATGAACGTCATCACCAGCACCACGAGCATCATGGGGATGAGCAGTTCGCCGACGCTCCAGCGGGCGTCGACGTAGTCGCGCACGTAGCGGCGCTGCGGCCCCTTGTCGCGAGGGGTGAGAAAGCGCTCGTCGCCCTGCATCATGCCGAGGCGGGCGCGCTCGCGCGCCTCCGTCTGCTGGCGCCGCTGCTCCTTCATGAGGGTCTTGTCCCTCGATCCGACGATGGGCCGCGCGTTCGCGGCCTGCGCCTGCTTGCGCGAGGGCGTCGGCCGGCCCTTGCCGGCCCTGGCCTCGTTCTGAGCGTCGTGCTCGTCGGCGGCGGTCGCGCTGTCAGCGCCCTTCTTTGCCACGCCTGTCCTCTCGATCGATGCGCTCTGCGCGCGTTGCGTACACCGGATGTCGACGAAACGCGTCGACTGCTGCCCCAAGACTACCGTGCGCTGCTGGCGACTTCCCCGGCGGAGCGGCGTAGAATCGGGGGAGACGGGTTCAACACGCGAGCGAGGAGTTTACGCATGAGCACTGAGACGATCGCTGCAGAGACCGCGGCTGCCCAGCACGCCCACGGAGTCGCGCTCAGCGGGGCCGCACAGGAGAAGGTGCGCAGTCTGCTGGCGCAAGAGGGGCGCGACGATCTGCGACTGCGCATCGCCGTGCAGCCCGGCGGTTGCTCGGGCCTCATCTACCAGCTGTTCTTCGACGAGCGAGAGCTCGAGAACGACGCCGTCGTCGACTTCGACGGGGTCGAGGTCGTGGTCGACGCCATGAGCATTCCGTACCTCAGCGGCGCCACGATCGACTTCGAGGACACCATCCAGAAGCAGGGCTTCACCATCGACAATCCCAACGCCCAGGGCAGCTGCGCCTGCGGCGACAGTTTCAGCTGAACCGGGTCGGGCATCGAGAGTTCGCGACACCCGGTGTCGGTTCGGGGAATGCTCAGGTTCGCGCTAAGCTAACAGGGAGTCATCAGCTTCGCCTGCCATCCGAGCCGGCGAGAAAACAGTTCGAAAGGTATGCGGTGCGTTCCAATCGTCGAATGAAATGGGTCGCGGCCCCGGTGGCGCTCTCGGCAGCGCTGCTCCTCGCCGGCTGCACCCCCGAGCAGCAGCGGGGCTTCCTGCCCGAGGGTTCCGAGGGAGCCACCAGCCACACGGACGGCATCACCGGCCTGTGGGTCACCTCCTGGATCGTGCTGCTCGCGGTCGGCGTCATCACGTGGGGCCTCATCATCTGGGCCACCATCGCCTACCGCCGCCGCAAGGGCCAGACCGGCCTGCCGGTGCAGCTCCGCTACAACATGCCGATCGAGACCTTCTTCACGGTCGTCCCGGTCATCCTGGTGCTCGGCTTCTTCGCCTTCACCGCTCAGGAGCAGAGCAAGATCGAGGCCCGCATCGACAACCCCGACAACACCGTCGAGGTCATCGGCAAGCGCTGGGCCTGGGACTTCAACTACGTTGATGACGACGTCTACTTCCAGGGTGTGCAGGTGCAGACCGACGCCGAGGGCAACGCCGAGGAAGACACCATGCCGGTGCTCTACCTCCCGGTCGACAAGACCACCGAGATCCGCCTCGAGACCCGCGACGTCATCCACTCCTTCTGGGTGGTCGAGTTCCTCTACAAGAAGGACATGATCCCCGGTCAGACCAACTACATGAGCTTCACGCCGACCAAGACCGGCACCTTCATGGGCAAGTGCGCCGAGCTCTGCGGCGAGTACCACTCGATGATGCTCTTCGAGGTGCGGGTCGTCGAGCAAGACGAGTACGACGCGTACATCGACTCGCTGCGCGACGCCGGCAACACCGGTCAGGTGACCGTCGAGTTCAACCCGAACCAGGAGCGCCTCGCGATCGACAACGACAGCGCGAAGTCGCAGAACGACTAACGAGGGAAACAGAAACATGAAGAAGGGCAACGTCATTGTCTCGTGGCTGACGTCCACGGACCACAAGGTGATCGGGTACATGTACCTGATCAGCTCCTTCGTGTGGTTCCTGATCGGCGGCCTGATGGCGCTCCTGATCCGCGCGCAGTTGTTCGCGCCGGGTCTCGAGATCATCGCCACAAAAGAGCAGTACAACCAGCTGTTCACCATGCACGGCACCATCATGCTGCTGATGTTCGCCACCCCGCTCTTCGCGGGCTTCGCGAATGTCATGATGCCGCTGCAGATCGGCGCTCCCGATGTCGCCTTCCCGCGACTCAACGCCTTCGCCTTCTGGCTCTACACTTTCGGCTCGCTGATCGCCGTCGGCGGCTTCCTCACGCCGCAGGGCGCGGCCTCGTTCGGCTGGTTCGCGTACGCGCCGCTCTCCGAGATGACCTACTCGCCCGGCGTCGGCGGCAACCTTTGGGTGCTCGGCCTCGGTGTGAGCGGTTTCGGCACGATCATGGGCGGCGTGAACTTCATCACCACCATCATCACGATGCGCGCACCGGGCATGACCATGTGGCGCATGTCGGTGTTCACCTGGAACACGCTCATCACCTCGATCCTCGTGCTGCTCGTCTTCCCGGTGCTCGCCGCGGCGATGTTCGGCCTCGCCGCCGACCGCATCTTCGGAGCGCAAATCTACAACGGCGAGGGCGGAGCCATTCTGTGGCAGCACCTCTTCTGGTTCTTCGGCCATCCCGAGGTGTACGTCATCGCGCTGCCGTTCTTCGGCATCGTCTCCGAGGTCTTCCCGGTGTTCAGCCGCAAGCCGATCTTCGGCTACAAGACGCTGATCTACGCGACCATCGCCATCGCCGCGCTGTCGATGACGGTGTGGGCGCACCACATGTACGTCACCGGCTCGGTGCTGCTGCCGTTCTTCGCGCTCATGACGATGATGATCGCGGTGCCCACCGGTGTGAAGATCTTCAACTGGCTCGGCACGCTGTGGCGTGGATCGATCACCTTCGAGACGCCCATGCTCTGGTCGCTCGGCTTCCTGGTGTCGTTCGTCTTCGGCGGCCTGACCGGCGTCATCCTGGCGTCGCCGGCGCTCGACTTCCACCTCTCGGACACCTACTTCGTGGTCGCGCACTTCCACTATGTGATCTTCGGCACGGTCGTGTTCGCGATGTTCGCCGGCTTCTACTTCTGGTGGCCGAAGTGGACCGGTCGCATGCTCGACGAGCGCCTCGGCAAGATCCACTTTTGGGTGCTGTTCATCGGCTTCCACATGACCTTCCTCGTGCAGCACTGGCTCGGCGTCATGGCCATGCCTCGTCGCTACGCGACCTACCTTCCCGCCGACGGCATCACCTGGGGTAACCAGCTGTCGACCGTGGGTGCGATGGTGCTCGGCGTCTCGATGATCCCGTTCCTGCTGAACGTGTACATCACCGCGCGTCGCGCCCCGAAGGTCACCGTCAACGACCCGTGGGGCTACGGCCGCTCGCTCGAGTGGGCGACCTCATGCCCGCCGCCCCGCCACAACTTCACCTCGATCCCGCGCATCCGCACGGAGTCGCCGGCGTTCGATCTCAACCACCCCGAGATCAGCGGCGTGGAGCAGCCGGTTCGCGAGCCCGCGCTCGCCGAGAAGAAGTGATCTCGAGGAGATACTGAAGCAATGAAATCCAACATCGTCATCTTCTGGATCCTCACCGCGTACTTCGTGCTGCTGGCCTCCGTCTACACGATCTGGAACATGTCCGTGCACGGCTACCCCGAGTGGGCCGGCTCCACGGCGATCCTGCTCTCGGGCGGTCTCACCGGCTTCATCGCCTTCTACCTGGGGCTCGTGAAGAAGAAGCAGGGCGGCGTGCTGCATGAGGACCGCCTCGACGCCGACATCGACGACGGGGATCCCGAGCTCGGCGAGTTCAGCCCCTGGAGCTGGTGGCCGCTGTTCCTCGCCTTCGGCGCCTCGATGGTGGTGCTGGGCCTGTGCGTGGGCTTCAACTTCTGGCTCTCGTTCCTGACCCTGCCGCTCGTCATCGTCGGCATCGTCGGCTGGGTGTACGAGTACTACCGCGGCAACTTCGCACGATAGAGGCCTTCGCTTGAGCATCATCATCCGCCGCGGGCGCAGCGAGGACGGCGCTGACGTCCTCGCTCTCGCCCGCCAGTTCACCACGGGGCGCGAGCCCATCGGCCGCGACGAGTTCCTCATCGCGTTCGACAACGTGCTGCGGCACCGCGACCAGGAGACCAACGTGCTCTTCGTCGCGGAGCTCGACGATCGACTGGTCGGCTACTCGCTGATGACGGTCTCGCGTCTGCTGCACGCGCCCGGCCTCACCGCCCACCTACAGGAGATCGTCGTCGACGAGGCCTCGCGGGGCCACGGCGTGGGCGATCGGCTGATGCAGGCCAACGAGCACTACTGCATGGGCCGCGGGGTGCGCCAGCTCTCGGCGTCCACCGCTCGCATCGGCTCGTTCTACAACCACCGGGGCTTCGAGCCCGTCGGTGAGCACTACCGCAAGGTCCTCGACCTGGGGTGAGCACCACGCATCGTCGCACTCGGCGACGTCCCGGTGAGAACCGGGAGCGCCTGCTGGAGGCCGGACTCGTGGAGTTCGGCCTCTTCGGCTATCACGGCGCCTCCACGAGTTCCATCGCCGCACGCGCCGACGTGCCGCAGCCCCACGTCTACGCCAACTTCGAGACGAAGCAGCAGCTCTTCCTGGCGTGCTTCGAGCGGCTCGGCGAGCAGCTGACGGCATACCCCTCCGAACGGCCGTCAGAGAGCCTCCTGCGCTTCCTCTACCAGTCGGTGGCCTCCTCGGCGGCACCCGGGCTGCAGAGGTCGATGCGAGGGCCGTTGCTCGAGCTCAGCGCGTCGCTGGGGGAGTCGCGTTTCGACTCCCTGCTCGCCGCGGGGGCCCGGGCTCTTCTCGAGGTGCAGCCCGATCCGCGGCCCGGAGCCCGTGCCTGAGCCCCGCCCCTAAGCTCCGCAGAGCGGCGTCGGTCAGGCTCGCGTCACTCGCTTGCATCGCCCGCGCGCGTCGCTCCACTCCGAGTTCCGCAGAGGCGCGACCTTCACCGCCTAGACTCTGATCGCGGAGACCGACGCGTGAGGGCGGGCCGGAGGGCTCTGTCGGCGTTCGACGTCGATCACCTCGAATCCCGCAGCTTCGAGCATCTCGCGGAACTGATCCGGAGAGTGGGTGAACGCCGTCGTCACTGCGTGCTCGAACGGCTCATCCGCCGGACCGTCGAAGAAGCCGACGAGCAACCGGCCACCGGGGGAGAGCACCCGAGCGATCTCGCGAAGCTGCGCGTCGAGATCCCGAGGCTCGGCGTGGATCAGCGAGTACCAGGCCAGCACGCCGCCGAGCGATCCGTCCCGGGCCTCGAGCGAGCGAGCGTCGCCCAACGCGAACGCGAGTTCCGGGAAGCGCTGCTGTGCGACGCGCACGAACTCCGGAGTCAGATCGATACCGTGCGCGTCGACGCCGTGGAGAGCGAGATGTGCGGTCCAGTGCCCCGGGCCGCACCCGAGATCCAGCAGCCGCCCGTCCACGCTCATGGCCCACTCGGTGATGCGGGAGCGGTCGAGGGGATGCATGTCGTCGACCGATCCGAGCAGCTGCGTGTACTCGGCCGCTCGCGCGCCGTATGCGGCGCTGACCGGGTTCTCGAAGGCATGCGGGTCGCTCACGCACCGAGGCTAGCAGCGCGTCGTGGCGGCGCAGGGGAATGAGCGCGCCGCGGTGCGGAAACGCGTGAGGCCCCGCAGGAACGAACCTGCGGGGCCTCACGCGCGGGGAGAGGATCAGTGACCCTCGTGGTGGCCCTTCTCGATCTCGCCCTGGGAGGGCGGGACGATGCGATCTTCGAAGAACCAGCGGCTGAATCCTGCGCGCAGGCGCTTCGAGAACGGAATGCGGCCGTCGTCGTTGGGACGCAGCATGAGGGGTGCGTAGTCGTGGTAGCTGACCAGCTCCCAGCGCTCGTACTCGTCGAGCGGCTTGTGCACCTCGATGTACTCGCCACCGGGCAGGCGCACGATGCGACCCGACTCGTAGCCGTGCAGGGCGATCGCGCGATCCTTCTTCTGCAGACCGAGGCAGATGCGCTTCGTCACGAAGTAAGTGAAGATCGGGCCGAGGATCAGCAGGGCCTGGAGCGCGTGGATCACACCCTCCATCGAGAGCTGGAAGTGCGTCGCCATGAGGTCCGAGCTCGCGCCGGCCCACATGACCGCGTAGAACACGACACCGGCGGCGCCGATGGCGGTGCGGGTGGGGGCGTTGCGCGGGCGATCGAGGATGTGGTGCTCGCGCTTGTCACCGGTCACCCACGCCTCGACGAACGGGTAGATGGCCACGAGCACCAGGAAGATGCCGATGACGATGAGGGGCAGCAGCATGTTCCACGACCAGGTGAAGCCGAACCACTCGGTTTCGAGCCCGGGCGGCACGAGGCGCAGCATGCCGTCGGCGAAGCCGATGTACCAGTCGGGCTGGGTACCGGCCGAGACCGGCGAGGGGTCGTAGGCGCCGTAGTTCCAGATCGGGTTGATGCCCACGAACGAGGCGATCAGCACGATCATGCCGAACACGATGAAGAAGAAGCCACCGGCCTTCGCCGCGTACACGGGGAGCACGGGGTAGCCGACCACGTTCTGCTGGGTCTTGCCCGGGCCGGGGTACTGGGTGTGCTTGTGGATGACCACGAAGGCGAGGTGCAGGGCCACGAAGAGGATCACGAGCGCCGGCAGCACCATGATGTGCAGCATGTACAGGCGGCCGATGATGTCGGTACCGGGGAACTCGCCTCCGAAGAAGAAGTACGAGAGGTAGGTGCCGATCACCGGGATCGCCTTGATGATGCCGTCGATGATGCGGAGACCGTTGCCGGAGAGCACGTCATCGGGGAGCGAGTAGCCGGTGAAGCCCTCGGCCATCGCGAGCACGAAGAGCACGAAGCCGATGAGCCAGTTGAGCTCGCGCGGCTTGCGGAACGCACCCGTGAAGAAGATGCGGAGCATGTGCAGGCCGATCGAGGCGACGAACAGCAGCGCGGCCCAGTGGTGCACGTGACGCATGAGCAGGCCGCCGCGCACCGAGAAGGAGATGTCGAGCGTCGACGCCATGGCGACCGACATTTCGAGGCCCTTCATGGGCACGTAGGGACCGGTGTAGTGCACCTCGGCCATGGAGGCCTGGAAGAACAGCGTGAGGAAGGTGCCCGACAGCAGGATCACGATGAAGCTGTAGAGGGCGACCTCGCCGAGCAGGAACGACCAGTGGTCGGGGAAGACCTTGCGGCCGAACTCCTTGACGGCGACGCCGATCTTGGTGCGCTCGTCGATGTAGTTCGCTGCGGCGGCGGTGAAGCGGCTCGAACCGCTCTGCGCGGGGGATTCAGTTACGGTGCTGCTCACTTGAGGCGCTCCCAGAAGCTCGGGCCGACAGGTTCATGGAAATCGCTCTGCGCGATGAGGTAGCCCTCGTCGTCGACGGTGATGGGCAGCTGGGGCAGCGGGCGCTTGGCCGGACCGAAGACGACCTTCGCGTGCTCCGAGACGTCGAACTGCGACTGGTGGCAGGGGCAGAGCAGGTGGTGGGTGTGCTGCTCGTAGAGCGCCACGGGGCAGCCCACGTGCGTGCAGACCTTCGAGTAGGCGACGATTCCGTCGTACGACCAGTTCTCGCGCTCGGGGAGCTCCTTGAGCTCGGCCTGGTCGAGACGCATCAGCAGCACGATGGCCTTCGCCTTGGCGTCGAGCAGCGTCTCGCTGCCGCCGCGCTCGTCGAGGCTGAGGTTGTGGAAGTCGTCGTGGTTCAGCGTCTCGGGGATCACGTGGAACGCGGAGCCGATGGTGACCTCGCTGGCCTTGATCGGAACGCCGGAGGGGTCGCGGGCCAGGCGCACGCCCTTGTCCCACATGGTGTGCTTGAGCAGCTGCACGGGGTCGCGGTCCTGCGGAGCGAGGCTGCGGAGGAGCGTGATGCCGGGGAGGGGGAACGCGATGAGCGCGCCGATGAGGCTGTTGCGCACGAGCGAGCGGCGCGAGAAGCCCGACTCCTCGTCGGCGAGCTTGAAGACCTCGGCCGAGGCCTCGCGCGTGGGCGTGTCGCTCGGCACGGGGTGGCGCTCGTCGATCGACTCGTGGTCGGCCATGAGGGCCTTGCCCCAGTGCACGGCGCCGACGCCGATGGCGAGCAGCGCGAGCGCCATGCCGAGACCGACGAACATGGTGTGCAGCCGGATCGCCATCATGTCGCCCGTTTCGATCGGGAAGAACATGTAGGCGAGGACGGCGCCGAGGCTGCCCGCGATCGAGATGTAGAAGAGCGTGTAGACGATGCGCTCGGCGCGCTTCTCCCGCTTCGGATCGAGATCCGTGACGCGCTTCCGGTGCGGGGGAAGGCCCGGATTCTGCACAGCGTCGGCCACGACGACCGCGGTGCCTGCCGCAGCTTCGACCGAGCTGTGGCCCTGGGCTGCGACAACGGCGTCACTGCCGCCGTTGTTCTTCGCTTCCTCTGCCATGTTGCTCCTTGACTCCTGACTCATGAACTCTGTGTGCGCCGTCGGATCAGTTCGACTTCGCGGTGACCCAGACGGTGAGGCCGACGATGGCGCCGAGACCGATCACCCAGATGAAGAGGCCCTCGGCCACGGGACCGATCGACCCGAGGGTCAGACCGCCGACGGCGGGCTCGTTCTCGATGTACTTGAGGTACGAGATGATGTCGGCCTTCTCCTGCGGCGTGATGTTCGCGTCGCTGAAGACGGGCATGTTCTGGGGGCCGGTGACCATGGCCTCGTAGATGTGGGTGGCCGGGACGCCCGTCAGCTTCGGGGCGAACTTGCCCTGGGTGAGCGCACCGCCGGCTGCGGCGACGTTGTGGCACATCGCGCAGTTGATGCGGAACAGTTGACCGCCGCGGGCGATGCCCTCGTCGTCGCTGTCGGCCTGGATGTAGCGGCTCTCGGGGAGCGCGGGCCCGGGGGCGAGGGAGGCCACATAGGCCGCCATCTGCAGGGTCTGCTCCTCGGTGAACTGCTGCGGCTTGACCATGCCCTGCGGGCCCTGGAAGGCGAGCGGCATGCGGCCGGTGCCGACCTGGAAGTTGACGGAGGCCGCACCGGCGCCGATGAGCGACGGGCCGTCATCGGTGCCCTGCGCGTTGGCGCCGTGGCAGGTGGCGCAGTTGGCGCCGAACAGCTTCTCGCCGGCCTCGATGGTGGCGGGGGACTCGAGGTCGATCTCGGCGGTGGCGGAGGTCTGGCTGAATCCGGTGTACGCGGCGCCGGTCACGAGCAGGCCGACCGCGACGAGAGCGGCGGTGGCAAGCGGGTGCCGTCGGCCGGACTTGCGAACGTTTTTCTTGGCGCGAGCCATGTTCTCGATTACTCCTGACCCCTACTTGAGGACGTAGATGACGATGAAGAGGATGATCCACACGATGTCGACGAAGTGCCAGTAGTAGGACACGACGACCGCGGTGGTCTCCTCCTTGTGCGTGAAGTTCTTGACGGCGTAGATGCGTCCGATGACGAGCAGGAACGCGACGAGGCCGAGGGCGACGTGGATGCCGTGGAAGCCCGTGGTCATGTAGAAGGCCGAGCCGTAGGGATCCGAGCTGAGCGTGATGCCCTCGGAGACGAACGTGGCGTACTCCCAGACCTGGCCGGACACGAAGATGGCGCCCATGAAGAAGGTGAGGTAGAACCACTCGACCGTGCCCCACTTCTTCGGGCTCGCGCCGGTGGCGCGCGGCTGCATGCGCTCGGCGGCGAACACGCCCGCCTGGGCGGTGAAGGAGGAGGCGACCAGGATCAAGGTGTTGACCAGCGCGAAGGGGAAGTTGTGCAGCGCGGTCTGCTCGGCCCACAGCTCAGGGTTCATCGCGCGCAGCGTGAAGTAGATGGCGAAGAGGCCCGCGAAGAACATGACCTCGCTGCCGAGCCACACGATCGTGCCGACGGCGACGATATTGGGTCGCTTCACCGAGGGCACGGCTGACTTGGTATTCATAGTGGTCGTTGTCACCCCTCCATTATGGCTGAAAGTTTGGTGTGCGTTTTCACTCGGACCCGGCGCGCCGAACTTTCTGCGAGTTTCCTGCTCAGCCTACCGTGCTGGAGGGGTGCGAAAGTCCATTCTGGGCCACCTCATTCATCAGATGAACTCTGGAATCTCTGGTACCATCGTTCGCCGTCCTCGAAGAAATGGGGACCCCGCGGCGGCTCGATAGGATTGGCCCATGATCGACGAACGCAGCTGGCCGACCGTGCTCACGACGCTCCTCGAGGGCGACGATCTCAGCGTCTCCCAGGCGGAGTGGGCGATGTCCCGCTTCATGACGGGAGACGCCAGCGGCGCCCAGATGGGCGCCTTCCTGGTGGCGCTGCGATCGAAGGGCGTGACCGTCGACGAGATCGTGGGCTTCCGCGACGCTATCCTCGCCGAGGCCGCCCCCATCGCCCTGCCGTCGATGTCGCTCGACATCGTGGGCACCGGGGGAGACCGCTTCGGCACCGTGAACGTCTCGACCATGGCGTCGATCACCGCGGCGGCCGCGGGCGCTCCCATCGTGAAGCACGGCAACAAGGCGGCGAGCAGCAAATCGGGCTCCTCCGACGTGCTGACGGCGCTCGGCATCGGGCTCTCGCTCGACGCGGATCAGCTCGCCGCGGTCTTCGACCGCGCGGGCATCGCCTTCGTGCACGCCGCCCGCTTCCTGCCGGGGTTCCGGCACGTCGCCCCCGTGCGCTCCGACCTCGGCATCCCCACGGTCTTCAACTTCCTCGGCCCCCTCTGCAACCCCGTGCGCCCCGAGGCCTCCGCCGTCGGCGTCGCCGATCCGGTTGCCGCTCCGCTCATCGCAGGCGTGTTCCGCATCCGGGGGGCCTCGGCCCTGGTCTTCCGAGGCGACGACGGGCTCGACGAGCTCACCACGACGGGGCACTCCCGGCTCTGGGAGGTCACCCGCGGCGGCCTCACGGAGCACGACATCGATCCGCGCGATCTCGGGATCGCACGCGCGTCGATCGAGGATCTGCTCGGCGGCACTCCCGATGAGAACGCGCGGATCGTGCACCGCGTGCTGGCGGGGGAGCCGGGGCCGGTGCGCGACATCGTGCTGCTCAACGCGGCGGCGGGCCTCGTCGCCTTCGACCTGGCGAAGCTGCCCGAGTCGTCCGAGCGCCCCCTGCTCGAGCGCCTCGACGAGAAGCTGCGGGTCGCCGCCGAGACCATCGACTCGGGCCGGGCGGCCGAGAAGCTCGACGAGTGGGTGCGCGCGACCTCCGAGGCGGGCGGCGCGGCCTGAGCGGCGCGGCCGCTCGGGCGCTCCCGGTATGCCGCGAGAGTGCCGCTGAGGCTCGCCGCGTGCCGGGCTGGGGCGGAGCGGCGTCAGGGTCTCGCCGGCGCCGTCTCCGCGCGATCCATGCGCGTGTACTTCGCGAAGAACGGCATCGGATCCACGGGCTCGTCGTCGACGCGGATCGCGAGGTGCAGGTGCGGGCCGAACGACATGCCCGTGTTGCCGACGGTGCCGGCCTGGTCGCCCATCGCGACCGTGTCGCCGACCTGGTAGGCGTGGGAGCCCATCTCCATGTGGCAGTAGCGGCTGGTGACGTTCTTGCCGTCGAGCTCGTGCTCGACCTTGAGGCCGAAGCCGCAGCCGTCGCTCGCGAAGCCCGCCTCGAGCACCTCGCCGTCGGCGATGACCTGGATCGGGGTGCCGGCGGGTGCCGCGAAGTCCTGCGCGTCGTGGAACTGCTCGACGGGCGCCGTGCGGTAGCCGAACCCGTCGGTGAGCATGACGTTCGAGACGAAGGGGTAGTTGACGAGCGCCTGCGGTCGGAACGTGTAGCTGGCGGGGGTTTCGGAGTCCGAGACCGACGCGCTGATCTCGCTGAACGACGTCGGGAGCTCGTCGAGCGAGACCTCGGAGAAGAGCTCTTGCGCCGCGACGACGCCGCCCGCCGAGGAGTCGGCGTCGGTAGGCGTGATGAGGGGGAGCGATGCCGTGAGCACGAGACCGCAGACGCTCGCGGACGCGGCCACGGCGGCGATGCGGCGGCGAAGCGGCACCGGCGCCGCTGGTGCACTCGCGAGGGCCGGTTCGGCTGCGGGCACGTGCTCGACGAAGGGCAGCCGGAGCGACCCGGTGGCGGTCGACGGTACCGCCGTCTTCGGCGTCGGCCGACGCTCGGGCCCCGTTCGAGGCCTGTCCGACGCAACGGTATCGGCCGCCGCCTGCGGTGCCGCGGCTGCGCGCGTCGGCTCAGGTGCCGTCTGCGGGGTCTCGAGCGGGACCTCTCGAGCTGCCGACTGCGGCGCGGCCTGCGAGTCGGCCCGCTGCTGTTCCCTCAGCGACCTGCGCGACGGGTAGCCGGAGCCGGCCGAGCCGCGGGGCTCGCTGAGAATCGGGGCGTCTGTCATTCGGGCTTTCGAGAGTCGGGGGCGCGGCGCCGGGGGCCGCGGCAAAAGATAACGCTCAGGTTACAACGTCCGACGCCGGAATGCCAGAACGTGCGGCTCGGGGACGGTGCTACCGCTCTCGAGCGATCCCCATCCAGTCGAGCACGTGGTGGGCGACGGGCTGTCCGGAGCTGATGAGCGCCTCGTGCCCGCGATCCCGGATCTGCAGCATCTCGCCGCGGGGGAGCAGCCCCGTGATCCGCACGGCCCAGCCTCGCGGGCAGACGCGGTCCATGGTTCCCCTGATCACGAGGCTGGGCTGCGCAACGCGGGGCAAACAGCTCTCGAGGCGGTGATCGAGCATCTGCCTCAGCTTGCGCATGAACCAGATCGGACCGGCCTGCAGGTAGGTCTTCGTGGCCCGGGTGAGCACCGAGAGAGGCTCGCCCTCGGCGAGATCCTGGATCATGCGCGCGCCCTGCATGAGCAGGGAGCGCTCGGCGGGGTTCACCGAGGGGGCGATCAGCACGACCCGCTCCACGAGGTCGGGGTGCCGGGCTGCGAGCTCGGCGACGACCTGGGCGCCCATCGAGTGGCCCACGGCGACCAGCGGGCCCGCGTGCTGCTCGCGCAGCGCGGCGGCGATCAGGTCGGCGGTGTCGGGCATGCTGAGCGGGTCGGCCGGTTCGGGGCAGTCGGCGAAGCCGGGCAGATCGATGGCGATCGCCTCGCACTCGGTGTGGATCTCGGCGAGGAAGCGATCGTAGACGCTGTGGCCCATGCCGATGCCGTGGATCAGGAGCACCCGCGGCGCGCCGGGGCGACGCCACCGGAAGATGTGCAGCTCTCGGGAGTCGAGCTCGAAGCTCGCGCGTTCGGGCTCGGGGAGCGGAGCGCGCTCGTCAGCCGCGTCGTCATCGGGGTCGGTGCGGGTCGCCGCATCCGCTGACACCGGGGGTGCGGGATCCGCGCTCGCGGCGCGAGGGCCCGTCTGCGGGCGGCTCATGCGCGTGCCGCCCCGATGAACCGGGTGATCAACCCGGGATCCTTCTCGCCGGGCGCGCGCTCGACACCGCTCGAGACGTCGAGGCCCGACGGCCGGGCCGCGGCGATCGCGTCGGCGACGTTGTCGGGGTCGAGGCCACCCGCGAGCAGCCAGCCGCGGCCGAGCCTCTCGCCGTCGATGAGCGAGAGATCCCAGGCTTCACCCGAGCCGGGGGAGGCGCCGTCGACGAGCAGGCGCTCCTCGCCGAACTCGCCGGAGCGCAGCCCGGGGTGCTGCGCGAGCGACGTCGCCCGCCAGACGCGCGGCAGGATCTCGCGCGCCGCCGCGAAATCGGCGGCTGTGTAGGAGCCGTGCAGCTGCAGCACGTCGAACCCCAGATCGCGGGCGGTTTCGGCGGCCTCGAGTGCGGGCATGCGGTTCACCACGAGCGCCACGTCGATCTCGCGATCCGAGGCGCGCGCCGCCGCGATGACCTCGGCGGCCTGCGCAGGCGTGGCGTGGCGCGGGCTGCGCGGGCTCATGACGACCCCCAGGGCGTCGGCGCCGGCGGCGATCGAGTGGGCGGCCATCGCAGTGTCGCGCAGACCGCAGATCTTCACGTACATCGCTTCGTCTTTCCCGAGGTGTGCAACTCCCGCCAGCGTACCGGAGGCGGGCTCAGCGGGTGCTGGGCGTGTCGCCCGCGGTCCGTGCCGCGGACGGGGCCGGGGGAGCGGCGGGGAGGGGAGCGGCGGGCTCGTCGAGCCTCGCGTAGGTGAGCCGGCGCAGCAGCACCTCGGCGGGACCGCGCGCTCCGCGGCGCTCCAGGATCACGGCGAGGATCAGCGAGAGCAGCCAGGCGCCGAGCGCGATCCCGAACGCGGCCGCGGTGTTGACGCGCGAGCCCAGGCCGAAGCCCCACGCCGCGAGCAGGGGAGCGAACACCACCGACTGCAGCAGGTAGATGCTCAGCGAGCGCTTGCCCACCGCGGCCACGGCCCGCGACACCGCGCCGGCGCGATACTGCAGACGCAGACCGATCACGCCGAAGAGCGCGGCGTAGCCGACGCCTCCCGCGGCGCCCGCCAACTGGTTGAGCAGCATCGTCGCCCAGGCGACGGGCTCCAGCGCGGGCAGCAGGCCGAGGTAGAGCAGGGCGGTCGGCGCGGCCGCGACCGTGCTGACGAGAATGCCCCAGCCGGCGACGGCCCCGAGGCCGATGCGGGCGCCCGCGGCCTCGAGCCAGCGATGGCGGCCGGCGAGCCAGCCCAGCAGGATGCACAGGGGCACCACCAGCGACAGGACCGTCGCGGGCGTCGACACGAGCCACATGCCGATGCGGGCGAGCATCGCCCAGCCGTACCCCTGCACGCCGTTCAGCATGTCCGCGGTGCTGCCGAAGTCGGCCCCGGTCATCAACGCCGGCGAGTCGGCGGGCACGAGCGCGTTCAGCAGCAGCCCGAGCCCCAGCAACGAGACCGCGCCGAACGCGATGAGCGCGAACATCGTCCACGTCGCGAACTTCAGCACGCGATCCGAGCGCCAGAACAGCGCCGCCGTGAGCGCGAGACCCGCGAGCCCGTAGGCCCCGAGGATGTCGCCCGCGAACAGCAGAGCCGCGTGCACGAACCCGAACGCCAGCAGCCACCAGTGCCTGCGCCAGAACATGCCGCGCACCGCCGCCAAAGGCACGCCCCTCGTCTCCCGAGAGCGAGCGAACTGCACCATGCCGTAGCCGAAGAGGAACGCGAACATCGGGTAGACGCGCGCGTCGACGAACAGGATCGTCAAGGCCGAGAGCGCCCGATCGAGCGCAGAGCCGTCGGGGGGATGGGTCGTGTACAGGGGAGTGTCGTGCCCCCACAGATACGCCGAGACGTTCGCGATCGCGATGAGCAGCAGCATCCAGCCGCGCGCGAGATCCGGGGCGAGTGCGCGCCGCGCCGGAGCCGGCGGTGCGGCGTTCGTCGACGCGTTCGTCGAAGTGTTCGTCGACGCGGAATCGGTGTGCGGCACGGTACCCCCTGAACAAACCCTGACGTCGCGTATGCGACACGGGTGTCATCTATTTTATGCAGATCGCATTCGGCGCGGTCGGCTCGGGACCGAGGCGCCAGCCCCAACGGCTCGGATTCAATCGGAGCCCGACGATGTCACGCGACCTCGGCGCTCGAGGGACCGGCGGGGAGTCGGGGCGCCGGACGGAGCGGTGCGGGACGGTGGGAGGGAGGAGCGGGTCATCTCTATAAACTGACATAATATCGATTATCATGCACTGGGCGCGGAGCGCCCTCGTGCGTGATAATCGAGCGGTGAAAGCGCCGGTAGGTCTTTTCGCTGTGGACCGGGCTGGACGGGAATGAGCGAGCTGTGGGAGCGTCCGAAGGCGTTTCGCTGTGGAGCAGGCGGGCCAGGAGTGAGCGACCGGCTGGAGCGCCGTGGTCCTTCTCACTGTGGAGCAGCCGGGCCGGCGTGAGCGAATCGTGAGAGCGTCCGAAGGCGTTTCGCTGTGGAGCGTGCGGCCCGGGAGCGAACGCGCGACGGTGAACGCGCCCGCGGGAGTTTCCTCTGGAACACCGGCGGCTCTGTGCGGCAGCGGCTGGAGCGCTTTGTCGGGCAACATCGGTCGAAGCCGGTCGACGAACTCGACGATGCGGACTGGGCCGAAGCTCGCCGGTGCGCGACGCGATCCGCTCCTGGCCTCGTCCGACTCACGGAGCGCGGTCGGGGCTCGAAGCGCGCTCGCCCGCTCCGCCGTCTCTCTCCCCGGGTGCGGATTATGTCAGGTGCGGCCCACGCTGAGCAACAGCAGTGTGCGCGACGCGAGCGTCGCCGCGCCGATGCAGCCGAACTGGCCCGCGCTCAGGAGCGTCGCCGCGTTGCCGTTCCACGCGGCGACGGCCGCCAGCACGAGCGCGGCGGCGACCATGATCCACCCGACCAGCGCAAGGCCCACCGCGAGCGTGCGGCCGAGCACGATGCTCCCCCGCGACGTCGCCGGCCGGATCAGGCACGCCAGCGCGAACGCCGTGGTGCCGAGCGCGAGCCCGCCCAGCACGTCGCTCGGGCGATGCCAGCCGTACGCGAGCAGCTGCCACCCCACCGCCGAGAGCAGCACGGCACCCGCCACCGCGACGAAGCCCCGCGCCCGTGTCGGCACCGCCCAGACGAGCGCGGCCGTCACCACGGCGAACACCGTCATGTGGCCGCTCGGGAACGTGTTCGGCACATCGAGGTCGAACAGCTGGGGTCGTGTCAGCCAGACCTGCTTGAGCAGCTGCGAGGCGACGATGGCGAGCGCCGGTACCACGGTGACGACCAGCGCCCGCTTGACGCCGTGCGCGAGCAGGGCGACGACCGCGACGACGCCGAGCGCGATCGCCACCGACGGGATCGAGACCAGGTTCAACGGCGGCGGCGGGCTGGTGGTGAACTCCGCGGCGTCCAGCACGCTGTCCTCGGCGCGCTGCCCCACCTCGAGCTGCACGCCGAGCACGTACGATCCGACACCCACGGCGATCCAGAAGATCGCGAACCAGAGCGCCCGCCTGCGGCCGCCCCCGCCGATCACGGGCGGCTCCCCCGGCCCTCGGCGCGATCCGGAGCACCGCCCCGGCCCGCGCTGAGGTCCCCGGCGCGATCCGCGGTGCGCACCGCCCAGAGCGCGAGTGCGGCCGCGGTCGCGACGTTGAGCGAGTCGACGCCGTGCTCCATCGGGATCACCACGGAACGCGCCGCCGAGGCGAGCGCCCGCCGCGACAGCCCGACGCCCTCGGTGCCGAACAGCAGCGCCAGACGTTCGGGCAGCTCCCCAGCGTAGTCGGCGAGATCTTCGGCGTCGTCGCGCAGGGCGAACGCCGTGAGCTCGTAACCCTCGTCGCGGAACATGGGGCCGGCGACCGGCCACTCCGGCAGTCGGGCCCACGGCACCTGCAGCACGGCGCCCATGCTGACGCGCACGGCGCGGCGGTAGAGCGGGTCGGCGCACGCCGGCGAGAGCAGCACGGCGTCGGCCCCGAGGGCCGCGACCGAGCGGAAGATGGCTCCCACGTTCGTGTGGTCGGTGAGGTCCTCGAGCACGACGACGCGCTTCGAGGCGCGCAGCAGTTCGACGGGGTCGCGCGGCGAGGGGCGGTGCATCGACGCGAGCGCGCCGCGGTGCATGTGGAAGCCGGTGAGCGCCTCGAGCTGCTTCGACTCCCCCACGTACACGGGCACGTCGGGGTGGTCGGCGAGCAGCGGTTCGACGCGCGGCAGCCACTCCTCGAGCAGCAGCACGGAGCGCGGGCGATGGCCGGCGTTGAGGGCGCGCTCGATCACCTTCGGCGACTCGGCGAGGTAGAGCCCCTCCTCCGGTTCGCGCACGCGCCGCAGCGCGACATCGGTCAGCTGGGTGTAATCGGCGAGCTCCGGTGCGGAGAGGTCGCCGATGCGAGCGAGCCTCACGCGGCGGCCTCGCGCTCGTCGGCCCGCGCCCCGGCGAGGAACTCCGAGACGAAGGCGACCGCGTCGTCAACGGCTTCGTAGTGCACGAGGTGCCCCGTGCCCGGGATGATGCGCAGGCGCGAGCCAGGCACGCGGTGGCGCAGGTCAAGCTGCTTCGGCAGCGGGGTGATGTCGTCGCGCTCTCCGGCGATCAGCAGCGTCGGCATCGTGAACGCGCGCGCGAACTCGGGCACGGTGTGCGACACCGATGCGCGGAACGCCTGCAGCAGGGTGGTCGGATCCGAGAAGGTGCTGAAGTAGGCGTCGTGCTGGCCGTGGATCCAGGAGCGCAGCTCGGGGTCGCCGGTCTTCGCCATGACCTCGCTCATCACGCGCACGATGACGGGGTTGCCGAGCAGGCGGCGCGCGGCCGGGCGCGGCAGCAGCTCGGCGGCGCGGTAGTAGCCGATCGCGAGCTGGGTGAGCGCGGCCTGCGGCCCCTCGAGGGCCGGCGCCGAGATCGGGTTGACGAGGATCAGCCGGCTCGGCTCGAGGCCCCCGGCGATCGCCGCGGCGACCACGAGGGAGCCGAACGAGTGCCCGAGCACGGCGAGGCCGGCGGGCGCGACGGCGTCGGCGAACGCGCGCAGCCACTCGCCGTAGAGCTCGATGTCGTGCTCCCGCCCCGGGATGGCGGGGCTCTCGCCGAAGCCGGGCAGATCGGGCACGATGGCGCGCACACCGGGGAGCGCGGAGACGATCCCCTGCGCGACGCCCTCGAGACCGTGGTGGTCGCCGCGGAAGCCGTGCACGAGCAGCAGCGGGGCGGCCTCGGGGTCGCCGTACTGCCAGGCTCGGGTGTCGATGCCGAGCGCCGGCACACGCAGGAGGGTGGGTGAAACGGTCACTCCCCAATGGTACCCGCGAACCCCTGGCAGCGCCCTGCGGGCGGGCTCCGGCGGCGGTCGGTAGCATCGTTGAGAACGAAAGGATCCCCGTGACCCAAGAACTCCCGCTCTGGGCGGCGAATCTCGCCGTGTTCGACACCGAGACCACCGGCGTCGACACCTCCTACGCGCGCATCGTGAGCGCGACGATTGCCCTGCTCGGCCCGTCCGGTGAGGTGCAGGAGCGCTACGACTGGCTGCTCGATCCCGGCGTGGAGATCCCCGAGCCCGCGGTGCGGGTGCACGGCATCACGACCGAGATCGCCCGCGCGAGCGGCATCGACGCGGCGGTCGGAGTGCAGCAGATCGTCACCCGGCTGTTCGAGATGATCGAGCGGGGCTTCCCGCTGGTCGCCTACAACGCGCCGTTCGATCTGAACCTGCTCGCCGCCGAGGCCGCCCGCCACGGCGTCGCGTGGCCGAGCGAGCTCTCTCCCGTCGTCGATCCGCTGATCCTCGACAAGCAGCTCGACCGGTACCGCAAGGGCAAGCGCACGCTCGAGGCGGTCGCGGCGCACCACGGCGTCGAGATCGGCAACGCGCACGACGCGGGCGACGACGCGATCGCGGCCGGCCGCGTGCTGCAGCGCATCGCCCGCAAGTACGCCGACGTGATCCCGGTCGAGCTCGATGAGCTGCATCGCGCCCAGGTCGCATGGGCGGCCGCGCAGGCCGCGAGTTTCCAGGACTACATGCGGCGGGTGCGCGACCCCTCGTTCATCGCCGATGGGCGCTGGCCGATGCGCTGACGCCCGCGCGGCCCTCCCGGCCGCGTGCGGATTCTCCCCCGCTTTGCCCGCCTCCCTACGACTTCTCCCCCTGCGTCTGCAGGCTTCCCCGCCGCACCGATCGAGCTTCGCGCACCGGAATCGGTGCGAACGGGGTGCGCGAGCGTCGATCGGTGCTGCAAGCGTCCTTCCCGGCCCAGCGAGCCGGCCCGGCGGCGCGCCGGCACACGACAAAGGGCGGTCGATCCGGTTCGGATCGACCGCCCTTTCGCCTGGGAGGCTATCGGCTCAGGCGCCGAAGCCCTTGAAGCGCTGGTTGAACTTCTCGACGCGGCCGGCCGAGTCCATGATGCGCTGCTTGCCGGTGTAGAACGGGTGCGAGGCGCTGGAGATCTCGACGTCGATGACGGGGTAGGTCGCGCCGTCGAGCTCGATGGTCTTGTCGCTGCTGAGCGTGGAGCGGGTGAGGAACGTCTCCCCCGAGGCGAGGTCGCGGAAAACGATTGCGTTGTACTCGGGGTGGATATCGGTCTTCATGAGTGTTCCTTAATGTGCCTGGATGAGGGTGTGTAACAGCACACCCTGAGGTCTTGGGATCTGCGGCGTGGCCGCGCCAAGGATCGAGTTTACCAGAACAGCCGCGTTCTGGGGTTCGAATCCCGGGGCGCGGCGGCTACGGCTTGGCGACCGCGGCGTATCGGCCGTTCGACACGGTGAGCTCGAACGGCATGCCGAAGGTGGCTTCGAGGTTCTCGGCGGTGAGCGCCTCGGCGATGGGGCCCGAGGCCTGCACCTGCCCGTCGCGCAGCAGCAGGGCGTGGGTGAAGCCCGGCGGTACCTCTTCGACGTGGTGCGTCACCATGATCATCGCGGGCGAGTGCGGCGACCGCGCGAAGCCCGACAGCATCTGCAGCAGCCGCTCGCGCGCGCCGAGGTCGAGGCTCGCGCTCGGCTCGTCGAGCAGCAGCATCTCGGGATCGGTCATCACCGCGCGGGCGATGAGGGCCCGCTTGCGCTCCCCGTCGCTGAGAGTGCCGTAGGCGCGGTCGACGTAGTCGCCGAGGTCCCACTCGGCGAGGATGCGCTCGGCCTGCCGAACGTCGACGTCGTCGTAGTGCTCGTTCCAGCGGCCCTCGACGCCGTATGCGGCGGTGAGCACCAGGTCGCGCACCTTCTCGGACGCCGGGATGCGGCGGCCCGTGGCCGACGAGACGAAGCCGATGCGGTTGCGCAGCTCGAAGATGTCGACGCGCCCGAGGCGCTTGTCGAGCACCTCGACCGAGCCCGTGGTCGGGTAGTCGTTCGCCGTGGCGAGCGTCATGAGCGTGGTCTTGCCCGCGCCGTTCGGCCCGAGGATGACCCATCGCTCCGAGTCCTCAACCGCCCAGTCGATCCCGTCGAGGATCGGACGGCGGTCGCGTACGTAGGTGACATCGGTGAAGCGCAGCACGTTGACCATGGGCTCAAGCCTAGACTGGATCGCATGACCGTTTCACCGCTTGTTGTGCTCGACTGCGACTCCACCACGATTCAGGACGAGGTGATCGAGCTGCTCGCCGATGCCGCGGGCAGCCGGGAGCGGGTGGCCGAGGTGACCGAGCGGGCCATGCGCGGGGAGCTCGATTTCGCCGAGAGCCTCGCCGAGCGCGTCGCGACGCTGGCGGGCACGCCCGACACGGTGTTCGCGGAGGCCTACGGTCGGGTGCGTCTCTCCCCCGGCATCCGCGAGCTCGTCGCCGCGGTGCACGAGCGCGGCGGCAAGGTGGGCGTCGTCTCCGGCGGGTTCCACGAGGTGCTCGATCCGATCGCCGAGGATCTGGGGCTCGACTTCTGGCGGGCGAACCGGCTCGAGGTCGCCGACGGTCGTCTGACGGGTCGCACCGTCGGCCCCGTCGTCGACGGCTCGGTGAAGGCGCAGTCGCTGCGCGAGTGGGCTGAGGCGAGCGGGATCCCGCTCTCCGCCACGGTGGCGATCGGAGACGGCGCGAACGATCTCGAGATGATGGGGGTCGCAGCGGTAGGAGTCGGGTACAACGCGAAGCCGATCGTGCAGCAGCGCGCCGACGTCTCGATCACCGACGACCTGGCGCGCGCGATCCCGTTGCTCGACCGCCTGGCCTGAGGCCTCGCGCCTCGTCCGTTGCGCGGGCGAGGCCGGCGTCACACGTCCGACGCCCTCGCGAGCACCATCGCTCCCGAGGGCGTCTACCGGGCCGTCAGCGCGCCAGCGCTCAGTGGCCCATGCCGAGGCCGCCGTCGACGGGGATCACGGCGCCCGAGATGTAGGCGGCGTCGTCGCCCGCGAGGAACGAGGCGGCGCCCGCGATCTCGGCGACCCGGCCGAAGCGGCCCGCGGGGATCGACGAGAGGTACTGCTGCTGCTGCTCGTCGGGAAGCGCGGCCGTCATGTCGGTCTCGATGAAGCCGGGGGCGATGACGTTGGCGGTGATGTTGCGGGATCCGAGTTCGCGGGTGAGCGAGCGGGCGAAGCCCACGAGCGCGGCCTTCGACGACGAGTAGTTGATCTGACCGGGCGAGCCGTAGAGGCCGACGACCGAGGAGATGAGGATCACGCGGCCGAACCGCCCCTTGAGCAGACCCTTCGCGGCGCGCTTCACGACGCGGAAGGTGCCCGTGAGGTTGGTGTCGATGACGCTCGTGAACTCCTCCTCGGTCATGCGCAGCAGCAGGGTGTCGCGCGTGATGCCCGCGTTGGCGACGACCACCTCGACGGGGCCGAGCCGGGCTTCGATCTCGGTGAAGGCCGCGTCGATGGAGGCCGCATCGGTCATCTCGGCGCGCACCGTGAGCGATCCCTCGGGCCCCTCGCCGGAGCGGGCGGTGACGGCGACGCGGTGGCCGTCGGCGATCATGCGTTCGGCGATCGCGTAGCCGATGCCGCGGTTGCCGCCGGTGACGAGTACGGTGCGCGAGGTGCTCATGGAGGTCCTTCCGTCAAAACTGTCCCCCAGCCTATTGCATGTGTGCGCGGTCCCAGCGGGACGGCGTAGGCTGGTCTGGTACTGAGGAAAGGGCGCATGGCGAAGAGCTACAGTGTGACATCGGCGGGGGTGAATCCGGCCGAGGATCGCGCGCACCGGATGCGCATGTACTTCATCGCGATGAGCCTGCGCGTGGCCTGCGTGACCTCGCTGTTCTGGGTGCGCGGCTGGTGGGTGCTGCTCGCGGCGGCCGGGGCGGTCTTCCTGCCGTGGTTCGCGGTGATGGTGGGCAACGCGGTCGCGCACGACGGCGGTCAGGCCCCTGACGCTCCCGAGCTGCTGAAGCTCGAAGGCGGCGCGCCCGTCGGGCCCGAGGAGGTGTCGGCCGACACCCTCATCGTGATCGATGTCGAGCCTGAGCGCCGTTCGTCCGCGGCAGAGGGCGCCGGCCCCGCCGGAGCTGCGCAGGGCCCCGCTGGCGGCACCTCCTCCTCCGACGGCGCCTCGGCTGAGAGCACCTCCGCCGACGGGCCCCGCGCCGAGGGCGCCCCCTCCCCCGGCCCCGAGACGCACGACGCGCGCGGCGGCGCCGCGTGAGCGCCGCAGTGCTGGGCGGCGTGACCCTCGGCGGCGCCCCGTCGCACCGCTTCGAGTGCTCCCGGGCGGGGTGCCGCGACGAGGCGGGCTGGGCGATCCTCTGGCGCAATCCGAAGATCCACGACGAGCACCGCCGGAAGACGTGGCTCGCGTGCGAGGCGCACCTCGAGACGCTGCGCGAGTTCCTCGCGGCGCGCGACTTCCCCCTCGAGACGCGGGCGGTGGGTGAGCTCGATGGCTGACGCGACGCCGGTGGGCTGGCGCTTCCTGTACTCGGGTCGATGGATCGGCTACTTCACGATGCTCGCGATCTTCTCGATCGCGTGCGTGTTCCTGGGCAACTGGCAGTTCGACCGCCGAGCGGAGGCGCGCGCCGAGATCGCCCGCATCGACGCGAACTACGACGCTCCCGCCGCGCCCCTCGCCGATGAGCTGTCCGATCCGTCGGCCTTCGACGAGGACGCGCAGAAGTGGCGCACGGTCGAGGTCGTCGGCGAGTACGTCGGCGATCCCTACCTCGCCCGCAACAGGCCGGGGCGAGACGGCGTCGGCTCGAACCTCATCCAGGCGCTGCGCACCGATGACGGACGGGTCTTCTTCGTGGATCGGGGCTGGGTGCCGATCGACGGCCATGAGGCCGAGACCGGCGGGATCGCCGCCGACGAGCTGCCCGAGCCGCCGAGCGGCGAGGTGCGCGTCGAGGCGAGGCTGCGTGCCTCCGAGCCCACGATCCCGGGTCGCACCTCCGTGGGGCGAACGGTCGCGAGCATCGAGCTGCCCGAGCTGGCGCGTCTCACGGGCACCGAGGGCGAGGCGTACACGGGTGCGTACGGCATGCTCATCTCGGAGACGCCGGCCGGCGAGCACGGCGTGCTGCCCGAGAAGCCCGAGCGCGACGAGGGCCCCCACCTCTCGTACGCGCTGCAGTGGTACGTGTTCATCGGCATCGCCTGCATCGGCGTCGGCTATGCGGCTCGGCGCGAGTACCGGGGGCTGAACCCCGACAGCAGCGTCGTGCGGGAGCAGGATCGCCGCAGCGCCGAGCGCAAGCGCCGTCGCGGGCTCAGCGACGCCGAGGAGGAGGACGCGCTCATCGGCGGCTGAGGCCCCTCCGGTCGGTCTGATCGGCCGTTGAAGCCGTCGAGAGCGCGCAAGGCCGGTGCCGGGATCGGGCGCGCCCGAGATTCGCAGTTCGCCCGAGTTAGTCTGGAGTGTGGTTTCCCTGACGTTCATCCGGCCCCTTTCGATCGTCGCGGCGCTGTGCGCCGCGGTCGTGCTCGCGGGCTGCGCCTCCCAGGTCGATCCGTCGGCGACGCGCGACTCCCTCGCCGAGGTCACCGAGAACCCCGATCCGCCGCAGGCCGCCGAGCTGTACGACGCCGAGCTGCACCCCGACCCGATCGTGGAGCCGCGCGACTGCTCGCCGTATCTCGTGATCACCGTGCGCGGCACGGGCGAGCCGTCGAAGGGGCAGCTGCTCTCCCCCGTCGCGCGCTCGATCTCGCAGGCGAGGCCCGATCAGGTCGACGTGCTCGACCTCGACTACCCCGCCGACGGCGAGATGAGCGAGGGCGGCACGCTCGGGGCGCGCACGCTCGTCGACACGCTCAACGTGCAGGCCGAGGCGTGCGACGAGCAGCGCTTCGTGCTGCTCGGCTACTCGCAGGGCGCGCTCGTGATCGGCGACGCGCTGGCGGCGCCGGACGCACGGATCGTGGGCGGCACCGTCGGCGTGGTCTCCGAGAGCGCGGTCGAGCGGGTGCTCGCGGTGGTGTTCTACGGGGATCCCCGCTTCGTCGGCGGCGAGCCCTTCAACGCGGGCAGTTACGATCCCGAGGTCAACGGGCTCCTCCCCCGCGCTCAGGGCAGCCTCGACGCATTCGCCGACCGGGTGCGCGACTACTGCGTGGCGCGCGACTTCATCTGTCAGAGCAGCAGCCTCGACCTCGACGAGTCGGGCCACGTCGCCTACTTCGACAACGGCATGCAGCAGGACGGCGCCGCCTTCGTCATCAACAGGCTCGACCCGCACGACGACGATGAGACCGGCGACTCGAGCGATCGGCGGGGACCCGACGCGCCCGATGCCGACCCGGCGCGCTGAGACGCCCCCGATTGCGCCTGGGCGCAGGGGCGTTGACCCGAGGCGCTCCGTTGCGCGGGGCGCGTTGCCGCTCGCGGGGCCGCCGACCTAGCCTCGAGGCGTGCGCCCGCAACGCGGCGGGCGCCGTGAGGAGGCGACCATGTCGGGCAGCGGCAACCAGTACGATCACCTGTTCGTGAAGCACATGCCGGTCTGCGGGCCGGATGACTTCAACAACGAGGGCGAGGCCGCCGATCTCGAACAGCCGAAGAACCTCGGCGAACCCAACTGGCTGCTGCACGCCGGGCTCGTGCCCGATGCGAAGGTCAACATGACCCACATCTGGATCCACGAGACCGAGGTGCCCGAGCTCTGGGTCGTGCCGCACGTGCACGACTACGACGAGATTCTGATCTGGACGGGCGGAGACCCCGACAACCCGCATGATCTCGGGGCCGAGATCTACATGGACATCGACGGTGAGCGGCATACGATCACCACGTCGGGCTGCGTGTACATCCCCGCCGGCGTCGAGCACTGCCCGCTGGGCTTCACCCGCGTCGACCGTCCGTTCCGCTTCAGCGCGCTCTCGCTCGCGCCGCACTACGTGTCGGACCGCGAGGAGCGCGCGGCCGAGCGGGCCCGCGCCCGCGAGGCCGACTGACCCGGGCCTGCGCGTCCGCACGCGCGACGACGATCGCGGCGTGCGTGCGGGCGCGCAGGCGCGCGGGTTCGATCAGGCCAGCTCGATGAGGTCGAGGTACTCCTTCGACCAGTGGTCTTCGGTGGCCTCGGGCATGATGAGCACGCGCTCGGGGTTCAGCGCCTCGACGGCGCCCGGGTCGTGCGAGACCAGGATGACCGCGCCCTTGAAGTGCGCGAGCGCGTCGAGGATCTCCTCGCGGCTGGCGGGGTCGAGGTTGTTGGTGGGCTCGTCGAGCAGCAGCACGTTGGCGCTCGAGACCACGAGCATCGCGAGCGCGAGACGGGTCTTCTCGCCGCCGGAGAGCACACCCGCGGGCTTGTGCACGTCGTCGCCGGTGAACAGGAACGAGCCGAGCACCTTGCGGGCCTCGGTCTCGGTGAGGTGCTGCGAGACCGACACCATGTTCTGCAGCACGCTCGCCCGCACGTCGAGCGTCTCGTGCTCCTGCGCGTAGTAGCCGACCTTGAGGCCGTGACCCGCGATGATCTCGCCGGTGTCGGGCTCGTCGACCTGCGCGAGCAGGCGCAGCAGTGTCGTCTTGCCGGCGCCGTTCAGGCCGAGCACCACCACTTTCGAGCCGCGGTCGACCGCGAGGTCGACGCCGGCGAAGATCTCGAGCGATCCGAACGATTTCGAGAGCCCCTGCGCCATGATCGGGGTCTTGCCGCAGGGCGCGGGGTCGGGAAACCGCAGCTTCGCCACGCGATCCACCTGGCGCTCGTCCTCGAGGCCCGAGAGCATCTTCTCGGCGCGCGCCACCATCTGGTGCGCGGCTGCGGCCTTCGACGCCTTCGCACCGAACTTCGCGGCCTGATCCTTGAGCGCCGAGGCCTTCTTCTCGACGTTCGCGCGCTCCTTGCGGCGACGCTCCTCGTCGGCGGCGCGCTGCCGCAGATACAGCTTCCAGTTCATGTTGTAGACGTCGATGACCTGGCGGTTCGCATCGAGGTAGAAGACCCGGTTGACCGTCTCTCCCACGAGGTCGATGTCGTGGGAGATGATGATGCAGCCGCCCTTGTAGCCCTTGAGGAACTCGCGCAGCCACACGATGGAGTCGGCGTCGAGGTGGTTGGTCGGCTCGTCGAGGATCATCGTGTCGGCGTCGCTGAACAGGATGCGCGCGAGCTCGATGCGACGGCGTTGCCCGCCGGAGAGCGTCTTGAGCGGCTGGTCGAGCACCCGGTCGGGCAGGCCGAGGTTGTGCGAGATCGACGCGGCCTCCGACTCGGCGGCGTACCCGCCGAGGGCGTGGAAGCGGTCGGTGAGGTTGCCGAAGCGCTTCATGGCCTTCTCGGCGACGGCCGGGTCGTCGGACCCCATCTCCTCGGTGGCCTTCGCGATGTTCTTGGTGAGCGTGCCGAGGCCGCGGGCGTCGAGGATGCGGTGCCGCGCGATCTGCTCGGGATCCCCGGTGCGGGGATCCTGCGGCAGGAAGCCGAGTTCGCCGGATACCGTGATGCTGCCCTCGGCGGGTTGCAGCTCGCCGGACAGTGTGCGCGTGAGCGTCGTCTTGCCTGCGCCGTTGCGTCCGACGAGGCCAATCTTGTCGCCCGGGTTCACCCGGAAGGTGACGCCCTCCATGAGGCGTCGGGCGCCGACGTCGATCGCGAGGTCTTCGACGGTGATCATGTGGGAAGGCTCCTTGGACACGCCGGCGGGGCCGGCTTGCGAGTGGACAACCTCGCTAGTCTACTCGTCCTCGTCGGGGCGCGAGCTGTCGGGTGCGCGGAGGGCGAACGACCGGGTGAGGAGTGCTGCGCGGTACGGCGGCTGCGGGCCGTGACCTGCGAGGGATGTACGCGGATCCGGAACCCGAACCGCGGTGCGCCGGGCGGGCCCGGTCCCGACGGCTACGCCGACAGGTGCAGTGCGGCGTCGTCGGCCCACAGCACCGTGTCGACGCGGCCTGCGAGGCGCGCTGCGGGCAGCAGCGGCTCGGTGCGCCCGAGCACCGCGCGCAGTGCCTCGGCCTTGCCCTCCCCCACCGCGAGCAGCCAGGAGTGGTCGGCTCGGTTCAGCACGGGCAGCGTGAGCGTGACCCGCTCGGGCGGCGGCTTCGGCGAGTCGCGCACCGGCAGCGCGGCCGCCTCGTCGTCGCCCTGCAGCAGCTCAGAGCGCCCCGGGAAGAGCGAGGCGATGTGGCCGTCCTCCCCCACGCCGCTGAGCACCACGTCGATGCGGTCGACCCGTGCGGCGACGTCCGCGTACTCCGCGGCGGCCTCCTCGAGCGTGAGCCCCGAATCGGAGGCGGTGACGCGGTGCACGAGCGTCGCATCCGTCTCGACGGCGGCGAACAGCGACTCGTCGGCCAGCAGATCGTTGCGATCCGCGTGCCCGGCCGGCACCCAGCGCTCGTCGCCCCAGAGGAAGCGCACCCGCCCCCAGTCGACCGTGTCGCGGTCGCGGTGGTCGCGCACGGCGAGCAGGGCCTGCGCGCCGGCGCGACCGCCGGTCAGCACCACGCAGGGCACCGCTCCGGCCAGCTGCCGCTCCCGGCACACCCCGATGAGCGCGGTCGCGACCGACTCGCCCAGCGAGCGCCGGTCGACGACGCGCTCGACGCGCATCAGAGCCGCACCTCGCTGCGATCGGCCGACCAGAGCGTGTGGAACGTGCCGGGGCGGTCGACGCGGCGGTACGTGTGCGCACCGAAGAAGTCGCGCTGCCCCTGGATGAGCGCGGCCGGCAGCCGTTCGGCGCGCAGACCGTCGTAGTACGACAGCGACGACGAGAACGCGGGTGCGGGAATGCCTGCGGCGGTCGCAGCGATCACCACGCGCCGCCAGGCGGCCTGCCCGCGGCTCAGCGCGTCGGCGAAGTAGGGCGCCGACATCAGCAGCGGCAGCTCGGGCTGCTCGGCGTAGGCCTCGGCGATGCGCCCGAGGAACTGGGCGCGGATGATGCAGCCGGCGCGCCAGATGCGCGAGACGGCGCCGAGGTCGATGCTCCAGTCGTACTCGGCGGCGCCGGCGCGGATCTCGTCGAAGCCCTGCGAGTAGGCGACGATCTTCGACGCGTAGAGCGCCTGGCGCACGTCCTCGATGAAGGCGGTCTCGTCGAGGGGCGCGAAGGTCTCCGCCGGTCCCGGCAGCTCGGCCGCCGCGGCACGCTGCTCGGGGTGCGACGAGAGCGAGCGGGCGAACGTCGCCTCGGCGATCCCGGAGACGGGCACGCCGAGCGACAGCGCGGTCTGCACGGTCCAGGCGCCGGTGCCCTTCGCGCCGGCCTGGTCGAGGATCACGTCGACGAGCGGCCGACCGGTCTCGGCGTCGACTTGCCGAAGCACCTCGGCGGTGATCTCGATGAGGTACGATTCGAGCTCGCCGCGGTTCCACTCGGCGAAGACGTCGGCGATCTCGGCGGGGCTCTTGCCCGTGCCGCGGCGGATCAGATCGTAGGCCTCGGCGATCAGCTGCATGTCGGCGTACTCGATGCCGTTGTGCACCATCTTCACGAAGTGACCGGCGCCGTCGTGGCCGATGTGGGCCACGCAGGGCTCGCCGTCGGCGACGGCCGCGATGGAGGTGAGGATCGGGCCGAGCGTGGCCCAGGCCTCGTCCGACCCGCCCGGCATGATGCTGGGTCCGTTGAGCGCGCCCTCCTCGCCGCCCGAGATGCCGGCGCCGACGAAGTTGATGCCCGTCTCGCGCACCGCCCGCTCCCGGCGGATCGTGTCGGGGAAGAATGCGTTGCCGCCGTCGACGATGATGTCGCCCGGCTCGAACACCTCGACGAGCGCGTCGATCGTGGCGTCGGTCGCGGCGCCGGCCTGCACCATGATGATGGCGGTGCGCGGGCGGGTGAGGCTGGCGGCGAACTCTTCGTAGGAGTAGGCGGGGACGAAGCCGGCCTCGGGATGCTCGGCGATGAGCGCGTCGGTGCGCTCGGGGCTGCGGTTCAGCACCGCCACGGTGTTGCCCTCGCGGCTCGCCAGGTTGCGGGCGAGGTTCGCCCCCATGACGGCGAGGCCGACGACCCCGATGTTCGCGGCCGCTGCGGTCGCATCTGCTGCTCCGGTCAAGACTGTGACTCCGTTCGATCGTTGGCTTCGAGCTGCTTCACCACGCCGCCGTACATCGCGTCCTCGTCGAGGATCCTCAGCTCCTCGGCCAGGCACTCGCGCAGCGTGCGTCGCGGCAGCGAGATCTCGTGCTGCGGCTGGCCGGGCTGGCGCAGCACCGCCCGGGCGGGCGACACCCGCTCGAGCACGGCGTCGCCCGACGCGCGCCGCAGCGTCACCGAGCGCACGCCCCCGACCACCGGCGCCTCGTTCTGCAGCCGGCACTCGGTCGGCACCTGCAGCATGAGCTCGAGCCAGGTGGCGAGCAGGCGCGTCGACGGCGAATCGGCCCCGCCGACCACCTCGACCGCGGTCACGGGGTCGAAGGGCGGCTGGTCGAGGATCGCGGCGAGATACTCGCGCCAGCGCGTGAGGCGCGTCCAGGCCAGGTCGGTGTCGCCGGGCGCGTACCCGGCGGCGCGCGCCGCGAACGTCTCCGCCGAGGAGTCGGCGCTGTCGGTGATGCGGCGCTGCGCGATGCGACCGAGCGGGTGCGATCCGGGGCGCTCGGGAGACTCCTGCGGCCACCACACCACCACCGGCGCGTCGGGCAGCAGCAGGCCGGTGACGAGACTCTCGATGCCGCTGCACACCTCGCCGTATGCGCGCAGCACGACGACGTCGCTGGCGCCGGCGTCGGCCCCGACGCGGATCTCGGCGTCGAGGCGCGGGGCGGGCTCGTGCGGGTTCGCGACCAGCACGATCACGCGCATCGGGTGCTCGCTCGAGGCGTGGTTGGCGGCCTCGACCACCGTCTCGTCGATCGGCTCGGAGGTCGCGATGATGAGGGTCAGCACGCGGCCCAGCGCGGAGACGCCGCCCTCGAGCCGCATCGCGACGAGGCGGCGCGCCACCGCGCTCACGGTCGTGTTGGGGAGGTGCTCGATCACGGGCGTCTCCATCCGCGGCCGTCGCGGGCCAGCAGGTCGTTCGCCGAGTCGGGCCCCCACGACCCGGGGGCGTACTGCTCGGGGGCCTCGTCGAGCGACGCCCAGAATTCCTCGATGGGGTCGAGGATGCGCCACGACAGCTCCACCTCGGCCTGCCGCGGGAAGAGGGGCGCGTCGCCGAGCAGCACGTCGAGGATCAGCCGCTCGTACGCCTCGGGGCTCGCCTCGGTGAACGCGTGGCCGTAGCCGAAGTCCATCGTGACGTCGCGCACGCGCGTGCCCGTGCCGGGCACCTTCGCGTCGAAGCGCATCGTGATGCCCTCGTCGGGCTGCACCCGGATCACGAGGGCGTTCGATCCCTGATCGCTGCCGTGCGCCTTAGCGAACAGCTCCCCGGCCTCGCGCCGGAAGACCACGGCGATCTCGGTCACTCGCCTCCCCAGTCGTTTGCCGGTGCGCAGGTAGAACGGCACATCGGACCAGCGGCGCGTGTTCACGAACAGCTTCATCGCCGCGTACGTCTCGGTGCGCGAGGCGGGATCCATGCCCTCCTCCTCGAGGAAGCCGCGCACCAGCTCCCCGCCCTGCCAGCCGCCCGCGTACTGGCCGCGCGCCGTCGCCGTGGCCAGGTCGTCGGGCAGCCGCACCGCTTCGAGCACCTTCTCCTTCTCGGCCCGCAGGTGGTCTGCGCTGAGCGAGATCGGCTCCTCCATCGCGGTGAGGGCGAGCAGCTGCAGCAGGTGGTTCTGGATCACGTCGCGGGCGGCGCCGACGCCGTCGTAGTAGCCCGCGCGGCCGCCCACGCCGATGTCCTCGGCCATGGTGATCTGCACGTGGTCGACGTAGTTGCGATTCCAGATCGGCTCGTACATGGAGTTCGCGAACCGCAGCGAGAGGATGTTCTGCACCGTCTCCTTGCCGAGGTAGTGGTCGATGCGGAAGATCGAGTCGGCGGGGAACGCCGACTCGAGCGTGTCGTTGAGCTCGCGCGCCGACTGCAGATCCTCGCCGAACGGCTTCTCGATGATCACGCGCCGCCAGCGCTGGTCGTCGACGGTGCGGTCGACGAGGCCCGAGCTGCTGAGGTGGTGGGCCACCTCGGGGAACGATCTCGGCGGGATCGACAGGTAGAAGGCGTGGTTGCCCATGGTGCCGCGCTCCCGATCGAGGGCGTCCACGGTGCTGCGCAGGCGCGCGTACGCGTCAGGGTCGTCGAATCTTCCCTGTACGAAGCGGATGCCCTGGACGAGCTGCTTCCAGGTCGACTCGCGGAAGGGGGTGCGCGCGTACTTGCGCACGGCGTCGTGCACGATCTCGGCGAAGTCGCGGTCGGCCCAGTCGCGGCGGCTGAAGCCGACGAGCGCGAAGCCGGGGGGCAGCAGGCCGCGGTTCGCGAGATCGTAGACCGCCGGCATGAGCTTCTTGCGCGACAGATCCCCGGTCACCCCGAAAATGACGAGCGCGCTCGGACCGGCGATCCTGTTGAGGCGAGGATCGCCGGGCGAGCGCAGCGGGTTGTGAGGCACGGATGTCGGGATCTTAGATCGCGAATCCCAGCGCGCGCATCATGTCGCGACCGTCGTCGGTGATGCGCTCGGGCGTCCACGGCGGCATCCACACCCAGTTGATGCGGAAGGCCGCCACCAGGCCGTCGAGCGCCTCGGCGATGTCGTTCTCGATCACGTCGGTCAGCGGGCAGCCGGCGCTCGTGAGCGTCATGCTGATCACCAGCGCGTCGTGCTCCTCGTCGTAGGCCAGATCGTAGATCAGGCCGAGGTCGACGATGTTGACCCCGAGCTCGGGGTCGGAGACGTTCTTGAGCGCCTCCGTCGCCTGCTCGCGGAACTCGGGATCGATCGACTGCGGGACCGTGGTGGTTTCGTCGCTCATACGACCAGCCTACGCGCCTAGACCGACGCGAGGAAGCGGTCGTAGCCCTCTTCCTCGAGGCGTTCGGCGAGCTCGGGGCCGCCCTCTTCGGCCACGCGGCCGTTCACGAAGACGTGCACGAAGTCGGGCTTGATGTATCGCAGGATGCGCGTGTAGTGCGTGATGAGCAGCACGCCGAGGCCGGTGTGCTCCTTGGCGCGGTTCACCCCCTCGGACACGATCTTCAGCGCGTCGACGTCGAGGCCGGAGTCGGTCTCGTCGAGCACCGCGAACTTCGGCTTGAGCAACTCGAGCTGCAGGATCTCGTTGCGCTTCTTCTCGCCGCCCGAGAAGCCCTCGTTGACGTTGCGCGAGGCGAAGGACTCGTCCATGCGCAGGTTCTGCATGGCCTCCTTGACCTCGCCCATCCAGGTGCGGATCGCCGGCGCCTCGCCGTCGATCGCGGTCTTCGCGGTGCGCAGGAAGTTGGCGTTGGTCACGCCCGGGATCTCGACCGGGTACTGCATGGCCAGGAAGAGGCCCGCCTGAGCGCGCTCGTCGGGCTCGAACTCGGTGATGTCCTCGCCGTCGAGCAGCAGCTGGCCGCTCGTGATCTCGTAGCGGGGGTGGCCGGCGACGGCGTAGGCGAGGGTCGACTTGCCCGAGCCGTTGGGGCCCATGATGGCGTGGGTCTCACCCTGCTTGATGGTGAGGTTGACGCCCTTCAGGATCTCCTTCGGGCCCTGCTCGGTTTCGACGCTGACATGCAGGTCCTTGATTTCAAGAACTGAGCTCATTGTTCAATCTCTTTCGTAACGTTGGGGTCGATGTACACGTCGCCGTCTTCGATCTCGACAACGTAGACGGGGACCGGCTCGTAAGCCGGAAGGTTCTGCGGGTAGCCGGTGCGCAACGAGAACGCCGAGCCGTGCGCCCAGCACTCGAGGGTGTCGTCCTCGACGAAACCCTCGGAGAGGCTGATCTGTCCGTGGGTGCAGGTGTCGCCGATCGCGTGCACCTCTCCCTGGCCGTCGAGCACGAGAGCGATCGGCGCATCCTCGACGACCACGCGGGTCGCCTGATCCTGCACCAGGTCGCTCAGCGCGACTACCTTGTGGCGGGCCATTATGCGAGCACGCTCTGCTGCAGCTCTGCCTCGATCGCCTCCTGGAGCCGCGCCTCGACCTGCTCGTTGCCGATGCGCTGGATGACCTCGAAGAGGAAGCCACGCACCACCAGCTTGCGGGCGTCGTCCTCGGAGATGCCGCGGCTCTGCAGGTAGAAGATGTGCTCCTCGTCGAAGCGGCCCGTCGTGGAGGCGTGACCGGCTCCCTCGATGTCGCCGGTCTCGATCTCGAGGTTCGGGATCGAGTCGGCGCGCGTGCCCTCGGTGAGCGTGAGGTTGCGGTTCTCCTCGTAGCTGTCGGTGCCCTCCGCGATGCGACGGATCAGCACGTCGCCGATCCAGACCGCGTGCGCGCCCTCGCCCTGCAGCGCGCCCTTGTAGGCGACGCGGCTGCGGGTGCGGGGGGCGTTGTGGTCGATGTAGACCTGGTGCTCGAGGTGCTGGCCGGCGTCGGCGAAGTACGCGCCGTAGCTCTCGCCGTTGGCGCCCTGCCCGTCGAGGTGGATCGAGGGGTTGAGCCGCACCACGCCGCCGCCGAGCGAGACGACGATGTGCTGGAGGTTGCCGTCGCGGCCCACGGTCGCGTTGTGGCTGGCGAGGTGGATCGCGTCGTCGGCCCACTCCTGGATCGAGACGACGGTGAGGTTCGCGCCGTCGCCGACCACGATCTCGACGGTCTCGGTGAGATTCGCGTCGCCCGAGTTCTCGAGGATCACGAGCGCGTTCGCGTTGGGCGCGGCCTCGATGATCGTGTGAGCCGCCGCGGGGTTCTGCGCGAGCCCGGAGCGGTCGACCGTCACGGTCTGGCGCTCCTCGCTGGTGAGCAGGATGCGCAGCGCGGTGCCGGCCTGGCCCCAGGCGTTCGCCGCGGCCTGATCCTCGGGGATGCCCGCGCGGCCGACGAGATCCGAGTCCATCGGCACGTGCGTGACCTCGACACCGGGGGCGTCGGAGACGACCGGAGCCGCGGCGCCGGCCTCGAGCGGGCCGTCGATGAGCGCCCGGATCTTCGCGATCGGGGTGAACTTCCAGTTCACCTCGCGGCCGGTGACCTCGGGGAAATCGGCCAGGTTCGTCGACTTGAAGCGCTCCGAGCGGGTCTGCACCGGTGCCCGGTTCTCCCAGTCGCCGTCGCTGTGGGCCTTGAATCCGTGCTGTTCTGTCTGGAGAGTGGACATCTTTAACCGACGGATCCTTCCATGCTCATCTCGATGAGCTTGTTCAGTTCGAGCGCGTACTCCATGGGCAGCTCGCGCGCGATGGGCTCGATGAAGCCGCGCACGATCATGGCCATGGCCTCCTCTTCGGAGAGGCCGCGGCTCATGAGGTAGAAGAGCTGATCCTCGCTCACGCGGGTGACGGTCGCCTCGTGCGCGAGGGTGGCGTCGTCGGTGCGGATGTCGATGGCCGGGTAGGTGTCGCTGCGCGAGATCGTGTCGACGAGCAGCGCGTCGCAGACCACCGAGTTGGCGGCGTGGTGGGCGTTCGCCTCCACGCGCACCTCGCCGCGGTAGCCGGTGCGGCCGCCGCCGCGCGCGATCGACTTCGAGAGGATCGACGACTTGGTGTGCGGCGCGAGGTGGATCATCTTCGCGCCGGCGTCCTGGTGCTGGCCGGGGCCCGCGAACGCGACCGAGAGGGTCTCGCCCTTGGCGTGCTCGCCGGTCAGGAAGATCGACGGGTACTTCATGGTGACCTTGGAGCCGATGTTGCCGTCGACCCACTCCATGGTGGCGCCCTCTTCGGCGATCGCGCGCTTGGTGACGAGGTTGTACACGTTCGTCGACCAGTTCTGGATCGTCGTGTAGCGCACGCGGGCGTTCTTCTTCACGATGATCTCGACGACGGCGGAGTGCAGCGAGTCGCTCTTGTAGATCGGAGCGGTGCAGCCCTCGATGTAGTGGACGTAGCTGCCCTCGTCGGCGATGATGAGCGTGCGCTCGAACTGGCCCATGTTCTCGGTGTTGATGCGGAAGTAGGCCTGCAGCGGGATCTCGACGTGCACCCCCTTCGGGACGTACACGAACGAGCCGCCCGACCAGACGGCCGTGTTGAGCGCCGCGAACTTGTTGTCGCCCGACGGGATCACCGTGCCGAAGTACTGCTCGAAGATCTCGGGGTGCTCGCGCAGCGCCGTGTCGGTGTCGAGGAAGAGCACGCCCTGCGCCTCCAAGTCCTCGCGGATCTGGTGGTAGACGACCTCGGACTCGTACTGCGCGGCGACGCCCGCGACGAGGCGCTGGCGCTCGGCCTCGGGGATCCCGAGCTTCTCGTACGTCTCCTTGATCTCCTCCGGCAGCTCCTCCCAGGTGGTGGCCTGCTTCTCGGTGGAGCGCACGAAATACTTGATGTTGTCGAAGTCGATGTCCGACAGGTCGGCGCCCCACGCGGGCATCGGCTTGCGGCCGAAGATCTGCAGGGCCTTGAGGCGTCGCTGCAGCATCCACTCGGGCTCGTTCTTCAGCGCCGAGATCTCACGCACGACCTGCTCGTTGAGGCCGCGTTTCGCCGTCGCGCCCGCCTCGTCGCTGTCGTGCCAGCCGAACTCGTACTGGCCCAAGCCTTCGAGCTCGGGTCGGTCGATCAGTACCTCTGGCATGATCACTCCCTCAATTCTTCGTCTCGCCGAGCTCAGACCGCGTGAGCGTGCGAAACGAATCGAGCGCACAGGTCTGGCTCTGCAGCGGTGCAGTAGTCTGGGCTTCGGACGGAGCCGATCCGGTGCTGAGCACCCGAACACGGCTCGCCGTACGCAACCACAGCTTCCCATTCTACAGGTTCCCGGTGAAAACGGGCAGGGGCTCGCCCAGGGCGAAACCCCGTGCGGGAGGCGCCCGAGAGGAGCTTCGTTGTCCACCCCGAGCAGCACCGCCACCGACTCCGCTACCGACTCCGCGACCTCGCCCGGCGGGCGCCCGCGATTCATCGACGCAGATGGTCTGCCGAGCCGACTGGTGCGCGTGCTCGCGTGGATCTCGTTCGTGTTGAACGTCACGATCATCGCGACGGGCGGCGCGGTGCGCCTCACCGGCTCGGGTCTCGGGTGCAGCGACTGGCCCGTGTGCGTGCCCGGCTCGCTCACCCCCACCCCCGAGCTCGGCATCCACGGCGTCATCGAGTTCGGCAACCGCACCCTCAGCGGGCCGCTGCTGATCTTCGCGATCGCGGTGCTGGTGCTGACCTGGACGATCCGCCGGCAGCGCCGCGACCTGTTCGTCATCTCGGCCGTGGTGCTCGGGCTCGTCGCCTCGCAGGCCGTCATCGGCGGCTTCGTGGTGTGGCTGCACCTCAACGCCAACCTCGTGGGTGTGCACTACGTGATCTCGCTCATCATCGTGTGCGTGACGGCGGCCTACCTGGTGCGCATGTACGAGCGCCCCGGGGCGCGCGAGCGGGCGGTGCCGACCCCGTTCCTGATCCTCGCCCACATCACCACCTTCGCGATGGCGATCACCGTCTTCGTCGGCGTGCTCACCACGGGCGCCGGCCCCCACTCGGGCGACGACAGCGTCGTGCGCGACGGCTTCGACGCGTCGCTGCTCGCGCACGTGCACGCCTGGCCCGGCTACGCCGCGCTCGCGCTCACCGTCGCGCTCGTGATCTGGGCGCTCGCGCAGCGGCTGCGCCCCCGCGCCTGGAGCGTCGCGCTGCTCGTCGTGCTGCTCGTGCAGATCGGCGTGGGCGTGTACCAGGCGCGCAGCGGGCTGCCGCCCCTCGCGGTCGGCGTGCACATGGTGCTCGCGTCGCTCACCGCTGCGGCCATGACGGTCGTCGTGCTGCGCCTCAAGCGGCCGGTGGCGGCGTAGAGATCGGGTTCTCGAGCGCGAGTCGGATCCGGGGTCGGTTCGGCCTGGGCCCGGGGCTGCCCGGTCCTGCCCGGCCCGGTCCGATCTCGGGGCTGTCCGGTCCGGTTCCGGTTCGGTCTCGGGGCCGTTGGGGGTGACCCTATCCCCTGCTCTCCCCCGCCCGCTCCTGCTCTCCCCGCCCGCTCCTGCTTTCTCCTGCCCGCTCCCTCGCGAGTGGTCAGAAAGTGCTTGTGGCGTCCGAGGCCCGAGCACTTCTTGACCACTCGCGAGGAACTGGCGGACCGGGTCCCTGATCCTGGGTTCCCCTGGTCTCCTGGTTCCCTGGCTGCCACGCGCCTTTCCCTCTTCCCTTTCCCTCTGGCCTTTCCCTTTTCCATTTTCACTTTTCCTTTTCCTTTTCTCTTCTTCCTGTTTCCCTCTCCCCTAGCAAGTGGTCAAGAAGTGCTCCGATCGCCCCAGATGGGAGCACTTCTTGACCACTCGCAGGGCCCCACAGGTCGCAGGGACTTCGCTCACAGCTGGGGTTTCGCCCGCCGATCCGGGGAGTTCCCGTGAGCGCTGTGGAGACGGGCGTCCGAGGCGAACTCAAGCGAGACCATGGTCGACATGACCTCTCAACCGCAGCCCATCGCACTCACCGATGAGCGAGCCTTCCTAGTGAGGGACGCGGCACGGCCGGGGTGCGGCCGAGCCACCTTCAGACATCCTCGGTGGCACCGCCCCTTCGCCGGTGTGCGATCGCGGGGGCCCATCGCGGCCACCCTGAACGGCCGGGCCCTGCAGTACCTTCCGAGGTTGCGGCCTGGCGAACGGTTCAGCCACGCTACCGCGCTGGCGCTGCTCGGCTGCCCCGTGAGAGTGTCGCAGCACGCGCCGGTCGACGTCTCTTCACCGGTGGCCGTCGGCCGCGTGAGGTGCCGGGGCGTCGCCGGACACCGACATCGAGAGATCGCGCCCGAGTACCCCTGTATCGTGCCCGAACACGACGATCGGATTCCGGTGTCCGCCCCGCTCGACGCCGTGCTGCAGTCGGCTTTGCAACTTCCATTCTGCGAGCTCGTCGTGGCGCTCGATTTCCTGCTTCTCAACCCCTCCGAGCGCTACGATCCTCATCTCTACGTGACTCGAGACGATCTCAAGATCTTCGCGGCTCAGGCATCGGGTCGCGGCACCGTGCGTTTTCGCGAGGCGGCGGCACTCGCTCGGGTGGGGGCCGAGTCGCGCATGGAGACGCTGATGCGGCTCGGCAATGCTCGGGTGGGCGGCCCGGAGTTGCGACTGCAGGCCGAACTGCACGACGGGCAGGGGTGTTGGATCGGGCGCTTCGACGCGGCTGACGACGAGGCGCGCGCCATCTTCGAGTACGACGGCGGGCAGCACCTCGTTTCGCTGCAGCAGCGTCGACGGGATGCGGTGAAGCTGCAGGCGGCGCGCGATGCAGGTTGGCGTGTGCGCGTATTCTTCGCCGACGACGTGCTCAAGAGTTCGCTCGCGACCGGGCGGAGGATGCTGCACTTCACCGGGCGCCCGGAACGCCCGGTGCGGCCGATGCTTGCGAGGCTGCTCGACGAGCGTTCCGGGGATCGCACCGAGCCGGCCACCCACACGTCCTCGCCCATGAGCCGCACCCTGATGAGCGGTCACGAATAGTTCTGCGAGCGCGATGATCGAACACTTGGTGGCCGCTCGCCGGGAAGCGGATCGGAGGGAGAGGCCGAAAGGCTCGGAGAACCGGAAACGCGCGGGCGAGAAAGAAGGGAGGAGTGTGAGGAACGGGTGAGAGATGCGGAGCGAAAGGGAGGAAGGACGAGCAGGCGGAAACGACGAGAAGCCAGGAACCACGAGAGGACAGAAGCATCGAGCAACCAGAAGTGCCGAGAAGCCAGAATCGACGAGAAGCCAGAAGCCACGAGAGAGATGAGGGCGGCCCCCGCTACCCCGCGGCAGCTGTGAGGGCGCGGTCGAGATCGGCCCAGAGATCCTCGACGTGCTCGATGCCGATGCTGAGGCGCACGAGCGCCTCGGGCACCTCGAGGGGCTCGGCGGCGTGCCGCCGCCGGCGCTCCACGAGGGACTCGACCCCGCCGAGGCTCGTGGCAGGTGTGAAGAGGCCGAGGGCCTCGACGAGGCGGTCGGCGGCGTCTGCTCCCCCGCTCGGCTCAATCGAGACGATGGCGCCGAAGCCGTCGAGCTGGACGCGGGCCCGCTCGTGGTTCGGATCGCTCGGCAGTCCCGGGTATCGCACGCGCTCGACGGCCGGGTGCTCGAGCAGCCGGCGCGCGAGCTCGTCCGCCGTGGCCTCCGCGCGGTCGAGGCGCAGCGCCATGGTGCGCAGGCCCCGCAGCGCCAGCCAGGCCTCGAAAGGCCCCGCGATGCCGCCGTGCAGCGTGCGGTGCTTCGCGAGCCGTGCCCGCAGTTCGCCGTTGCGGGCGACGACGAGGCCGAGCAGCACGTCGGAGTGTCCGGCGATGAACTTCGTCGCCGAGTGCACCACCACGTCGGCGCCCACCGAGAGCGGGCGCTGCCTGAGCGGCGTGGAGAAGGTGTTGTCGACGACCGCGGTGACACCGCGGCGCCGCGCCTCCGAGACGAGCCGCGGCAGGTCGACGACGTCGAGCATCGGGTTCGTCGGGGACTCGAGCCACAGCAGGTCGGCTCCCTCGAGCGCCGCGATCGTCGCCGCGAGGTCGAGCGGGTCCACCTCGTGCAGCACGAGCGACCCCGCCTCGGCGAGATCCCGCGCGAGCCCGATCGTGCCGTTGTACGAGGCGCTCGGTACGACCGCCACCCCGCCGACGGGCACGAGCGACAGCGCCGCAGAGACCGCCGCCATGCCCGACGCGAAGGCGAGGCCGGGCAGGTCGCCACCCTCGAGGCTCGCGATCGCCTCCTCGAGCGGCTCCCACGTCGGGTTGGCGTAGCGGGCGTAGACGCGCTCACCCTGCTGAGGTGCGCCCGCGCTTCGGAAGGTCGAGCTGAGCGAGATCGGCGGGTTGAGCGGGCCGTCCGGCGTCGGATCGGGCCTGCCGAGAGTGACGACTGCGGTGCTCGAGCGGAGTTCGGGTGCCTGCTGACTCATGGAGTCAGCGTAGCGGCTCGGGTGTGCACCCCTCCGCGCGGAGACGGCCGACGCGGGATCGGCAGACCGGAGTGCGGCAAGCCACGATCGTCCAAGCCGTGATCGTCCAAGGCGAGGGTTCGCGAGCCAAGATCTCGCAAGGCGCGGTCTCGCAAGCTGCGATCTTTCAAAGCGAGGATTCGCGAGTCGAAGGCGCGCAACCCACAGGCCGCGGAGCCTGCATGCCTAAGGATGCTGAGTCAGGGCCGGCAGGATCAGCCGTGCACGAATCGAACCCGCGAATCGACCTCGCAAGTCGGAGCCTGCGAGTCAGGGGAGGCCGTATCAGGGAGCCGAACCTCAGGCGCCCACGACTCAGAACGGCAGCAGCGGATCGATCGCGATCGCGAGCGACAGCACGGAGAGGTAGGTGATGGAGCCGTGGAAGACCTGCATGGGCTTGCCCTCCTGCCCGCGGATCGCGCTGCCGTAGAGACGGTGCGCCTGCAGGATGAAGTAGCCGCCCGAGAGCAGTGCGACGGCGGTGTACAGCCAGCCGATGCCGGGCGCGGGGATGAGCAGCAGGCTCGAGGCGACGGTGGCCCAGGTGTAGAGGATGACCTGCAGGCCGACGGTCGCGCGGCCGCGCACGACGCCGAGCATGGGGACGCCGGCCGCCGCGTAGTCCTCGCGGTAGCGCATCGACAGCGGCCAGTAGTGGGCCGGGGTCCAGAGGAAGATGATGAGGAAGAACACCCAGGCGGGCCAGCCGAGGGAGCCGGTCACCGCGGCCCAGCCGATGAGCACGGGGAAGCAGCCCGCGATCCCGCCCCAGATGATGTTCTGCTCGCTGCGGCCCTTGAGCCACATCGTGTAGACGACCACGTAGGTGAAGATGGCGGCCGCGCCGAGCACGGCGGCCAGCCAGTTGGTGGTGGCGTAGAGCCACACGATCGAGATCACGCCGAGCACCCAGGCGAACACGAGCGCGTTGCGATCCGAGATCTCGCCCGTGACGAGCGGCCGGTTCTTGGTGCGCTTCATGAGGCGGTCGGCCTCGCGGTCGATGTAGCAGTTGAAGGCGCCGGCCGATCCTGCGCTCATCGCGCCGCCGATGAGCGTGGCGAGCACCAGCCACAGGTCGGGCAGGCCGCGTTCGGCGAGGATCATGGCCGGAACGGTCACCACGAGCAGCAGTTCCATGACGCGCGGTTTGGTGAGCGCGACGTAGTTCTTGACGACGCGTCCGAAGGGGCGGCGGGGCCGAGCCTGCTCGGTGTACGATGCGGCCTGCGACTGGGCTGAGATCTCGGTGGACATCACCCTCTATGCTACCCCGGCTGCCGTAAGATTGTCGGTGTGTGCGCGAATGCGCTCGGATTCTTCCCGTCGAAAGGTGTCTCTTGGGAAACGAACTGCAGTGGGACGAGCTCGATGATCTCGCGGTGAACACCGCGCGGGTGCTGGCGGCTGACGCGGTGGAGAAGGTGGGCAACGGCCACCCGGGCACCGCGATCAGCCTCGCGCCTCTCGCCTATCTGCTGCATCAGCGGGTGATGCGCCACGATCCTGCCGACGCGGGCTGGATCGGCCGCGACCGCTTCATCCTGTCGGTGGGCCACTCGTCGCTCACCCAGTACGTGCAGCTGTACCTCGGCGGGTACGGTCTCGAGCTCGACGATCTGAAGGCGCTGCGCACGTGGGGTTCGAAGACGCCCGGGCACCCCGAGTACGGCCACACCGACGGTGTCGAGATCACGACGGGCCCGCTCGGGCAGGGGCTCGCGTCGGCCGTCGGCTTCGCCTACGCGGCCCGCTACGAGCGCGGCCTCTTCGACCCGGAGGCTGCTCCCGGCAGCAGCCCGTTCGACCACTTCGTCTACGTGGTCGCGGGTGACGGCGACCTGCAGGAGGGCGTGACGGCCGAGGCCTCGTCGCTCGCCGGCCACCAGGAACTCGGCAACCTCATCGCGATCTACGACTCCAATCAGATCTCGATCGAGGACGACACCGACATCTCGTTCTCCGAAGACGTCGCGAAGCGCTACGAGGCCTACGGCTGGCAGGTGATCGAGGTCGACTGGAAGAAGACGGGCGAGTACGTCGAGGATCTGGTCGAGCTGAATCGTGCGATCGAGGCGGCGCAGGCCGAGACCTCGAAGCCGAGCCTCATCATCCTGAAGACGATCATCGGCTGGCCCTCCCCCGGCAAGCAGAACACGGGCGGCATCCACGGCTCGAAGCTGGGCGGCGACGAGCTCGCGGCCCTGAAGCGGGCGCTGGGCTTCGACCCCGAGCAGCACTTCGCGGTCGCCTCCGAGGTGATCGAGCACACGCGCAAGGCGGTTGAGCGCGGTGCCGAGCGGCGCGCCGAGTGGCAGCGTTCCTTCGACGAGTGGGCCGCCGCCAACCCCGAACGCAAGGCGCTGCTCGACCGTCTCGAGGCCGGCGAGCTGCCCGAGGGCGCGGCCGAGGCGCTGCCCGTCTTCGAGCCGGGCGAGAGCGTGGCGACGCGGTCCGCGAGCGGCAAGGTGCTCGCCGCTCTGGGGCCGATCATGCCCGAGCTGTGGGGCGGATCCGCCGACCTCGCGGGCTCGAACAACACCACGATCCCGGGCGCGCCCTCGTTCGTGCCGAGCCGCCGCTCGACGTCGGCGTGGCAGGGCGACCCCTACGGTCGTGTGCTGCACTTCGGCATCCGCGAGCACGCGATGGCCGCGATCCTCAACGGCATCCAGCTGCACGGTCCGACGCGCAGCTACGGCGGCACCTTCCTGCAGTTCGCCGACTACATGCGCCCTGCGGTGCGCCTGGCGGCGCTGATGAACGTGCCGAGCATCTTCGTGTGGACGCACGATTCCATCGCCCTCGGCGAGGACGGCCCGACCCACCAGCCGATCGAGCACCTGGCCTCGCTGCGCGCGATCCCGAACCTCGCGATGGCGCGCCCCGCCGACGCCAACGAGACCGCGGTGGTGTGGCACGAGGTGCTGAGCCGTCACGCGGGGCCGACCGGTATCGCGCTCACGCGTCAGAACGTGCCCGTGCTGCCCCGGGGCGGCGAGTTCGCGACGGCCGAGCAGGCCGCCGAGGGTGTGCGTCGCGGCGCCTACGTGCTGGCCGACTCCCCCACCGGGTCCGTCGACGTGCTGCTCATCGCGACCGGCTCCGAGGTGCAGCTGGCGGTCGAGGCGCGCGAGCGGCTCGCGGCCGACGGCGTCGGCGCACGCGTGGTGAGCGCGCCGTGCCTGGAGTGGTTCGCCGAGCAGAGCGAGGAGTACCGCGAGAGCGTGCTGCCGGCGACCGTTCCGGCGCGCGTGAGCGTCGAGGCGGGCCTGGCGCTCGGCTGGGAGCGCTACGTGGGCGATCGGGGCCGTTCGGTGTCGATCGAGCACTTCGGAGCCTCGGCCGACTACGAGACGCTGTTCAGGGAGTTCGGGATCACGACCGAGGCCGTGGTCGATGCGGCACGCGAGAGCATCGCGCACGTGGCGCGCAGCCTGGGCGCCGGCGAGCGGAGCCTGGCGGAGGTGGCACGATGAGCGAGTCGACTCGGGCTCTCAGCCGCGCGGGTGTCAGCATCTGGCTCGACGACCTGTCGCGGTCGCGTCTCGACAGCGGTGAGCTGCGCGCGCTGATCGCGAGCCACGACGTGGTCGGAGTGACCACGAACCCGACGATCTTCGCCGGTGCGATCGGCAGCGGCGTCGGCTACGGCGAGCGGATCTCGGCGTGCGCCGGGCGCGGCCTCGACGTGGCCTCGACCATCGTCGAGTTGACGACGGCCGATGTCGCCGATGCGTGCGACGTCTTCGCCGAGGTGTACGCCGAGTCCGGCGGCCGCGACGGCCGCGTGTCGATCGAGGTGGAGCCGGGTCTCGCCCGTGACACCGCGGGCACGGTGGCGCAGGCGCGCGAGCTGTGGGCGAAGGTGGACCGCCCCAACGCGATGATCAAGATCCCGGCCACGGTCGAGGGCCTCGAAGCCATCACCGAGACGATCGCTGCGGGCATCAGCGTCAATGTGACGCTCATCTTCAGCCTCGAGCGCTACCGTCAGGTGATCAACGCGTATCTCACCGGCCTCGAGCGGGCTCGCGCGGCCGGGCACGATCTGTCGGGCATTCACTCGGTCGCGTCGTTCTTCGTGTCGCGCGTCGACAGCGAGATCGATGCGCGGCTGACCGCGGTCGGCACCGCCGAGGCGCTCGCGCTCAAGGGTCAGGCCGGCGTCGCGAACGCCCGCCTCGCCTACGAGGTCTTCGAGCAGGCGTTCGATACCGAGCGGGCCCGCCTGCTGCTCGATCTCGGCGCCAATGCGCAGCGCCCGCTCTGGGCCTCCACGGGGGTGAAGGATCCGTCGCTGCGCGACACCCTGTACGTCGAGGAGCTCGTCGCGCCGCAGACGGTCAACACGATGCCCGAGGCGACGCTGAACGCGTTCGCGGATCACGGCGAGGTGCGGGGCGAGACCGTCACCTCCGAGTACCTGGAATCGAATCAGCTGCTCAACGCGATCGACGCGTTGGGCATCGATTACGGCGAGGTCACCGAGAAGCTCGAGCTCGAGGGGCTGCAGAAGTTCGACGCCTCGTGGGCGGAGCTCTGCGGCACCGTGGAGCGCGCGCTGGCCGACTGAGCGGGACGAGCACGGAGCAGGCCACCGAGGGGAGAGCAATCATGGCTGGGATCGGGATCGCCTTCGGCGATGACATCGAGCGCGTGAACGGCGGGCGCACCGCTGAACTCGTCGAGGAGCTCGTGCGGGGTCGTGTGGCGAGCCGCATCTTCGCACACGACGCGACCCTGTGGGGTGCGGAGGCGGAGGCCGAGGCCGCGATCCGGCTGGGGTGGACCGACTTCGAGCCGGCGGCGGCCGAGTTGATCCCCCGGATCGAGTCGCTGCGGGCCGAGTTCGCGAGCGCCGGCGTCGATCGCTTCGTGCTGTGCGGCATGGGTGGATCGAGCCTCGCGCCGGCGGTGCTCGCCCGCTGGGCGGGCGTCGAGCTCACCATGATCGACTCCACCCATCCCGCGGCCGTGGCTCGCGTCCTCTCCGGGGATCTGGCCCGCACCGCAGTGGTGGTGAGTTCGAAGTCGGGCAGCACGATCGAGACCCGCAGCCATCTCGCGACCTTCGAGCAGGCGTTCCGGGCGGCCGGCATCGATCCCGCGAGCCGCGTGGTGATCGTCACGGATCCGGGGTCCCCGCTCGACGAGGAGTCGCGTGCGGCGGGGCGTCGGGTGTTCAACGCCGACCCGAACGTGGGCGGTCGATTCTCGGCTCTCACAGCTTTCGGGCTGGTGCCCTCGGGGCTGGCAGGCGTTGATATCCGCCGTCTCGTGGCGGAGGCCGCGGAGGTGCGCGGGCTGCTCGCGCGCGACACCGCCGACAATCCGGCGCTGCGTCTGGCGGCCGCGCTCGCGGGCGGGCTTCCCCGGCGGTTCGTGCTCGCGGTGCGCGAGACGCGCAGCGCTCGATGGGGTCTCGGCAGCTGGATCGAGCAGCTCATCGCCGAATCCACGGGCAAGGACGGGCACGGCGTGCTGCCGATCGCGCTGCACGAGTCGGCCCCCGAGTTGCGCGAGGCGCCGGCCCAGGCCGTGGTGGTGAGCGTCGCCGACGGCGACGCTCACGGCGCGATCGAACCGGCCCCCGAGGCGGGTGTGCTCGTCTCCGCTCCCCTGGGCGCCCAGATGCTGCTGTGGGAGGTCGCCACCTCGGCGCTCGGTCGGCTCATGGGGATCGACCCGTTCGACCAGCCCGACGTGGAAGCCGCGAAGGTGGCGGCTCGCGCCGCGCTCGCCGAGGCCGACGGTTCGTCGTCGCCGACTGCGCAGGCGCCGTCGGCGGGCGAGGTCCTGCGTCGCCTGCGCGAGGCGGTTCCGAGCGACGGGTACCTCGCGATCCAGGCGTACGTCGACCCGAACGGCGCGCTCGCCGAGCCGCTCGGCGAACTGCGGGATCGGCTGGCGACGACGCTCGGCGTGCCCGTCGCCCTCGGTTTCGGGCCGAGCTACCTGCACTCGGTCGGCCAGCTGCACAAGGGCGGCCGCGCGCTCGGCGCGTTCCTGCAGATCGGCGACGCTGGAGCGCCCGACGTACCGATCCCCGATTCCCAAAGCTTCGGCGTGCTCATCGCCGCCCAGGCGCGAGGCGATCGCGAGGTGCTCGCCGAGCGAGGTCGGCCGGTGGTCGCGCTGACGCTGCCCTACGGCGATCGATCCGCGCTCGACCCGCTGCTCGCCGAGATCTGATCCGAGCGCGACGAACGCGCTGATCCGACGAACGCGCTAACGCGACGAACGCGTTGACGCGCTGAAACACGAAGAAGCCCCGGTCTCATCGGACCGGGGCTTCTCTCTGCTGGGCTGGGGCGCTACGCCGACTTCGCGGCGGTGCCGCGCCGGGCGCGGAGCTTCTGCAGCGCGGCCTCGAGCAGCTCCTCGGCCTCTTCGGGCGTGCGCCGCTCCTTCACGTACGCGAGGTGCGTCTTGTACGGCTCGTTCTTGGGGAGCAGCGGGGGGTTCTCGCGGTCTCGACCGGCGGGAAGGCCGGTGGTCGGCGAATCGATCTGCTCGGGGATCTCCTCGGGTGCGACGTCGGCCGCGAAGTAGCGGATCGTCTCGTTGCCGAGCGCGTCCCAGTACGAGATCTGAATACGTTCGGCGCGCGCTCCGTGGTCCTTCTCCCCCATGGGTCCGGATCCGACGCGGGCGCCGCGAATGGCGTTACTGCCTGGCACTGAATACCTTTCTGCTACAAAACTGCGAAGTCGTGGGCGGGGTCGCCTTTTCGAGGGGCTTTTGCCTGCGAGACG
>NZ_KB714603.1:229452-255682 GCF_000349545.1 Leucobacter sp. UCD-THU
TCGGTCGCGGTCAAAAGCTTTTCGAAAAGTTGCGCTCGGCGACGCCCGACGAGCCGAGGCTCGAGGTCACGCCGCCGCCGAACATGTCGGAGAGGCCGCCGCCACGACCCTTGTGCAGCAGGATGAACAGGGTGAGCAGCAGGCTCGTGATCACGAGGACGACGATCAGGGCGATCTTGAGGATGAGCACGCAGTTCACCTTTCAGGGGTCGAGGGCGCGGTAGGCCGACGTCTAGTATACCGCTCGCGAGCTGGGCGCCGATTGCGGCGCCCCGGCTCACGCACCGGTGACGTGCTTCTTGAACTGGATGATGCGGGTGAACTCGTCCGACTTCAGGCTGGCTCCGCCGACGAGGGCGCCGTCGACATCCGGCTGACGCAGGAAGCCGGCCACGTTCTGGCTCGATACCGAGCCGCCGTAGAGCACGCGGGTGGCATCGGCGCGTTCGTCTCCGCGCAGTTCGCGCAGCGACTCCCGGATCGCCTTGGCGACCTCCTGAGCCTGCTCGGGGGTGGCCGCCTGGCCGCTGCCGATGGCCCAGACGGGCTCGTAGGCGATCACGAACTCGGCGTCCTGCGGCAGCGGCGCGAGCGCGGCCGCGAGCTGGGCGAGCGGGATCGCCGCGGCGCCGTGCTGCTCGAGGTCTTCCGCGGTCTCGCCGACGCAGATCATCGGCACCATTCCGGCTCGGTGCGCTGCGAGGGCCTTCTGCCCCACGAGTTCGTCGCTCTCGCCGTGGCCCTGACGGCGCTCGGAGTGGCCGACGAGCAGGTAGTGCACGTCGAGCTTCGCGAGCATCTGGGCCGAGACGTCGCCCGTGTAGGCGCCCGATTCGTGCGGCGACACGTCTTGCGCGCCGAGCACGAGCGACAGCTTGTCGGCGGCCAGCAGCGTCTGCACCGATCGCAGGTCGGTGAACGGCGGGAAGACCGCCACCTCGGTCTCGCTGTAGTCGTGCTTGACGTCCTTGAGGCCCCACGAGAGCTTCTGCACGAGGGCGATGGCCTGCAGATGGTCGAGATTCATCTTCCAGTTGCCGGCGATCAGCGGGGTGCGCTGCGCTTTCTGGGTCATGCGAGGACCTCCAGTCCTGGGAGCTGCTTGCCCTCGAGGAACTCGAGGCTCGCCCCGCCGCCCGTCGAGATGTGGCCGAATTGATCGTCGGAGAACCCGAGCGCGCGCACGGCGGCAGCGGAGTCGCCGCCGCCGACGACGGTGAAGCCCTCGGTCTCGGTGAGGGCCTTCGCGACGGCGCGCGTGCCGGCGGCGAAGGCCTCCATCTCGAAGACGCCCATGGGGCCGTTCCAGAAGACCGTCGCAGATGAGGCGATCACGTCGGCGAACGCGGTCGCCGAGTCGGGGCCGATGTCGAGTCCGATGCCCGCGTCGCCGAAGCTCGACGACTCGATCGCGTCGGCGGGGACGATCTCGTGGGCGGCGTCGGCCGAGAAGGTCTCTGCGACGACCACGTCGGTCGGCAGCACGATGCGCACGCCGCGCTTCTCGGCATCGGCGAGGTAGCCCCGCACGGTGTCGAGCTGATCCTGCTCGAGCAGGCTCGCCGCGACGGCGTGGCCCTGGGCTGCGAGGAAGGTGAAGAGCATGCCGCCTCCGATGAGCAGCGTGTCGACGCGCTCGATGAGGTGCGAGATGACCCCGAGCTTGTCGGAGACCTTCGAACCGCCGAGCACCACCGTGTACGGGCGCGCGGGGTCGACGGTGAGGCGCTGCAGCACCTCGAGTTCGGCCGCGACGAGTCGGCCGGCGGCGCTCGGCAGCAGCTGCGCGAGGTCGTACACGCTGGCCTGGCGGCGGTGCACGACGCCGAAGCCGTCCGAGACGAACGCGTCGCCGAGCTCGGCGAGCTGCTCGGCGAAGGCGCGCCGTTCGGCGTCGTCCTTGCTGGTCTCCCCCGCGTTGAAACGCAGGTTCTCGAGCAGCACGACGTCGCCGTCGTCGAGCGCGCCGACGGCCGCCGACGCCGAGGCGCCGACGGTCTGGTCGACGAACTCGACGGGCGCGCCGAGCAGCTCCGACATGCGCACCGCCACCGGCTTCAGCGAGTAGCGGGCCTCGGGCTCGCCCTTCGGGCGGCCCAGGTGGCTGATGATCACGATCTTCGCCCCCGCATCGCGAAGCTCGCGGATCGTGGTGAGCGAGGCGCGGATGCGGCCGTCATCGGTGATAACGCCGTCGGACAGCGGAACGTTCAGATCGCAGCGGACGATGACGGTGCGGGAGCGCAGGTCTCCCAGTGATTCGATGGTGCGCATGCCGGGGCGGGCTCAGATCAGGCCGGGCGTCTGCGAGCGGGCGGCCTCGAAGCGCTTCGCCACGTCCTGCCAGTTCGCGATGTTCCAGAACGCCTTCACGTAGTCGGCGCGCACGTTGAGGTAGTCGAGGTAGTAAGCGTGCTCCCAGACGTCGAGCATGAGCAGCGGCACGGTGCCGGCGGGCAGGTTGCCCTGCTGGTCGAAGAGCTGCACGATGTTCGGGCGCTGACCCAGCGCATCCCACGCGAGCACGGCCCAGCCGGAGCCCTGCACACCGAGCGCGGTGGCGGTGAAGTGGGCCTGGAACTTCTCGAACGAGCCGAAGTGCTCGTCGATCGCCGCGGCGAGCTCGCCCTCGGGGCGCTCCCCGCCCTCGGGCGAGAGGTTGTTCCAGAAGATGGTGTGGTTGACGTGACCGCCGAGGTTGAAGGCGAGATCCTTCTCGAGCTTGTTCACGGCTGCGAGGTTGTCGGAGTCGCGCGCCTCGGCGAGCTGCTCGAGAGCCGTGTTCGCGCCGGTCACATAGGCCTGGTGGTGCTTGTCGTGGTGCAACTGCATGATCTTGCCGCTGATGTGCGGCTCGAGCGCGGCGTAATCGTAGGGAAGCTCGGGGAGTGAATAAGCAGCCATGAGGTGCTCCAATCTCTGCGTTCGACAGTTGACGGTTCAAGTCTAGGGCTCTGGCGCCCGGAAGTGGCGGAGAATCAGCCGGGTGCGGCAGGGTTGACGCCCGGCCGCGCGCGCGTTACATCGAATCGAGTTCTTCGGGCAGGCTCGCCTCGGTGCCCGGGATGCCTCGGGCCTCCGCCTCCTTGTCGGCCATCGCGAGCAGACGCCGGATGCGGCCCGCGATCGCGTCCTTGGTGAGCGGCGGATCGGCGCGGGCGCCGAGGTCGTCGAGGCTCGCCTCGCGATGCGCGAGACGCAGCTGGCCGGCGTAGTTCAGGTGCTTGGGCACGTCGTCGCCGAGGATCTCGAGTGCGCGCTCGACGCGAGCGCACGCGGCGACCGACGCCTGCGCCGAGCGCCGCAGGTTGGCGTCGTCGAAGTTGACGAGCCGGTTCGCGGTCGCGCGGGTCTCGCGGGCGCGGCGCAGCTCGTCCCAGCTGGAGCGGGCCTGCTGCGCGCCCATCGCGCCGAGCATCTCGCCGATCGCCTCGCTGTCGCGGATCAGCACCTTGTTCTGGCCCCGGATCTCGCGGCTCTTCGCCTCGATGCCGATGCGGCTCGCCGCGCCGACGAGCGCCATCGTGACCTCGCTGGTGGGGCAGACGATCTCGAGCGACGCGGAGCGGCCCGGAGCGGTGATGCCGCCGCGGGCGAGGAAGGCGCCGCGCCAGATCGCGGCGAGCTCGGCCTGGGCGCCCGTGGTGAGACGGTTCGGGAGGCCGCGGATCTGGCGGCGGCGCTGATCGAGCAGGCCGAGCTGGCGCGCCAGCGTCTCGCCGTCGAGCACGCGCACGAGGAACTGGGGGGCGCCGGGCCGCGTGCTCGACGGCGGCAGCTGCTTGGCCTCGGAGCGCACCCCGTAGAGCTCGGCGAGGTCTTTGCGCACGCGCTGCACGATCTGCGGCGTGTGCAGCTCGGCCTCGAGGGCGATGCGACCCGAGATCGTGTGGAGTCCGCCCGCGAGACGCAGAATCGTGGCGACCTCGGCGACGCGCTCACCGGTGCGCTGCACCGGGAACCGTACGAGTTCGCTCTTCACCTCGGGAGTAGACAGCACGAATCGGATCCTTTCGGAGAATGAGGGTGGAGAGGTTTCGGGTGCGGCGCGCGGGCTATTCGCGGCCGAGGTCGCGATGGCGCAGGCTGACGCTCACACCCGGCAGGCCGGCGAGGCGGTCGGCGAGCTCGCGGGCGGTCGCGACCGAGCGGTGCTTGCCGCCGGTACACCCTACCGCGAGTGAGGCGTGCCGCTTGTTCTCCCGCTGGAAACCGGCGAGGACGGGGGTGAGAGCGGCGATGTAGTGGTCGAGGAACTCCTCGGCGCCGTCGCGGCTCAGCACGTAGTCCTTGACCTCGGGGTCGACGCCCGTGAGGGGCCGGAGTTCGGGGATCCAGAACGGGTTGGGCAGGAAGCGCATGTCGACCATCAGGTCGACGTCGGTGGGCGCGCCGTACTTGAAGCCGAAGCTCAGCACGGAGAGCTGCAGGCCGGGCGTGTTGTCGTCGGAGAACAGATCGCGCGTGGCGGTCGACAGGTCGTGCACGTTGTACCGCGAGGTGTCGATCACCACGTCGCTCGAGGCCCGCAGCTCCTGCAGGCGCTCGCGCTCGAGGCGGATGCCCTCGAGCAGACTGCCCGCCTCGCCCTGCAGCGGGTGCGGGCGCCGCACCGACTCGTAGCGGCGAACGAGGATCTCGTCGGTGGCGTCGAGGAAGACGACACGCACCGTCGCGGTCTCGCGCAGCTCGTCGATCACGTCTTGGATCTCGGCGAAGAGGTCTCGGCCGCGCACGTCGACCACGGCCACGATGCGGGGCAGCGCTCCCCCGGACCGGTCGGCCATGTCGGCGAGCGTCTTGAGCATCGAGAGGGGCAGGTTGTCGACGACGTACCAGCCCAGGTCTTCGAGCGTGTTGGCGACCGTGCTGCGGCCGGCGCCCGACATGCCCGTGACGATGAGGATTTCCTGCCCGGATACCTGCTCGTTCACGCCGTGTTCCCCTCGTCTGGCGCGCCTTGCGACGCGCCCTCTGGTGCCTCATCGATCGATGCCTCAAGTTTAGCCGCAGCGGAGGCTTCGGGTTCGTCGGGCGGGGTTCCGTCGGCCCGGGCTGACGAGGCGAGGTGGCCGAGGATCTGCTCGGCGAGCTTCGGACCGAGGCCCGGAGCCGAGGCGAGTTCGTCGTGGGAGGCGGCGCGCAGGCGCGCCACGGAGCCGAAGTGCTTGAGCAGACCCTGCACGCGCTTCGGGCCGAGGCCCGGGATCTCGGAGAGGCGGCTCGCGATCGACGTGCTGCGGCGCTGGCGCTGGAAGGTGATCGCGAAGCGGTGGGCCTCGTCGCGCACGCGCTGCACGAGGAACAGCGCCTCGCTCGTGCGGGGCAGGATCACGGGGAACGGGTCGCCGGGCAGCCAGATCTCCTCGAGGCGCTTCGCGATCCCGCACAGTGCGACGTCGGTGATGCCGGCCTCGGCGAGCGCGCGCGCCGCGGCCTTCACCTGGGGCTCGCCGCCGTCGACGATGACGAGTTGGGGGCGGTCGCGGTAGATGCCGCTCGGCTGTTCGCCCGCCTCGCGGGCGGCGTTCAGCTGCGCGGCGCGGCGGGCGACGACCTGGTGGATGGAGTCGGTGTCGTCGCGCGTCTGCTCGATGCGGTACTTGCGGTAGGCGCCCTTCGCGGGCAGGCCGTCTTCGAAGACGACGAGCGAGGCGACCACGCCGGTGCCCTGCAGGTGCGACACGTCGATGCACTCGATGCGCAGCGGCGGCTCGTCCATGCCGAGCGCCTGCTGCAGTTCGGCGAGCGCGTCGGTGCGCGCGGTGAGGTCGGCGGCCCGTTTGAGCTTGTGCCGGATCAGGTGCTCCCCCGCGTTCAGCACGGCGCGCTCCATGAGCTGCGCCTTGTCGCCCCGCTCGGGGATGCGCACGCGCACGCGGCCGCGGCGGGGCCGCTGCGCGCTCAGGGCCTCCTCGAGCTCGGGGGTGTTCTCTGGCAGCAGCGGCACGAGGATCTCGGGCGGCGGTTCCCGCTCGCCGTCGTAGGCCGACTGGATCACCTGCTCCAGCAGCTTCGCGGGAGAGTCGTCGAGTTCGACGTCGACGATCCAGCTGCGTTCGCCGCGGATCCTGCCCCCTCGGATGATGAACTGGTGGGCGGCCGCCGCGAGTTCGTCGGCCCGCAGTCCGAACACGTCGAGGTTCACGTCGAGCTTCGAGCCGGTGCCGAGCACCACAGCGTTCTTCTCCATGACGTGCTCGACGGCCTGCGCCTGGTCGCGCAGCCGCGCGGCGTCCTCGTAGCGCTGCTCGGCCGCCGCGTCGCGCATCGCCCGCTGCAGCTCGCGCAGGTGACGGGTGTCGCCGCCCGCGAGGAACGAGACGAGCTCGCCCACGCGTTCGCGGTGCGCCTCGATGGTGATGAGCCGGGAGCAGGGGCCGTGGCAGCGACCGATCTGCCCCGCGAGGCAGGGGCGCCCGCTCTGCATGGCGCGCTTGTAGTCGGCGTCGTTGCAGGTGCGGATGGGGAACGCGCGCTGCAGCAGCTGCGTGGTCTCGCGCAGCGCCCACACCTTCGGGTATGGCCCGAAGTACCGCGCGCCGCGGATCTTCTCGTTGCGGGTGATGATGAGGCGGGGGGCTTCTTCGCGCAGCGTGACGGCGAGGTACGGGTACGACTTGTCGTCCTTGAACTGCACGTTGAAGGGCGGTTTGAACTCCGTGATCCACGTGTGCTCGAGCACGAGGGATTCGGTGTCGGTGGCCACCACCGTCCAGTCGACCTTCGCCGCGAGCGACAGCATGGTGCGGGTGCGCGGCATCAGCGAGTGCATCGGCTGGAAGTAGTTGGACAGCCGCGCCCTGAGGTTCTTCGCCTTGCCGATGTAGAGCACGCGCCCGTGCTTGTCGCTGAACCGGTAGACGCCTGGGCTGGTGGGGATCTCGCCCTGGGCCGGCCGGAACGCGGCGCGGTTGTCGACGGGCTGGATCAAGCCGAGGCCTTCGCCGCCTCAGCCGCCTGCACGGCGCGCGCCGACTTCGCGGCCCAGCCCTCGAGCACCTCGGCGAGGAATCGGCCGGTGTGGCTCTCGGGGTGCTTCGCGACCTGCTCGGGAGTGCCCGTCGCGAGGATCGTGCCGCCTCCGGAACCGCCCTCGGGCCCGAGATCGATGATCCAGTCGGCGCTGCGGATCACGTCGAGGTTGTGCTCGATCGTGATGACGGTGTTGCCCTTGTCGACGAGGCCGTTGAGGACGAGCAGCAGCTTGCGCACGTCTTCGAAGTGCAGCCCGGTGGTGGGTTCGTCGAGCACGTAGATGCTGCGGCCGTTCGAGCGCTTCTGCAGCTCGGTGGCGAGCTTGACGCGCTGCGCCTCGCCGCCGCTCAGCGTGGTGGCGCTCTGGCCGAGCCGCACGTAGCCGAGGCCGACGTCGACGAGCGTCTTCATGTAGCGGTGGATCGACGAGATGGGCTTGAAGAACTCCTCGGCCTCGGCGATGGGCATCTCGAGCACCTCGGAGATGTTCTTGCCCTTGTAGCGCACCTGCAGGGTCTCGCGGTTGTAGCGCTTGCCCCCGCAGGCCTCGCAGGCGACGTAGACGTCGGGCAGGAAGTTCATCTCGATCTTCAGGGTGCCGTCGCCCGAGCAGGCCTCGCAGCGGCCGCCCTTCACGTTGAAGCTGAAGCGGCCCGGCAGATAGCCGCGGGTCTTCGCCTCGGGGGTCTCGGCGAAGAGGGTGCGGATCTTGTCGAACACGCCGGTGTAGGTGGCCGGGTTGGATCGGGGCGTGCGCCCGATGGGGGCCTGGTCGACGTGCACGACCTTGTCGAGGTGCTCGAGGCCGGTGATGCGGGTGTGCTTGCCGGGCACGAGGCGTGCGCCGTTGAGCTGGTTCGCGAGCACCCGGTAGAGGATGTCGTTGACGAGCGTCGACTTGCCCGAGCCGCTCACGCCCGTCACCGCGGTCATGACGCCGAGGGGGAACACGGCGTCGACGTTCTGCAGGTTGTTGGAGCGGGCTCCCACGACCTTGAGCTCGCGGTTGCGGTCGCGCTTGCGGCGCTTCTTCGGGGTGACGATGCTGCGCCGGCCGGCGAGGTAGTCGCCGGTGATCGAGCGACGGTTCTCGAGCAGCTCGCGGTACTCGCCCGAGTGCACCACGGTGCCGCCCTCGACGCCGGCACCGGGCCCGATGTCGACGATCCAGTCGGCCGCTTCGATGGTCTCCTCGTCGTGCTCGACCACGATCAGGGTGTTGCCGAGATCGCGCAGCTTGATCAGGGTCTCGATGAGACGGCGGTTGTCGCGCTGGTGCAGGCCGATGCTCGGCTCGTCGAGCACGTAGAGCACGCCCGTGAGGCCTGAGCCGATCTGCGTGGCGAGGCGGATGCGCTGGGCTTCGCCGCCCGAGAGGGTGCCCGCGGCGCGGGCCAGCGTCAGGTAGCCGAGGCCGACCTCGATGAGGAAGTCGAAGCGCAGCCGGATCTCGCGCAGCACCTGGGCGGCGATGCGGGCCTCGCGCTCGGTGAGCGTGACCTCGTCGAAGAACCGCTTGGCTTCGGTGAGGCTGAACTCGGTGACGCCCGAGATCGACTCGCCGTTCACCGTCACCGCGAGCACCTCGGGCTTGAGGCGCTGGCCGTGGCAGGCGTGGCACGGCACCTCGCGCAGGAACTCCTGCCAGCGGTCGCGCTTCGTGTCGCTCTCAGCCTCTGCGTATTGGCGCTCGATGAACGGGATCACGCCCTCGAAGCCGCTCGAGTACTTGACTTCGCGGCCGAAGCGGTTCTTCCAGCGCACGTTGACCTTGAAGTTGTTGCCGTAGAGCACCGCGGTGCGCACGTCGTCGCTCAGTTCGCCCCAGGGGGTGTCGAGCGAGAAGTCGAGATCTCTCGAGAGGCCGACGAGCAGCTTCTCGTAGTACTGGTAGAGGCTTCTGCCCTGGCTGGTCCAGGGCACGATGACGCCCTCGGCGATCGAGAGCTCGGGGTCGCCGAGCACCAGATCCTCGTCGACCGACATGCTCGTGCCGAGGCCGGAGCACGCGGAGCACGCGCCGAAGGGCGCGTTGAACGAGAAGGTGCGGGGCTCGATCTCGGTGAGCTGCACCGGGTGCTGATTGGGGCAGCTCAGGTGCTCGGAGAAGAGCCGGGTGCGATCCTCGTCCCCCTGCTCCAGATCCACGAAGTCGACCGCCACGATGCCTCCCGCGAGCCGCAGCGCGGTCTCGAGGGAGTCCGTGAGGCGGCCCAGCACGTCGGGGCCGGCCACGAGGCGGTCGACGACCACCGAGATGTCGTGCTTGATCTGCTTCTTGAGCTTGGGCGGATCGCTGAGCTGCACCAGCTCGCCGTCGACGAGCGCGCGCGAGTAGCCGGCCGCCGCGAGATCCTGGAAGAGGTCGACGAACTCGCCCTTCTTCTTGCTGACGACGGGGGCGAGCACTTGGTAGCGGGTGCGCTCGGGAAGCTCCATGAGGCGATCGGCGATCTGCTGCACGGTCTGCGACGCGATGCGCTCCCCGCAGATCGCGCAGTGCGGCACTCCGACGCGCGCCCAGAGCAGGCGCATGTAGTCGTAGATCTCGGTGATGGTGCCGACCGTGCTTCGCGGGTTGCGGTTGGTCGACTTCTGGTCGATCGAGACGGCGGGGCTCAGCCCCTCGATGAAGTCGACGTCGGGGCGGTCGACCTGCCCGAGGAACTGGCGGGCGTAGGCGCTGAGCGACTCGACGTAGCGTCGCTGCCCCTCGGCGAAGATCGTGTCGAATGCGAGGCTCGACTTGCCGCTGCCCGACAGTCCGGTGAAGACGACCATCGAGTCGCGCGGGATCGCCAGATCGATGTCTTGCAGGTTGTGCACGCGGGCCCCCTGGACGCTGATCTGGGCGTGTGCGGCAGACGAGCGGATCGGGGTGGTGCTGGTGGGTGCGGCGCTCTTCGAAGTCACTGATCCATCCTACGTCGCCACGGCTGAATATTCGAACATGTGTACGAGTGATTCGGCGGATTTCGCCGCAGGCGCACTTCCCTCCCAGGTCGCTTTCGGATATTATTGATGCAAGTTCTCGAAAGGACCTGAGATGTCGATCGCGCACCTTCCCTCCGAACTCCCCCGCAGCCGCCGCGACCTCGCGGGTGCTCCCCTGCGGCCCAGCCGCGACCGGCTCACCGCGCTCATCACGCAGCTCGAAGACGATCGCCTCGACATCGCCGAAGAGCTGCTCGCCGACATCCTCGCCCACCAGCAGGCCGATCTCCGAGGCCTGACGGGCGCCGAGATGTCGGTGCTGGCCCGTCTCGACGTGAGCGAAGGCGAACTGCGGCGCCCCACCTCCCTGCCCGCCACCCGGCGCAGCCGCCTGTGGGAGCGCCAGCTCGCCGAGCTCAGCGTCACCGTCGGCGAGGCCGCCGAGACGCTCGGCGTCACCCCCGCCCGAGTGCGGCAGCGCTGCGCCGCGGGCACCCTGCTCGCCCAGCGCCGCAGCGACGGCTGGCGACTCCCCTCATTCCAGTTTCCGGACGGCCGCGAGCTGCCCGGTTGGTCGATCGTCGCGGCCGCGATCCCGGCGGGCACCCCGCTGGCGCTCGTCGAGCGGGTGCTCACCTCCCCCGCGATGCGCCTGCGCGTCGACGACGAGGAGCTGGCGCCCTTCGAGTGGCTGGCACAGGGAGGGGATCCCGCCCTCGCCGCGGCCGCGGTCGACGACGCGCTGAACCGTCTGCCGTGAGCGAGCAGCTGCCCGAGCCGGATTCGGCCCGCTTTCCCGACCTCGACGTCGACCCGCGCTGGGTGCGCGAGGTGCCCGCAGGCACACTGATCGTGCGCATCTTCCGGGCGGGCGGGGCCCACCCGGTCGCGTGGCACGAGTTCCGCTCGTTCGGACCGCTCGACGGCCGTTTCGACCCGCACCCGCTGCCCGTCGGCGACCACCACGGCATCGGTGTGATGTACGGGGTGATCGAGAGCGCCGGGGCCTCCGGGGGCTCCGTCCAGCGGCCCGACGATGCCGTGGACGGTTCGTTCGCGGCCGCTCTGCTCGAGGTGTTCCAGGCGCAGCGCATGATCCGGCTGCGCGACGGCTCCCCCACGCTCGTGGCCTTCGAGACCACGCGGCCGCTGCGCCTGCTCGACCTCTCCGACAGCGATTGGATCGCGGTCGCGGGCGGCAACGCCGCGATCTCCTCCGGAGACCGTGAGCAATCGCGGGCGTGGGCGCGCGAGATCGCGCGACGCTACCCCGAGCTCGACGGAGTGGTCTCGGCGTCGTCGCTCGTGCCGACCGCGCGCGTGGTGGCGCTCTGGGCGAATGCGGCAGATGCGCTCCCCCAGCACCCGGCCGCGCTGCTGCCGCTCGGCCTCGACGAGCTGCTCGGTGTGATCGACCGGATCGCCGACCGCTACGGCTACCTGGTGCTGTGAGCCCTGGGAGGTGCCCGGGCGAAGGCGCAGCGATCCGACCGGGCCGCGTGCTGAAGCGGTCATGACCCGGGCCCGCGATCCGGGCCCTTCCGCGTGTCCGATTCGTTCTAGCGCGCATCCCGCGCTCGGCCTACGCTGGCGGCTATGACACTGCAATTCGACTTCATCGGTATCGTCACGGCCGACCTTCCGGCCTCGCTCGGGTTCTACCGCGCCCTGGGCGTGGACGTCCCGCACGGGCAGGAGCAGGCGCCCCACGCCGAGGCGACGCTGCCGGGCGGCATGACGCTCGCCTGGGATCCGGTCTCGACGATCCGGAGATTCATGCCGGACTTCGAGCTCCCCGTCGCAGGCGGGGGCCGGATCGGCTTCGCCTGCCGGGCGCAGAGCGCCGCCGAGGTCGACCGGGCCTACGCCGAGCTCGTGCAGCAGTACCCGGCGGCCGCGCACACCGAGCCCTGGGATGCGCCGTGGGGGCAGCGCTACGCGACCGTGCTCGACCCCGACGGCAACTCGATCGATCTCTACGCGCCGCTCGACCCGGAGGCCGCGGCCAGCTGAGCGGGCGCGGCTCCGATCACCCGCCCGAACTCGCGCGCCATATGCGACTGGTCGGCGTATCCGGCGAGGCTCGCCGCCGTCGCGAGGGGCGCGCCTCGCAGGATCAGGTCGCGCGCCCGCTCCGCCCGCAGCACCCGCCGCAGCGAGGCGTATCCGTAGCCGAACGTCTGCAGCATGCGCCTGCGCAGCTGCCGTTCCGAGTATCCCAGGCGGCGGGCGAGTCGCGGGAGCGGTTCGGCCCGCAGCGCCGCGGCCCGAACCTCGTCGACCCACCGCAGCCGCCGCGCCTCAGAATGCAGCGCGAGCTCTCGAGGCACGGCCCGCGCTGCATCGCGCAACCTCCCCGCGTACCGAGACTCTGCCGCCCTCGACAGATCGGGGGCGCCGCTCGTCGGTCCCTCTTGCGGCCCGCGCGCCGCCGGCGACTCCGCCGCGCCCAGCAGGGCGCGCAGCGCCCGTTCCCCGCGCTCTGCGAGTGCGGCGGGCAGCAGGCCCTGGGCGGGGAGGATGCGGTCGCGCAGCTCGAACGCGTCGATGCCGAGACCCGCACCCGCGAGCCCCGGGAAGAACCTGAGCCCCACCGTGGGATGCTGCTCGCTTCCGCGCGCGAGCAGCCACCTCGTCGAGGGACCGGCGACGATCAGCTGGTCGTCGCGCAGGATGATGTCGGCGCAGCCGTCGGCCGAGATGGTGGTCGCGCCCTCTGCCGGGCTGGAGATCCAGAGCGTGCCGAGCCCGGGGATGGGCGTTTCACAGTACACGGGGCTCCGATCGTTGCTCGGCTCGACGGGCTGGGTCTGCGATGATCTCGCCTAGAGGTGGCCCGCGGCGTCCATGCTGCGCAGCTCGCGCTTCAGCTCTGCCACCTCGTCGCGCAGGCGCGCGGCGAGCTCGAACTTGAGTTCTTCTGCGGCCACGAGCATCTGCTCGGTGAGGTCAGAGACGAGCTCTTCGAGCTTCGCGGCGCCCTCGGCCCCGATGGCGCCGGCCCGCGACGCGGACTTGCCCTTCGCCCGTTGTGCGGACCCGCCCTTGCGCTGGGCGTGGGCCCCGGTGCGCGAGAGCACGTCTTCGGTGTCGGCGGCCTCGCGGGCGAGCATCTCGGTGATGTCGCCGATCTTCTTGCGCAGCGGCTGCGGGTCGATGCCGTGCTCGGTGTTGTAGGCGACCTGGATCTCGCGTCGGCGGTTGGTCTCATCGATCGCCTCGCGCATCGAGCGGGTGACCGTGTCGGCGTACATGTGCACCTGGCCCGACACGTTGCGGGCGGCGCGGCCGATCGTCTGGATGAGCGAGGTCGACGAGCGCAGGAACCCTTCTTTGTCGGCGTCGAGGATCGCGACGAGCGACACCTCGGGCAGGTCGAGGCCCTCGCGCAGCAGGTTGATGCCCACGAGCACGTCGTAGACGCCGGCGCGCAGCTCGGTGAGCAGTTCGACGCGGCGCAGCGTGTCGACGTCGGAGTGCAGGTAGCGCACCCGGATGCCCGCCTCTTCCATGAAGGTGGTGAGTTGCTCGGCCATCTTCTTGGTGAGCGTGGTGACCAGTACGCGCTCGTCGCGCTCGGCTCGCACCCGCACCTCTTCGAGCAGGTCGTCGATCTGCCCCTGGGAGGGCTTGACCACGATCTCGGGGTCGATGAGGCCCGTCGGGCGGATGATCTGCTCGACGATGCCGTCGGCGCGCTCGAGTTCGTAGGCGCCCGGGGTGGCCGAGAGGTACACGGTCTGGCCGACGCGCTGCTTGAACTCGTCGAACTTCAGGGGCCGGTTGTCGAGTGCGCTCGGCAGCCGGAACCCGTGATCGACGAGCGTGCGCTTGCGCGACGCGTCGCCCTCGTACATCGCACCGATCTGGGGCACGGTGACGTGCGACTCGTCGATCACCACGAGGAAGTCGTCCGGGAAGTAGTCGAGCAGGCAGTGCGGCGCCTCGCCGGGCCGGCGCCCGTCGATGTGGCGCGAGTAGTTCTCGATGCCCGAGCAGAAACCGATCTGCTCCATCATCTCGAGGTCGAAGGTGGTGCGCATGCGCAGGCGCTGCTCTTCGACGAGCTTGTTCTGCTGCTTGAGCTCCCGGGTGCGCCCGTCGAGTTCTTCGGCGATGGTGCCCATCGCGCGGTTCATCACGTTGCGGCTCGCGACGTAGTGCGAACCGGGGAAGACCGACACGGTCTCGACCTGCTTGATCACCTCGCCCGTGACGGGGTGGAGATAGTAGAGCGCCTCGATCTCGTCGCCGAAGAACTCGATGCGGATGGCCAGCTCTTCGTACATGGGAATGATCTCGACCGTGTCGCCGCGCACGCGGAAGTTGCCTCGCACGAACTCGATGTCGTTGCGCTGGTACTGCATGTCGACGAAGCGCCGCAGCAGCACGTCGCGATCGAGGTTGTCGCCGACCACGAGCGGCACCATGGCCTCGTAGTACTCTTCGGGCTTGCCGAGACCGTAGATGCACGACACCGTGGAGACCACGACCACGTCGCGTCGGGAGAGCAGCGCGTTCGTGGTGGAGTGGCGCAGGCGCTCGACCTCGGCGTTGACCGACGAGTCTTTCTCGATGAAGGTGTCGGTCTGCGGCACGTAGGCCTCGGGCTGGTAGTAGTCGTAGTAGCTCACGAAGTACTCGACCGCGTTGTTGGGCAGCAGCTGCCGGAACTCGCTCGCCAGCTGGGCAGCGAGCGTCTTGTTATGGGCGAGCACGAGGGTGGGGCGCTGCACGGCCTCGATGAGCCAGGCCGTGGTGGCCGACTTGCCGGTGCCCGTCGCGCCGAGCAGCACGACGTCGGTCTCGCCCGCGTTGATGCGCCCGGCCAGCTCTTCGATCGCCTTCGGCTGATCGCCGCTGGGCTCGTATTCGCTGATCACCTCGAAGGGGCGTACGCTGCGCGTGGGTTCCATGATCTCGAGGGTACTCGGAGCCACTGACATTCTCGCGTCGGTTCGCGGGAGGCGGATCGCCCCTGGCGGATCGGCCGCCCCACGTCCCGCGCCCGCGATATGTTCTGGCCTCGCTCCCGCCATCCCCTCACCCCACCCGCGCTGAGAGGCGGATTTCGCAGCTCCGCTCGTCGGATCCCGTGCGAAATCCGCCTCTCGGGCCCGGGAACGAGTCCTCTCGACCCCGGGAACGGGGCTTCACGAGCCACTGGGCCCCGCGCACCCCGGCGAGCCACAGGCCCTAGGCGGCGTCGAAGCGTGCGGGCAACGGCAGGTCGCCCGCTCCGCTCACCCGCACCTCGTCGAGCCCCTGCCAGCGCGCGGCCTTCGCGAGCAGGGAGACGGCCGCCTCGGCGGTGCGGGCGGGTGCGCGCTGCTCCTGCCAGGCGGCCTGCACGAGCAGTGCGCCCCGCTCCCCCGCCCGGCGCGGCCGATCGGCCTTGAGATCGATGCGCCCGGCGAGACGACCTCCGACCATGAGCGGCAGGCAGTAGTAGCCGTAGCGGCGCTTCTCCTTCGGCGTGTAGATCTCGATGCGGTAGTGGAAGTCGAACATGCGCTCGGCCCGGGGCCGGAACCAGACCACCGGGTCGAACGGGGTGAGCAGGGCGTCGGGGGCGAGCCGCGCGGGTACGCGGGCGTCGCGGTGCAACCAGGCGGGCTCCGGCGCACCGTCGGCCCGGGTCCAACCGGTGACGCGCACGGGCAGCAGTACTCCGTCGTCTTCGAGCGCTCGTACCGCCGACCGCGCATCGGCCGCCTTCAGCCGGTGGTAGTCGGCGAGGTCGGCGAGCGTGGCGACCCCGAGCGAGCGGGCTGCGCGTTCGACGAGCGCGCGTTGGGCCTGCTCTCGCTCGACCGGTTCGAGCGCCTGCGCGGGCAGCACCTGCTCGGCGAGAGCGTACCGGCGCTGGAAGCCCTCGCGCCCGTGCGAGACGACCTCGCCCCAGGCGAAGAGCATCTCGACGGCGCGTTTCGTGTCGCTCCAGTCCCACCACGGGCCGCGGCCGCTGCGGGGGCCGTCTTCGAGTTCGCGCACGAACTGCGGCCCGCCCTCGGCGAGCGCCGAGCGCACGCGGTCGATGGTGGGCGCCAGCGCCTCGGCGCGGCCATCGCTGCGGTTGCGGTCGCGGAACTCGTCCATGCGCCACCCGAAGAGCGCCCGATCCCGCACCGGGACGAACGCGGCCTCATGCGCCCAGTACTCGGTGTACTCGCCGCTGCGCCACAGGTGGCGGTCGAGGGCGTCCGCCTCGTAGTGGCCGTGCCTGGAGAACACGGGAAGGTAGTGGCTGCGCGCGAACACGTTGACCGAGTCGATCTGCAGCACGTGCAGCGACTCGAGCGCAGGGTCGAAGGGGCGCCGGCGCCGCAGTCGAGGCGCGTTCGTGAAGCCCTGAGCCGCGAGGGCGATGCGACGCGCCTCGGCGGCGCTCAGGGCGTTCACGACCGCGGGATCAGGCGAACCAGAGCCCGAGCTCGCGCTCGGCCGACAGCGTCGAGTCGCTGCCGTGCACGAGGTTCTGCTGCACGTTGAGGCCCCAGTCGCGGCCGAGGTCGCCGCGGATCGTGCCGGGCGCGGCCGTGGTGGGGTCGGTGGTGCCCGCGAGCGAGCGGAAGCCCTCGATGACGCGCTCGCCCTGGGCGCGCACCGCGACGACCGGGCCCGAGCTCATGAACTCGATGAGCGGCTCGTAGAAGGGCTTGCCCTCGTGCTCGGCGTAGTGCGCGGCGAGCAGTTCGCGATCCGCGCGCACCATGCGCAGGTCGGCGATGGTGTAGCCCTTCGCCTCGATGCGGCGCAGGATCTCGCCGGTGAGGCCGCGGGCCACGCCGTCGGGCTTCACCAGGATGAGGGTCTCTTCAGCGGACATGCACGCTCCTTCGGTACCGGTTCGTCGGGGTGCGTCTCACCCCGAACAGAGTCTATCGAGTGGGGGCTCAGCCGCCTTGAGCCGCGAGCCAGGCGGCGCGGTTGCGATCGATCTGGGCGCCCTTCACCATGCAGTAGATCCAGAGGCCCGTGAACAGCAGGCCGACGATCAGCGCCATCGGCAGCAGGATCGCGGTGGCGAGCATGAGGGCGTGCACGATCCAGCCGAGGATGATGCCGGCCCGTCCCAGGCGCATGATGCCCAGCGCCACGATGATGAGCAGCCCGAGGCCGCCGCCGATATAGAGGCCGAGTTCACGGGGTTCGAGCACGCTGAGCCCGAAGAGCGAGAGTCCGATCAGCACGACCACGATGAGCTCGAAGCCGAGCACGATCGAGGCGAGCGCCTTCTGCGTGGACTGCGCGCCTCGGCGCGCACCCGAGATGCGCATGGCCGAGTTGTGGGCCATGGTCTCGGAGGGCGACAGCTTGAGATCGTCGTCGGAGTCGTTCTCGCGGCCCGGGCCTGCAGCCGGTTCGGGCACGGTGTTGTCGCGGCTCACGCGATCCCCCATTCTTCGGAGCGCGCGTGCGCGATGGCCTCGCCCGCGAGCAGCACGGAGCCGACCACGAGCACGGCCCGTCCCTCGCCGCGAGCCGCCCAGGCCCGCGCCTCGTCGAGCGCCTCGGGCAGCGAGTCGGCGACTTCGACGGGGGTGTCCGGGATCGCGTCTTCTGCGACCTCGCGCAGCGCGGTGGGGTCGATCGAGCGGGGCGACTCGACCGGAGTGACGGTGACGCGGTGGGCGATCGGTGCGAGCGCCCGCAGCAGCCCGAAGGCGTCCTTCTCTTCGAGCACGCCGACCACCAGCGCCAGCTCTTCGAAGCTGAACGACTCGGCGACGGCCCGGGCGAGCGCCTCGGCGCCGTGGGGGTTGTGCGCGGCGTCGACGTAGATGACGGGGTCGGTGCCGATGAGTTGCAGCCGGCCGGGAGACGTGAGTTGCCCGAGGCCCTCGTCGAGCACCTCTTCCGGCACGGGGCGCTCGGCTCCGAAGAAGGCCTCGACGGCGGCGACCGCGAGTGTCACGTTCTCGGCCTGGTGGCGGCCGAAGAGCGGTACGAAGGCCGGGTCGTACGGGCGACCGCTCAGCCCGACGAACTCGATCTGGCGGCCTCCGACGGCGACGCGATCCTCGATGAGGCGGAAGTCGCGGCCCTGCACGACGAAGCGGGAGCCCGCCCGTTCGGCCGCGGCCTCGAGCTCGGCGAGCGCGTCGGGATGCTGCTCGGCCGTGACGACCGCGCTGCCGGGCTTGACGATGCCGGCCTTCGTGCGGGCGATCGTCTCGACGTCGCGGCCGAGGATCGCGGTGTGGTCAAGATCGATGGGAGTGAACACGGCGACACGCGCGTCGGCGATGTTCGTGGCGTCCCACTCGCCTCCCATGCCGACCTCGATGACGGCCACCTCGATAGGCGCGTCGGCGAACGCCGCGTAGGCGAGCACGGCGAGCGCCTCGAAGAAGGTGATCGGCCCGTGCCCCGCCGCCTCGAGCTCGGCGTCGACCACCTCGAGCGGCAGGCGCAGCTCGTCCCAGGCCGAGGCGAGCAGCTCGCCGTCGATGGGTTCGCCGTCGAGCTGGAAGCGCTCGGTGAAGTCGACGAGGTGGGGGCTCGTGAAGAGGCCGGTGCGCAGGCCGTGAGCTCGCAGCAGTGACTCGATGGCGCGGCTCGTCGAGGTCTTGCCGTTGGTGCCCGCGACCTGGATCACCGGGTACGAGAGCTGCGGCGTGCCGGCGAGCTCGGCGAGGCGGCGCACCGGCTCGATGCGCGGGCGCGGGTTCGCCTCGCCCACGCGGGTGAGCAGTTCTTCGTAGACGCGCGCGGCGGCGTCGGCGTTCGTCGGGTTCACTCTGCGGCCTGCTTCCAGTGCTCGGTGACGTCGATCGTGATGACGAGCGGGTCTTTGCCGGTGCCGAGCGCGTCGGCGCGGGACATGAACACGCCGGGGCCGGTCTCGGGGAGCCCGGTCAGCAGCCCGGCGAACTCGTCGCCGGGCAGGGCATGGGCGGCGAAGCCGACCGCGAGGGTCTCGGCGGAGATGAGATCCGCGTGCGCTTCGAGTGCGGCTGCGTGCTCGGGCGCCGCATTCAGCGCGAGCACGATGCGGTCGCTCACGTCGAGGCCGGCGTTCTTGCGAGCCTCCTGCACGGCGCGGATCGCGTCGCGGGACACCCCCTCGGCCTCGAGCTCGGGCGTCGTGCTGGTCGAGAGCAGCACGAAGCCGCCGCCCGGGATCAGCGCGAGCGCGGGGCCGCCCGAGTCGCCCGCTCCCCCGTCGCCGGCGCTGAGGGTCAGCTCGTACTCGTGCGGTTCGAGTTCGATGCCGCCCGCGACGATGGTGCCGCGCTGCTCGCTCCAGTCGCCCGACTTGGCGGCCTTGATGGCCTGCTGCACCTGCTTGCCCAGGCGGGGCCCGGCTGCTCGTGCGTTGACGGCGAGGGTCTGCACGATGCCGTGCTCTTCGGCGCTGGTGCCGGTCTGCTGCACGAGGTGCACGGCCTTGACGTTGAGCTCTTCGCTCAGGATGTCGGCGAACGGTTCGAGCGCGTCGGGTCGCGAGGTCACGACGGTGAGCTCCGCGAGCGGCAGACGCACGCGCAGGCGATGCGCCTTGCGCAGGGCGAGCGCCTGCGACGTGATCTGACGCACCTCGTCCATGGCGGCGACGAGCTCGTCGTCGACGGGGAACGCGTCGGCGGAGGGCCAGTCTTCGAGGTGCACGGAGCGGCCGCCGGTGAGACCGCGCCACAGCTCTTCGGTGACGAGGGGGGCCATGGGTGCCGCGACGCGCGCCACGGTCTCGAGCACCGTGTACAGCGTGTCGAACGCCTGCCGGTTCTCGGGCTTGCCGTTCGCCCCCGCGGTGCCCTCCCAGAAGCGGTCGCGCGAGCGGCGCACGTACCAGTTGGTGAGCACCTCGGCGTAGGCCCGCAGCGACTCGGCGGCCGACGTCGTGTCGAGCGCGTCGAGGTGCGCCTCGACGTCGCGCACGAGCCGACCGGTCTTCGCGAGGATGTAGCGGTCGAGCGGATCGCTGGAATCGGTGCGCCACCGCCCCATCACCCCGTCGGCGTTGGCGTAGAGGCTGAAGAAGTACCAGGTGCTCCAGAGCGGCAGGATGAACTGGCGCACGCCTTCGCGGATGCCCTCCTCCGTGACGATGAGGTTGCCGCCGCGCACGACGGGAGAGGCCATGAGGAACCAGCGCATCGCGTCCGAACCGTCGCGGTCGAACACCTCGTTCACGTCGGGGTAGTTGCGCAGGCTCTTCGACATCTTGTTGCCGTCGCTGCCGAGCACGATGCCGTGGCTGACCACGTTCTTGAACGCGGGCCGGTCGAAGAGCGCCGTGGCGAGCACGTGCTGCACGTAGAACCAGCCGCGGGTCTGCCCGATGTACTCGACGATGAAGTCGGCGGGCTGGTGGGTGTCGAACCACTGCTCGTTCTCGAACGGGTAGTGCACCTGCGCGAACGGCATGGAGGCGGAGTCGAACCAGACGTCGAGCACGTCTTCGATGCGGCGCATGGTCGACCTGCCCGTGGGGTCGTCGGGGTTCGGCCGCGTCAGCGAGTCGATGTAGGGGCGGTGCAGGTCGACCTCGCCCGACGCGTTGCGCGGCAGCTCTCCGAAGTCGCGTTCGAGCTCAGCGATCGAACCGTACACGTCGATGCGCGGGTGGTCGGGGTCGTCGCTCTTCCAGACGGGGATCGGGCTGCCCCAGAAGCGGTTGCGGCTGATCGACCAGTCGCGAGCGCCCTCGAGCCACTTGCCGAACTGGCCGTGCTTGACGTTCTCGGGCACCCAAGTGATCTGCTCGTTCGTCTCGATCATGCGCTGCTTGAGGTCGGTGACGCGCACGAACCAACTCGAGACGGCCTTGTAGATGAGCGGGTTGCGGCAGCGCCAGCAGTGCGGGTACGAGTGCTCGTAGCTGGCCTCGCGCAGCAGCCTGCCGCGCTCGCGCATGAGGCGGATCAGGGGGCGGTTGGCGTCCATCCAGAGCTCGCCGGCCACGTCGGTGACGGGCTTCAGGAAGCGGCCGCCGTCGTCGACGCTCACGATGACGGGGATGCCGGCCGCGCCGGTGATGCGCATGTCGTCTTCGCCGTAGGCGGGGGCCTGGTGCACGATGCCGGTGCCGTCGGCCGTCGACACGTAGTCGTCGCTGAGGATCTGCCAGGCGTTCTCGGTGCCCCACGCCTCGGTGTCGGCGTAGTAGTCGAAGACGCGCTCGTACCGCACACCCGCGAGCTCGGCGCCGACGACGGTGCGCTCGACGGCCTCGCGGGCGGCATCGGCCGACTCGTAGCCGAGCTCTTTCGCGTGGTTGCCGACGAGATCGACGGCGAGCAGGTACCGGGCTTCGCCAGCCGCTCCGCCGTCAGCGGCGCCCGCAGGGCCGGCGGGCACAAGCGCGTAGGCGATCTCCGGGCCGACAGCGAGGGCCAGGTTGGTCGGCAGGGTCCAGGGAGTGGTGGTCCAGGCGAGCGCGCGCACGCCGTCGAGGCCGAGCTCGGCGGCTCGGGGCCCGGTGAGGGGGAAGGTGACGGTGACCGACGGGTCCTGCCGCATCTGGTACACGTCGTCGTCCATGCGCAGTTCGTGATTCGACAGCGGGGTCTCGTCGCGCCAGCAGTAGGGCAGGATGCGCGAGCCCTCGTAGGCGAGGCCGCGATCGTAGAGCTGTTTGAACGCCCAGATCACGCTCTCCATGTACCCCAGGTTGAGCGTCTTGTAGTCGTTCTCGAAATCGACCCAGCGAGCCTGGCGGGTGACGTACTCCTCCCACTCGCGCGTGTACTGCAGCACCGACTCGCGGGCCTTCTCGTTGAAGGCCGCGACGCCCATCTCTTCGATCTGGGCCTTCTCGGTGATGCCGAGCTGCTTCATCGCCTCGAGCTCGGCGGGCAGGCCGTGGGTGTCCCAGCCGAAGCGCCGTTCGACCTTCTTGCCGCGCATGGTCTGGAAGCGCGGGAAGACGTCTTTGGCGTAGCCGGTGAGCAGGTGGCCGTAGTGCGGCAGGCCGTTGGCGAAGGGCGGGCCGTCGTTGAACACCCACTCCTCGTCGCCTTCGCGGCGGCGGATCGACTCGCGGAAGGTGTCGTCGCCCTTCCAGAACTCGAGCACCTGCCGCTCGATCTCCGGGAACCTCGGCGACGGGCTCACACCCGCGGTGCTCGCCTGCTCGTTCGAGGGCGTCGACGCACCGGAGGGGGTCGTTCCGGTCGACTGCTGGGGGTACGGCATTGCTCGCTCCTGGCTTCTCGGTCTGTCTGCCGCCAGTCTGACTGAGACCACTGACATCGGTGGGTCTCGGTGTCGGATCGGCGGTGCATCAGTGCCGGGACGAGCTCGGGGATGCTGGATCCCTCACCCGCGGTACCACCCCGCTTGCCTCATGCGCGCCCTGTGCGGGAACGCTTCAGCCTCTTCATTCGGCTGTGACGGGCCGTACCCGTTCGGTTCTACTGGGCGAGCGATTCTCGCGGATCGCGCACCGTTCTTCCGAAGACTCCCCGGTGATGGCCGGATCGCAGTCGATGGGTTGCAGTCTATCGCACGCGGCTCGGCCTCGACCCGAGCGCGAGCCCCGAGTCGAAGAGTCGCGCGTCAGGCCTCGCTCAGCTGCTGCTCGAGTTCGGCGATGACGGCGTCGGTGGTGCGGGCGGCCTTGCCCCGGTTGACGAACTCCTGCACGTAGTCCATCTCGCCCCGCATCTGCTCGAGGCGCGTGAGCGCGCGGCCGAAGAGGCGCTCCGAGAACTCCTCGGACTCGCGAGTGACGGCCTCGGCCTGCAGGCGCGCCGCCTCGATGAGGTTGCGGGCCTGTTCGAGGGCATCGCGACGCTGCTGCTCGACGTACTGCTGCACACGCGCGTGCAGCGCCTCGCTCTCCTGCGAGACCTCGTAGGCGCGGCGGTTGATCTCGGCGGCCTTCGCGTTCGACTCGTCGAGCACGGCCTGCGCCTCACTCAGGGCGGCCTCGTGGCGCTGGGCGTATTCGGTCTCGGCCTCTTCCTGGCGGTGCGCGATGGCGCGCTCCGCCGCGAGCACGGCGTGCTCGGTCTCGACCCGCATGCGGTTGATCTCGGCGCGCTGTTCGTCGATCTGCTGCTGCGCGACGGTGCGCATCTGCACGACCTCGCTCTCGGCCTCGGCCTGCAGGCGCGACACCTCGCGCTTGGTGGAGGCGAGTGTGTCGCTGGCTTCTGTGAGCCGTTTGTTGGCGAGGCTCGACATCTCGGCGGCGTGGGTCTCGCTGGAGAGGCGGATCTCCTCTGCGCGGGCCGTGGCGTCGTTGATCAGCTGAGCGGCGCGGGTCTCGCTCTCGCGCGTGCGGCGCTGCGCATCGGCGGCGGCCTCGGAGGCGATCTGCTCGGCCTCGGCGTGGGCGTCGGTGATCATCTTCTCGGCCTGCGACTCGGCGATGCGCAGCACCTCCTCGAACTTCGAACCGAGGCCGGAGAAGTTGGGCTTGCTCTGCTGGGCCTTCGACAGCTGCTTCTTGGCGATGTCGAGCTGAGCTTCGACGTCGAGCAGACGGTCGGCGATGCCGTCGCGGTCGGCCTGCACCTGCTGCACCTTCGCCTCGAAGTTGCGGAGGAGTCGATCGACGGCGTGGCGAGAGTAGCCCCGCACTTCGCGTGGGATCTCGTATTCGTGTAGCGACATGCTGTGCTCTTTCGGTCGTTGCTGGTTCGATGACGATGAGGGGTGTTCGGGCGGGCTATTCAATCGCGGGCGCCTCTTCTGCGGGCGCCTCTTCTGCGGGCGCCTCTTCTGCGGGCGCCTCTTCTGCGGGCGGCTCCACGGCTTCTTCGATCGGAGCGTCTGCCCGGGCGGCGGGGTCGACGCCGACGCTCAGCGTGCCGGCGTTGATGATCAGGTGCTGCGACTCCCGGTAGAGCACCGCGAGTCTGCTCTCCGGGAAGATGAGCACGCGGTCGCCGGTCTGGGCCCGGGCGAAGAACGGTTCCGCGCTGAGCGTCGCCGGATCTTCGACCGTGGCGATGGTGGGGGCCTCCTCGGGCAGCACCATGAGGGAGCCGACCCGCGTGAGGAGCTCATCGCCCGAGAGTCCGGTCGATGCGGCGCTCTCCGCCGCGGCATCGCCGCCGGCTCGCGGGGGCGGGTTCGCGATGATCGGCACCGCCACAGCCACCGCGCCGAGCATCAGCGCGGCCGCCACAGAGATCACGAGCACGCGCACCCAGCGGGTCCGCCACAGCTCGAGCAGACCCCGCGGGCGGCCGTCGGGGCGGGAGCCGTCGCCGCTCGGCGGCTCTGAGCGAGGCGGGTGTTCGGTCTCGGTGCGCGGCTCGCGCTCGGACCGCGGCTGCCGCTGCGGTCGGGGTGCGCGCCTCGGTTTCGGCTGCCGTTTCGGCTCGGTCGGGTGTGCGGCGGGGGCCGCCTCGACCGATGTCTGCTGCGGACCGCTCTCGGGCAAGGTTTCGACGGGGGCGGCTGCTGCGGGGGTCTTCGAGGCGGGTGCGAGATCGGGGGCCGACTGCGGGGCGCTCGCTGCCGCGCGCTCGGCAGGGGTGCCGACTGGGGCTGCGGCCAGGCCGTCGGTGCGCGCATCGAAGGCTCGGGCGATGCTGCGGGTCTCGGCGATGTCGGAGAAGAGTCGCTGCGCGGCCTCTTCGCTCGTCTGCTTCGACTGCGCTGCGGCAGACGAGGGCGTCGCCGAGGCGGCACTCGGAGCCACCGCGGAGCCCGAACCCGGCACGGGAGCCTCGGGATCGGCCTGGGCCTCGAGTTCGCTCTTGCTCTCGGCGAGCACGCTGCGGAGACGGGCCATTGCTTCGTCGAGTGCGGTCGAGGCGTCCCAGGGTACCCGCTGCTGCGCGGACTGTTCGCCGTGGCTCGGCGGAGCGGGATGCTGTTCGCTCGTGGTCCCCTGCTGGGTGCGCGTCTGGTTCGGAGGGATGCCGGTCATCGGATGCGCTCCGTTTCGGCAGTCGGATCGACCGACGGGCCGGCAGCCGCGGTGGGTGCGGCCGGCGCGCTCTCGCACATCCTGGCGAGGCCTTCCTCGAACGCGGCGAGCCTCTCGCGCTTGTGCTCGCGCCGCGCGTGCACGATCACTGCGGCGAGACCGATGGTCGCTGCGGCGACGCCCAGCGCCCAGTAGGGGAACCTGGGCAGCATCGAGGCCTGACCGGCGGTCTGCTGCACGGGCGGGGGCTCCAGCCGGTCGGCGGTCACCACGAAGCGGTGGGAGTTGACGCCGAGGGGTGTGCAGGTGATGAGCGAGATGATGTCTCGATCGGCGTAGACGGGGTGCAGGGCGGCCTGCTGGGGCTCGAGCACCTCGGTCGACGTGACCCGGTAGGTGAGCACCTCGTCCATCACCTCGATGTGGATCAGGTCGCCCTTCTTCACCTCGGGCAGGTGGGTGAAGCCGACCGACTCGGCGACTCCGCGGTGCGCTCCGAGCACGGCGTGGGTGCCGACGCCGCCGATGGGCAGCGACGAGTTCTCGGAGTGGCCGACCCCGCGCACGAGGGCGCTCTCGTCGAGGGTGTGCCGGATCGGCTGATCGAGGTCGATCGCGGGCACCCGCAGGCGAGCAATGACGTCGGTGCTCGGCAGCAGCAGCGTGTCGCGGTAGTCGTCGCCCGGCAGACCGGATCCCAGGGCGAAGCGCTGGTTGTACCCGCGCGCGGCGTCGAGCAGCTGGTGGCGCAGCGTGGGGCCGACCTTCTCGACCGTGCTGGAGAGCTCGCGCGTGGCGATGGACTGGGCGCGCTGTTCGAACCACTGCGCGGCGGAGGGGTAGAGCAGCACCAGCACGCCCAGCCACACCATCGTGGCGACGATGACCCGACGACCGGGCGAGAGCGACAAGCCGGCGCGGGGACGCTTCGAAGCCGCGCCCCTGGCGGGTGCGGCTTCGGCGGGCGCGGTGCTCGGCGGCGCCGCGGCTCGGGTGTCGGTCATGATCTCCTGCGGTGGGTGGCTGCGGAGCGGAAGGCAGATAGAGATGTGCTCATCTTATATGCATGCTAATTGTTCTTTGAGGAGTATTCCTGTTTTTTCTAGTACTTAGCTCTCGATTTACCGGATGTCGTGGATTGTCTTGCTACGAGTCTTGTGGATCTCCGTCCCTTCGACCGGCTCGGGGCCGGAAAGCCTCCTGCGTGCGGCGTCTTCCCGCCCCCTTCGACAGGTTCAGGGGGCGGGAATGCTCGGCTCAGACCTCGGCGGGATCCTCGGTCTGCTTGCGGCGTCCGAAGATCGCGAAGAGCACGCCGCCGGCGATGAGGATCGCGCCCGCGACCCCGATCGCGGTTATGCCCGCACCGCCGAGCACGGGCAGCGCCCCGGCCTCGCGCATCTGGTTGGGCACGTTCGCGACCGACCCGCTGCCGGTGAGACCGGTGCCCGGATACACCGTGATCTCGGTGGGCGCAGCCGC
>NZ_KB714603.1:255702-280515 GCF_000349545.1 Leucobacter sp. UCD-THU
GACGCCTTCAGCCCGTTGATCACCACGAAGCCGTGATCGGCGCCCTGATCGGCGGTGGTGAACGTCTTGCGATCGGCCCCCGCGGTCGAACCCGCACCGAACTCGAGCCCACCCGTCACCGGATCCCCCGCAGCGACCTGAGCCGCCGCCGCGTTCGCCGCAGCCTCGGTGGCGAACACCTGGAACTCCGCACCCGCAAGACGAGCATCCTCATCACCCTGCGCATGCTTGTTCACACGAGCCGTACCCCACAAAGACTCGGCCTGTACGTCGAACTCAGCGCTGTCGATGAAGACCTTCGCGGTGTTCGTGATCGTGCCGTCCGAAGGAATCGAGGTCACCGTCGTCGCGATGGTGAAATCGACCTGCGCGTTGTCGCCGGCGAGCCAGAGCTCGTCGTACCCCTGCGGGGTCAGCTCCATCGTGTAGACGTCGCCCGCGGGAGTGACCGTGAAGTCGGTGGGCGAGGTGAGCTGAACCGGTGCGCCCGCGGCTGAACGGATTGTCACCGTCGGTGCCGGAGAAGCCGCGTAGGCGAGTTCGGCGGGGAGCGTATCCACCACCCGGTAGTCGCTCACCGGCGAGAGGGGGATGTTGCCCGACACGGTCCAGGTGATGACATCGCCGAGTGCGTACGAGTCGGTGTCGTTCACCGTTTTCACCGCGGTCGTGGCTAGGTTCTTCGGGTACGCGTGCACGTCGTACCGGAACACGCCCGGCTCGGTCGTGGGCATCGGCAGCGTCACCAGGAACGGCTGTGCGCGCGTACTCACGTTCGCGGGAGCGTCGGTCTCTTCGACATAGAAGAGCCCCACGTTCAGCGAATCGAATACCAGCTCTCCGGGCACGCCGGCTGCTCCGGTCACACCGGTTCCCGCCGGGACGAGCGTATTCCCCGCGGTCGTGAATGAGCCGGGATTCGCAAGATAGGGCTGGATCAGCGCCCAGCCGGCATCGGTCTCGAGATCGACGGCGACCCCGCCGATCTCAGTGACCTCACGCACAGTGAAGGTCACCCCGTCGATCGGCAGCGCCCCTGCCGGCAGGCTGCCCGACGGCACCTCCGACCCGTCACCGGCGGCGCCTGAACTGGCCGGCTGCGACAGCTTATGAATCGTGAGACTCCGCGGCTCATCCGGATCGATGTTCGACGGCGCCGCGGACGCCGCAGACACCGCGACCCCCATCAGCGCGGTCGCCCCTAACACGACCGCCGCCACGGCGGCACTCAACCGCCTCGTAGTTCTCGACATGTGATGTTCCCTTCTTCCACCCGAGGGGGGATCCTTGCTTACGTACCAACTCAGTTCATAGATTCAGCAGGCGCCGACCCGTCCGCGTGCGGGCCCCGGCGTCGCCGGAGCACCGCCGCCAGCAGGCCGACGGCGACGATCAGGCCGCCCCAGGTGAGGATGCCGAGTACGGTCGCACCGCCCAGCACCGGCAGCGGGAACGCGAACCACTGGGGTGTCGTGAGCGTCACGCGGCACGCACCCGAGTCGCCCCCGCACCCCGTCGGTCGCACCACACCGTCGGTCGCGGTGTCGTCGCCGGGGGCGAAGCCGTTTGCGCTGTTCACGAATGACGCCGACGAGGTGCCGTGCCCCGTGCCGTCGAACACCCGCGCGAGCGAGAACTCCACCTGCGGGTTCGGGCCCGGTGCCGCCTCGGCCAACGGCCCGTTCGCCACCACGGCACCGCCCGCGACCACGCCTACCGCGACCGCCCATGCCACCGCCCGGCGCACCGGCAGCCGTGCTCGGTCGCGCCTCGGCAGCTGCGACGAACGCGATGAGTCCGCCCGGCGCGCACCGAAGAACGCTCCGCGACCCGCCCGCGAACGCGCAGCACCAACGCCCCCAGCCCGCATGGAGAGCCTCCTGATCGAAGAACGGTACGCCGACATCACCCCGATGCCGCGTCGCTCCCCTCAACGCACCCTCGACCCCGGATGGTTCTCACAGCGTATCCCCCGGTATCGGACAGGAGGCGCTATACCGGAGCAACAATCACCCTCGGGCGGCGTTTTTCACCCGCGGGCGCAGGTAGTCTCACCCTGCCGGCTCGTGCCCGGGTCGACTCAGCCGCGGAGCCGCGAGAGCGGCACCCACTTGATCTTGCCGTCGACCACGGTGAGCACGTCGCCCTCGTCGCCGATGCGCCCCTCCGAATCGCGCAGCGTCTCAACCTGCAGCGCTTTCGCGAACAGTCCCGTGGCGTGATCGAAGCGCAGCACCGCGGGATCGGCCCAGGCCGTCGCGGTGCCGTCCCACGGCAGGATCTGCCCGCGATTGTGCGACCGCGCCCTCGCCTGATCAGCGGTCGTGCACGCCGTTTCGCTGCGGGTGTAGGGCTGCAGCCCGTCGACCGCGGGCAGCGCCACGAGGTTGCGGTGGGCGTCGCTCGCGTGCAGCAGCCGCAGCCCGAGCACGGAGACGGGCGAGCCGCCCGCCCCTGCGCGGCTCATCACGAGTCGGTACCGACCGAACTGCTGCGGCGAGAGCACCTCGAGGGTCTTCTCCTCGTACGGCTGCCATTCGAGGCCGGAGCGCGTGTCGAGCGTGGCCCACGAGGCGCCGTCGTTCGAGCCCTCGAGGCGGAACTCGGCGGGGGCCGACCCGGGATCCCCGGCAGCCTGCAGCGCGTAGCGTGTCACCGTGCGCTGCTCGGGCAGCGACACCGAGAGCCACTCGCCGAGCGGCGGCGTGCCCGTCTGCCACGCGGGCAGGGCGGCGACGTCGATCCCGAGCTCCGCCGGCCGCGAGAACACCGTGAAGGCCGCCACCGCACCCTCGGGGGCGACGGTGGTCGAATCGGCGACCCGGTAGCCGCCGACGACCTCGGCGTCCATCGCGGGCGTCACGACCGGGTCGCCCTCGGTGAAGAGCGCGTCGGGCACCTCGGCGAAGTCGCTGCGCACCAACTCCTGGCCGTTGAGGCGCAGCCACCCGCGCCCCTGCTCGTCGGTGAAGCGCAGCGCGCTCTCGTCGAGGTAGTCGACCTCGCCGGGCGCCGGGCACGCGTCGGCGGGCGGCTCGGCCGAGACGCCGCAATCGTAGGAGGCGCCCGTCCAGCGAACGCGCTCGCCCGACTCGCAGCTCGGCACCGGGATGCCGAGCGCGCCGCCGATCTCGGTGCTCAGCGACAGCTGCGCAACGGGCAGCGGCGGCGCGACCGATCCGGCGCCCCCGCCCGCGGGCGTCGCCTCGACCGGGTCGTCGGCGAGGGGAGCCTCCTGCGCCGGGGTCTCCGCCGCGGGCGCATCCCGGGGTGGTTCGGGATCCGGGATCGCCGCACCGTCGCCGCCGGACACTGTGCAGGCGAGCGCTCCGTCGACCACAGCGAGGCCTTGCGCGCCTTCGGCGCCGCAGCTCTCGGCTGAGTATGCGACACCGGCCGTGACGGGGCCGCCGGAGCACTCCCACCCGCCCTCGGCCGTCGCGACGAGCGTGCGGCCCGCCGGGCACAGCATCAGACCCAGCGCGCCCGAATCGACGCGGAGACCCGATCCCTCGGCGAGGAGTGACGGGGAGACCGGAGCACCCGGCTCGCCGGGCGCCCCCGGCTGACCGGCCGCACCGGGGGGCCCGGCGGCGCCCGGCGCGCCGCTCGCTCCCGTCGGCCCTGCGGGCCCCGCAGGGCCGACGGCGCCGGGCGTGCCGGGAGCGCCGATCTCGCCCGCTTCGCCGCGTTCGCCGGCCGGGCCCTGGGCGCCCGGCGCCGACTGCGCGCTCAGCAGCGCGCCGAGAGCCTGAGGTAGCCAGATCACCATCGCGCCGCCGACCAGCAGGGCGACGGCCACGGCGCCGCCCGCGAACAAGACGCGTTTGCGTCGCTGGATGCGCTGCAGCTCGGCGAGGTCGCCGGGGCTGAAACCGACCGAGAGTCCGTCCACCTGCGTGTGGAGATCGCGTCGGGGATGCCGAGGGCCCGCGCCGGCCCACCGCCTCGTCACTGCGCCGAACCCGGCGGACGCGTCGCAACGACGCGGCGCATCATCGAAGGATCGGGCACGGGAACCTCATCGCGAAGGGATAGGGGGATACCGGGTCAACTCTAGCCTGAGACCGGGCGGGATGGCTTGCGGTCATCCAAGGACCTCTCCGAGCACGCGTCTGCCGGTATCGGGGCGCGACCCGAGCACGCGTTCTGCCGGTATCGGGGTGCGACCCGAGCGTGGTTCGACGCCGCCGAAGCCCCGCCTGTGTAACGTCCGGATAACGATGGTGATGTGATGAAACTCCTGATCAGACCGAAGTACACGGCTCTCCTCGGGCACGACGCGACCCCGCTCGCCTTGCAAGTCGCCCCCGAACGTTGTTAGCGTCGAAGCAGCGTCGAGTGCACATCTGATGCCGCTCGTCGCGCCCCTCGGATCGAATTCGCTGAGCTACGGCGAGCCGAAGGCAGGCGCGATGGCAGGTGGCCGGTGAGCATTCCGCAATACGATATCCGGCCTGTTGGGAGGCCGCGGTTCGAGCGAGCCGTTTTTCGGCGCCGCGTCGGCACTCCATAGCGGTGTGCCCGCGGTTCCGCGGTCCCCACGCCAGAGGGGTTGAAAAAGTGAACAGAACAACTGAACAGCCCGACAGGGCACTCGACGGCGCGCCCGCCATCGAGGTGGAGCGCGCCTACAAAGTATTCGGGCGCCGGCCCAAGGAGGTCGTGAAGCAGCTCAAGCAGGGCGCCTCCCGAGATGAGCTGCGCGCGCACGGGACCGCCGCCGTGATCGACGCGAGCTTCGAGGTGCGCAAGGGCGAGATCTTCGTCGTGATGGGCCTCTCGGGATCGGGCAAGTCCACGCTGATCCGCATGCTGAACGGCCTCAACCCGACCACCGACGGCTCCATCAAGGTGAACGGCAGCGAGGTCGTGGGGCGCAGCGCAGCCGAACTGCGCGAACTGCGCCGCGACCACATGTCGATGGTGTTCCAGCACTTCGCGCTGCTGCCCCACCGCACGGTGCTCGACAACGTCGCCTACGGCCTCGAGCTGCAGGGCGTCGCCCCGGCCGAGCGTCAGGAGCGGGCGCGCGGCTGGCTCGCACGCGTCGGCCTCGCCGGCTGGGAGCGCAGCTTCCCCGGCGAGCTCTCGGGGGGCATGCAGCAGCGCGTCGGCATCGCCCGCGCCCTCGCGGCCGACACCGACATCCTGCTCATGGACGAGGCCTTCTCGGCGCTCGATCCCCTGATCCGCCGTGAGATGCAGGAGCAGCTCATCGAGCTGCAGCAGGAGCTCGGCAAGACGATCGTGTTCATCACGCACGACCTCAACGAGGCCATGTTCCTGGGCGATCGCATCGCGGTGATGCGCGACGGCCGCATCGTGCAGGTGGGCACCCCCAACGACATCCTCACCGACCCGGCGAACGACTACGTGGCCCAGTTCGTGCAAGACGTGGATCGGGCGCGCGTGCTCACCGCCGGCGACGTCATGGAGCCGCCGCACGCCGTCGTCTTCGCATCGGCCGGCCCCCGCACGGCGCTCAAGACGATGCGCGACATGCAGACCTCGGCCTGCTTCGTCACCGACTCCGGGCGCAAGCTGCTCGGCGTGGTGCGCGACAAGGACGTGCTGCGGCAGGTGCGCGAGGGCAGCACCGATCTCACCGAACGACTGCGGCCGACTCCCTCGATCGTGAAGCGCGATCAGCTGATCGCCGACCTCTTCGAACTCGCCGTCGAGAGCCCGCTGCCGGTCGCCGTGACCGATGAGCAGGATCGCCTCATCGGCGTCGTACCGCGCGTGACCCTGCTGGCGGCGCTCGCCGACCTGCCGACCACCACGACCGAGATCCCGGTCATCGAACCCACCCCGGAGGTTCCCGCAGCCATGATCACGCAGACTCTCGAGGAGAGCGCGGTCGGCGCGCCCGGAGCACCGGTCGCGAGTGAGGAGGCGCACTGATGGACGGCTTCCGCATCCCCCTCGGCGGCTGGGTCGCCGACGCCCTCGATTGGTTCAAGGGCGCCTTCAAGTGGCTGCTCGACTTCGTCACCCTCGTCGTCGGCTGGCTCGTCGAAGGCCTCGCCGACGTGCTCGTCGCGATCCCGTTCGCGGCACTGATCCTGGTGTTCGCGCTGCTCGGCTGGCTCGTCCGCTCGTGGCAGCTCGCGGTCGGCACCGCCGTCACGATGCTGCTCATCGTCGCGATGGACCAGTGGGAGAACGCGATGCTCACGCTCGCGCTCGTGCTCGTCGCAGCCGTGATCGCCGTGATCATCGCGGTGCCCCTGGGTATCCTCGCCGCGCGCAGCGACCGGTTCAGCGCGGTGATCCGCCCCGTGCTCGACTTCATGCAGACCATGCCCTCGCTGGTGTACCTGATCCCCGCGGTCGTCTTCTTCAGCGTCGGCTTCGTGCCGGGCGTGTTCGCCACACTGCTGTTCTCACTGCCGCCGGGCGTGCGATTCACCGAGCTCGGCATCCGCGGCGTCGACTCCGAGACCGTCGAAGCCGGCCAGGCCTTCGGCGCGACCCCGGGAAAGATCCTGCGCGGCATCCAGCTGCCCCTCGCCACCCCCACCATCATGGCCGGCATCAACCAGGTCATCATGCTCGCCCTCTCGATGGCGGTCGTGGCGGGTATGGCCGGCGCGAACGGACTGGGCAAGGAGGTGGTGTCGGCGCTGTCGACCCTCAACATCGCGAAGGGCGTCGAGGCAGGCCTCAGCGTCGTGATCCTCGCCGTCTTCCTCGACCGCGTGACCGCCGCGCTCGGCAACCCCGCCGAATACAAGTCGTCGCTGCTCGGCGTGCTGCGCAAGCAGCGCAACGAGCGCACGCCCTCCCCCGCGTCCGTGCCGGCCGCGGCCCACTGACCCGCAAGACCACGAATGAACACGCGGGGCCGCAAGCCCCGTTCCGCGCCACCGGGCGCGGAGAGAAAGGAAACACGATGATCAAGCGCAAGCTCACCGGAATCCTCGCCCTCGGAGCGGCGGCCAGCCTCGCCCTCGTCGGCTGCTCGAGCGACGGCGGATCCGCGAACGGCGACGGCGGCGACAAGGGCACCATCACCCTCGGCTTCCTGCCCAGCTGGACCGACGGCCTCAGCACCGCCTACCTGCTCGAGAACCAGCTCGAGAAGCTCGGCTACGACGTCGAGATGGAGGAGCTCACCGAGGCGGCCGTGCTCTACACGGGCCTCGCCAACGGCGATATCGATGTGTACCCCTCGGCCTGGTCCGAGAAGACGCACGCCACCTACATGGAGCAGTACGGCGATCAGCTCGAGGATCTCGGCGCCTACTACGACAACGCCGTGCTCACCATCGCGGTGCCCGAGTACATGGACGACGTGAACTCGATCGAGGATCTCGTCGGCCAGGCCGACCGCTTCGACGGCGAGATCATCGGCATCGAGCCGAGCGCGGGCCTGACCGAGCAGACCGAGACCGTCATGATGCCCGAGTACGGCCTCGACGGCGACTACTCGCTCGTCACCTCGTCGACCGCGACGATGCTCGCCACGCTGCAGGAGAAGATCGACAACGAGGAGGACGTCGTCGTCACGCTGTGGCGCCCCTTCTGGGCGAACGACGCCTTCCCCGTGAAGGATCTCGAGGATCCGAAGGGCGCCATGGGCGAGCCCGAGGCCCTGCACTTCCTCGCCACGGGCGGCTTCTCGGAGCAGTACCCCGAGGCGGCCGAGCTCATCGAGAGCATCCAGCTCGACGACGCCGCCTACGGTTCGCTCGAAGCGCTCGTGACGGGCGACGAGTACGAGGGTGACCCCGAGGGCGCCGTCGAGGCGTGGCTCGCCGAGCACCCTGACGCCTTCCCCGGCCTCATCGCCGACTAGTCGTCCTCACGGCCCCCGGCGCAGCGCCTGCGCCGGGGCCGGCGAACACCGAGGAGCCCCGCTCCGTTGCACCGCCGTTTCGGCGGGGCAGCGGAACGGGGCTCCTCTGCTCTGCGTGGACGGCGGACCCTGCACCGGCTCGGGCCCGCGCACCCGTGAGGGCCGTCCGTCAGTCGAGTGAGAACCCGCGCCGTCGCACCTGCTCGCGCAGATGCCTCCTGAGGCTGGCGGCGCCCAGGTGCTCGGGGTTGCTGCAGCGCCGCGCGGTGTGCTCGCACCAGCCGTAGCGATCCTCGTCGTCCGCATCCAGCTCGGGATCGCCGCCCGCCGGCACGTGCCGGCCCCGATAGATGCCGCGCGCGATCGTCGCCCGGTCGTAGGCCTCGAGCGCCTCGTCGAGACGTTCGGCCGAGTAGCGCTCCCGATGCACCGTCGCCTCCACCGGCAGTCTCGGCTTGACCCCTCGCCCGGAGTCTCGTGGGCTCCCGAGCGCCAGCCCGACGACGGCGAACACCCCACGGGGAAGGGCGAGCTCCGCCGCGACCGCGTCGGGCTCGTTGCGCACCGAACCGATCGGCACGCCGGCGAGGCCGACCGACTCCGCCGCGGTCAGGGCGTTCTGCATGCAGAGCGCCGCATCGACGGATGCGAGCAGGAACATCTCGAGCGTGTCCGCGGCGAACGGCTGCCCTTGGCGCTCGCACACTGCTCGGAGCCGGAAGATGTCGGCGCAGAAGACGAGCATCACCGGGGCTTCGCGCACGCACCGCTGGTCGCCGACGAGTTCGGCCAGCCTGTTCTTGCGCTCGACATCGCGGACGACGACGATGCTGTACGCCTGCAGGTTCGAGGAGGTGGGTGCGCTGCGCGCCGCCGTGAGGATCGCGGTCAGCGCCTGCTCCCCCAGCGGTTCGGCGGTGAAGCTTCGGCGAGACTCGTGCGCTGCGATCGTGCGCATCGTCTCGCTCGCCCAGGCGCTCGGCAGCTCGATCCCCTCGAGCTCGAATCGGTTCTGGATCCCGCCGTGTCCGCTCATCGCGCGAGGCCCTCGATCACCGCAGCGCTGAAGTCGTCGGTCGTGGCGCGGCCGCCGAGATCCGCCGTGCGGGGCCCGTGCTCGATCGCCGACGAGCGGCGACAACGAGGCGGTGCTGCTGCACGTCGCCGAGTTCGCGCTGCGGCTCGACACCGCTCGCGACGCGACACTCGACGTCGAAGCGGCCCCTCACGATTCGCTGAACCGCGAGCGTCTGCACGACGAGCTCACCGCCTGCAACACCGCGCTGGGCGCGCTGGCAGCCGAACTGAGGGATCGCCTCAGCGTGGCGAAACGATCCGCCGCGAACCGGGGCGATGCCGCGGCCCGGGCCGTGGCGTAGCCTCCCGGAGCCGAGACCGCTAGAATGGGCCCCATGCGCCTGTACTTCTTCATCTAAGGGTTCGCCTCGCAAGCGACCCCTGACACGCACCGCTGCCGTGCGGCGATCCGCCGCACCCGGTGCTCGATGAAGAAAGAACCTCAATGCCGCACGCATCACCCATGCCCGCGCGCGCCCAGATCACGGCGCGCGACCTCACCATCCACCGCGGGGGCTCCCCCGTCATCAGAGGCCTCGACCTGACCGTCGACGAGCGCTCGAGCATCGCCGTCGTCGGCGAGAACGGGCGCGGCAAGTCGACGCTGCTCGCCCTGCTCGCGGGCGCCCCCGACGCGGTCCCGCCCTCCGCCGGCACCGTGAGCCGGATGGGGCGGATCGGCTTCGCCGAGCAGGAGATGCCCGTCGACGCCGAGCGCACCGTCGGCGACGCCATCGCCTTCGCGATCGCCGACTCCCTCGCCGGCCTCGCCGAACTCGACCGCGCCGCCGCAGAGCTCGCCGAGGGGCGCACGGCGGCCGAGCACGCCTACACGGCGGCCCTCGACGCCGCAACCGCACTCGACGCGTGGGACGCCGAACGCCGCGTCACGATCGCGCTCGAGGCCCTGCAGGCCGAGACCGACCGGGCGCGACCGCTGCGAGAGCTCTCGGTCGGCCAGCGCTACCGGGTGCGGCTCGCGTGTCTGCTGGGCGGCGACGCCCGGATCCTGCTGCTCGACGAGCCCACCAACCACCTCGATGGCGCGTCGCTCGAGTTCCTCACCGAGAGCCTGCGCATGCGACCGGGCGGCTTCGTCGTGGTGAGCCACGACCGTCAGCTGCTGCGAGACGTCGGCTGCACCTTTCTCGACCTCGACCCGAGCTCCGACGGCCGCCCCCGCGCGTACGGCGGCGGCTACGACGGCTACCGGCAGGGGAAGGCGGCTGACCGCGCCCGCTGGGAGCAGGAGCACGCCGCTCAACTCGACGCCGAGGCGAGGCTCGCCGTCGACCTCGAAGCGGCCCGCCAGCGACTCGTGAGCGGGTGGAGACCGCCGAAGGGAACGGGTAAGCACCAGCGGGCGACCCGCGCGGCGGGTCTCGTCACGAGCGTCAAACGCAGGCAGGCCGACCTCGACGCGCACACCGTCGAGGTGCCCGAACCCCCCGCGCGCCTCATGCCGCCCGAGTACCGCGTGCGGTTGCGCGGCACACTGCTGGCGGCCGAGGAAGCGACGCTCGAGCCGCGGCTGCGGCAGCCCGTCAGCTGCTCGCTGCGAGCCGGCGGCCGCCTACTCGTGCGTGGCCCGAACGGCGCCGGCAAGTCGACGCTGCTCGGGCTGTTGGCGGGTGAGCTGCAGCCCGACGGCGGAACCGTGCGGCGGCGGGACGGCGCGACGATCGAGCTGCTCGCGCAGGAGAGCGAGCTCCCCGGATCCCGCAGCGCCGATGCGCTGTACCGTTCTCGCGCCGAGCTGCTCGTGCAGCGCGGCGCGCTCCCGGCCTCTCGGGTCGCGCCCCTCGGCTCGCTCGGCCTGGTCGGGGCCGCTGAGCGCCGCAAGCGGGTCGGCGAGCTCTCGGTCGGTCAGCAGCGCCGCCTCGATCTCGCGTTGCGGCTGCTCGCTCAGCCGGACGTGCTGATCCTCGACGAGCCGACGAACCATCTCTCGCTCGCCCTCGTCGACGAGCTCACCGAGGCCCTCGACGGGCTGGACGCCGCGGTGATCGTGTCGACGCACGACCGGGGCATGCTGAACGATCTCGCGGAGTGGCCGACGGTCGAGCTCGCGGGGGCCTGATGCGCCGCGCGGCGCCCCGACGCGCTCCGGGGCTTCGTCAGCCGCGGCTGGAGCTTCGGACCCGGCCCGTGTTTCGGAGCTCACCCGTGTTTCGGAGCGGAACCGGCGATTCCATCCGAGACACGGCTGGAGCTCCGAAACACGGGTGAGCTCCGAAACGCGGGGCGCCGCGCGGCAGCGAAGCCCGGACCGGCGATCGGCGCCGACCCCTCGCGCGACGGCTGCCGGGTGCGTAGGATCGGGCGTGACGCAGCACCGAGCAGCGAGGGTTCGCTGCGAGAAGCCGAGCAGAGGAGCCCACCGTGATCGAGCAGTTCCCCGTTCCGCAGATCGTCGAACGTCCCGAGCAGCATCTCGCGGTCGTGCGCGAGAGGGTCGCGTTCGACGCGCTGCGCGAGCTGTACGACCGCGCCTACCCGCAGATCTTCGGCGCCCTCGCCCGGGCGGGCGTGGCGCCCGTCTCGGCGCCCATGGGCGTGACGCACGGGGAGCCGGATGCCGAACTCGACCTCTCGGTCGCGGTACCGGTCGCTCAGCCGTTCTCTCCCGACGGCCCGGTCGGCGCCGAGACCCTGCCCGCGGGGCGCGCCGCGACGCTGCTGGTGAAGGGCGACTATGCGCTGCTGCCCGCCGCCTACGAGCACCTCTTCGCGTGGATCTCGGAGCAGGGACTCGCCCCGACGGGGATCTCCTGGGAGCAGTACCTCACGGAGCCGGAGCCGGGAGGCGATCCCGCCGAGAACGAGACGCTGATCGGAGTCGCGCTGCAGGCCTGAGAAGGGGCGCGGCGACGGCGCGTCCGGGCCGCGCGCCGGACGAGCCGCGGTCGAAACGCTCCGATAGACTGATCGGGTTGACCATCAGGCACCAAGATCGGCAACGCCGATCGACCACGCGGTGCCGCCCATAGCGAAGACGGAGCCCTGCATGAGCGCGATCCCCGACAAGCCGAAACTCGAAGGCCTCGAAGAGAAGTGGGGCCCGGTATGGGAGGAGCAGGGTACCTACCGCTTCGACCGCGACGGCGCCGAGCGGGCCGAGGTCTACAGCATCGACACTCCCCCGCCCACCGCCTCGGGTTCACTGCACGTCGGCCACGTGTTCTCGTACACGCACACCGACACGGTCGCCCGCTACCAGCGCATGCAGGGCAAGCGCGTCTTCTATCCGATGGGCTGGGACGACAACGGCCTGCCCACCGAGCGCCGCGTGCAGAACTACTACGGCGTGCGCTGCGATCCGTCGCTGCCCTACGTCGAGGGCTTCGTGCCCCCGCACGAGGGCGGTGACGGCAAGAGCTTGAAGGCGGCGGATCAGCAGCCCATCTCGCGCCGCAACTTCATCGAGCTGTGCGAGAGGCTGACCGTCGAAGACGAGAAGCAGTTCGAGGATCTGTGGCGCACGCTCGGACTGTCGGTCGACTGGACCCAGACCTACCGCACCATCGGCGAGGAGTCGCTGCGGGCGTCGCAGCTCGCGTTCGTCCGCAACGTCGAGCGGGGCGAGGCCTACCAGGCGCAGGCTCCCACGCTGTGGGACGTGACCTTCCGCACCGCGGTGGCCCAGGCCGAGCTCGAGGACCGGGATCAGCCCAGCGCGTACCACACGCTCGCCTTCCACCGCACCGACGGCGGCGGCGACATCCTCATCGACACCACCCGCCCCGAGCTGCTCGCGGCCTGCGTGGCCCTCGTGGCGCACCCCGACGACGAGCGCTACCGGCCCCTCTTCGGGCAGACCGTGCGCACGCCGCTCTTCGACGTCGAGGTGCCGATCGTCGCGCACCACCTCGCGCAGCAGGACAAGGGCACCGGCATCGCCATGATCTGCACCTTCGGCGACGTCACCGACGTGATCTGGTGGCGCGAGCTCGACCTGCCGAACCGGGCCATCCTCGGCTTCGACGGACGGGTGATCTCGGAGGCGCCCGAGGAGATCACGAGCGAGCGGGGCCGCGAGGCCTACGCCCAGATCGCGGGCAAGACCGTGTTCAGCGCGAAGGCCGCGGTCGTCGAGGCGCTGCAGGCCTCGGGCGAGCTCGTCGGCGAGATCCGTAAGATCAACCACCCGGTCAAGTTCTTCGAGAAGGGCGACAAGCCCCTCGAGATCGTCTCGACCCGCCAGTGGTACATCAAGAACGGCGCCCGCGACGAGCAGTTGCGCGAGCGTCTGCTCGCGCACGGCCGCGAGCTCGACTGGCACCCCGACTTCATGCGCGTGCGCTACGAGAACTGGGTCGAGGGTCTCTCGGGCGACTGGCTCATCTCGCGCCAGCGCTTCTTCGGCGTGCCGATCCCGGTCTGGTACCCGCTCGATGCCGAGGGCAACCCCGTGTTCGACCGGCCGATCCTGCCGTCCGAGGACCAGCTGCCGGTCGACCCGTCGAGCGACGCGCCCGCGGGCTACTCCGAGGATCAGCGGGGCGTGCCCGGCGGCTTCCAGGGCGAGGTCGACGTGATGGACACCTGGGCGACCTCGTCGCTCACGCCGCAGCTCGCCGGCGGCTGGGAGCGGGATCCCGAGCTCTTCGACCTCGTGTACCCCTACAGCCTGCGCCCCCAGGGCCAGGACATCATCCGCACCTGGCTCTTCTCGACGCTGCTGCGCTCCGAGCTCGAGGCCGGGCAGCTGCCGTGGAAGAACGCCGGCATCTCGGGCTGGATCCTCGATCCCGATCGCAAGAAGATGTCGAAGTCGAAGGGCAACGTGGTGACCCCCGCCGGCCTGCTCGAGCAGCACGGCTCCGACGCGGTGCGCTACTGGGCGGCCTCTGCGAAGCTGGGCACCGACGCCGCGTTCGACCCGCAGAACCCCACGCAGATCAAGATCGGCCGCCGGCTCGCCATCAAACTGCTCAACGCGGCGAAGTTCACGCTCTCGTTCGACGACTCGGGCGCCGGCACGGTCACCGAGGCGCTCGACCGCTCCATGCTCGCCGGGCTCGCCCGCGTGATCGAGGGCGCCACCCGCGCGTTCGAGGCGTACGACCACGCGCGCGCGCTCGAGCTCACCGAGTCGTTCTTCTGGACGTTCTGCGACGACTACCTCGAGCTCGTCAAGGAGCGCGCGCACAACGGCGAAGGCCAGCCCCAGGCGTCGGCCGTGACGGCGCTGCGCACCGCGCTCTCGGTCTTCGTGCGGCTGCTCGCCCCGTTCCTGCCCTACGCCGCCGAAGAGGTCTGGTCGTGGTTCGGCGAGGGATCGGTGCACCGCGCAGCCTGGCCGCTCGCCGCCGAGGCCGGCGATCTCGCCGGCGCCGACGCCGACGCCGAATTGCTGAGCCTCGTGGGCGGCGCCCTCGTGGGCGTGCGCGGCGCGAAGACGGCCGCGAAGGCCTCCCAGCGCACGCCGGTCACGCTCGCCGTGGTGCAGGCGCCCGCCGAGACGCGCGATCGCCTCGCCCTCGCCGCCGACGACCTCGCCGCGGTGGGCCGCATCGCCGAGCTGCGCATCGAGGCCGCCGAGGTCGACGCCGTGACGGTGGCGCAGATCGAGCTCGAGCAGGCCGAGGCCTGATCATGCAGCTGGGGGCGCGCTGGCGGGTGGGCGATCCGCCCCACCGCAGCGTGCCCCCGGCACTGCACGCGACGATCGCCGCGCAGCAGGCCGAGCACCCCGAGGCCTCCTCATGGACGCTCACCTGGCTCGAGGGGCGGCCCCGCTGCGCGCTCGAGCACGCGGTGATCGTGACCCTCGATGCCGCCGGGCGGCCGCTGGTGCTCGACGGCGCCGATCCGGCCTCTGACCGGGCATCGGCATCTGAAGACGACGAAGACGAAGACGACGACTGGCTGCTCTGAAGGGCGATGACATGACCCCCCGCGAACCCCTGCACCTCCCCCGCACGCGTGCGATGGCGGCCGCCGTGCTGGCCGCGCTGCTCACCGTCTCGCTCGCCTCCTGCGCGCCCGAGACCGACGACATCGCCGGCGCGAAGACCAAGGATCAGCTCGCCTCGGGCGAAGCCTCCGAGGATCAGGGCCAGCGCGCAGAGATCCCCGACGAGGCGTCGCAGAAGAAGACCGAGCTGCCCGAGAGCTTCCCCACCGACCGATTCGAGCTGCCCCGGGGAGCGGTCATCGACGACGCGGGCGAGCGCAGCGCGGGCGACTGGTTCGTGGTGCTGCGAGCGAAAGACGCGTCGACCGCCGCGACGCAGTGGACCGAGGTCATCGAGACCGGCGGCTTCGAGGTGTCGGATCAGCAGGGCGGCGTGGAGCGCGACGCCTCTGCGACACTGCAGGGTTCGGGGCTCGACGTGTTCGCCCTCATGCTGCCGCAGGACGACGGCTCGGTGCTGCTCAGCTACGACATCACCTCGTCCGGCAGCTGAGTGTCAGAACGCGCGACGCCCGGCGCGTCGCGCGCTTTCGCCGCCCGGCACGTTCCGCGCTTTCGCGGCCGCGGCGCCTTAGGCGCTCTCGCGGCCCCGGCGCGACTGCAGCACCCGCGGCGCCGCGTCGCCCAGCACCGACTCCCGGGTGACGATCACCTTCGTGACGTCGCCGTCGGAGGGCACCTCGAACATCACCGGCCCGAGCAGGCTCTCGAGAATGGCGCGCAAGCCTCGGGCGCCCGTCTTGCGTGCGACGGCCTGCTCGGCGATCGCCTCGAGCGCGGCGTCTTCGAATTCGAGGTCGACGCCGTCGATCTCGAACATGCGCTGGTACTGCTTGACGAGCGCGTTGCGGGGCTCGGTGAGGATGCGGGTGAGCGCCGACACGTCGAGCGGGTCGACCGTGGCCACGACGGGCAGGCGGCCGATGAACTCGGGGATGAGGCCGAACTTGTGCAGGTCTTCGGGCTGCACCTCGGCGAACAGACGATCGTCGTCGCGCTTGCTCGCGACCGGCGAGCCGAAGCCGATGCCGCCCTTGCCGAGCCGGGAGCCGATGATCTCTTCGAGGCCCGCGAAGGCGCCGGCGACGATGAAGAGGATGTTGGTGGTGTCGAGCTGCAGGAACTCTTGATTGGGGTGCTTGCGGCCCCCCTGCGGCGGGATCGAGGCGACGGTGCCCTCGAGGATCTTGAGCAGCGCCTGCTGCACGCCCTCGCCCGAGACGTCGCGGGTGATCGAGGGGTTCTCGGCCTTGCGCGAGATCTTGTCGATCTCGTCGATGTAGATGATGCCGGTCTCGGCGCGCTGCACGTCGAAGTCTGCGGCCTGCAGCAGCTTCAGCAGGATGTTCTCGACGTCTTCGCCGACATAGCCCGCCTCGGTGAGTGCCGTTGCGTCGGCGACGGCGAAGGGTACACCCAGCTGACGCGCGAGGGACTGGGCGAGGTAGGTCTTGCCGCAGCCCGTGGGGCCGATCAGCAGGATGTTCGACTTGGCGATCTCGACCTGCTCGGATGCCGTATCGGCGCTCGTGAGGGCAGAGGCGGCGCGCACCCGCTTGTAGTGGTTGTAGACGGCCACGGCGAGCGACTGCTTGGCCCGATCTTGACCGATCACGTACTCGTCGAGGAACTCGGCGATCTCGCGGGGCTTGTGCAGCGTGAAATCTGAGGGCTCGGCGCTCTGGTGCTCGGCCATGCGCTCTTCGATGATCTCGTTGCAGAGCGCGACGCACTCGTCGCAGATGTAGATCTGCGGGCCGGCGATGAGCTGCTGCACCTGCTTCTGCGACTTGCCGCAGAAGGAGCACTTGAGCAGCTCGCTGCTTTCGCCGATTCTCGCCATGCGGGGGCTCCTTCACACTCGAACGGAAACGAGACACTCAGAGACTATCCGGGACCACTGACATTCACGGGTGGGGCGCGCCGTGGCGGGCCCCTCGAGGGGCCTGCCGGCCGCAGCACGAGGGCTGCGGCCGGCGATCCTTCGACTACTGGGAGATGACCGGCTGCGGGTTCTTGCGGCTGGTCAGCACCTGATCCACGAGCCCGTACTCGAGGGCCTCCTGGGCGCTGAGGATCTTGTCGCGATCGATGTCGCGGTTGACCTCCTCGATGCTGCGCTTCGAGTGCTTCGAGAGGGTCTCCTCGAGCCACTCGCGCATGCGGAGGATCTCGCGGGCCTGGATCTCGATGTCCGAAGCCTGCCCGTGGCCCGCCTGACCGGTCGAGGGCTGGTGGATCAGCACGCGCGCGTTGGGCAGCGCCAGCCGCTTGCCCGGCGTGCCGCCCGCGAGCAGCACGGCAGCGGCCGAGGCCGCCTGCCCGAGGCACACCGTCTGCACGTGCGGACGAATGTACTGCATCGTGTCGTAGATCGCCGTCATCGCGGTGAACGAACCGCCCGGCGAGTTGATGTACATGGTGATGTCGCGCTCGGGATCCTGGCTCTCGAGCACGAGCAGCTGGGCCATCACGTCGTCGGCCGACGCGTCGTCCACCTGCACGCCGAGGAAGATGATGCGATCCTCGAAGAGCTTGGCGTAGGGGTCCTGGCGCTTGTACCCGTAGGCGGTGCGCTCCTCGAAGGAGGGCAGCACGTAGCGGGAGCTGGGCATCTCGATCTTCATATGACCTTCGTTCACTTTCTCTCGCGCCTACCGGTTCGTGCCGCCGCCGCCGACCACGTCGGCCGCCGAGTCGCGGATGAAATCGACGAAGCCGTACTCGAGCGCCTCATCAGCGGTGAACCAGCGGTCGCGATCGCCGTCCTCGTTGATCTGCTCGACCGTCTTGCCGGTCTGCGCCGCCGTGATCTCGGCGAGGCGGTTCTTCATCGACGTGATGAGCTGGGCCTGCGTCTGGATGTCGCTCGCGGTGCCGCCGAAGCCGCCGTGCGGCTGATGCAGCAGCACGCGCGCGTTCGGGGTGATGTACCGCTTGCCCCGCGTGCCCGCGGTCAGCAGGAACTGCCCCATCGAGGCGGCCATACCGATGCCCACGGTGACGATGTCGTTCGGCACGAACGACATCGTGTCGTAGATCGCCATGCCCGCGGTGATCGAGCCGCCGGGCGAGTTGATGTAGAGGTAGATGTCGGCCTCGGGATCCTCGGCGGCGAGCAGCAGGATCTTCGCGCAGATCTCATTCGCGTTGTCGTCGCGAACCTCTGATCCGAGCCAGATGATGCGATCCTTCAGCAGGCGTTCGAACACGCTGTTCGGTGGCGTCTGTTCTGCCATTCGGTGCTCCTTCGTAGTTGCTTGATTCGAGCGTATCGACTCGATCCGGATCCGGTGGCCGTGTTCGCCCTAGGCGTGTTCGGGCGCAGAGACGGAAAACCCCCGGGCCGCTGGTGAACAGCCGCCCGGGGGAATCCGCACATCACCGCGTTGCGATGAGCGACGCGTTACTTCTCGTCGGCCTCCTCGGCCGCCTCGACGATCTCCTCGGCCTCTTCGACGACCTCGGCCGCAGCCTCGTCCTCGGAGTCGACCGCGGTGAACTCGCTCAGATCGACGGCGTTGCCGGACCGGTCGACGACCTTGGCCTTGCCGAGCGCGATGGCGAGGGCCTTGTTGCGGGTGACCTCGCCCAGGATGACGCCCATCTGGTTGCCCTGGCTGATCGCCTGCAGGAACTGCGTGGGCTCCATGCCGTACTGCTGCGCCGACTGGAAGATGTACTGCGACAGCTCGTTCTGCGTGGGCGTGACGCCCTCGGCCTCGACGATCGCGTCGAGCAGCAGCTGCAGCTGGATCTGCTGCTCGGCCGACTTGCGCACCTCGGCGCGGTGCTCGTCGTCGTCCAGGCGGCCCTCGCCCTCGAGGTGGCGGTGCACCTCGTCCTCGACGAGTTCCTCGGAGACCGGGATGCCGGCCTGCTCGATGAGAGTCTCGGTGAAGAGGTCGCGAGCCTGCTGGCCCTGCGCGAAGACCGAAGCGCGGCCCACCTGATCCTTCAGGCTCTCGCGCAGCTCGGCGATGGTGTCGAACTCGCTCGCCAGCTGGGCGAACTCGTCGTCGGCCTCGGGAAGCTCGCGCTCCTTGACGGCGGTGAGGGTGACCTCGACCTCGGCGTCCTGCCCCTCGTGCTCGCCGCCCAGCAGCTGCGAGGTGAAGGTGGTGGACTCGCCCGCGGTGAGGGTCTCGATGGCCTCATCGGTGCCGGCGAGCAGGTTGCCCGCGCCGACCTCGTACGACACGCCGCTCGCCTGATCGACCTCGTTGCCGTCGATCTTGGCGGTGAGATCGAGCTCGACGAAGTCGCCCTGCTTGGCCGGGCGGTCGACCGTCACGAGGGTGCCGAAGCGCTCGCGCAGCTTGGTCAGCTCGGCTTCGACCGCCTCGTCGTCGATCTCGGCGTCGTCGACGGTCAGCTCGATGCCGTCGTACTCGGGCAGGGTGAACTCGGGGCGCACCTCGACCTCGAAGACCAGCACGAGGGTGCTCTCCGGATCCTGCGCGTCGAGCCACTTCTCGACGTCGGCGGTGGGGCGGCCCATGGGGCGCTCATCGGCCTCGGCGAGAGCGGCCTGGTAGAAGTCGTCGAGCGAGGCGTTGACGGCCTCCTGCACGACGGCCTCGCGGCCGACGCGCTGGTCGATGATCGGCGCGGGCACCTTGCCCTTGCGGAAACCGGGGATCGAGACCTGCTCGGCGATGGTCTTGTACGCCTGCTTGAGGTACGGCTCCAGTTCGTCGAGCGTGACCTCGACGCTCAGCTTGGCGCGGGTCGGAGTGAGCTTCTCAGCGGTCGTCTTCGGCAATTTGGCCTCTCATCGTCGGAATGTCGTGCTGCTTCTCGGGCCGGGTGACCCTGGTCGGGGCGACAGGATTCGAACCTGCGACCTCCCGCTCCCAAAGCGGGCGCTCTAGCCAAGCTGAGCTACGCCCCGAAACCGGCAGGTTTCACGGTCGAGACGCGCGAAAGCGCGCAACCCGAGCAAGTCTAGCCGAATCTGCCCGGGAACATGCATCCCCGCGATGGGAGGGAGCGCCCGGCGGAACGCGGGATCCGGCCGCCTCCGGGCGCGCCCTTGACGCGCCCGGTCCTCGCGGGTAGACCGGAGGAAGGGGTGAGAATCATGCGAGTCCTTCAGGACCGGATCGAGGCCGGCCGTCTGCTCGGCGAGCGGCTCGCGGAGGAGTACGCCGGCACCGACGCCGTGGTGCTCGGGCTGCCCCGGGGCGGGGTGCCCGTGGCCGCCGAGGTCGCCCGCAGGATCCGGGCGCCGCTCGACGTGCTGGTCGTGCGCAAGCTCGGGGTGCCGCACCACGAGGAGGTGGCGATGGGCGCCGTCGGCGAGGAGGGCGCGATCGTGCGCAACACCGGGGTGCTCGGATCGGCGGGTGTCTCCGCGGTCGAGTTCGAGCGCTCCGAGAGGCGCGAACGGGCCGAGGTGGCGCAGCGCATCTGGCGCTTCCGAGGCGGGCGGGAGCCGGTGCCGCTCGACGGGCGCACCGCGATCGTCGTCGACGACGGCATGGCGACGGGCGCGACGGCGGCCGTCGGGTGCCGGATCGCGCGGGCGCGCGGGGCGGCGCGGGTGGTGCTGGCGGTTCCGGTGGCGCCGCCCGATGCCCTCGCGGTCTTCGACGCGGCAGACGAGGTCGTCTGCCTGTCTGCTCCGGCGGGGTTCATGGCGGTCGGCCAGTACTACGTCGACTTCGCGCAGGTCGAGGACGAGGAGGTCGTGCGGCTGCTGGGCGAGGCCCGGGAGCAGCCTTAGACCCCGAAGCGCCGACTCCGAGGCGCCGACTCCGAAGCCTCGACAGCCCCCATCCGCACCGATCGACGTTCAAGCACCTCGAACGGCGAGAACCGGGTGCTCGAGCGTCGATCGGTGCTCGGAGAAGCGCCTCGGCGGCGGTGCCGGGTGCTCGGGGGCCCGACGGCGCCGAAACACGAAACCCTCCACCGAAGTGGAGGGTTTCTGCGGAGGGGCTGACGGGAATCGAACCCCGGCCGGCCGCTTGGGGCAACGCGCCAGCGTTGCGCGGCCACGCCGCTGGCGCCGCCCTCGGCGCCAGTTCCGGGTTCTCGAAGATTCCCGACGGCGCCGAAACACGAAACCCTCCACCGAAGTGGAGGGTTTCTGCGGAGGGGCTGACGGGAATCGAACCCGCGTAACCAGTTTGGAAGACTGGGGCTCTACCATTGAGCTACAGCCCCGAGCTGCGAGCAGCACGGGTGTGCCGGAGCACCTCACCGATCATAGTGCATGGCGGGCGGCGCTTCGCACATCCGGGTCACGGCGCGCGCGTCGCGCTGCGGTGGTGCTCGGTGTAGTCGGCGTAGACCTCGGCGTTCTGCCGCACGGCCTCGCGGTCGGCGTCGCGCAGCTCGCGCACGACGCGGCCCGGGATGCCGGAGACGAGCGAGTGCGGCGGGATCACGGTCGACTGGGGCACGAGCGCGCCGGCCGCGATGAGGGATCCCTCCCCCACCACCACGCCGCTGAGCACGGTGGAGTTCATGCCGATGAGGCAGCCGTTCTCGATCACCGCGCCGTGCACGACGGCGTTGTGCCCGATCGAGACGTCGTCGCCGATGAGCGCCGCCCCGCCGTCGCCGCGCTGCGTGTGGATGACGACCCCGTCCTGCACGTTGCTGCGCGCGCCGATGCGCACGGAGTTCGAGTCGCCGCGCACGACGGCGTTGTACCAGATGCTCGACTGCTCGCCCACCACGACGTCGCCGACGACCGCGGCACCGGGCGCGATCCACGCCGAAGGGTGCACACGGGGAGCGCCGTAGGGCTCGACCGGGATGATGCTGCCGTGGTGGTCGGGGTGCTGCTCGCCCATCGCGTCCTCCTTCGGATAGCAGAAAGCCCTCACCGTGCAGGTGAGGGCTTGTTTGCTCCCCCGGCTGGGCTCGAACCAGCGACATCCTGATTAACAGTCAAGCGCTCTGCCAACTGAGCTACAGGGGATCATTGCCGCAGCAACCCCTCTATGTTAGCAAGCGCGATTGTGGCGGTGCAAATCGGTGCGGGGCCCCCGGGCGAGGCGCGTCGAGCCGCTACTCCTCGGCGATCTCGTCGTACGCGGTGGCCCGCAGCGCCTGCGCGAGCTGCTGAACGTAGCCGTGATCCGCGTGCCTGAAGATCTCGTTGATGTCGCCCTGCCCCACGACGCGGCCGTGCTGCATGACGAGCACCTCCTGCACGAGCGCCTCGAGCATGCCGATGTCGTGGCTGATGAGCAGCATGGTGGCGTCGGTGCGCTCGCGGTACCAGCGCAGCAACTCGACGATCTTGGGCCGGTTGTTGGCGTCGACGCCGAGCGTGGGCTCATCGGCGATGAGGAGCGCCGGATCGAGCATGAGCGAGCGCATCACGGCGACGCGCTGGCGCTGGCCCTTCGAGAGCTCGTAGGGGTACTCCTGCAGTTTCGCGAGCGGCAGGGCGACGATGTCCATCATCTCGGCGATGCGCTCGCCGAGCGCTTCGCGATCGAAGTGCTTGCTGCGCTCGACGATGGGTTCGAAGAGGATGTCGCCCACGTTGAGCTCGGGGGTGAGCGTCGCCCCTGCATCCTGTGCCAGGTGGCCGACGTACGCGGTGAGCCGCGAACGGGTGCGGCGGCTGAGGCGCCGCATGGGCACGTCGAACACCGTGGCGGCGCCGCCGGTGAGCTTGATGCGGGCGGCCTTCTCGCCCGCATCGGCGGCGCGGCCGGCGAGGAACCGGGTGAGCGTGGACTTGCCGGATCCGCTCTCGCCGAGCAGCGCGACGACCTCCCCGCGGGCGACCTCGAAGCTCACCCCCTCGACTGCTTGGAACTCGCGCCCGCCGGCGTGAGCCGGGTAGGCGAGCGAGAGGTCGGAGACCTGTACCGTCGGGTCGGCGTCGAGTACCGGGTGTGCCATGGTTGACGATCCTACTCCTCGCGCAGCCCCCGACGCGCCGCTTCGAGCGCGACGAGCTGCTGCTGGATGCGTCGCGCCCCGGGATCCGAGGCGTCGCCGATGCGCTGATGACGCGCGAGCAGCTCCTGCTTGAGGGCGAGCAGATCTCGGTCGAGCAGCGAGATCACCACGTCGCGGGCGTAGGCCGCGATGAGTTCGGGCCTGCGCTGCGGCATGGGGGCGATCGCGAGCTCGCGCGCGAGCCCGCGGTGACTCTCGGGGGCGGACTCGAGCACGGTGTCGAGCCAGGCCGGCGTCCCGAGGGCGGGCAGCGCCGTGGCGATCGCGTCGCGCACGACCCGCAGGTTCGGCTCGCGCACCTGGGCCGTGACGGCCTGCTGCAGCAGATCCGAGCCGACGGCCTCGCCCTGCTGCAGCATCGCCATGAGCGCGTCGCGCTCGAGCCAGGTCGTGGGGGCGTTGCGCAGCGAGGAGAGGCCGATGCGGGGGCGCTCCGGCTCGGGCGGTGCGTCGCCCCAGGGCTGCTGGGGCGCGGGCTGGGGCCCGGATTCGCCGCGGCCGCGCGGGTTCCGCTCCACCGTGCGCACCGCCTGCTGCACCTCCGCGAGCTCGCTGCCGAGCATTCGGGCGAGCTCGCGCGTGTAGCCCGGGCGCAGGGAGGGGTCCTTGATCTCGGCGATGATGGGCGCGGCGGCGCGCAGCGCGTTCACCCGGCCCTCGACGCTGTTGAGGTCGAAGCGCGCGACCGCCTGGCGCAGCGCGAACTCGAAGAGCGGCGTCTTGCGGGTGAAGAGCTCGCGCACCGCCTCGTCGCCGCGGTGCAGCCGCAGGTCGCAGGGATCGAGGCCCCCGGGGGCGACGGCCACGTAGGTCTGCGCCGTGAACCGCTTCTCCTCGCTGAACGCCCGCAGCGCGGCCTTCTGCCCTGCCTCGTCGGGGTCGAACGTGAACACGACCTCGGCAGCGGCGTCGTCGCCCATGATGCGGCGCAGCACCGCGATGTGATCCTTGCCGAACGCCGTGCCACAGGTCGCGACCGCGGCCTCCTCGCCCGCGAGATGGCAGGCCATCACGTCGGTGTAGCCCTCGACCACGACCGCGCGCTTGCCTCGCGAGATCGCCTTCTTGGCGAGGTCGAGCCCGTACAGCACCTGAGACTTGTGGTAGACGGGCGACTCGGGCGTGTTGAGGTACTTCGGCCCATTGTCGTCGTCGTAGAGCTTGCGGGCGCCGAAACCGAGGGTCTGGCCGCTCGTGTCGCGGATCGGCCACACCACGCGCCCGCGGAAGCGGTCGTATACCCCGCGCTGGCCCTCGGAGACGAGGCCGGCCTGCGAGAGCTCCTGAGGTGTGAAACCCTGCTTCCGCAGGTGGTCGGTGAGGTGGTTCCAGCCGCGGGGCGCGTAGCCGACGCCGAAGCGCTCGCAGGCCGCGGGGTCGAAGCCGCGCTGCGAGAGGAACTCGCGCCCCGCCGCACCCTCCTCGCTCGCGAGCTGGGAGACGTAGAACGCGGCGGCCGCCTGGTTCGCCGCGAGCAGCCGGGCCCGGTTCGGTCCGTCCTGGCGCCGCTCGCCGCCCTCCTCGTAGGTGAGCACGTAGTGGATGCGGGCCGCGAGGCGCTCGACCGACTCGGAGAAGGTCAGGTGATCCATCCGCTGCAGGAAGGTGAAGGCGTCACCGGACTCGCCGCAGCCGAAGCAGTGGTAGTAGCCGAGCGCCGGCCGCACGTGGAAGCTGGGGCTGCGCTCGTCGTGGAAGGGGCAGAGGCCCTTCATCGAGTCGATTCCGGCGTTCTTCAGGGTGACGTAGTCTCCCACGAGATCGGCGAGATTGGTGCGGCGCTTCACTTCCTCGATGTCGCTCGCCCGGATCCGCCCTGCCATAGTGTCAGAGTCTAGTCTCGCCGGCCGCTTCGGGTCTCGCGCGACCGTCGCGGGACCGTCGAAGCCTCGTCACGGCGGCGCCACGTCGGCACCCGGCGCTAGGTGTAGTTCCTTGGGACGTTGTGAACGCGTAGCAGACTAAAGAAGACCTCCGGCAGGATGTGGGTTACCACACACACGTCCTCAACCGGAGGTCTTCATGCCCCACGCTAACGCACCCCTCACCCCTATCGGCAGACAACGTCTCGCAGTATTGA
>NZ_KB714604.1:0-137061 GCF_000349545.1 Leucobacter sp. UCD-THU
CGGTCGAGGCCGAAAAGCTGTTCGAAAACCGGTGATCCCCGGCGACGGGGCCCGACGACCCGCGGACGAAAGGTGCAATGACAATGAACGACACGCCCCCTGGCGGAACGGCTCTCACCGGCCCGGTGCTCTTCATCGGCCTCGGCCGCATGGGCGCGCCCATGGTGCGGCAGCTCACCGCCGCCCACCCCGTGCTCGTGCACGACGCCGACCCCGAGGCCGTCGCCCGCGTGGCGCAGCTGCCCGGGGCCGAGGCCGTCGCCGACCTCAGACGCCCGCCGCAGGGCCTCGGCGCGGTGATCCTCATGCTGCCGAACAGCGCGATCGTCGAGTCGGTGCTGCTCGGCGCGCCCTCGGAGGGCGGATCCGGCCTGCTCGGCGCGCTCCGGCCGGGCACCCGCATCATCGACATGAGCTCGTCGGAGCCCGAGAGCACGCAGCGGCTGCACGCGCTCGCGAAGGCAGCCGGCATCGACTACGTGGACGCGCCCGTGTCGGGCGGCGTCGCCCGGGCCGAGACCGGCGAACTCTCGATCATGGTCGGCGCCGAAGACGACGCCTTCGCCGCGGTGAGGCCGCTGCTCGAGCGCATGGGAAGCGCGATCGTGCACGTCGGCGGCCCGGGATCCGGGCACGCCGCGAAGGCGATCAACAACATCCTCTCGGCGAGCAACCTCGTGTCGGCCGCCGAGGCGCTGCTCACGGCCGAGCGCTTCGGCATCGCCCGAGCGACGATGCTCGACGTGATCAACCACTCGACGGCCCGCAGCCAGGCCAGCGAGGTGAAGTTCCCCCGGCACATCGAGACGGGCGCCTACGACAGCGGCTTCTACTTCTCGCTCATGCTCAAGGACATCGGCATCGCGAGCACCCTCATCGAGCGGTACGGGCTCAGCGCCCCGAACCTGCTCGAGGCCAAGCGGAGCGCCGAGGCCGCCTTCGGGCTCTTCGGCGATGAGAGCGTCTCCGGAGGCCCCCTCGATCACACCGAGCTCGCGCGGTACGTCGAGGTGAAGAACTCGGACCCGGCGTGACCGGGCCGACACGCCGGCGGGGCGCTCCGCCGGCCGAACCGCAGTACCACCAGAGACCGCAGCATCATCAGAGACGAAGGAACAGGAAATGACGGACGATCCGCAGGCATACATCAACGACATCGCGGAGAAGCGCGGGTACGTGCTCGACTACCACAAGGTGATGGCCAAGAACGACTTCCCCGTGCTGCAGGCGGCGAACCACGTGGTGTCGGCGGCGTACCTGGACGAGCGGCTGCTCGACCGCAAGACCAAGGAGCTCATCTTCATCGTGAGCCTCACGGTGATGCGGGCGTCGAAGGGGCACATCCAGTCCCACATCCGCGTGGCGCTCGACCTCGGGCTGTCGGCGCAGGAGATCCTCGAAGCGATCGAGATCGCACTTCCGGAAGCGGGCATCGTCGCCTTCCAGGCGGGCGTCGAGGCATGGCGGGAGGTCGTCGGCGCCGAGGGCGTCGAGCCGCAGGTCAGCGTGCACGAGGGCGGCTCCGGCGTCTGAGCCCCCGGGACCGAGCGAGGCGCGGCCGCGGCGGAGGTGATCCGCCGCGGCCGCGCGGTCGTCTCCGGGCCGCGGCGAGAGGATCCGACCCGGGCATGCGGCGGCGCCCCGAGCGCGGCGGGATCCGCGGCTAGCGCATCGCGCGGTTGAGCAGCTGTCCGAGATGCAGTCCCTCTGTCGCGCCGAGCTGGTCGGCCTGCGTGCGGCAGGAGAGGCCGTCGGCGAGGAAGACGGTCGTCTCGGCCTTCGTGCGCAGGGCGGGCAGGAGGGCATTCTCGGCGACCGCGACCGACATCTCGTAGTGGCCGGCCTCCATGCCGAAGTTGCCCGCGAGCCCGCAGCACCCGGCGAGCGTCTCGACCTCCGCCCCGAGCAGCCGCATGAGCTCGACGTCGGTGTCGAAGCCCATCACCGAGTACTGGTGGCAGTGCGGCTGCACGAGCACCCGGGTGCCCGTCAGGTCGATGCGTACGTGCGTCCCCGAGCGGTGGCGCAGCAGCTCGGCGAGGGTCCTCGTGCGCTCGGCGACGGCCGCGCTCCGCGGGTCGTCCGGCAGCAGCTCCAGCAGATCGGACCGCAGCACCGCGGTGCACGAGGGCTCGAGGCCGAGGATCGGGATGCCCTGCTCGGCGTAGGGCGCGAGCTCGTCGAGCAGGCCGGTCAGCCGCTTCTTGGCGCCGTCGAGCTGACCGGTGCTGATCCAGGTGAGCCCGCAGCAGACCGGAGCGGGGATGATCACCCGGTAGCCGGCCCGTTCGAGCAGGTTCCGAGTCTCGGCCATGATCTCGGGGGAGAAGTTGTTCGAGAAGGAGTCGGCCCAGAGCACCACCGCGTCGCCGCTCGGCGATCCCGCCCGATCGCGGGCGGCTCTCCGCGCACTCGTGAACGATCGCTTGAATCTCGGGATGCTGCGCCGGGTGTCCATGCCGCCGAGCTTGAGCACCAGCTTCTCGAGGCCCGGCACGCGGAGCGCGGCGTTCGCGAGCGGAGCCGCCGGGGAGGAAAGCTTCGCCCAACGGGGCAGCCATCCCAGGGTGTAGTGGCTCACGGGCCTGATACGGCCCCGGTACTTCTGGTGCTGCACCTCCGACTTCAGTGCGGCCATGTCGACCCCGGCCGGGCAGTCGAGCGAGCACGCCTTGCACGAGAGGCAGAGGTCGAGGGAGTCGGCGACCTCGGGTGAGGTCAGCCCGCCCACGAACGTGCCGTTCGCGGCCTCCTGCAGGATCCTCGCCCGCCCCCTCGTGGAGTCCTTCTCGTCACGGGAGGCCTGATACGACGGGCACATGAACCCGCCGTTCTCGCCGTTGTCGGCGCGGCACTTGCCGACGCCCACGCAGCGGTGCGCGGCGCGGCTGAGGTCGCCCCCGTCCTCGAGCAGCGCGAGGCCCTGGGCGAAGATCGGCGCCGCCTGAGGCCTGCGCAGATCGGAGGTGAGCGGCAGCGGATCGATGATGACGCCGGGGTTCAGCAGGTTCTGCGGGTCGAACTCGTCCTTGAAGCGCGACATCAGCGTGAGCGCTCGGGGCGAGTACATGTACTGCAGCAGTTCGCCGCGCGCGCGACCGTCGCCGTGCTCTCCCGACAGCGACCCGCCGAAGCGCGTGATCAGCTTGGCGGCGTCGTGCATGAAGTCGTGCAGCACGTCCCCGCTCTGCTCGAGCGGGAAGCTCAGGCGCACGTGGATGCAGCCGTCGCCGAAATGGCCGAACGGCATCCCCTCGATGCCGTAGCGCGCGCAGAGCTCGTCGAACTCCGTCAAATAGTCCCCGAGGTGCTCGGGCGGCACCGCGGCGTCCTCGAGGCCCGGCCAGGCGGGGACGCCGTCGGGCGTGCGCCCGGCGAGGCCGACGCCGTCGGCTCGGATGCGCCACATGGCCTGCGCCTCATCGCGCGACGGGACGACCCTGAAGTGCGACGTGCCGGAGGCGTCGAGGAACGAAGCGATCGCGGCGTCGACGTCGGCGACCGTCGAACGGTCGATCTCCACGAACAGCCAGCCGTCGCCGGGCGGCAGCTCGGGCACGCGCACGCCGGCGCGGTGTCTCAGCACCGACTCGAGCAGGCGCCGATCCATGCTCTCGATCGCGATGGGGCGGTGCGGGATCATGTGCACGACCGAGCGCGCGGCGGCCACCATGCTCGGGTATCCGAGCACGATGAGCACCGGATCGCGGGGCGCCTCCACGAGCTTCACCGTGGCCTCCGTGTAGAGACCGCAGGTGCCCTCGGTACCGACCATCGCCTTCGTGAGATCGCGACGGTTCTCGGGGAGCAGGTGCTCGAGGGAGTACCCCGAGACCTGCCGGGCGAACCGCCCGAACTCGGTGCGGATGGTCGCGAGCTCGGACTGCACGAGATCCTCGAGAGTCGAGGGGAGCCCCTCCATCCGCCCCGTCTCGAAGACGCGCCCCCGGCCGTCGACGAACGAGAGCGAGTGCACGTTGTCGGCGGTCTTCCCATAGTGGAGCGCCCGCGGTCCGCAGGCGTTGTTGCCGATCATGCCCCCGATCGTGCAGCGGGTCGCAGTCGACGGATCGGGCCCGAAGCGGAGACCGTGCGGCAGCGCCGCCCGCTGCAGCTGAGAGAGCACGACGCCCGGTTCCACCCGCGCGAGGCGCGCTTCCGGGTCGAGCTCGAGGATCGTGTTCAGGTGCCGCGACGTGTCGAAGACGATGCCGGATCCGACGGCGTTGCCGGCCACCGAGGTTCCGGCGCCGCGGGCGGTCAGCGGCACCCCGTACGTGCGCGACGCCTCGGCCAGCAGCTCGATCTCGTCGGAGTGGCGGGGGAACGCGACGGCCTCGGGCACCACCCGGTAGTTCGACGAGTCGCTCGAGTACTCGCCCCGCCTGCGCTTCGAGCGGTCGACCTCGACGCCCGAGCGCTCGAGGAACGCGTACGCCTCGCTCGTCGCTGCGGTCATGCCCGGCGCTCTTCCGCGGCGGAGGTGCCCCCGGTCGCTCCGCTCCCGCCCGCGCCGAGGTCGATCATGTCGGCGATGTGCTCGGCGATCGCCATCGATGAGGTCGCGGCCGGGGAGGGCGCGTTGCGCACGTGGGTCACGCACCCCGATCGCTCGATGACGAAGTCCTCCTCGAGGGCGCCGTCCGAGCGCATCGCCTGCGCCCGCACGCCCCGCGTGCCGGGCAGCAGGTCCCGGCGCTCGATGCCGGAGATGAAGTCTCTCGACTGCCGCGCGAAGGCGCGTCGGGTGTTGCCCTCGAGCTGCTGGACCGCGCTGCGGATGTTGCGCGCGGCGAACCTCCAGAACGCGCCGGTGCCGGCGATCTGCAGGCTGTCGCGCAGCGAGAACGAGAGGCTCGAGTAACCCTCCCGTCGGAAGGACAGGAAGGCGCTCGGGCCGACGAGCACGCGCCCGTCGATCATGCGCGAGAGGTGCACGCCGAGGAAGGGGAACGCCGGATCCGGAACCGGGTAGATGAGGCCCTTCACGAGGTCGGCCTTGGGCTGGGCGAGCGTGTAGTAGCTGCCGGCGAAGGGCACGATCGCGGGGAAGCGGCCGCCGCCCGTGGTCTTCGCGATGCGGTCGGACTGCAGGCCCGCGCAGACGATCACCCGGTCGAACGCGAGCCGCTCACCGCCGACCTCGACGACGGCCCCGCTGTCGGATCCGGTCACGCCCGTCACCCGCGCGCCGAATCTCAGCTCGGCGCCGCGCTGCTCGGAGAGGTCGAGGAGCTTGCGGGTGATGGCGGCGTAGTCGGTGATGGCCGTGGTGGGGGAGTGCAGGGCCGCGATGCCGTTCGCGTGCGGTTCGACGCGGCGGATCTGCTCGAGGGTGCGCAGGATCTCGATGCCGGGCACGCCGTTGGCCCTGGCGGTCTCGGCGATCTGCTCGAGCCGGTGCACCTGCGCCTCGTCGGTCGCGATGAGCAGCTTGCCGCACTCGTCGTAGGGCAGCCCGTGCTGCTCGGCGAACGCCTTGACGAGCGCGACCCCCCGGCGCGTGAGCGTCGCCTTCAGGCTGCCGGGCGTGTAGTAGAGGCCGGCGTGCACGACACCGGAGTTGTGCCCCGTCTGGTGCAGCGCGGGCGCGCTCTCCTTCTCGAAGAGCGTGAAGGAGCAGTCCGGATGTCGCTCGGTCAGCAGGTGCAGGAGCGCGGCGCCGAGAATTCCCCCGCCGACGATACCTATGGAGGTTGACATGATCCGAAACCGATGCTTTCTGTGTCTATAGTGGGTGTTCATGGAGAAGTTCGTCTTTGGGGAAACCGCATCGAACAGTCTCGTCGGCGTCATCCGTCAGGCGATTCTGAGCGGACGCTTCTCACCGGGCACGCTGATCTCGACGAGCGCGCTGGCGAAGGAGCTGGGGGTCTCGCGCACGCCGGTGCGGGAGGCGCTGCTCCAGCTTGCCCAGGCGGGAATGGTGCAGTTCGAGAAGAACCGGGGCGCCCGCGTCGTGGGCACCTCGATTCCCGAGCTGATCGGCGTCTTCCAGGTGCGGCTGCTGCTCGAGGTGCCGCTGATCGCGCGCGCCGCGCAGATCGCCACGGGGTCCGATTTCGCCGAGGTCGAGCTCATGCACGAGAAGATGCAGCGGGCTTCCGAGAACGCCGACTACGACGAGTTCCTGAGCGCGGATCGCGATTTCCACCTCGCTCTGCTGCGCATCGCCGACAGCCCGAGAGCCGTCTCGATCGTGCAGGATCTCCGCAACGTGGTGCTGACGCGCGGGGTGGGCACGGTGCCGAACAGCCGCTCCACCCACGACATCATCGGCGAGCACGAGGCGATCCTCACGGCCGTGAAGGCGGGGGACCCGGCCACGGCTGCGGCCGCCACCCGTCGACATATTCTCAGCACCGCATATCTGCTGATCAACCAGGAGAGCAAGGGCCAGGAGGAGTACAGCCGCGAACGCGTGGCCGAGCTGCTCGACTGGGTCGGCAAGAGCGAGTTCCCGAGCTGACGGCTCCGTCATGAGTCTCACCACCGCTTTCTGAAATCGCCCCTCTGATCGACGTGGGATACATCTTCACACGATTTGCATGTAACATGCAATAAGCAATGCAGCACGCCCGTGTCACGCCTCGCGCAGGCCCGGGTCCCCGTATCGATGAACCGAGGAAGGATCAGAGAATGACGGATCAGAAGGGCTTCGCGGGTCGTCTGACCTCGTACGGCGACCCCGGTTTCTCGAAGTATCTGCGCCGGGCGTTCCTGTCCTCCGCGGGGTACGACGCCGAGGATCTCGAGCGGCCGATCGTGGGCATTCTGAACACGACCTCCGACTACACCACCTGCCACCGGGACATGCCCCAGCTGATCGAGGCGGTCAAGCGCGGGGTGCTCGAGGCGGGCGGGCTCCCGTTCGTGTTCTCGGCGATGTCGCTGGGGGAGATCCTGACGAACCCGACGACGATGCTCTTCCGCAACCTCATGGCGATGGAGGTCGAGGAGCAGCTCGGCAACCAGCCGATGGACTCGGTGGTGCTGCTGGGCGGCTGCGACAAGACGGTGCCGGCAGAGCTCATGGCCGCCGTCTCGAGCGACATCCCCTCGATCGCCCTCGTCGTCGGGCCCATGATGACGGGCAACTGGCGCGGCGAACGCCTCGGGGCGTGCACCGACTGCCGCCGCATGTGGGCCGACTACCGCGGAGCCGGCCTCGACGCGGAGGAGATCGCCGAGGTGACCCAGCAGCTCTGCCCCACGTCGGGCACCTGCATGGTCATGGGCACCGCCTCGACCATGGCGTGCGTGACCGAGGCCCTCGGCCTCATGCTGCCGACGGGGGCGACGGCCCCGGCCGTATCGAGCGACCGGCTGCGCCTCGGCGTGCGGACGGGTCGGGAGGCCGTGCGACTGATCGGCGACCCCGTCACGCCGCGCGAGATCCTCTCGGAGGACTCGTTCCACAACGCGATGACCGTGCTCTCCGCGATCGGCGGATCGACGAACGCCATCATCCACCTCACGGCGATCGCGAGGCGCATGGGCATCCGGCTGACGCTCGAGGACTTCGACCGAGTGTCGGCCGCGACGCCGCTCCTCGTCGACTGCAAGCCCGCGGGCAAGGGATACCTGCCCGACATGCACATCGCCGGGGGAGTGCCGGCGCTGCTGGCCGAGCTGAAGCCGCTGCTCAGGCTGGACGCGAAGACGGTCACCGGCAAGACGCTCGGCGAGCTCATCGAGTCGGCGACGAACGACACGCGCTGGCAGACGACGATCCGCACGCTCGACGAGCCGCTCGGCGACCCCGGGGCGCTCGTGGCGCTCAAGGGCTCGCTCGCGCCCGAGGGCGCCGTGCTGAAGGTGGCGGCGGCATCGGGGCGCTTCAACACGCACCGGGGGCCGGCGGCGGTGTTCGACTCGCAGGAGGATCTGGAAGCGCGCATCGACGACGAGTCGCTCGGATTGACCGAGGACCACGTCATCGTGCTGCGCAACATCGGCCCCGCGGCGGCGGGCATGCCGGAGGCCGGATCTGCGCCCATCCCGCAGTACCTCGCGAAACAGGGGGTGCGCGACATGGTGCGGATCAGCGACGGACGCATGAGCGGCACGTCGTACGGGACCGTCGTGCTGCACGTCGCGCCCGAGTCGTCGAAGGGCGGGCCGCTCTCGCTGGTGCGCGACGGCGACCTCATCGAGCTCGACGTCGAACGGCGGGTGCTCGATCTGCTCGTGGACGAGCAGGAGCTCGCACGCCGCACGCCCTCCGAGCCGAGGGCGATCGGGCGGGAGCGCGGCTACCGCAAGCTCTACCACGACAACGTGCTGCAGGCTCCGGAGGGCGCAGACCTCGGATTCCTCGTCGCCGACTGAGTGCGACCGGCGCTCGCGATCCCAGCCGCGGCGGGCGTCGGGCGCCGCGCAGGCGCGAGACGGGGTCCGCGGCTACGCCCGCGCCCGCGCCTCGATCACGTGGAAACCCTTGTCGCGCCCCGCGCGCGACACCTCGAGCCCTACGAACTCGGCCGCGATCCAGCGCTGCAGCGAGTCGGCCCCCAGGTGCTTCGCGACCACGAGATAGGCAGCGCCCCCGGGCAGCAGACGGGGGAGCCACGCGGCGAGGATCCCGTGCAGCACCTCCTTGCCGACCCGGATCGGCGGGTTCGACCGGATCTCGGCGAAGCCGAGGCCGCTCGGCACCTCATCGGGCGCCGCGACCCGCACGTTGCCGAGGCCGAGGCGGGCGGCGTTCTCGCGGGTGAGCTCCCGCGATCGCGCGTTCACGTCGACCGCCCAGACCTCGCGCCCGGGGGCCTCGATGGCCGCGTCGAGCGCGATCGGCCCCCACCCGCAGCCGATGTCGAGCACGGCGCCCTCCGGCGCCTCCTCGAGGCCCGGTACCGTGCGCAGCAGCACCTCCGTGCCGCGGTCGAGGCGGTCCGGGCTGAAGACGCCGCCCGCGGTGAGCACGGCGTGCGGGGAGCCGCCCAGCACCGCCTCGATCTCGCGGGGGCGGTAGTCGCCGACGGGGGCCTCGGAGAAGTAGTGCTCGGTCACCCACTCAGTATCCCAGGCGCGAGGAGCGGCCGTGGCAGGCCGGTCCTTCGGATCGCGCCGATGCCTCGGGCCGGGATCCGCGTCCTCGTCCGAGATATCGGCGAGCCCCGAAGCACGGGCGGGTGCGGGGGATCGCGCTGTGGGCGAACGGCCGACACGCGCGGGATGATCCGACGTACACTGGAGGCCAGATGACAGAACGCTTCACAGAAGAATCAGACCTCGCACTCGACGACGTCGTCGTGAACGGCGAAGCGGGCCGCGGTGCGAAGAGCGCGCAGCGCTCCGACCGCGCCGACTCCGCGAACGCCGCGTCGCAGGCCGACGCCTCCGAGGCACCCGCCGCAGGCGACGAACCCGGTGCTTCCGCGGCCCGGAGCGGCGCCGATTCCGGCACACCCGATGACGACTCCCACGCGGCCGACAGCGCCGATCCGCTCGAGCGGCTGCTCGCACGCGCCGCGCGCGGCGGCTCCGCGACCGTGATCCGCGACGCGGCGGCGCGCTCCGGCGGCCTCGGCGTCGACAACCTCACCGGCGGAGCGCAGGCACTCGGCGACGAGGTGCACGACCGGCTCGCCGAAGACCTCGAACTCATCCGACTCGAGCGCGAGGAGCGGGCGTCGCTCACGCGCGTGGCCGGCCTCTCGACCGAGCTCGAAGACGTCACCGAGGTCGAGTACCGGCAGCTGCGCCTCGAGAACGCCGTGCTCATCGGCGTCTACACGGGCTCCGCCCGACACGGGCTCGAGGAAGCCGAGAACTCGCTGCGCGAGCTCGCCGCACTCGCCGAGACGGCGGGCGCCCGCGTGCTCGACGGCCTGCTGCAGCGCCGGGCGCACCCGGACCCCGCGACCTATCTCGGCAAAGGCAAGGCGCAGGAGCTCGCCGAGCTCGTCGCCGCCGTCGGCGCCGACACGGTCGTGGCCGACACCGAGCTGGCCCCGAGCCAGCGCCGAGCGCTCGAAGACGTGGTCAAGGTCAAGGTGATCGACCGCACCGCGGTGATCCTCGACATCTTCAGCCAGCACGCGAAGAGCCGCGAGGGCAAGGCCCAGGTCGAACTCGCTCAGCTCGAATACCTGCTGCCGCGCCTGCGCGGCTGGGGAGAGTCGATGTCGCGGCAGGCCGGCGGCCAGGTCGGCTCGGGCGGTGCGGGAATGGGCTCCCGCGGCCCCGGCGAGACCAAGATGGAGCTGGACCGCCGCAAGATCCACACCCGCATGGCGAAGCTGCGCAAGCAGATCGCCGGTTTCGCCCCCGCCCGCGACGCGAAGCGCGCGAACCGCAAGCGGGGCGAGGTGCCGTCGGTCGCGATCGCCGGCTACACGAACGCGGGCAAGTCGAGCCTGCTGAACCGTCTCACGGGCACGCAGGAGCTCGTGCAGAACCAGCTCTTCGCCACACTCGACACGGCCGTGCGCCACGCCGAGACGGCCGACGGGCGCCGCTTCACCTACGCCGACACCGTCGGCTTCGTGCGCAACCTGCCCCACCAGCTGGTCGAGGCGTTCCGGTCGACCTTCGAGGAGGTGGGCGAGGCCGACGTGATCCTGCACGTGGTCGACGGGTCGCACCCCGACCCCGCCGCCCAGCTGCGCACCGTGCGCGATGTGATCGCCGAGGTCGACGCGCAGGGCATCCCCGAGATCGTGGCCTTCAACAAGGCCGATCTACTCGACGAATCGCAGCGGCTCGTGCTGCACGGCCTCGCCCCCGACGCCGTGTTCGTCTCGGCGCGCACCGGCGAGGGCGTCGAGGAGCTGCGGCGCCGGATCGACGCGGCGCTGCCGGTTCCGGATCGCGAGGTCACCGTGGTGGTGCCCTACGACCGCGGCGAGCTCGTGGCCGAGCTGCACGAGCGCAACCGCGTGCTGTCGACGGAGTACGTCGAGCAGGGCACGCGGGTGCGCGCCTACGTGACGGGCGAGATGCTCGCGAAGCTCGACCCGTACCTGGCGTAGGCGGAGCCTTCGGGGCGGACGCCGACTCGAAGGCTGTAACACTTCGTAGTTCATACAGCGCAACATGCGCACTCCACGTCGGCGGTGCGGGATAGCGTGTGGGTGACCGGGCGCGGATCGCACCCGGTCGCGCACCCCACGTTCCCGAACCGAAGGACCCGCATGTCCGCAACGACGCCCCTGCCCAACGCCACGATCCTCGGGTACCCGCGCCTCGGCCGCCGCCGCGAGCTGAAGCGGGCCATCGAGTCCTACTGGAAGGGCAGCACGAGCGAGGGCGAGCTCCTCGAGACGGCTCGGGAGCTGCGCGCCGCGACCCGCTCGCGCCTCGTCGAGCTCGGCCTGCCCGCAGCGGGCGGCGCGGTGCCCGAGAGCTTCAGCTTCTACGACCAGGTGCTCGACGCGACGCTCGCGCTCGGCGCGATCCCGGGCCGCTTCGCCGACGTCGCGGCGCGCGAGGGCGCGAGCGACCTCGACGTCTACTTCGCGCTCGCGCGCGGCGACAAGGACCACCAGCCGCTCGAGATGACCAAGTGGTTCGACACGAACTACCACTACAGCGTTCCCGAGATCGACGAGCGCACCCCGTTCGCGGCGAACGCGGCCTCCCTCGTGGCCGGCGTCGCCGAGGCCGCGCAGCAGGGCGTCGAGCCGCGCCCCGTGCTCGTGGGCCCCGTCACCTACCTGCTGCTCGCGAAGGCCTCCGACGACGCCGGCGAGGGCTTCCGCCCCATCGATCGCCTCGACGAGGCGGTCGCGGTCTACGCCGAGCTGCTGAGCGCGCTCGCCGCCGCCGGCGCCTCCTGGGTGCAGCTCGACGAGCCCGCACTCGTCTCCGACTCGCTCTCGGTGCCGCGCGAGCAGACCCTCGCGCTCGTCGAGCGGGCGTACGGCGCGCTCGGCGCGGCGCCCGCGGCGCAGCGTCCGCAGATCCTGCTGACCGCGCCCTACGGCGACTCCTCCGGCGCGCTCCTGCGCCTTGGCGCGCTGCCCGTCGAGGCGGTGCAGGCCGACCTCGTGCGCGGCACACTGCCGATCGAGGCCCACGACTCCGGCGAGCTCGCGCGGGCGTTCGAGGGCACGCAGCTGGTCGCCGGTGTCGTCGACGGCCGCAACATCTGGCGCACCGATCTGCGCCAGTCGTTCGGCACCGCCGAGGCTCTGCAGCGCTCGGGCATCGCCGTGGTCGTCGGCACCTCCAACAATCTCCAGCACGTGCCGCACGACGTGAACGACGAGACCAAGCTCGACGAGCGCCTGAAGTCGTGGCTCGCCTTCGCCGACCAGAAGGTCGAGCAGGTGGCGATCCTCGCCCGCGGCCTCTCCGAGGGCTCCGCTGCCATCGAGGCCGAGCTGGCCGAGGTCGACCGGGTGCTCGCGGACCGCGCATCGGCCCCCGGCGTTCGCGTCGACGGCGTCCGGGATCGCGTCTCCGCCGTCGGCGAGGCCGATCGCAGCCGCGCCTCCGAGGGCGACCGCCGCGACGCGCAGAGCGCGCTCGGCATCCCGAGCCTCGCGACCACCACGATCGGCTCCTTCCCGCAGACCACCGAGATCCGCAAGGCCCGCGCCGCCTTCACGCGCGGCGAGATCGACCAGCAGGCCTACGACGGCTTCCTCCGCGAGGAGATCGAGCGCGTCATCCGGCTGCAGGAGCAGATCGGGCTCGACGTGCTCGTGCACGGCGAGGCCGAGCGCAACGACATGGTGCAGTACTTCGCCGAGCTGCTCGACGGCTTCGCGGTCACCGAGCACGGCTGGGTGCAGTCGTACGGCACCCGCGCCACCCGCCCCTCGATCCTGTGGGGCGACGTCTCGCGGCCCGCCCCCATGACGGTCGCGTGGTCGGCCTACGCGCAGTCGCTCACCGATCGCCTCGTCAAGGGCATGCTCACGGGCCCCGTCACGATCCTCGCCTGGTCGTTCGTGCGCGACGACCAGCCGCTCGCCGACACCGCGAACCAGGTGGCGCTCGCGCTGCGCGACGAGATCGACGATCTCGTCGAGGCCGGCATCAAGATCGTGCAGGTCGACGAGCCGGCGCTGCGCGAGCTGCTGCCGCTCGACGCCGACCGCCAGCCCGCCTACCTCGACTGGTCGGTGGGGTCGTTCCGTCTCGCGACGAGCGGGGCGGCCGCCGAGGTGCAGATCCACACCCACCTCTGCTACTCCGAGTTCGGCGAGATCATCGACGCGGTCGACGGCCTCGACGCCGACGTGACCTCGATCGAGGCGGCCCGCAGCCGCATGGACGTGGTCGAGCCCCTCGGTGATCACGGCTACTCGCGCGGCATCGGCCCGGGCGTCTACGACATCCACTCGCCCCGCGTGCCGAGCGTCGAGGAGCAGACCGAGCTGATCCGCATCGCCGCGAGCCGCATCCCCGGCGAGCAGCTGTGGGTGAACCCCGACTGCGGGCTCAAGACGCGCGGCTACGAAGAGACCGTGGAGAGCCTCACGAACCTCGTGCGGGCGGCTCAGGCGGTGCGCGAAGGAGCGGTGTGACGCTGCCCGACTCGCGGGCGCCGCAGCCCGGTGCGGCGGCGCCCTGGCCGAGCGATCGGCTCCCCACCGAGCCCGTCGGCTCGCTGCCGCGCCCGGCGCGGCTGCAGCGCGCGGTGCTCGACGCCGAGACGGGGCTCGCCTCGCAGGCCCAGCTGCGCGCCGAGCAGGATCTCGCGGTGCGCGACACCCTCGACCGCCTGGCGGCGACCGGCTCGCCGATCATCTCCGACGGCGAGCAGCGCAGGCACAGCTTCGCGAGCTATCCGCTCGGCACCGACGAGGTCGAGGAAGGGCCGGTCTTCGCGGTGTTCGCCGACGGCCACCACCGGGTGATCCCGAGCCTCGCAAGCGCACCGTTCGCCTTCCGCGCGTGGGCCGCCGATGACGTGTCGGCGGCTCGCGAGCTGACCGACCTGCCGCTCAAGCAGGCCGTGATCTCGCCGTCGATGCTGTCGCTCATGGTGCCCGATGCGGGCCTCGGCGACTACTCGCGCGACGACTTCCTGAACGACGTGGTCGACGGCTGCGCCGACGACATCGCGCGCTGCTTCGCCGCGGGCGCCTCCCGCGTCACGATCGACTTCACGGAGGGGCGCCTCGCGCTGCGCCGTGATCTGCGCGCCCCGTGGGCCGGCCCCGAAGCGCTGGGAGGCTTCATCGAGCTCATCAACCGGGTGCTGGATCGCCTCGAGCCGCGGCAGCGCGCCGCGGTGGGCGTGCACACCTGCCCCGGCAACGACAACGACTCGGCGCACAGCGCCGACATCGACTACGCCGAGCTGATCCCCGAGCTGTTCCAGATCGAGGCGGGGTACTTCCTGGTGCAGGCCGCGGGGGAGAAGGATCCGGATCGTGTCGCCCGTCTCGTCGGCGGTCAGCTGCGCGGACGGGCATCCCGCGGGCGCGCCCCGCGCGTGCTCATCGGCGTGACCAACCCCACCCATCCGAGGCTCGAGACGGCCGAGCAGATCCGCGACCAGCTCGTGCGGGCGGCGCGCTTCGTGCCGCCCGAGCTGCTCGGCTCTACCGACGACTGCGGGTTCTCGCCCTACCTCATCGACGAGAAGCCGCGGCACGGCTCGCCCGACTTCGCCCGCGACGTGGCCTTCGCCAAGATCGCCGCTCGGGTGCGGGGCACCGAGCTGGCGTCCGAGGCCCTGGCGGGAGCGGCGTCGTGAGCCCGCTGCCGCTCGCGGGCAGCGCGCCCACCCGCGCCCGCTTCTCCTTCGAGGTGTTCCCGGCGCGCAGCGGCGCCGCCGCCCTCGCCCTCGGGCACGCCGTGCAGCACCTCTCCGCAGCCGGCCCCGACTTCATCTCGGTCACCTACGGGGCGAACGGGTCCAACCGCGACGCGTCGCTCGACCTGCTGAAGTACCTGCGCGATCACACCGACGCACTGCCGCTCGCACACCTCACCACGGTCGGTGAGAGCCGCGATGCGGTGCGCGAGACGATCCACCGCATCATGGACGCCGGCGTGCACGACTTCCTCGCCCTGCGCGGCGACCCGCCGCGGGGGCTCGACGAGCACGACCCTGCGGTGACGGGATCCCTGTCGTCGCTCGAGCTGGTCGATCTGGTCGCCGAGGCCCGCGCCGAGCGACCGCCGCTCACGAGCGTCGGGCGCACCGCCGTGGCCGCGTACCCGAACGGGCACCCGCTGTCGCGATCGCGTTCGCAGGACATCGAATGGCTCATCGAGAAGCAGGAGGCCGGCGCGCAGTTCGCCGTCACGCAGCTCTTCTTCCGGGCCGAGGAGTACCTCGGCTTCGTGGGCGACGCCCAGAGCGCGGGGCTGCGGATCCCCGTGCTGCCCGGGCTCATGCCGGTCTCGACGAGTGCGCAGCTGCGCAAGGTCGCGTCGCTGGCGGGTCGCCCGGCCCCCGAGGGGCTGGAACGGGCACTCGAGGAGGCCGGGGGATACGCGCCCGAGCTGGGCGTGGAGCACACGGTCGACCTCGCACGCGCGCTGCTCGCCGGGGGAGCCCCGTCGGTGCACCTCTACACCTTCAACCGGCACGAGCAGGTGCTGGCCGTGCTGCGCGAGCTGCAGCTGCTGACGCCGGATCCGATCGGCTGAGGGTACGGCAGCGCCGGGCGCTCCCGCGGCGTTCGGCCGCTCGCCACCGCGTGCCGACGCCGGGCCGGGGGCGGCCCCGGCCCGGCCTGCGCGATCAGACGGAGCGGAAGACCGCGACGACGCGGCCGAGCACCTCGGCGTGGTCGCCGAGGATCGGCTCGAACGCGCTGTTGCGCGGCAGCAGCCACGTGTGGCCGTCGCGGCGGCGGAAGACCTTGACGGTCGCCTCGCCGTCGAGCATCGCCGCGACGATGTCGCCGTTCTCGGCCTCGCGCTGCTGGCGCACGACCACAAAATCGCCGTCGCAGATCGCCGCATCGATCATGGAGTCGCCCACCACGCGCAGCATGAACAGCTGGCCGTCGCCCACGAGCTGCCGGGGGAGCGGCACGATCTCCTCGACCTGCTGGTCGGCCGTGATCGGCACGCCCGCGGCGATCTGCCCGACCAGGGGCACGTAGGCGGCTTCCTCGACCTGCTGCGCGGGGGCGTCGGCGATGGCCGCGCTCGTGCTCGCCAGCTCGACGAGGATCTCGAGTGCTCGGGGCCGGTTCGGATCGCGGCGGATGTACCCGCCGAGCTCGAGGCGGCTGAGCTGGTGGGTGACGCTCGAGAGCGAGGAGAGCCCGACGGCGTCGCCGATCTCGCGCATGCTGGGCGGGTAGCCGCGAGTGTCGACCGAGCGCGCGATGCACTCGAGGATCGCCTGCTGCTTCTCGCTGAGGGGCTTCCGGGAGTGGGGAGCGTCGCTCATCGCTGTCCTTTCCGAGGCCCGAGGGCGGTGGCGGGAGGGTCGGATCCATGAATGTCAGTGGTTGCTGATTCAGTGATGCCGTTGCTCGAAACCATAGCCGCTGCATTCGAACACCGCCAAACAAGTGTTCGAGTGTCGCGGAAAAGATCGAAACATGTGTTCGAAGATCTTGCTTGCGGTTTCGATTCATCGAAGATATATTCGAAACAGATGTTCGCCCCGATGTGATACTCGCGGCGGCGCGGAAGAACAGGAGAGACCACCATGAGCGCACAGGCGGTTCTGCAGCACGAGTCGTACGAGGTTCGCCCCCCGAAGGCGAACGCGAAGCTGCGCCTCACGCGTCGCGGGCGAGTGGTCTTCGGATCGCTGGCCACCGTGATGGTCGCGGGCCTGCTCGCGCTGGCGGCGACGTTCGCGGGCCCCCAGGCCTTCGCGTCGGAAGAGGGCGCTTCCGGCCAGCAGTTCCACTACGTGGTCGTGCAGCCCGGTGCTTCGCTCTGGTCGCTCGCGACCGAGCTCGACCCCGAGGCCGACCCGCGCGACCTGGTCGCCGAGATCGTGCAGCTCAACCAGCTCGACGGCTCTGGCATCGAGGCGGGCGAGGCGATCGCGGTGCCGCTGCGGTACTCCGACAGCCCCGCGGTGTTCGGGGCCGACGAGCTCGATGCGTGAGGGTGTGAAGCCTGAGCGATCGAAGCGTGCGCGTTCGAAGGCGTCCCGGGCGCACCCACTAGGTTCCGACCCTGCGCGCCGGCCTCGCGAGCCGGCGGCGCCCCGGGGAGGTTCTAAACTGGTGCGGTGACCAGCCTGAGCGATCTCCCTCTCCGCGCCAACCTCGTCGGCAAGCAGCCCTACGGGGCTCCCCAGGATCCCGTGCCGGTGAGCCTCAACGTCAACGAGAACACGCATCCGATCCCCGAGCGCGTGGTCGCCGACATCGTGGAGTCGCTCGCGCAGGCGGTTCACGGAGTGAACCGCTATCCCGACCGCGAGTTCACCGAGCTGCGCGAGGCCCTGGCCGGTTATCTCGGCCATGGCCTGACCGTCGAGCAGCTGTGGGCGGCGAACGGCTCGAACGAGGTGCTGCAGCAGATTCTGCAGGCGTTCGGCGGCCCCGGGCGCTCGCTGCTGAGCTTCACGCCCACCTACTCCATGTACCCGCTGCTCGCCTCGGGCACCGACACGGAGTGGATCGCCGTTGCGCGCCCCGCCGACTACGCCCTCACCCCCGAGCTCGTGGTCGGCGCCCTGCGCGAGCACCGGCCCGACATCGCCATCCTGTGCGGCCCCAACAACCCCACCGGCACGCCGCTCGACCGCGAGGTGATCCTCGCCGCCTATGAGGCCTTCGACGGCATCCTCATCGTCGACGAGGCCTACCACGAGTTCGACGCGCAGCGCGAGAGCGCGGTCGCGCTGCTGCCCGGCCGCCATCGCCTGCTCGTCTCGCGCACCATGAGCAAGGCCTTCGCCTTCGCCGGCGTGCGCCTCGGATATCTCGCGGCAGACCCCGCCGTGATCGACGCCCTGCGCCTCGTGCGACTGCCGTACCACCTCTCCGCGCTCACGCAGGCCGCGGCTACCGCCGCCATACGCCACTCCGACGAGATGCTCGCCACCGTCGCCGACATCCGCGATCAGCGCGATCGGCTCGCCGCCGCACTCGTGCAGCTCGGCTACGAGGTGCACCCGTCCGGCGCGAACTTCCTGCTGGTCGGCGGCTTCGACGATCCGGCAGCGGTCTTCGAGTCGCTGCGCGCGCAGGGTATCCTGATCCGCAACCTCGGCATCGAGGGGCACCTGCGCATCACCGCCGGGACCGAGAGCGAGACCACCGCCGTGATCGAGGCGATCGCGGCGCTGACGCCGACTGCGCGCTGACGCCCGCCCTGCCGCGTGGACGGCCGCCTCGACGCGGAGAGCGTGCGCTTCAGATACAAGTGACAGCTATCTTCCGTGCGTGCGGATAGGATCGAGGCGATGTCTCAGCACGAACACGACGGCGCGAGCGACGCCGAGAACGCCCCGGGCGCGGGCGACGCCCCCACGAGCGAGGGCCTCGCCGCCGATACCGCGCAACGCGCCGACGCGTCGGGCTCGGTGTCGACCGCTCGGTCCGTCGAGGCCGGCGAACCGCTCCCCGCCGGGCCGGCCGAACCGGCGCCGGTCGCCGTCGCGGCGGCCCCGCGTCGGCGAGGGGCGGCCGAGACCCTCGACCGCCGCGCGCTCGAGCGGCGCTACCGCCTGATGCGCAACCTCGTCGTGCTGCTCGTGGCGCTCGTCGTGGTGCTCGGCGGCGTCTCGGTCTCGCAGCTCGTGCAGCTGCAGAGCGCGGAGACCGTCGGCGCAGCGGCCTCCGCGACCGGCGCGTCGGCCGAGGCGGGTGCCTCGGCGCAGCCCGGCGAAGCCGGCAGCTGCCCCGCGCCCGAGCGCCGCGAGCCGAACGACCCGATGGCGCTCGGCGACGTCGACGCCCCCGTGGTGATCGCCGAGTGGACCGACTTCCGCTGCCCCTACTGCGGCGTGTTCTCGCGCGACACCCTGCCGACGCTGATCGAAGAGTACGTCGACACCGGCAAAGTGCGACTCGAGGTGCACGACGTCGACTTCATCGACGGCGACGTCTCCGCGCGGGTGGCGGTGGCCGCGCGCGCGGCCGGGGAGCAGGATCGCTACTTCGAGTACCTCTTCGAGGTCTACGACGCGATGCACCAGGAGCGCCCCGAGATCACCGACTCGTTGCTCGTCGACTACGCGAAGCAGGCGGGCGTGCCCGACATCGCGCGTTTCACCGCCGACCTCGACAGCTCCGAGCTGCTCGCCGAGCTGCGCGCCAGCAGCGCGCAGGCCAAGCAGCTGGGCGTGGGATCGGTGCCGTTCTTCGCCGAGACCGACGGCTGCCAGGTGCTGCAGGGCGCGCAGCCGATCGAGCAGTTCCGCGGCTTCCTCGACAGCGCGGTCGCCGCTGCCGAGCAGGGCCGCGGCGAGTAGCGCGAGGTGGAGCTCACCCTGCTCGGCGCCTTCCTCGGCGGCGCCCTGACCCTGCTCAGTCCCTGCTCGGCGATGCTGCTGCCCGCGTTCTTCGCCTACGCGTTCAGCAGCCCGGGTGCACTGATCGCGCGCACCGGCGTCTTCTTCCTCGGCCTCGCGACCTCGCTCGTGCCGCTCGGGCTGCTCGCCGGCACCGTGGGCGCTTGGGTGACGCTGCACCGGGACGGTCTCATGACGGCCGCGGCGATCGTGGTCATCGTGCTGGGCGTCGCGATGCTTCTCGGCGTGCGACTGCCCGCCATGACGCGCCAGCGCGGCGCGAAGAGCACCTCGATCGCGTCGGTCTACGCGCTCGGCACCGTGTACGGACTCGCCGGAGTGTGCGCGGGGCCGCTGCTCGGCGCAGCACTGACGATGGCCGCCTACGGCGGCAACGCGCTGCTCGGAGGCGTCGTGATGCTCGTCTTCGCGGCCGGCATGGCCCTGCCGCTGCTGCTGCTCGCCCTGCTCTGGGAGCGCGTGCCCGGGGTGCGCCGCCTCGTGCGCCCCCGAGAACTCGTGATCGGTCGCTGGCGCAACGCGTGGAGCAGCGTGATCGGCGGAGCGATCACGGTCGGCATCGGTGTGCTCCTGCTCGCGACGCGCGGCACGAGCACCCTCGGCAGCATGCTGGGGTACTCCGAACAGGCGCGCCTCGAGGGATGGGTGCAGCACGCCTCCGCCGCGATCCCGAACTGGGTGTTCCTCGTCGTGGTGCTGACCGCCGGCGGGCTCTGGTTCGCGGTGCGCCAGGCGCTGCGCCGCGATCCCGAACCGCCGCTCGCCGCACCCGCAGGGACCGGCGCCGGCGAACCCCGATAGAATCATGGCCATGACCGCAGCAGCACGCACCGCCTCGCTCGAGCGCTCCACGAGCGAGTCGCAGATCAGCCTGAGCCTCGACCTCGACGGCACGGGCGCATCCGACATCGACACCGGTGTGCCCTTCTTCGACCACATGCTCACGGCGCTGGCGCGCCACTCGCTCACCGACCTCACCGTGCGGGCGCGCGGCGACGTGCACATCGACGTGCACCACACCGTCGAGGACACGGGTATCCTGCTCGGCCAGGCGATCCTCGAGGCGCTCGGCGACAAGAGCGGCATCTCGCGCTACGGCGACGCCCTCGTGCCCCTCGACGAGGCGCTCGCGCAGGCCGTGGTCGACATCTCGGGCCGCCCCTACCTCGTGCACTCGGGCGAGCCCGCAGGGTTCGAGTTCCACCTCATCGGCGGCCACTTCACGGGGTCGATGGTGCGCCACTTCTTCGAGGCGCTGGTGCTGAACGCGCGGCTCACCGTGCACCTCAGACTGATCGAGGGGCGGGATCCGCACCACATCGCCGAGGCCGAGTTCAAGGCGTTCGCCCGCGCTCTGCGCCAGGCGAAGGCGCTCGACCCGCTCGTCGCAGGCATCCCGTCGACCAAGGGAGCCCTGTGACGGGGAGCGAGCGCGTCGCCGACGGTGCTGATGGGAACGGTCCGCGCAAGCGCGTCGCCGTTCTCGACTACGGCTCGGGCAATGTGCACTCCGCGGTCAAGGCGCTCGCGAAGGCGGGCGCCGAGGTCGAACTGACCCGGGATCCGCGCGCGGTCGCCGAGGCCGACGGTCTGCTCGTGCCCGGCGTGGGCGCGTTCGACGCCGTGATGCGGCAGTTGCGCGCGGTGCGCGGCGACGAACTCATCGATCGCAGGCTCGCCGGCGGTCGCCCCGTGCTGGGCATCTGCGTGGGCGAGCAGGTGATGTTCGAGCGCGGCGTCGAGCGCGGCGTCGAGACCGAGGGGCTCGGCCAGTGGCCGGGCACCGTGCGCCGCCTCGAGGCCGACGTGCTGCCGCACATGGGCTGGAACACCGTCGAGGCGCCCGAGAACTCGGTGCTGTTCCGCGGCATCGCCCACGAGCGCTTCTACTTCGTGCACAGCTACGCGGCCACCGACTGGGCCCTCGAAGGGCGCGGCGCGGCGACCAGGCCGATCGTGACGTGGGCCGAGCACGGCGAGCGATTCGTCGCCGCCGTCGAGAACGGCCCGCTGAGCGCGACCCAGTTCCACCCCGAGAAGTCCGGCGAAGCCGGCATCCAGCTGCTGCGCAACTGGATCTCGACCCTCTGACACCCGACTCTCGTACCAAGGAGAACCGCACACATGAGTGAACTGGCGCAGGGCCCCAAACTTCAGCTGCTGCCCGCGATCGACATGGTCGACGGCAAGGCGGTGCGCCTCACCCAGGGCGAGGCCGGCACCGAGACCAACTACGGCAGCCCGGTCGACGCGGCACTCGACTGGATCGAGCAGGGCGCGGAGTGGATCCACCTCGTCGACCTCGACGCCGCCTTCGGGCGCGGCAGCAACGTCGCGGTGGCGCGCAAGATCATCAAGCGCGCGGGCGACGTCAACATCGAGTTCTCGGGCGGCATCCGCGACGACGCGAGTCTCGAGGCCGCGCTCGAGATGGGGGCGCGCCGCGTGAACCTCGGCACTGCCGCGCTCGAGAACCCGGAGTGGACCCGCGCGGTGATCGCCCGCTACGGCGAGCAGATCGCCGTCGGCCTCGACGTGCGCGGCGAGACCCTCGCCGCCCGAGGCTGGACCGAGGAGGGCGGCAACCTCTGGGACGTGCTCGAGCGCCTCGAGGACGCGAACTGCGCCCGCTACGTCGTGACCGACGTCACCAAGGACGGCACCCTGCGCGGGCCGAACATCGAGCTGCTGAAGCAGGTCTGCGCCCGCACCTCCCGCCCGGTCGTGGCGTCGGGCGGCGTGTCGAGCCTCGACGACCTCGCCGCGCTGCGCGAGATCGTGCCGCTCGGCGTCGAGGGCGCGATTGTGGGCAAAGCGCTCTACGACGGGGCCTTCACGCTCGCGGCGGCTCTCGATGTGGCCGGGCGCTAGCGCTCGATCACTGCTTCGCGCGAGCACAGATGGCGATCAAGAAGCTCCCCTCGACGGGTGACGCGCCGCGTTCGACGGGCGTCCCCGAGAGCCTGGAGCCGGGCGGGGCGGCCGACTCGGCGGGCTTTCCGTGGGAGGGGCGCACCTTCGACCACCACGGCACGGCGTTCGCGGGCGACGACGGCGGGACGCCGGCCGAGCTGAGCGACGCCGTCGCCGCCCTGCGGCGGGCCGCCGCCGCGCTCGGCTCCGGCGAGCCGGGTGCCGCGCATCTCGACGCGCTCGCGGACGCCCACGCCGAGGCGATCGTCGCGCTCTCCCGGGTGCGCGTGCTGATCCCGTTGCTCGCGGAGGCGGGCGACACGGGGATCACCCCCGACGGTCGCACGGTCGAGAAGTCGCAGGAGCTGTCGATCGTGACCGTCTCCGCGCCCGACGGGCGGCGGGTCATGCCGGTGTTCAGCTCGGTCGAGGCGATGGGGGCCTGGCACGCAGAGGCGCGGCCGATCCCGGTGCCCGGCCCCCAGGCCGCCCTCGCCGCCGCCCAGGAGCAGACCGACCTCATCATCGTCGACCCGGGATCGCCCGCCCAGGAGCTCGGCGTGCGACGCACGCAGCTGCAGGCGATGGCTCTCGGGGAACGGCGGCTTCCGGCGTGGGCGGATCCGCGAGTGCTCGAGGCGTTCCGGGCGTCGACGGCGGCGGACCCTCGCGTCGTCGAGGTGCTGCTGCTGCCGGGCGATCCCGAGGCGCGCTTGCTCGCCCCCGAGACCGACGTGGTGCTGCGTCTCGCCCCCGGGCTCGACCGCGAGGAGCTGCTGCGCATCGTGGCCGACGCGCAGCAGCGCTGGGCCGCGAGCGAGCTCGTCGCCGAGCGCGTCGACTCGCTGCGCATCCGCGCGCTCGCCGCCTGAGGGAGCCGGCAAATCCCGAGTCGGATTTCCTCCTTTCCCGCAAGGGGAGGTGCGCATGTCGGAGGCTGCTGTTACGCTCGCGTACACATCCGGCTCACAGCGAAGGAGCACGCCTCATGACCTCGAGTACCGCAGCGACGGCAGCGCAGCCGCGCGCCGAGTGGACCGGCCAGATCGGCTTCATCATCTCCGCCATCGGCTCGGCAGTCGGGCTCGGCAACATCTGGCGCTTTCCCGGCGTCGCCTACGAGAACGGCGGCGGCGCCTTCCTCATCCCGTACATCGTCGCGCTGCTCACAGCGGGCATCCCGATCCTGTTCCTCGACTATGCCATCGGCCACCGCTTCCGCGGTTCGGCGCCGCTCGCGCTGCGGCGGCTGGCCGGCAGGCTCGGAGAGGGCATCGGCTGGTTCCAGGTGATGATCTGCGTGTTCATCGCCATCTACTACACCGCGGTGCTGGCCTGGGCGGCGAGCTACTTCGTGTTCTCGTTCTCCCTGCCGTGGGGCGACGACGCGACCGGGTTCTTCGTGGGCGAGTACCTCAAGCTCTCAGACGCGTCGTTCACCATGGAGTTCGTGCCGGGCGTGCTCATCCCGCTCGTGCTGATGTGGCTCGTCACGCTCGTCGTGCTGGGCGCGGGCGTGGTGAAGGGCGTGCAGCGGCTCAACATGATCGCGATCCCGCTGCTGATCGTCGGCTTCCTGGCACTCGTGGTGCGCGCGCTCATGCTGCCGGGCGCGGCAGACGGGTTGAACGCGCTCTTCACGCCCGACTTCGCGGCGCTCGCCGATCCGGCCGTGTGGGTCGCCGCCTACAGCCAGATCTTCTTCTCGCTGTCGGTCGCGTTCGGCATCATGATGACCTACGCCTCCTATCGCAAGCGGCGCTCGAACATGACCACCCCGGGCCTCGTCGTGGCCTTCGCCAACTCGTCGTTCGAGATCCTCGCGGGCATCGGGGTGTTCGCGACCCTCGGCTTCTTCGCGTTCCAGCAGGGCATCACTGTGAACGAGCTCGAAGGCCTCACGGGCGTGGGCCTCGCCTTCATGACGTTCCCCGCGATCGTCGCCGAGATGCCGGGCGGCCCGTTCTTCGGCGCCCTGTTCTTCGGTTCGCTCACCCTCGCGGCGCTCACCTCGCTCATCTCGATCCTCGAGGTCGTCTTCGCGGGCGTCATCGACAAGTTCGGGATCGGTCGTAAGGCGGTCTCCTACGGGCTCGGGGGCGTGCTCGCCGTGGTCTCGCTGCTGCTGTTCGGCACCACCTCGGGCCTCATCGCGCTCGACACCATCGACAACTGGGCGAACAACATCGGCATCGTCGCCTCCGCGGTCGTCATGAGCGTCACGGTGCTCTGGATCCGGCGCGCGGGTCGCGAGCTGAGCGGGCATCTCAGCGCCCTGTCGACCTTCAAGGTCGGTCGCATCTGGCTGTTCCTCGTCTCGGTGCTGGGCCCGGTCGTGCTGGGCTACATGCTCATCGCGACGGTGGTGAAGCTCATCAACGAGCCGTACGAGGGCTACGACGAGACCTACCTGCTGATCGTGGGGTGGGGCTCGGTGCTCGTGATGATCGTCGGATCGATCGTGCTCACGGCCCTGCCGTGGAAGTTCGCCCCCGACCGCTTCACGCCCTGGCCGCCGCTCGACGCCTCGGGCAAGCCGGTCGCGGTCGGTGCCGGGCCCGCGGTCGGGCGCCCCACCGGGCGCGGCGGCTCGACAGCGAGCCACATCAGCGGCCCCGCGCGGGGCGCAGCCGACGACTCCGCAGATATCGAGGGAGGTGCGCGATGACCCCCGTCGCGATCCTGTTCCTGGTGCTCTCCACCGTCGTGGTGTGGGGCGGCCTCATCGCGAGCGCGGTGTTCCTCGGACGGCGATCCGAGATCGCCGAGTACCCGCCGGGCGGCGACGACCCCGCGGGCGAAGAGGTCTACGACCTGCCACCCATCCGCGACACGTGAGCCGCCCGCGGCCGCACTGCGGCCCGCCGACGGGTGGCTCTAGAACAGGTTGAGCAGCAGCACGTAGCAGGCGGTGCCCGCGGCGATGCTGAGCAGCGCGCGGCGTCGGCCGAGCAGGTGCACCACGACCGTGACCGCCGAGGCCGCCGCGATCGCCCACACCTCGCCGGGGCGGGCGAGCACCTCGCCGCGCAGCACCACGACGACGAGGATCAGCAGCAGGCCGGCGGGCATCCAGCGGCCGAGACGCTGCACGAGCTTCGACTTGCGCAGCGGCTTCAGCACCGCGAACGGCACCGCCCGCAATGCGAGGGTGATGAGACCGCCGATCGCGATCGCGGCGATGAGGTACCAGAGGGGTGCGTCAGGCATCGCGGCCTCCCTGCGCGTCGGCGGAAGCCGAACCGGCGTCGCCCTCGACAGTGCTGCCGGGCTCGCCCGATCCCGAGGCGCAGGTCGCGGAACCGCCGCCGGCTCCCGTATCGCCGACCGGCGAGACCGCGCCCGGCGCGGCTCTGCGCGTCAGGAGGTGCCGCACGACCAGCAGTGTGGTGAAGATCAGGAGGCCCGCGAGCAGGGCCGAATCGGGGGCGAGGAGGATCGCGACCGTCACCGCGAGGCCCGCGAGCACGATCGAGGGGACCTCGCGTCGGCTGCGCGCCGCGTCGAGGGTCATCACGATGAACAGCGCGTAGAGGGCGAACTCGAAGCCCTCGATCGGCTCGGGCAGCGACGAGGCGATCGCGACGCCCACCAGGCCTCCGACCACCCAGTACGCCTGCATCGCGAGCTGTCCCGTCACGATGCGGGCGGAGGTGAGCCGCTCCGGGGGCATCAGCACGTAGGTCGCATAGGCCTCGTCGATGAGGGCGTACACGGAGTAGGCGCGCGGCCACCCCCTCCGCACCCGCGACAGCGGAAACGAGAGCGCGTAGAAGACGTGCCTGAAGTTCAGGGCGAACACGGTGGCCGCGATGGTGAGCAGCGGGGTGGCCGAGGCCAGCATGCTCACCATCAGCAGCTCCACCGACCCCGCGAAGATCCCCACCGAGAGCGCGGGCGCGAGCCACCACGGCAGCCCGGCCTGCACGACCAGCATGCCGAGGGCGACGCCGAGCGGGAAGATCCCGATCCCCACACCCAGGGAGTCGCGCACGCCCAGCGCGATGCCGGCTCGCCGCGACGGGGGAGCGGGCGTGCGGGCTGCTGAGGTCACCCCACTATGGTGCCCGAGAATCGCCGCAATGTGCATGCGAAGTCGGTCGCGACAACGGCGCCTGTGGCAATATATGCGCATGGACCGTCTGGATCGCGCAATCATCGATGAGCTGGAGCGAGAGGGGCGGCTCAGCAATGTCGAACTGGCGTCGCGGGTCGGGCTCACTCCCGGCCCGTGCCTGCGCCGGGTGCAGCGCCTCGAGGCCTCGGGCGTGATCCTCGGATATCGTGCCGTCATCGACCCCCAGGCGACGGCTCGAGGCTTCGAGGTCATCCTGCACGTCGACCTGAGCACCCAGGAGGCGGCGGTGGTCGAGGGGTTCGAGCGCGAGGTCGCGCGTCTCGACGAGGTGAGCGAGTTCAAACGGCTCTTCGGCACTCCCGACTACTTCCTGCGCGTCGCCGTCGCCGACCTGGTCGCCTACGAGGAGTTCCTCACCAAGCGCATCATGGCGCTGAAGGGCGTCGGCAAGGTGAGCTCGCACTTCGCGATGAAGAACCTGAAGGGCTGAGCGCGCGGGCCGACGACCGACGCTCGGTCGGTGCGCCGGCTCTTTCCGCACCGGCGTCGGCTCGATAGCATCGAGCCCATGAGCCTCCACGCCTCGACCTCGCGCTACGAGCGCACCCCCGTTCGCCGTGTCGGCCGCAGCGGCCTGCACCTGCCGCTCCTCTCGCTCGGCCTCTGGCAGAACTTCGGCGACGATCGCCCGCACGAGACCCAGCGCGAACTGGTGCTCGGCGCCTTCGAGCGGGGCATCTTCCACTTCGACCTCGCCAACAACTACGGCCCGCCCTACGGCGCCGCCGAGCGCAACTTCGGGCGGATCCTGCGCGACGACCTGGCCGCGCATCGAGACGAACTCGTCATCTCGACGAAGGCCGGGTGGGACATGTGGCCCGGCCCCCACGGTGCGGGCGCGAGCCGCAAGCACCTCGTCACGAGCCTCGACCGCTCGCTCGAGCGACTCGGCCTCGACCGCGTCGACATCTTCTACACGCACCGGCCCGATCCCCGTACGCCGCTCGAGGAGACCGCGGCCGCGCTCGACCACATCGTGCGCTCGGGCCGCGCCCACTACGTCGGCATGTCCTCCTACTCCGCCGACGCAGGCCGGCAGCTCGCCGGCATGCTGCGCCAGCTCGGAACGCCCGTCACGATCCACCAGCCCTCGTACAGCATGCTGAACCGCTGGATCGAGACCGAGGGGCTGCTCGACGTCGCCGCCGACGAGGGCTTCGGGGTGATCGGCTTCACGGCGCTCGCCCAGGGCATGCTCACCGACAAGTACCTCGACGGCGTTCCCGAGGGCTCGCGCGCCGCGAGTCCCGGCAGCTTCAGCTCCTCGGCCCTCACCGATGAACTGCGCGACAGCCTGCGCGGCCTCGCCGCGATCGCCTCCGAGCGCGGGCAGAGCCTCGCGCAGCTCGCGCTCGCGTGGGCGCTGCGCGACCCTCGCGTCACGAGCCTCGTGATCGGGGCGAGCCGTCTCTCACAGCTCGACGAGAACTGGCGCGCGCTCGAGCAGCTCGACTTCGACGCCCAGGAGCTCGCGGAGATCGAGGACCTGCTCGGCCGCGCTGACGCCGATGTCGACCTGTGGCGCGACGCCCGCCGTGGCGGCGAGGTGCCGCTGCTCGGCTGAACGGGCCCGCTCAGATCACCGAGCCGGTGTACTTCTCGCCGGGGCCGGCACCGGGCGCGTCGGGGATCGCGGAGGCCTCTCGGAAGGCGAGCTGCACCGACCGCAGCCCGTCGCGCAGGGGGCGCGCGTGCGAGTCGCTGATCTCGGGGGCGCCCGCGGTGATGAGGCCGGCGAGCGCGTTGATGAGCTTGCGGGCCTCGTCGAGGTCGGTCTCGTTCTCGGGATCGTCGGCCAGACCGCACTTGATGGCGGCAGCGCTGAGCAGGTTCACCGCGGCCGCGGTGATGACCTCGACGGCCGGAACCTCGGCGATGTCGCGGGCCGCCTGAGACGCGGCCTGCGTCTCGGCCTCGTGGATCGATGCGTCCTGCTGCGGGTTCTCGCTCATGCTGTCCTGACTGTCTCGGGGATATCTGTGCTAAACTTGCCTGTGGTTCTCGGCTACTTGCCGAGATGCGGAAGAGGAGATTCTCCCACCCGGCACCGCTTTCAAGGTTACCGGGTAGTTGGCACCCCGCCGTTCGCGGCAGCTCGAGAAGGGTGCGGGCGGCGCGTGCGCGGCCCTGATCTCCGTCCGTCGCTCCGAATCCGGGGCGCCCATCACCTGAGATCAGAGGAGCCGGCGATCAGCGATCCCCGTACGAATGACAGAATCCGCGTCCCCGAGGTGCGACTGGTAGGACCCAGTGGCGAGCAGGTCGGGGTCGTCCCGATCGAGACTGCGCTGCGCCTGGCGGCCGACGCCGATCTCGATCTCGTCGAGGTCGCCCCGAACTCGAAGCCTCCCGTGGCGAAGATCATGGACTTCGGCAAGTTCAAGTACGAGGCGGCTCAGAAGCAGAAGGAAGCCCGTCGCAACCAGGCCAACACCGTCCTCAAAGAGGTGCGCTTCCGCCTGAAGATCGACAAGCACGACTACGAGACCAAGACGAAGCGTGCCGTCGGCTTCCTGTCGCAGGGCGACAAGGTGAAGGCCATGATCCTGTTCCGCGGCCGCGAGCAGTCGCGCCCCGAGATGGGCGTGCGCCTGCTGCAGCAGTTCGCCGAGGACATCGCGGAGTTCGGCACCGTCGAGTCGAGGCCCCGCATCGACGGTCGCAACATGGTGATGGTCATCTCGCCCATCAAGAACAAGTCCGAGGCGAAGGCCGAGCAGAACGCTCGCCGTGCCGAGGAGAAGGCCATCCGCAAGGCGGACAAGGCGGCCGGATCCGCCTCCGCCGGCGAGTAATCTGCGGCGCACTGCCCCGCGCAGCTGCCCCGCGCCATACGCAGCCGTTCGCGGCGCGCACACAACAAGGAGAAATCGATGCCCAAGCAGAAGACCCACTCGGGGGCCAAGAAGCGCTTCAAGCTCACCGGCTCCGGCAAGCTGATGAAGCAGCAGGCCGGCATGCGCCACAACCTCGAGGTCAAGGCCTCGAAGCGCAAGCGCCGCCTGAACGCTGAGCAGGTGCTCGCCAAGGGCGACGCCAAGCAGGCGATGAAGCTCCTCGGCCACTGAGCCGCGAGCACCCAGCTTTCATCTGAGATTTTCGTAAGGAAGAACTGAAATGGCTAGAGTCAAGCGGGCAGTCAACGCCCACAAGAAGCGTCGCGTCATCCTCGAGCGCGCCGAGGGCTACCGCGGGCAGCGTTCGCGCCTGTACCGCAAGGCGAAGGAGCAGGTCACCCACTCCCTCGTCTACGCGTACAACGATCGCCGTAAGAAGAAGGGCGACTTCCGCCGCCTGTGGATCCAGCGCATCAACGCCGGTGCGCGCGCCAACGGCCTCACCTACAACCGCTTCATCCAGGGCCTCGGCCTCGCGGGCGTCGAGGTCGACCGTCGTATGCTCGCCGAGCTCGCCGTCAACGACCAGGCCGCCTTCGCCGCCCTCGTCGAGGTCGCGAAGAACGCTCTGCCCGAGGACACCTCGGCTCCGAAGGCCGCGTAAGCGCGCCATCCGTCGAACGCACCCCGCCGCTCCCGCCGGAGCGACGGGGTGCTTCTGCGTACGGGGGCCCGGCTGCGGTGCGAGTTCCGGCTTCGGTGAGGCGAGAGGGGCGGATCCGCTCTCACGGAGGCCGGATCCCTCACCGGACCCGGGCCTCGCGCGCCCGGTAGTGTGGACGCGTGAACGAAGCGATCCTCAGCAATCCGAAGGCCCCCCGCGTCAAGCGGGCCGCCGCGCTCGCGCGCAAGAAGGAGCGGCAGGCGCAGGGGCGCTTCCTGGTCGAGGGGCCCCAGTCGGTTCGCGAGCTGCTGGCGCACCGGCCCGAGCTCGCCGAGACGGTCTACGCGTCGATGGGCACCGAGCCGTGGCAGCACGAGGTCGACCGGCTCGCGTCCGAGGCCGGTGTGCGGGTCGAGCGCGCGACCGATGAGGTCTTCGCCGCGCTGAGCGAGACCGTGAACCCGCAGGGCGTCGTGGCGATCGCGCGCGTCTGGGAGCCGGATCTCGCCGAGGTGCTGAGCGGCGCGCGGCTCGTGGCGATCCTGCACGAGATCCGGGACCCCGGCAACGCGGGCACGGTGCTGCGCGCCGCCGACGCGGCCGGCGCCGACGCGGTGATCTTCTCGGGGGAGAGCATCGACCCGTTCCACCCGAAAGTGGTGCGCTCGACCACGGGCTCGCTCTTCCACCTGCCGGTCGCGGTGGCGCCCTCGCTCGCCGAGGCGCTCGACGCCGCTCGAGCGGCGGGCCTCACGAGCCTCGCCGCCGACGTGCGCGGGGCGGGGCTGCTCGAGGCCCGCGCGGAGGGGGCGCTCGCGGGCCCGGTGGCCTGGGTCTTCGGCAACGAGGCGCGCGGGTTGAGCGAGGCGGATCGCGCCCTGGCCGACCGCTCGCTCAAACTGCCCATCTACGGCGCGGCCGAGTCGCTCAACCTCGCGACCGCCGCGAGTGTGCTGCTCTACGAGACGGCGTTCTCGCAGCGCGGCTGAGCACGGCCGCACCGGCTGACGCCCGCGGGCCGAACCGGGCCGCGGGCTCGGCCCTCGATTCCCGCGGCCCGGCGCCGCGGCCCGGCGCCGCGGCCCGGCGCCGCGGCCCGGCGCCGCGGGACGACGATCAGCCCCTGGTACCACACCCGGGGTACTGCGGGCCGATGCGGCGCCGCGAGCGCGCCGCGAGGATGGGGGCATGAAGCTCATCCAGCTCCTGCACCGGCCCGTCGTACTCGTTCCGACCGCGCTCGTGACCGCGTGCCTGCTCGCCGCGGGCATCGCGACGGGGGCCTGCGCCTATCTCGGACACGCGACGCGGGCCCTCGCCGCGATCCCCCTGCCCTAGTGCCGCACGCCGGCGCCCGGCACGGCCGACCCGGCGACTCCCCGCTCGCCTCGGGGCGGAGCGGGGAGGCCGGGGCCGGGGATCCGGGGCCGGAGGCCCGGGCCGGTGCGCGACGGACCCTAATCGAAGAGGGGCGCCCCGAGGGTCTCACCCGGCCGGAAGCCGGGCAGGATCGCGAACACCGCCGAGCCGACATGGGTGACCCACTCGTTGAGCAGGTCGGCCTCGTCGAGCCGGCGCTGGATCGGCACGAACTGCGCGAGCGGATCGCGCTGGTAGCAGGCGAACAGCAAGCCGGCCTCGTGTCCGTCGTCGTAGTTCGACGCGCGCCGGAAGATGCGCTCCGACGGGTCGCTGGAGTGGGCCCGCCGGATGTGCGCGGCCACCGGGATCACGCTCAGCCCCCGCGCGTCCTTCGCGTCGAAGTCGGCGGGGGTGCGCTCCCCGCCGTCGCCGAGCGGGGGAGCGGGCGGAGCGGTGAGCGGCGCGCCATCGGAGAGCCGCCGGCCGATGGTCTGCTCGCGCCCGGGGCGGTCGACCATGTCCCACGTGTCGAGCTCCATGCGGATGCGCCGCAGCACGAGCGCCGTGCCCCCCGCGAGCCAGCCCGCCTCGCGGCCCAGCCAGACGAGCCCGTCGAAGCCGTCCTCGGAGGACGAGGGGTTGACGGTGCCGTCCACCTGGCCCATGAGGTTGCGCATCGTGGTGCCGTCGCCCTCGGAGCCCCGGGCGCGGCGGAAGCCGCGCTGCCGCCACAGCGGTTCGACGAAGCTCGCGAGGTCGCGTTCGAGCATGCGGGCGGCGTGGGAGATCGGCAGCGGGTCGTCGGCCTCGATCGCGAGCAGCAGGTCGCCCCCGTCGAAGTCGCCGTTCAGCCGGTCGCGGTCGAAGCGGGGCAGGGGCGCGAGCCACCCGGGGCGAGCGGCCCCCGCGCGGTCGACGAGCTCGGGCCCGACGCCCACGGTCACGGTGAGCCGGGCCGGTCTCGCGGCGAGCTCGGGTTCGGGATCGGCGAGCGGAGCCTCGCCCGACGTGAGCCCCTCGACATCGCCCGTCAGCACTCGGAACATGCGTCGGAGCGCTTCGGCATCGGCATCCGGCCGCAACCGGTAGGCCGCGTAGCGCACGTGCGCTGCGGGAGCGGTGATCACCCCCGCCTGATGCGGCCCGTGACAGGGCAGCGACTCCCCGCCGAAACCGGGCAGCCCGCCGCCGGGCCCGAGCGACGGCTCGGTCTCGGCCGCCGCCGCGGCACCGGGGACGGGCGCCGTCGCGGTGCGCGCAGCGCCGAACCCGAGCGCGCCGCCCGCGCCCAGCACCGCGCCGAGCCCGGCCCCCAGCGCACCGCCCGTGAGCATCGCACGGCGGCCGAGCTCGGGGGCGGGGCCGCGCCCCTCGGCGGCGGGATGCGCCGAGGCGCGTCCCGCCGCCGAGGGGCTCGTTCCGCTCGTCTCTGCGGTGACGCCGAGGGCGGCGTCGGGCGCGTCGGCGCGTGCGGAGCGGCGTGCGGGGTCGGTGCGCGGCCCCGACTCAGTGCCCGCCATGGTCGTCGTGCTCGTCGGAGCCGCCGTGCTCGCCGGAACCGCCGTGCCCGCCGTCGCCGTAGCTCTCGTTCGCGCCCGAGTAGTCCTTCACGAGTGCCGAGAACGAGATGCTGCTGCCGTCGTCGAAGCTCACCGTGATCGGCGCCTCGTCGCCCGCGAGCAGATCGGCCGCGAGGTCCATGAGCATGATGTGGTCGCCGCCCGGCACGAACTCGAACGAGCCGCCGGCGGGCACGGTGACGTCGCCCGAGATCTGCTGCATGACGCCCGCGGTCGTCACCTCGTGCAGTTCGGCGCTGCCCGCGGCTTCGCTCTCGACGGCGGTGATGACGAGGTCGTCGTCGCCGTGGTTCTCGAGGGTGCCGAACACGCCGGTCATACCGCCCTGCTCGCCGGACTTGGCCCAGCCGTCGATGAACACGGCGTTCGGCGCCTGCTCGTTCGGCTCCGAGGGAGTGCGGTCGTTCGCGGCCGCGCCGGAGCACCCGGCGAGCAGGAGCGCGGCGGCGGAGAGCGCCGCGAGGGAGCGCGCGGCCCGCAGGCGGACGCGATTCTCGATGCGGATCATGCCCGGTCCTCCTCGTCGCTCGAAGCGGTGGACGAGCCGTCCGCGGTGCCCGCGGCGCGCATGCCCGCGGCGCGGCGGCGTCGGCCGACGAGCACGGCGGCGAGCGCACCGCCGGCGACGAGCACGGCGCCGATGGAGATCGCGGCGATGGCGCCCGTCGACAGGCCGCCCTCGTCGCCCGCCGCGGCCGATCCCGAGTCCGCGTCGTGGTCGTGGTCGTGATCGGCGGCGTCGTGCTCGTCGACGGAGCCGTCTTCCGAGCCGTCCTCGAACCGGGAATCGGGCTCGACGATGGCGGCCTCTTCGGCCTGCCAGGCGCTGGGCTCGGTGAGCTGCAGCACGAAGGCGCCCTCGATGGGGTGGCCGTCGCTTGAGACGACGCGCCAGGCGACGTCGTAGTCTCCCTCGGGCAGCTCGGCGGCGAGCGGCTGCACGACGTCGGGCCCCGAGACCTCGGGTGCGCCGTCGGTGACGTCGGCGCCGTCGGAGGAGGTGATGACGATCTCGGTGCCGACCTCGATGATGCTGTTGTTGAAGGTGAGTCGGATCCCGTCGACGCGGCCGTCGTCGGTCGCGACGACGCCGCGGTCGACGAGCTCGTCGTGCGCGAGCGCCGGGGAGGCGAGTCCGAGGGAGAGGCCGAGCATCGCGAGCGCGGCGAGGCCGAGGACCGCGGCGCGGGTGCGGCGCGGGCGGATGGTGGTGGTGTTCATAATGGTCTTTCTCGTGCGGCCCGGATGGCACGTTGGTGAGGCCGCGCACGGCGGCGAGACCCGCGGGTGACCCGGGCGGACTGGTGTGAGTTATACGGAGAAAGAGACCGTGGGCGGTCCGCGGTGGCTGATCGCGGAGCGGGCTGCGGTGCGGGCGCGCAGCGGCGCGCGGAGCACGAGGGGCCGGAGCGCCGGGCGTCGCGACACGGCGACGAGCCGGGGCCGGCGCCAGGGCAGCGCGCGGCGGATGAGGCCGGCGAGGGCGAGGCAGGCGCGCTCGCCGCGGTGCAGCAGAGCGATCGTGAGCACCGCCGCGAGGGCGTGGCCGAGCCACATGGCGGCGTCGGCGGAGCCGGCGGTCGCGAGTTCGGGCGCGAAGCCCTGCAGCGTCGCCAGGTGGGCCGCGTGCGGCGGGGCGGGCGCCCCCGCGGGCGCCGATCCCACGACGTCGATGCCGGCGAAGATCCAGTGGTAGAGGAACTGCGCCGTGCCGACCGCCGCGGTGAGTCGCCACAGCGAGGCGACGCGTCCGGCGAGCGCGGTGCAGAGCGGGAGGGCGAGGATCGCGGTCACCGCGACCGCCGGCCAGGTGATGGCGCCGCCGGCGATCCCGTGCGAGGCTGCCGCGAGCAGCGTCGCGGCGAGCGCGCCCGCCGTTCCGCGGGCCGTGCGCGTGCCGCGGCTCATCGCGGCGCCCCGACGGGGGCGCTCGTGCGGCCGCATTCCCTGCATGTCCGTCAGTCTACCGCCGCGATGCCGGGGCCTCCTGCCCGCCCGCGAGCGCGGCGCGCGAAGGGCGGAGAGCGTCGGCCCGGGCGGGGCGGGCACATTCAGGGGCGGGATCGAGCGGGCTGCGGGAGAATGGGGGCGGAGGCGCGCCGCGCCGCCGGTTTCGTCGAGGAGGGTGCATGTCCAGCAGCGAGCAGGCCCGGGTTACGGCCGGCGGCATCGACCTGAACAGCGACCTCGGCGAGTCGGGCGGGGGTCGGGTGTTCGACGACGCCGGGGTGCTGCCCTCGATCTCGAGCGCCAACGTGGCCTGCGGCTTCCACGCCGGCGATCCCGGCGGCATCCGGTTGACCTGCCGTCGCGCGGCCGAGCTGGGCGTGACCGTCGGGGCGCACCCCGGCTACCGCGACTTCGAGGGCTTCGGCCGCCGCCTCATCGAGGTCGACCTCGGCGAGTTGACCGACGAGGTGATCTACCAGATCGGCGCGGTGCAGGCGGTGGCTCGCAGCGTCGGCACCGAGGTGCGCTACGTGAAGCCGCACGGCGGCCTCTACAAGGCCATCGCGGTGCGCGAGGACCAGGCGCGGGCCGTCGCCCGAGCCGTCCTCGAACTCGACGACACCCTGCCGCTCATGGTGCTGCCCGGCTCGGTGATCGAGCGGGTGGCGCGGGACACGGGGCTGCGCACCGTCGCGGAAGCGTTCGCGGACCGCGGATACCTGCCCGACGGCACGCTCGTGAGGCGGGGGGCGCCCGGGGCGCTGCTCGCCCCGGAGGCGGCGGTCGCCCAGGCGGTGCGGATCGCGACGGAGGGGCGGATCGTCGCCGTGGACGGCACCGAGCTCGCCGTCGCGGCCGACAGCATCTGCCTGCACGGCGACGATCCGGCCGCGGTGCGCCTGGCGCGCGAGATCCGGGCGGGACTCGAGGGCGCGGGCGTCTCGATCCGGAGCTTCGCCTAGCATGCCCGGCGTCGGCGCGTTCCCGATGCGGCCGGTCGGCGACCGCGCGTGCATCATCGACCTGCCCGATCTCGACCGGGTGCTCGGGGTCGCCGCGCGGCTGCGCGAGCTCGGCCTGGCGGGGGTGGTCGACGTCGTGCCCGCGGCCCGCACCGTGCTCGTGGTGTGCGCCGACCGCGCGGCCGTGCGCGGCGTCGCCGAGGCGGTGGCCGGTCTCGACGAGCCGCTCGCGGCGCGGGCGGCGGCCGGCGCGGAGGTGACGATCGACGTGGTCTACGACGGCGACGACCTCGCCGCGGTGGGCGAGCTGACCGGCCTCGGGCGCGACGGTGTGATCGCCGCCCACACGGGCACGCCGTGGCGGGCGGCGTTCGGCGGCTTCGCGCCGGGCTTCGCCTACCTCGCCGGCGGCGACGCGCGCCTCGGGGTGCCCCGACTCGACTCGCCGCGGGCGGCTGTGCCCGCGGGAGCCGTCGCGCTCGCCGCGGGCTTCTCGGCGGTGTACCCGGGGGAGTCGCCCGGCGGCTGGCGGCTGATCGGGCGCACGGGGGAGCGCATGTGGGACGAAACCCGGGATCGCCCGGCCCGCGTCGCCCCGGGCGACACGGTCCGGTTCCGGGCGGTGCGGGAGGCCGTGGTGCTCGCGCCGGTCGTTCGGACGGGCGCGCCGCGGCGCGATCCGCGGCCGTCCGAACCCGCGCTCACGGTGCTCGACCCGGGCATGCTCACCCTCGTGCAGGACGCGGGGCGCCCCGGGCACGCCGCGCTCGGAGTCACCGAGTCGGGAGCGCTCGACCGCGACGCGCTGCGCCGGGCCAACCTGGCGGTCGGCAACCCGCCGCAGTCCCCGGGCCTCGAGAACCTGAACGGCGGCCTCGCACTGCGGGCCCGCCGTGCGCTGCGCGTCGCGGTGACGGGCGCCGACGCCGAGATCAGGGTCGAGCCGGCCGGAGCAGGCGCGGTGCGTTCCCCGCGAACCGGGAGCGCCATCGAACTGGCGCCGGGCGAGACGCTGCGCCTCGGCGCCCCCCGACGGGGGCTGCGCTGCTACGTCGCCGTGGGCGGCGGCATCGAGGATCGGCGCGGCGTGCTCGGCAGCGCCGCCCACGACAGCCTCTCCGGGCTCGGCGCACCGCCTCTCGCGGCCGGCGCGCACCTCGCCGTCGGGCCGCCACCGCAGCGGCCCGCGGACCCCGAGCACGCCGCCCCGGCGCAGCCGCCGGTCGCGCGCCGGGCGGTGCTGCGCTTCGTGCCCGGCCCGCGCGACGACTGGTTCACCCCCGAGGCCCGCACCGCCTTCGCCGAGCGGACCTGGCGGGTCACCCCGCGGTCCAACCGCATCGGTCTCAGGCTCGACGGCGATCCGCTCGCCCGCAGCCGCACCGGCGAGCTCGCCACCGAGGGGGTGATCCGCGGATCCGTGCAGGTGCCGCCGAACGGCCTGCCCGTGCTCTTCCTGGCCGACCACCCCGTCACCGGCGGCTACCCGGTCATCGGCACCGTCATCGACGCCGACCTCGACCGCGCAGCCCAGCTGCCGCCCGGCGCCGAGCTGCGCTTCGAACCGGTCGACCCCGACGACCCCGGCGAGCCCCTCGGCTTCGACGCCCCGGTGCCCGAGACCGTCGCCTTCACGATCGAGATCGACGGTCGCCGACACCGCATCACGGTGCCCGGAGACCTCGCGGCCGCGTTCGACCGGCTGACCGCGGCGGGCGACCGTGCGAAGCTCGCCGAGCTGCTGGTCGAGCTGGTGGGGAAGGCCGCCCGCCGAACCGGTAGAATGATGCCTCGTGTCAGCGAGTGAAACGAACCCCGCAGGGGCGGGCGAGGCCCAGCAGCCGCAGCCGTCCAACCCGATCACCCAGCAGGCGGCCGACGCCGCCGTCGAAGCGGCCCTCGCCGCCTTCGCCGCGGCCGGCTCCGTCGCCGAGCTGAAGGCCGCCCGCACCGAGCACTCCGGCGAGGCCTCGGCGATCGCGAAGCTCAACGCCCTCATGCGCCAGGTGCCGAAGGACGAGAAGGCGGCCACCGGCAAGCTCATGGGCCAGGCGCGAGGCCGCATCGAGGGCGCCTACCAGGGCCGCGAGGCCGAGCTCGCCGAGCAGGAGGCCGCCGCGCGCCTCGTCGCCGAGACCGTCGACGTGACCGCCGCGCCCGTGCGCCGCGCCGCGGGCACCCGCCACCCCCTCGCCCAGCTGCAGGACGAGGTCTCCGACATCTTCATCGGCATGGGCTGGGAGATCGCGGAGGGCCCCGAGATCGAGCACGAGTGGTTCAACTTCGACGCGCTCGGCTTCGATCCCGATCACCCCGCCCGGGCCATGCAGGACACCTTCTTCGTCGAGCCCGCCGACCGCCATCTGCTGCTGCGCACCCACACCTCGCCGGTGCAGATCCGCGCACTGCTCGAGCGCGAGCTGCCCGTCTACGTGGTCGCCCCGGGGCGCGTCTACCGCACCGACGAGCTCGACGCCACGCACACCCCCGTGTTCCAGCAGATCGAGGGCCTCGCGATCGACCGGGGCCTCACCATGGCCCACCTGCGCGGCACGCTCGAGCACTTCGCCAGGCAGATGTTCGGCGACGAGGCGAAGATCCGCCTGCGACCCAACTTCTTCCCCTTCACGGAGCCCTCCGCCGAGATGGACGTGTGGCAGCCGAACGCCAAGGGCGGCGCCCGCTGGGTCGAGTGGGGCGGCTGCGGCATGGTCGACCCCAACGTGCTGCTCGCGGCAGGCATCGACCCCGACGAGTACCAGGGCTTCGCATTCGGCATGGGCATCGAGCGCACCCTGCAGTTCCGCAACGACCTCAACGACATGCGAGACATGGTCGAGGGCGACGTTCGCTTCAACCGTCAGTTCGGAGGACTGGTCTAATGCGCGTTCCACTCAGCTGGCTCGGCGAGTTCGTCTCGCTGCCCGACGACGTCACCCCCGAGCAGGTGCACGCCGACCTCGTGCGCGTGGGCTTCGAGGAGGAGTCGATCCGCCGCTTCGACGTCACCGGCCCCGTGGTCGTGGGCGAGGTGCTCTCGCGCGAGCCCGAGGAGCACTCCAACGGCAAGACCGTCAACTGGTGCCGGGTGCGCGTCGCTCCCGAGGGGCAGCGCGCGGCCGACGGCGGCGAAGACGTGCGCGGCATCGTCTGCGGCGCCCACAACTTCGAGGCCGGCGACAAGGTCGTGGTGACCCTGCCCGGCGCCGTGCTGCCCGGCGGCTTCGAGATCGCCGCCCGCAAGACCTACGGCCACGTCTCCGACGGCATGATCGCGTCGGCGCGCGAGCTGTCGCTCGGCGACGACCACGATGGCATCATCGTGCTCTCCCGACTCGGCTTCGACCCCGCGACGCTCGTTCCCGGCGCCGACGCGAAGGCGCTGCTCGGCATCGATCAGTCCGCGGTCGAGATCAACGTGACGCCGGATCGCGGCTACGCGTTCTCGATCCGCGGCGTCGCCCGCGAGTACGCGCACGCCACCGGCGCGGCCTTCTCGGATCCGGCGCTCGCGAGCGAGCCCGCCGCCGTCTCGGGATTCCCCGTCACCCTCGCCGACGACGCGCCCATCCGCGGGCGCGCGGGAGCGACCGGCTTCGTGACCCGCGTCGTGCGCGGCATCGACCAGTCGCGCCCCACCCCGTCCTGGATGGTGGCGCGCCTGCAGCTCGCCGGCATCCGCTCGCTGTCGCTCGAGGTCGACATCTCGAACTACGTGATGCTCGAGCTCGGCAACCCCCTGCACGCCTACGACCTCGCCAAGCTGCAGGGCGGCATCACCGTGCGCCGCGCGCGGGCGGGGGAGACCCTCGTCACACTCGACGGCCAGCAGCGCTCGCTGCACCCCGAAGACCTGGTGATCGCCGACGAGTCCGGCGCGATCGGCCTCGCCGGCGTCATGGGCGGCGAGTCGACCAAGGCCGACGAGCGCACCACCGACGTGCTCGTCGAGGCCGCGACCTTCGACCCCGTCTCGATCGCTCGCTCCTCGCGCCGCCACAAGCTCCCGAGCGAGGCGTCCAGGCGCTTCGAGCGCGGCGTCGATCCGCTCGTGGCGCGGGCCGCGGCCCAGCGCATGGTCGACCTGCTCGTCGAGCTCGCCGGCGGCGCCGCCGACGAGCTCGGCAGCGACGTCGTCGCCCCCTGGGAGGCGCCCGTCGTGCGCCTGCGGATGTCGAGCGTGAACGGCCTGCTCGGCACCGACTACACCGACGACGAGATCCGCGGCGCGATCGAGATGATCGGCTGCACGATCTCGCTCGGCACGGCGGGCGAGCCCGACCTGCTCTTCGTGACCCCGCCGAGCTGGCGCTCGGATCTCACCCGTCCAGCCGACCTGATCGAGGAGGTCGCGCGGATCGTCGGCTACGGCCGCATCCCGTCGCGGCTGCCGGTCGCCCCGGCAGGCCGCGGCCTCACCCGCGAGCAGCGGCTGCGCCGCCGCGCCGCGAACGTCGTGACCGCCGCCGGCCTCGACGAGGTGCAGAGCTACCCGTTCGTCTCGCGGGCCCAGCTGCAGCGCTTCGGTGCCGGGAGCGAGCCCGGCGACGCCGATGCCGACGCGCCGGTCGACGCCGTGCGCCTCGCGAACCCGCTCGACGGCGAGGCGCCCTTCCTGCGCCGCTCGCTGCTGCCCGGCCTCGTGACCGCAGCGCAGCGCAACGTCTCGCGCGGCGTCACCGACCTCGCCCTCGTCGAGTTCGGGGCGGTGTTCGCCCCCTCCGCGGCAGCGACGGGCACCGAGGCGGTGCCGCCGCTCGCCGAGCGGCCCTCCGCCGAGATGCTGGCCGAGCTGAACGCCTCGATCCCGGACCAGCCGCGCCGCGCGGCCGGCCTGCTGCTCGGCGACGCCGTCGCGAAGCAACCCGGCGAATCGGCGCGCGCCTACGACTGGGCCGACGCGCTCGACGCGGCCCGCGCGGTCGCAGCCGCGGTCTCGGCCGAGCTCGTGGTCTCGCAGGGCTCCCACCGCGCCTTCCACCCGGGCCGCACCGCCGAGCTCGCGATCCGCGTGGCCGACGACACCGATGGCGACGAGGGCGGCCTCGAGGTGGTGGGCGTCGCCGGCGAACTGCTGCCCGAGCTCGTCGCCGAACACCATCTGCCGGGCCGTGCCGCGGCGTTCGAGCTCGACCTCGAGCGCATCATCGAGCTCGCTCCTCGTGAGCCCGACCCCGCGCCCCTCTCGACCTACCCCGCCGCCACGCAGGATCTCACGTTGGTCGTCGGCGACGACGTGCCCGCGGGCGACGTGCTCGCCGTGGTCGTGGCGGGCGCCGGCGGGCTGCTCGAGCAGGCGCGGGTGGTCGACGACTACCGGGGCACCGGTATCGAGCCAGGGCAGAAGGCCATCACGTTCGCGCTGCGCTTCCGCGCCGCCGACCGCACGCTCAAGGCCGAGGAGGCCAGCGAGGCGAAGCTCGCGGGCGTGGCCGCCGCCGAGCTGGCCTTCGGCGCCAAGCTGCGCGAGTAGGACTCCCGGCTCTCGCGTCGCACGAACGGCTCCGAACCCCGGCGGTTCGGAGCCGTTCGCGTTCTCAGGGGACCGGCGGGGCTGCGGGCGGGACCGCGATGCGCAGGCGCGCGCTCGGCTCTTGACCGTCGACGCACGTCTCGAGCGCCGCGCTTGCGGTTCGTCGCGATGGCCGGATACGACTGGGATGCGGACGCGGCGAGGGGCCGGGTGCGCGACCTGGAGATCCGAGTCGGAGGGAATGAGAGCGTGAGCGTTGAACTGTTCAGCCCGGCGGGGCTGGCGCAGGAGGTGCCGTTCAGGCACGTGGCGGTCGGCACGGGCAGCCGCACGGTGTGCGTGGCCGGGCAGGTCTCGGCGACCTCGAGCGGTGGACCCGTGGCGCCGGGTGATCTGCCCGGTCAGGTGGCGCAGGCGCTGCGCAACGTCGCGGCGGGCCTCGCCGGCGCCGGCGCGCGCTTCACCGACGTGGTGCGGCTGCGGTTCTACCTCACCGACTGGCGCACCGAGAAGCACGACGACTTCCTCGCCGGAATCGCCGAGGTGGCCGACGAGCTCGGGATCCCGCAGCCCATGCCTCCGTCGACGCTGATCGGCGTGGCCGCGCTCTTCGAGCCGCACGTGCTCGTCGAGATCGAGGCGACCGCCGTGCTCGACTGACCGCGGGGCGGGGCACCGCGCGCCGGGTCTGGGTCGTCGAGTCCGGCCGACGAGCCCCGGCCGAGGCAGGGGCGCCGGTCGCGATCCCGCTCGCGACCCGTTGTCAGCGTCGGTGGTTGCGGGGATACTGAGAGCAACACCCCGAGGAGGCGGTCATGTCAGCTCAGAAGATCATCCCCAACATCTGGTGCGATCGCAACGCCGAGCAGGCGGGCGCCTTCTACGCCGAGGCGTTCCCCGGCGCGCGCTCCACGGTCGAAGCGCGCTATCCCGACACCGGTCTGCTCGACTTCCAGCAGCAGTTCGCGGGCGAGCCGCTCACGGTGGCGGTCGAGATTCCCGAGCCTCGGGGCACCGATTCGACCCGGCTCACGCTCATCAACGCCGGCGACGAGTTCGCACCGAACCCGTCGATCTCGTTCATGGTGAACTTCGACCCGCTCATGTTCGACGGCGACGAGGCGGCGGCCCGGACCCGGCTCGACCGGCTGTGGGGCGCGTTGTCCGAGGGCGGGCGCGAGCTCATGCCCCTGGGCGAGTACCCGTTCAGCGCGCACTACGGCTGGGTGCAGGATCGGTTCGGAGTGAGCTGGCAGCTCATGCTCACCGACCCGTCCGGCGAGCCGAGGCCGTTCATCGTGCCCTCGCTCATGTTCAGCGGTGCGGCGCAGAACCGGGCCTCCGAGGCCATCGACTTCTACACCTCGGTGTTCGACGACGCGGCCGCGGGCGGGCGGTTCCCCTACGGTGCACCGACCGGCCCGGCCACGGCCGATGCGCTCATGTACGGCGAGTTCCGCGTGGGCGGGCAATGGTTCGCGGTGATGGACTCGGGAGTGGAACAGCCGTTCGAATTCGGCTGCGGGGTGTCGCTCGAAGTGCAGTGCACCGACCAGGCCGAGATCGACCGGCTCTGGGAAGCGCTCTCGGCGGTGCCCGAGGCCGAGCAGTGCGGTTGGCTCGCCGACCGCTTCGGGGTGAGCTGGCAGATCGTGCCCGCCGACATGGCCGAGCTGATGCAGCGTCCCGACGCCTACGAGCACATGATGGGCATGAAGAAGCTGGTCATCGCCGATTTCTGAATCGGGCGCGCTCGACCCGAACGTATACGCAACTCGGGCGTATTCCTCTCCTTCTTGCCATGGAAGCCCGTTATGTATACACTCGGGGTGAACGGGGAGGTCGAGTGCGAGCGAGCGATCGGGCATACGCCGCGCTGCTGGAAGACATCCAGAGCGGGGAGCTGCCGCCGGGAACGGTGATCGGCGAGGTCGAGCAGGCCGAGCGGCTCGGCGTGAGCCGAACCCCCATGCGTGAGGCGATCGGCCGCCTCTCCGCCGACGGGCTCGTGCGGCAGCAGTCGCCGCGTGTGCTGGTGGTCGCGGGATTCGACGCCGCCGACATCCGCGAGCTCTTCGAGGCGCGGCGCGCGCTCGAGGAGACCGCGGCGAGGCTCGCCGCCCAGCGCGGCGAACCCGGCACGTTCGCGCAGCTCGCCGACGACTTCGAGCGCGCGCACCCCGAGTCGGGCGAGGTCGCCGCTGACGACTACTACGCGCTCATCGCGCGCTTCGACGCCGAAATCGACGCGGCGGTGGCCAACACCCACCTCGTGAGCGCGCTGCGCACCGTGCGCACCCACCTCGCCCGAGCCCGCCGACTGGCGCGCGACAACCGGCGCCGGCTCGCCGTATCCGTCTCCGAGCACGCGCTCATCGCCCGGGCCATCTCCGCGGGCGACGCCGAGCTCGCCGCGCACTCCACTCACGTGCACCTCCACAACGCCCTCAGCTCGATCCTGAACTCGATCGACGCGCCCTCTCCGGAAGGACCGCAATGACCGTCACCCACCACGTCCGCGTCCACACGAGCGAAGAGCAGCTGCCCCGCGAGCAGCAGCTCGCCTGGAAGATCGCGCAGGTCGCGACCGATCCGGTCGAGGTCGAACCCCGGGTGGTCGACATGATCATCAACCGCATCATCGACAACGCCGCCGTCGCGGCGGCGTCGCTGAACCGCGCGCCCATCGTCGCGGCGCGAGCCCAGGCCCTGTCGCACCCCGTCTCGACCGGGGGATCCGGAGCCGCGATCTTCGGTCTGGCCGCGACCGGCGGGGGCGCCGCGAAGACGAGCCCCGAGTGGGCCGCCTGGGCGAACGGCGTCGCCGTGCGCGAGCTCGACTACCACGACACCTTCCTCGCGGCCGAGTACTCGCATCCGGGCGACAACATCCCGCCGATCCTCGCGGTCGCGCAGCACACCGGTGCCGACGGCCGAGCGCTCGTGCGCGGCATCGCCACCGGCTACGAGATCCAGATGGATCTCGTGCGGGCCATCTGCCTGCACCGGCACAAGATCGACCACGTCGCCCACCTCGGGCCCTCGGCGGCGGCCGGCATCGGCGCGCTGCTCGGCCTCGACGCCGAGACCATCTCCCAGGCCGTCGCCCAGGGCCTGCACACCACCACCGCCACGCGCCAGAGCCGCAAAGGCGAGATCTCCACCTGGAAGGCGCACGCCCCCGCCTTCGCGGGCAAGATGGCCGTCGAGGCCGTCGACCGCGCCATGCGCGGCCAGACCTCCCCGAGCCCGATCTACGAGGGCGAGGACGGTGTGATCGCGTGGATGCTCGACGGCCCGGACGCCGCGTACGACGTGCCGCTGCCCGCGCCGGGCGAGCCCAAGCGGGCGATCCTCGACAGCTACACCAAGGAGCACTCGGCCGAGTACCAGGCGCAGGCCTGGATCGACCTGGCCCGCAAGCTGCGACGCGAGCGCCCCGAACTCGCCGACCCCGCGGGCATCGCGTCCATCGTGCTGCACACGAGCCACCACACCCACTACGTGATCGGCTCGGGCGCGAACGACCCGCAGAAGTACGACCCCGCCGCGAGCCGCGAGACGCTCGACCATTCCATCCCGTACATCTTCGCCGTCGCGCTGCAGGACGGGGGCTGGCACCACGTCGACTCCTACGCTCCCGAGCGGGCGAGCCGCCCCGACACCGTCGAGCTGTGGCACAAGATCACCACGGCCGAAGACCCCGAGTGGACCCGGCGCTACCACTCCGAGGACCCTCATGAGAAGGCGTTCGGCGGCCGTGTCGAGATCGAGTTCGCAGACGGCACCTCGCTCGTCGACGAGATCGCCGTGGCCGACGCGCACCCGCTCGGCGCGCGCCCCTTCGAGCGCGAGAACTACATCGCCAAGTTCCGCACCCTCGCCGGGCCGGTGCTCGACGAGACCGAGATCGAGCGCTTCCTCGAGCTCGTGCAGCGCCTGCCCGAGCTCACCGCCGACGAGGTGCGCGAGCTGGGCATCGTCGCGAGGGCCGGCGTGATCGACCTCGCCGCGGCGCCGAAGGGACTGTTCTGATGCTGTACGCGAACACCACCCCGGCCGAGAAGCGCCGCCTGTTCCGCGAGCGGCTCGCGAGCGGCGAGCTGCTGCGCTTCCCGGGGGCCTTCAACCCGCTGTCGGCCCGCCTCATCGAGCGCAAGGGCTTCGACGGCGTCTACATCTCGGGAGCCGTGCTCTCGGCCGACCTCGGGCTGCCCGACATCGGCCTCACCACCCTCACCGAGGTCGCGGGGCGCGCCCAGCAGGTCGCCCGCATGACCGAGCTGCCCGCGATCGTCGACGCCGACACCGGATTCGGCGAGCCGATGAACGTGGCGCGCACCGTCCAGACGCTCGAAGACTCAGGTCTCGCCGGCATGCACATCGAAGACCAGGTCAACCCGAAGCGGTGCGGGCACCTCGACAACAAGTCGGTGGTCGACGAGGCCACGGCGGCGAAGCGCATCCGGGCCGCCGTCGACGCCCGTCGCGACCCCGGCTTCCTCATTATGGCCCGCACCGACATCCGCGCCACCGCCGACGGGCGGGCCGGTCTCGACGCCGCGATCGACCGGGCGAAGGCCCTCGTCGACGCCGGCGCCGACGCGATCTTCCCCGAGGCGATGCGCACCCTCGAGGAGTTCGAGGCGGTGCGCCGCGCGATCGACGTGCCGATCCTCGCCAACATGACGGAGTTCGGCAAGAGCGACCTCTTCTCGGCACAGCAGCTCGCCGACATCGGCGTCAACATCGTGATCTGGCCCGTGTCGATGCTGCGGATCGCAATGGGGGCGACCGCGCGGGCGCTCGACACGCTGAACGAGCACGGGCATCTCACCTCGAAGCTCGACGAGATGCAGCACCGCGCCGACCTCTACGAGCTCGTCGACTACGCGGGGTACGACCGCTTCGACACGAGCGTCTTCAACTTCAGCGTGGAGCGCTGACGGGCCACCGCGGGGCGCACCCGCTGGATCGATCGATCAAGACGTGAGATCCTGCGACTGCGCGCAGCACGACGAGGGAAGGGGCCGAAGATGGCCGAAACGGATGCCGAGATCAAGAAGGGCCTCGCGGGAGTGGTGGCCGACGTCACCGCCGTCTCGAAGGTCAACCCCGAGACGAACAGCCTGCTCTACCGCGGCTACCCGGTGCAGGAGCTCGCCGCGACGCAGCCGTTCGAAGCCGTCGCGTACCTGCTCTGGAACGGCGAACTGCCCGACGAGCGGCAGCTGGCCGAGCTGCGGGCCCGCGAACGCCGCCACCGCGCCCTGCCGCGCGAGGTGCGGGCGGCGATCGACCTGCTGCCGCTCGAGGCCCACCCGATGGACGAGGTGCGCACGGCGGTGAGCGTGATCGGCGCATCCGACACGGCGGGCTCCGCGTCGGTGCTCGACGCCTCGGGCACGCCCGAGCAGAACCTGGAGCGCTCGATCCGGCTCTACGCGGCGCTGCCCGCCATCGTCGCGTACGGGCAGCGCCGCCGCCGCGGCGAGGAGATCGTGGAGCCCCGCGACGACCTCGACTACGCCGCCAACTTCCTGTGGATGACCTTCGGAGCCGAGCCGCACGACACGGTGGTCGACGCGTTCAACCGCTCGATGACGCTGTACGCCGAGCACTCGTTCAACGCGTCGACGTTCACGGCGCGCGTCGTCACGTCGACGCTCTCCGACCTCTACTCGGCGGTGGTCGCTGCGATCGGTGCGCTCAAGGGCTCGCTGCACGGCGGGGCGAACGAGGCGGTGCTGCACATCATGGACGAGATCGGCGACGCCTCGAACGTCGTGCCGTGGCTCGATCGGGCGCTCGCCGAGAAGCGCAAGATCATGGGCTTCGGGCACCGCGTCTACAAGAAGGGCGACTCGCGCGTGCCCACCATGAAAGCGGCGCTCGACGCACTCATCGATCACTACGGCCGACCCGAGGTGGGCGAACTCTACGAGGCGCTCGAGCGCGAGTTCGTGTCGCGCAAGGGCATCTACCCGAACCTCGACTACCCGTCGGGCCCCGCGTACAACCTCATGGGCTTCGACACGCTCACCTTCACGCCACTGTTCATCGCCTCGCGCGTCACCGGCTGGACGGCGCACATCATGGAGCAGGCGGCCTCGAACGCGCTGATCCGCCCCCTGTCGGCCTACAACGGCCCGGCCGAGCGCCACGTCGAGGGGTACGAGCCCACCGATGAGCAGCTCGCCGCCGCGGAGCGCGAGACGGAGGCGGAGTAGCGGATCGCTGCGCGCCCGGTCCCTCCGGCGAGGCGGGCCGAGCGCGGAGGAGCGCCCGCGCGGTAGCGTGGGGTGCGCGCCCGGATCGGGATCCGCTCCGGGCCGCGCATCCCACCCGCAGAACGAGGAGCGACGATGACCGAGTACACCTGCATCAGAACCGAGACGCAGGGGCGCGTCGCGACGATCACCCTGCACCGACCCGAGGCCCTCAACGCGCTGAACTCGACGCTGGTGCGCGAGCTCATCGAGGCGGCGCTCGCCTTCGACGCCGACTCCGGGATCGGCGCGATCGTGATCACGGGCTCTGAGAAGGCCTTCGCGGCTGGCGCAGACATCAAGGAGATGGCCGAGCTGGGGTACTCCGACATGTACCTCGGCGGGCCGTTCCCGGGGTGGGGCGGCTTCGAACGCATGCGCACGCCGCTGATCGCCGCGGTGTCGGGCTTCGCGCTGGGCGGCGGCTGCGAACTCGCGATGATGTGCGACATCATCATCGCGGCAGACACCGCGAAGTTCGGCCAGCCCGAGATCAACCTCGGGATCCTGCCCGGCTTCGGCGGTTCGCAGCGCCTGCCGCGAGCGATCGGCAAGTACAAGGCCGCCGAGATGGTGCTCACGGGCCGCATGATGGATGCCGAGGAGGCGGAGCGGTCGGGGCTCGTCTCGCGGGTGGTGCCGGCGGCCGAGCTGCTCGCCGAGGCCGCGCAGACCGCCGAGACGATCGCGTCGAAGTCGCTGCCCGCGGTGTATGCCGCGAAGGAGGCGCTGCAGGTGGCGCAGGAGACCCCGCTGTCGGAGGGGCTGCGCTTCGAACGGCAGGCGTTCGCCGCGGCCTTCGCGACCGAGGATCAGGCGGAGGGCATGCGGGCCTTCGCCGAGAAGCGCCCGCCCGAGTTCACCCACCGCTGAGGCCCGGTGCCGCGGGGGTCGGCGCCCGCGACCGGCCCGCGAGGTGCCAGAATAGACGGGTGACGATGGAGGGCGCGAGATGACCTATTCAGTGGCGGTGGCCGGAGCGAGCGGGTACGCCGGGGGAGAGCTGCTGCGCCTGCTCGCGGGGCACCCGGAGTTCGAGATCCGCACCGTCACGGGGCACTCGAGCGCCGGCCGGCCCCTCAGCGAGTCGCAGCCGCACCTGCGCTCGCTCGCGCACCTGGTGCTGCAGCCCACGCTGCCCGAGGTGCTCGACGGCCACGACGTCGTGTTCTTCGCGCTGCCGCACGGTGCCTCGGGCGAGCTCACGGCTCGGCTCGGGAACGTGCGCCTCGCGATCGACTGCGGCGCAGACCACCGCCTCACCGACGCCGCCGACTGGGCGGCCTTCTACGGAGGCGAGCACCACGGAGCGTGGGCGTACGGGGTGCCCGAGCTCATCGTGGCCGAGCGCGCCGCCGACGGCGCACCCGTCTGGACCCGGCAGCGGGAGTACCTGGCCGGGGCGACGCGGATCGCGGCGCCGGGCTGCAACGCGTCGACCGTGGCGCTGTCGCTCGCCCCCGGTATCGCGGCGGGGGTGATCGAGCCGCGCGACATCGTGAGCGTGCTCGCTGTTGGGCCGAGCGGTGCGGGCAAGGCCGCGAAGACCCACCTGCTCGGCGCCGAGCTCATGGGCAGCGCGAACCCCTACGCGGTGGGGGGCACGCACCGGCACATCCCCGAGATCCGGCAGGCGCTGCGCGGGGCGGGCGCCGTCACCGAGCCCAGCCTCAGCTTCACGCCCGTGCTCGTGCCGATGAGCCGGGGCATCCTCGCGACCTCCACGGCGCGGCTCGCGCCCGGCGTCACCGCGCAGCAGGTGCGCAGCGCCTGGGAGGACGCCTACACCGCGGAACCCTTCGTGCAGCTGCTGCCCGAGGGGGTCTTCCCGCGCACCGCCGACACGCTCGGCGCCAACACGTGTCTGATGGGGGTCGCGATCGACGAGGCGGCGGGCCGCGTCGTGGTGGCGGCGGCCCTCGACAACCTCGCCAAGGGCACCGCGGGCGCCGCGATCCAGTCGGCCAACATCGCCCTCGGCATCCCCGAGACCACGGGTCTGTCGGTGAACGGCGTGGCCCCGTGACGGGCCCGGCCCTCGAATGGCGGATTTCGCGTGCTCCGCGTGCGGAGCACGTGCGAAATCCGCCTTTCGGCGAGATCGAGATCGCGACCCGGATCGAGACCGCGGCCGCCAGCCGCGCCACGGCAGCGCAGAAGAAGGAGCAGGCATGAGCGTCACCGCACCCCAGGGATTCAGGTCGGCCGGCATCGCCGTCGGCCTCAAGAGCACGGGCAAACCCGACCTCGCCCTCGTCGTGAATGACGGCCCCGAGCGTGCCTCGGCCGTCGTGTTCACGAGCAACCGGGCACAGGCCAACCCGATCCTGTGGAGCCGCAAGGTCGCGCAGAACGGCCAGGCGCGCGCGGTGATCCTCAACTCGGGCGGCGCCAACTGCTTCACGGGCGACTTCGGCTACGAGACGACCCGGCTCACGGCCGAGGCGGTCGCCGCCGCCATCGGCGAGCCCGACGCCGAGCGGATCCTCGTCTGCTCGACCGGGCTCATCGGCACAGGAGACCAGGCCTTCCGCGACAAGATCGTGCACAACGTGCCGACGCTCGCGGCCGCGCTCGCCGCAGATGACACGACCGCCCCCGCGGCGATCCTCACCACCGACTCCGTCGAGAAGACCGTGGTGCACACGGGCGACGGCTGGACCATCGGGGCGATGGCGAAGGGGGCGGGCATGCTCGCGCCGGGCCTCGCGACCATGCTCGTGGTGATCACCACCGATGCGCTGCTCGACGGGGAGGCGCTGGACCGCGCGCTGCGCCGCGCGACCGGAACGAGCTTCGACCGGCTCGACAGCGACGGCTGCATGTCGACGAACGACCAGGTGACGCTGCTCGCGAGCGGAGCGTCGGGCGTCTCGCCCGACGAGGAGTCGTTCTCCGACGCGCTCGCCGCCGTCTGCGACAGCCTCGCAGCGCAGCTGCAGGCCGACGCGGAGGGCGCGAGCCACGACATCGACATCGAGGTGCGCGGGGCCGCGAGCTCAGCCGATGCCGTCGAGGTGGGCCGCTCAGTCGCGCGCAACAACCTCTTCAAGGCCGCCATCTTCGGCAACGACCCGAACTGGGGCCGCGTGCTCGCCGCGATCGGCACCACCGACGCGGCCTTCGACCCCTACCAGGTCGACGTCAGCTTCAACGGGGTGCGCCTCTGCCATGCGGGCGGCCCCGATCGCCCCGTCAAGGAGTGCGACCTCGCACCGCGCCGCACCCGCGTCGAGATCGACCTCTTCGCGGGCGAGCACACCGCCACCATCCGCACCAACGACCTGACGCACGACTACGTGCACGAGAACTCGGCGTACTCCTCGTGATCGCGGCCTCCGCACCCTCGGCGGCGTCGGGGAGCGGGGGAGCCGTCCGGCTCCGGCCCGCGCGCCGCGAGTCGCTCCGCCGCCTCAGGATAACGAAAGAACGGAACCCATGACCACCACCACGAAGACCCTCGACCACGAGCAGGCGGCCGCCAAGGCGCAGGTGCTCATCGAGTCGCTGCCGTGGCTCAAGAAGTTCCGCGGCAGGATCATGGTGATCAAGTTCGGCGGCAACGCGATGATCGACGACTCGCTGCTCGCGGCGTTCGCCGAAGACGTGGTGTACCTGCGGCACACCGGCATCCTGCCGGTGGTCGTGCACGGCGGCGGACCGCAGATCAACGCGATGCTCGCGCGGCTCGGCATCGAGAGCGAGTTCAAAGGCGGGTACCGCGTCACGACGCCCGAGGCGATGGATGTCGTGCGCATGGTGCTCACCGGCAAGGTGAACCCCGAGCTGGTCGACGAGATCAACGCGCACGGACCGCTCGCGGCCGGCACGACGGGCGAGGACGCGGGCCTGTTCATCGGCCGCCGCCGCCCGCCGGTCGAGGTCGATGGCGAGCTCGTGGATCTGGGGCTCGTGGGCGATGTGATCGACGTGCGCCCCGAGCCGGTGCTGGCGCTGCTCGAGGCGGGCCTGATCCCGGTGGTCTCGTCGATCGCGCCCGACGCCGACCGTCCGGGCGATTCCCTGAACATCAACGCCGACGCGGCGGCGGCGGCGCTCGCGGCGGCGCTCGGCGCCGAGAAGCTCGTGATCCTCACCGACGTGGCCGGCCTGTACTCGAACTGGCCCGACCTCGACTCGCTCGTGTCGAGCATCTCGGCGACCGATCTCGAGCGGCTGCTGCCGAGCCTCGAGTCCGGCATGATCCCGAAGATGCGCGCCTGCCTCGACGCCGTGCGCGGCGGGGTGCCGAAGGCCGCGATCATCGATGGTCGGGAGCCGCACTCGGTGCTGCTCGAGATCTTCACCGAGCGCGGCATCGGCACCGAGGTCACGCCGTAGCCGCGGCGGGCGGCTGATCCCACGTGGCGCCCGGCTCCCAGGCGGCCGTGCTGCTCACGGCCTGGCTCATCGTCGGCTCGGCGGTGCTCGGGCTGTTCGTCGGCTCACCGCTCGCCGCGATCGTGCGGCGGGTGCCGCGGGGCGAGCCGCTGAGGCTCGGCCGCCGCGGGTCGATCGGAGCGAGCGCGCCGCTGATGGGGGTGACGGCGGTCGTCTTCGCGCTCGTCGCGGCGTGGTACGCCTCGGCCGAGGCCGTCTGGCCGGGCTCCGGGTCGGCCGGCGGGCCGGCGGCCGAGTCGGGCGTCGTCGCGGGTGCTTGGCGGGCGACCGCGATGCTCGGCCCGCCGGCGCACGCGGTCGGATGGTGGCTGGGGCTCGCGGCGTACCTCTGGTTCGCGGGGGCGGGGATCGCGCTCGTGCTCATCGACCTCGAGCATCGCCGGCTGCCCGACCGGATCGTGCTGCCGAGCCTCGTCGCGGTCGTCGCGTTGCTGACCGTCTCGAGCGTGCTCGGCGGCGACTGGGGGCGCCTGGCGGCGACGCTCGGGGGCTCCGCGGTCGTCTTCGCCGTCTATCTGGGGTTCGCCCTCGCGGCGCGCGGCGGCCTGGGCGGCGGCGATCTCAAGCTGGCGCCGCTGATCGGCGCCGCGCTGGGGTTTGCGGGGGCGGGCGCGCTGCTGGTGGGGGTGCTCAGCGGCTTCGCGCTGGGCGCCGCGGCGGGGCTGGTGCTCGTCGCGCTGCGTCGTGCCTCGCGCACGCGCGCCTTCCCGTTCGGCCCGTGCATGCTGCTCGGCGCCTGGGCCGGCCTGGTGTGGGGAGCGCGGATCTCGGAGGCGTGCCTCGGCCTGACGTACGGAGCGTGAGGGCGGCGTCCGGCAAGCCGAACCGGATCGGGCGCGAGCCCGGTCCCAGCTGTTCGAGGGAAACGACCGAGCGATCTGCTGCGCGGCTCCGAGAAACCCCTTATAACGATCCAGCGGCCGTTCGCAAGGGGGTCCCCGCGGGAGCGCGGGGGAGATTAGCCTGGCAGCGGAGCAGTGCTGCTTCGCAAACCCGAAGCAGACGGGCTCGACCTGGCCGGGATCCGTTCCGGATCCCGGCGAACAACCCTGCTGGACGGAGTGCTTCATGTATACGATGCGTTTCTCAACGAGTGGTGGACGGCGTTCTCGGCGGCGCCTCCTCGCAGTGGCGGCGGGCCTGTCGGCCGCGGCGCTCGCGCTGACGGGCTGCGGATCGGGCGGGGGCGGCGCCGGGGGCGGAGGCGGCGAGTTCTCGGGTGAGACTCTCAACGTCGTGGCGGCCTGGTCGGGCGCCGAGCAGGAGAACTTCGAGGCCGTGCTCGCCGAGTTCAGCTCGCGCACGGGCGCGAAGGTGAACTACACGAGCTTCGGCGACAACGGCCCCACGTACATCCAGGGGCAGCTCGAGGGCGGCACCCCGCCGAACGTCGCCGTGCTGGGCCAGCCTGCCCTCATGCAGTCGCTCGCGCAGAACGGCGACATCCTGCCCGTCGGCGACGGCGTGCGCTCGGCGGTCGAAGAGCACTACGCGCAGGACTGGATCGACCTCGGCAGCGTCGACGGCGAGCTCTACGGCGTGTGGTTCAAGGGCGCGAACAAGTCGACCGTCTGGTACAACGCCGACATCTACGACGAGGCTGGCGCCGCCGAGCCCGAGGACTGGGACGACTTCATGACCCAGCTCGGCCTCGTGAGCGACGCCGGGTACGCGGGCATCTCGATCGGGGCCGACGTCGGCTGGCCGCTGACCGACTGGTTCGAGAACGTGTACCTGCGCACCGCTGGGGCCGAGAAGTACGACCAGCTCACCGACCACGAGATCCCGTGGACCGACGAATCCGTGAAGGAGGCGCTCGGGGTGCTGGCCGAGCTGTGGGGCAGCGATCTCGTGCAGCCGGGCGGCGACCAGCGCGACTTCCCGACGAGCGTGACCGAGGTCTTCGGTTCCGACCCGCAGGCGGGCACCGTGTTCGAGGGCGACTTCGTGGCCGGCAACATCGCCGCCGACGGCAACTCGACGGTGGGTGAGAACGCGCTGTTCTACGACTTCCCGTCGGTGAACGGCTCGGCGCCCTCGGTGGTGGGCGGCGGCGACGTCGCGGTGCAGTTCGACGACGACGAGGCCACGACGGCGCTCATGGAGTTCCTCGCGTCGCCCGAGGCGGCCGAGATCTGGGTGCCGAACGGTGGCCTGACGTCGCCCAACGGCTCGGTCGACACCTCGCTCTACCCCGACGACGTCTCGCGGCAGATCGCCGAGGCCCTGACGGGGGCCGAGGAGCTGCGCTTCGACATGTCGGACCTCACCCCGAGCGCCTTCGGGGGCACGCCGGGTCAGGGCTTCTGGCAGGAGATGATCTCCTTCTACCAGGATCCGAGCGACATCGACGGCACGGCGCAGCGTCTCGAGGACGCGGCCGTCAAGGCCTACCAGTAGGCGACGGCAGCCATGAGCCGCACGCTCACGGTGCCGGTGCAGATCCGCGACCGCGGACGGAGCGTCCGCGGTCGCGGCCGAGCACGGCGCTGGCTGGTCGTGGCCTCGTTCCTCGGCCCCGGCCTGCTCGTGCTCGGGGCGCTCGTCGTGTACCCGATCGTGTACACGGTGGTGCGCTCCTTCTTCGACAAGAGCGGCGCCTCGTTCGTGGGGTGGCAGAACTACGTCACCATGTTCACGAACGACACCACCTTCACGGCGATCCGCAACAACCTCATGTGGGTGATCGTCGCCCCGGTGACGGTCACGGTCATCGGACTCATCTTCGCGGTGCTCGTCGACAAGCTGGGCTGGAAGACGGCGTTCCGGCTCATCGTGTTCATGCCGATGGCGATCTCGATGCTCGCCGCCGGCGTCATCTTCCGGGGCATGTTCCAGGAGAGCCCCCAGCTCGGCGTGGTGAACGCCGCGATCGTGAGCGTGCAGAGCATCTTCGGCGAGCAGTCGAGCTATCCGGGGGCGAAACCGCGCGAGGGGCTCGGGATCGAGGCCGAGGGCGGGATCATCGCGACGAGCGAGGCGGTCGCCGCGGGATCGGTGCAGGACTTCCCGCTCACCGGGATCCGGCAGAGCTCGCTGCCCGAGGACGCCGCCGACGCCCGCGAGGCGCCCGCGCCGGGCGGCACCGAGATATCGGGCACCGTGTTCCTCGACGTGATCCGGGGCGGAGGAGGCTCCGAGGGGGCGATCGAGGAGGGCAAGAAGGGCCTCGAGGGGGTGCGGGTCGACGCCGTGGCGGAGGACGGCTCGATCCGCGGCTACGCGACGACGGGGGCCGGCGGCGTCTACACGATGGAGGGCCTCGCCGCGGGTGAGAGCTACCGCGTGGCCCTGCCCGCGGCGAACTTCGACGAGGGGGCGCAGGGCGTCTCGTGGCTCAGCTCGACCTTCATCAACGTGGTCGTGATCCTCGCCTACGTCTGGATCTGGGCGGGCTTCGCGATGGTGATGATCGCCTCGGGGCTCTCGGCCATGGACCGCTCGCTGCAGGAGGCCGCCCGCACCGACGGGGCGAGCGAGTGGCAGGTCTTCACCCGCATCACGGCGCCCCTGCTCGCGCCCGTGCTGGTGGTGGTGTTCGTCACGCTCATCATCAACGTGCTGAAGATCTTCGACCTCGTCTACGTGATCCCGCCGGGCGCCTCGAAACCCGCGGCGAACGTGATCGCGGTGGAGATGTGGACGGTCTCGTTCGGGGGCGGCAGCAACCAGGGTCTGGGGTCGGCGCTCGCGATCCTGCTGCTCGTGCTGGTGCTGCCCTCGATGATCATCAACGTCCGCAGATTCCGAGAGGAGAGGAGCCGATGAGCGTCGCATCCGCCCCGGGCAAGCCGACGGCCGGCCGGCGCATCGCCCGGATCGCGAGCCGAGGGCTCGTCAACGCGATCCTGCTGATCGTCGCCGTCTTCTGGCTCGTGCCCACGATCGGCCTGCTGCTCACGTCGTTCCGCAGCGCGGGCGACAACGCCTCGAGCGGCTGGTGGACGGTGCTGACGAAGCCGGCCGAGCTCACGATCGAGAACTACGCCAACCTGCTGTCGAACCCCGTGATCACCGGGTCGTTCTGGAACACGATCGTCATCGCGGTGCCGACGACGGTGCTCGTCGTCGTGCTCGGCGCGTTCGCCGCCTACGCGTTCGCGTGGCTGCACTTCCCGGGCCGCGACTGGCTGTTCATCGCCGTGATCGTGCTGCTCGCGGTGCCGCTGCAGGTGGCGCTGATCCCGCTCGCGCGCCTCTTCGGATCGCTCGGCATCTTCGGCAGCGTGCTGGGGGTGATCCTGTTCCACACGGCCTTCGGCCTGCCGTTCGCGATCTTCCTGCTGCGCAACTTCTTCATCCAGGTGCCGGAGGAGATGCTCGAGGCGGCGCGCATCGACGGGGCGAGGGACTGGAGGATCTTCTTCCAGATCATGATGCCCCTCGCGCTGCCCGCGATCGCGTCGCTCGCCATCTTCCAGTTCCTCTGGACCTGGAACGACATGCTGGTGGCGCTGATCTTCACGAATACCGACTCGCAGCCGCTCACTGTTGCGATCCAGTCACAGCTGCGTCAATTCGGTGCGAACATCGACGTGCTCTCGGCCGGGGCGTTCCTCTCCATGCTGGTTCCGCTGATAGTGTTTTTCGCGTTCCAGCGATACTTCGTACAAGCACTGCTGGCGGGGTCGCAGAAGTAGCTTCCGGAAGGGCACACCGTTTGATCGACCGCTACGACGCCTACCTGTTCGACCTGGACGGGGTGATCACACCGACCGTCGACCTGCACATGCGGGCGTGGGCCGAGACCTTCGACCGCCTGTTCGCCGCCCTGGGGGAGGCTCCGTACCGCGAGAGCGACTACTACGAGTCGCTCGACGGTCGGCCCCGGTTCGAGGGGGTGGCCGCGCTGCTGCGCGCTCGCGGCATCTCCCTGCCGCAGGGCGAACCCGGCGACGACGGCTACGAGAGCGTGATCGGCGTCGGCAACCGCAAGAACGGCGCCTTCACCGAGGTGCTGCAGCGCGACGGCATCGACCCCTACCCGGGATCGCTGCTGCTGCTCGACCGTCTCGCCGAGCTGGAGCGCCCCCTCGCGGTGGTCTCGAGCTCGCGCAACGCCGAGGCCGTGCTGCGGGCCGCGGGGCTGCGGGATCGCTTCGCCGCCGTGGTGGACGGCGTCGTCGCCGAGCGGGAGGGACTGCCCGGCAAGCCGGCGCCCGACACCTTCCTGAGGGGCGCCGAGCTGCTCGGCGCGGCCCCCGAGCGCACCGCCGTGTTCGAAGACGCCGCTTCGGGCGTCGCCGCGGCGCGCGCGGGCGGATTCGGCCTGGTGGTGGGCGTCGATCGCGGCGCCGGAGGAGCGGCGCTCACGGCGGCGGGAGCCGACACCGTGGTCACGGATCTGGAGGAGCTTGCACGATGAACCCCGAACTCTTCGACATCCCGGTCGAGAACCTGCACCGCGACTTCGGCGAGGATCCCTGGCGCCTCGTGGTGCGCGGCATCGATCCCGAACTCGCGGGGCAAGACGAGACGCTGTTCTCGCTCGCGAACGGCTACCTCGGCCTGCGCGGCAACCACGAGGAGGGTCTGCCGCTCGGCAGCCACGGCACCTTCATCAACGGCCTGCACGAGACCTGGCGCATCCGCCACGCCGAGAACGCCTACGGCTTCGCGGAGCACGGGCAGACGATCGTCAACGTGCCCGACATGAAGACGATCCGCATCTACGTCGACGACGAGCGGCTCAACCTCGAGTCGTCAGAGATCCTCGACGTGCAGCGCATCCTCGACCTGCGCGCCGGCACACTCACCCGCACGTTGCTGTGGCTCACCCCGACGGGCAAGCGGGTGCGGGTGGAGACGCGGCGCATGGTGTCGTTCACGTCGCGGCACCTGGCGACGCTCGAGATGCGCGTCACGGTGCTCGACGCCGACGCCGATCTCACACTGTCGAGCCTCGTCGTCAATCGCCAGGATCTGCGGCGCGTGCACACCGAGCGGGCCGCGACCGGCATGGCGGACCCCCGCAAGAGCGAGCAGCTGACCGAGCGCATCCTCGATCCGGGGCCCGCGCGCCACGAGGGCGGCCGCAGCGTGCTGAGCTACCGCCTGCACGACTCCGGCATGACCATGGGCGTGGGAGTCGACCACGATTTCGACGGCGGCGACGAGAACGAGTGGCAGACCCGCGTCGAAACCTCCTCGGACCGCGTGCGGCACCTGTTCCAGGGCACCGCCAGACAGGGGCGCACGGTTCGCCTCGTCAAGACCGCGGCCTACCACTCCTCGGCGACGGCCGGTCCGGAGGAGCTGCTCGACCGCTGCGTGCACACGCTCGCGAAGGTCGCGGCCGAGCCGCCCGAGCTGCGCTGGGAGCGGCAGCGGGACTTCCTGGCCGAGTTCTGGGAGCGCAGCGACGTGCAGGTCGAGGCCGAGCCCGGCGTGCAGCAGGCGATCCGCTGGAACCTGTTCCAGCTCGCCCAGGCCTCAGCCCGCGCCGACGGGCGCGGCATCGCCGCCAAGGGCCTCACCGGTTCCGGGTACAGCGGCCACTACTTCTGGGACTCCGAGATCTACGTGCTGCCGTTCCTGACGTACACCACCCCGCTGTGGGCCCGCAACGCGCTGCGCGCCCGCGAGCGGATGCTGGAGCAGGCGAGGCGCCGGGCGGTGACGCTGAACGAGGACGGTGCGCTGTTCCCCTGGCGCACCATCAACGGCGAGGAGGCGAGCGCCTACTACGCGGCCGGCACCGCCGCTTACCACATCAACGCCGACGTCACATACGCGCTGGCCCGCTACGTCTTCGCGACGGGCGACCTCGAGTACCTGCTGTCGGGAGCGTGCGATGTCCCCGTCGAGACGGCGCGGCTCTGGCGCAGCTTGGGGTTCTGGCGCACCGACCGCGACGGGGTGAGGCGCTTCCACATCCACGGTGTGACCGGCCCCGACGAGTACACCACCGTGGTCAACGACAACCTCTTCACCAACGTGATGGCGCGCTTCAATCTGCGAGTCGCGGCGCACATGGTGCGCCGGCTCGAGCAGGAGGCCCCCGAGGTGTACGCCGAGCTGCTGGACCGCCTGCGCCTCGACCCCGACGAGGTCGTGGCGTGGGAGGAGGCGGCCGACGCGATGAACGTGCCCTACTCGGAGGAGATGGGCATCCACCCGCAGGACGCGCACTTCCTCGACCGCGAGGTCTGGGACCTCGCCGCGACCCCGCCCGAGCAGAAGCCGCTGCTGCTGCACTTCCACCCGCTCGTGATCTACCGCTTCCAGGTGCTCAAGCAGGCCGACGTGGTGCTGGCGCTGCTGCTCGCGAGCGAGGAGTTCACCCGCGAGGAGAAGCGCAACGACTTCGAATACTACGACGCGCTCACCACGGGCGACTCGACGCTCTCGGCCGTCGTGCAGTCGATCATCGCGGCCGAGGTCGGCTACCCCGAGCTCGCGTACCGCTACTTCGAGCACGCGCTGCGCGTCGATCTCGACAACCTGCACCGCAACTCGGCCGACGGTGTGCACATCGCCTCGACCGGCGGCGTCTGGATGACGCTCGTGCAGGGCTTCGCGGGGCTGCGCGACGCGGCCGGGCGCCAGCTGAGCTTCGACCCCAGGCTGCCGGGTCACTGGGACTCCCTGCGCTTCAAACTGGTCTGGCGGGGGCGCCGCATCGCGGTGGAGCTGCGCCGGCGCAGCATCGCCTTCGAGATGGTCGAGGGCGACACCCCCGTCTCGGTGAGCGTGCGGGGCGAGCGCTTCGACGTCGAGCCGGGGCAGCGGCGCGAGGTGCTTCTCGCGGATCAGGGCCCGAACCTCGGTCCGTTCCGGGGCCTTTCGGCCGGGATGCTGCCGAGGGAGGGCGACACGGGCACCCTGCCGCCGCTCTACCCCGACGTGCCCACGGTCACCACCGAGATCCCGACGCGCGAGTACTCCGAGATCTGAGCCCGCTCCCTTCGACAGGCTCAGAGGCTGATCGAAGGGGGCGGGGCCGGGTCGCGGGGCTCAGGCAGCGGCTCGGGCGGGGAGTAGGATGGATGTGTTACGAGCCGAGTGATGACGGTCGGCTGAGGCGAACGGGAAGCATTCGCCGTTCGACCGCTGCGGCTGACGCCGCGGCCTGATGGAGTGAAACGAAAGGTAGGGGCATCGTGACGTATGTGATCGCTCTTCCGTGCGTCGACGTGAAGGATCGCGCCTGCGTCGACGAGTGCCCGGTCGACTGCATCTACGAGGGCGAGCGCTCGCTCTACATCCACCCTGACGAGTGCGTCGACTGCGGAGCATGCGAACCGGTCTGCCCGGTCGAGGCCATCTACTACGAAGACGATCTGCCCGAGGAATGGGCCGACTACTACAAGGCCAACGTCGAGTTCTTCGACGAGGTCGGGTCGCCGGGCGGTGCGGCGAAGGTCGGGGTCTACGACTTCGACCACCCCATCATCGCGGCCCTGCCGCCGCAGGGCGAGTAGCCGCATGCGCGGACCGCTTCCCGACTACCCCTGGGACGCGATGGCGCCCTATGCCGAGCAGGCGGCGCGCCATCCCGGTGGCGCGCTGAACCTGTCGGTCGGATCGCCCGTGGATCCCGCGCCGCAGGGCGTGCGCGACACGCTCGCCGCCGCGACCGACGCCCACGGCTACCCGACGACCGCGGGCACCCCCCGGCTGCGGGAGGCGATCGTCGATTGGTTCGTGCGCCGACGCGGCGTGACCGTCGAGCCTGCCGCGGTGCTGCCCACCGTCGGCTCGAAAGAGCTGGTCGCCTTGATGCCCTTCCTGCTCGGTCTGGGCGCGGGGGAGGCGGTGGCCTTCCCGCGGGTCGCCTACCCCAGCTACGCCATGGGCGCGGCGCTCGTCGGCGCCGACGCGATCCCCGCCGACGACCCCGCCGACTGGCCCGAGCACACCCGCCTCGTCTGGATCAACTCGCCCTCGAATCCCGACGGCCGTGTTCTGGGCGTCGACGCGCTGCGCGCCGCCGTCGAGCGCGCCCGCGAGCTCGGCGCCGTGATCGTCGGCGACGAGTGCTACGCCGAGTTCGGGTGGCAGGCGCCCTGGGACGCCGAGCGCATCCCCTCGATCCTCGACCCCCGCGTCGTCGGCGACGACCACAGCGGGGTGCTCGCCGCCTACTCGCTGAGCAAGCAGTCGAACCTCGCCGGCTACCGCGCCGCGTTCGTGGCCGGCGATCCCGAACTCATCGACCGTCTGCTCACCGTGCGCAAGCACGCCGGCCTCATGGTGCCCGCGCCCGTGCAGGCCGCCATGATCGCCGCCCTCGGCGACGAGGTCCACGTCGCCGAGCAGCGCGATCGATACCGCGCGCGCCGCGACGTGCTGCTGCCCGCGCTCGAAGCCGCGGGCTACCGCGTCGAGGGCAGCGAGGCCGGCCTCTACCTCTGGGCGACCCGCGGCGCCGACGCCTGGGACGCCGTGGCCGAGTTCGCCGAGCTCGGCATCGTCGTCGGGCCGGGCCACTTCTACGGATCCCACTCGCCGAAGCACGTGCGCCTCGCGCTCACCGCGAGAGACGAAGCGATCACCGAGGCGGCGCAGCGCATCCGCGAGGCCTCCGCCGCCGCCTGACGGCGCATGCCGGTCGAATCGCAATTTGCTCGACGTCAAGATACCCTAGGTGGCGGCACAGCGAATCGTCGGTGTGCACGTTTGCTCCGAACGGAGCCGATAGGGTGATAAGAACGAGGGCGTCTATCCGAAGCCTTCCCCGTATGAGACCTCACGAGGAGACGACGTGACCGATTCGACTCAGCAGCAGGGCCCGGCCACCGCGAAGCTCACCTTCCCCGGAGGGGAGGCCGAGTTCCCCATCCTCGAGTCGGTCGAGGGGCACTCCGCCATCGACGTCAGCACTCTCACCAAGCAGACCGGGTACACCGCTCTCGACTACGGCTTCGTCAACACCGCCTCCACCAAGTCGGCCATCACCTACATCGACGGCGAAGAGGGCGTGCTGCGCTACCGCGGCTACCCGATCGAAGAGCTCGCCCGCAACTCCACCTTCCTCGAGGTCGCCTACCTGCTCATCTACGGCGAGCTGCCCAGCTCCGATGAGCTCGCGGCCTTCGACGACGAGATCCGCCGCCACACCCTGCTGCACGAAGACATGCGCTACTACTTCGAGGGCGTGCCCCACACCGCGCACCCCATGGCGGTGCTGTCGGGCGGCCTGCAGACCATGTCGACCTACTACGAGAGCTCGCTCGACACCACCGTGCCCGAGTTCGTCGAGGTGAACACGATCCGCCTGCTCGCGAAGCTGCCGGTGCTGGCCGCCTACGCGCACAAGAAGTCGATCGGCCAGGCCTTCCTCTACCCGAAGAACTCGCTCGGCTTCGTCGAGAACTTCCTGCGCCTCAACTTCGGCAACAAGGCCGAAGACTACGAGATGAACCCCGTGCTCGTCGACGCGCTCGACAAGCTGCTCATCCTGCACGCCGACCACGAGCAGAACGCCTCGACCTCGACCGTGCGCCTCGTCGGCTCGACCGGCGCCAACATGTTCTCGTCGGTCTCGGCCGGCATCAACGCGCTCTCGGGCCCCCTGCACGGCGGAGCCAACGAGGCCGTGCTCGACATGCTCGCCCAGATCCGCGACTCCGGCCAGAGCGTCGAGACCTTCGTCGAGAAGGTCAAGCGCAAAGAAGACGGCGTCAAGCTCATGGGCTTCGGGCACCGCGTCTACAAGAACTACGACCCGCGCGCCCGCATCGTCAAGGAGAGCGCCAGCCGCGTGCTCGAAGAGCTCGGCGTCAACGACCCGCTGCTCGGCCTCGCGCAGGAGCTCGAGCAGATCGCGCTCGAAGACGACTACTTCAAGGAGCGCAAGCTCTACCCCAACGTCGACTTCTACACCGGCGTGATCTACAAGGCGATGGGCTTCCCCACGCGCATGTTCACCGTGCTGTTCGCCATCGGCCGCCTGCCGGGCTGGATCGCCCAGTGGCGCGAGGCCCGCGACGACGCGCAGACCAAGATCGGCCGCCCCCAGCAGCTGTACACCGGGTCGGCAGAGCGCCGCCTCGGCCGCTAGCGGTTCGACGCGCCATCCCCGAGCCCGGCGAAAGGTGGGCTCGGGTCTCGCGTATGCCCTGAGCCCGTGAAGGGTGCATGTGCGTTGAGTCGGCCTGTTCGTATCGAGTCGGCCTACCATTCGCGCGAATTCCCGGCCGTGTCGATCGGAGTAGGCCGACTCGGCGGGTGGGGACTGGTGATCGCCCGAGAACGTCCAGACGGCGCCGGGGCGCACCGCGTCGGCGACCACCGACGCCGTCTTTCAGGCGTGCAGCTCGGAGTTGAGCTCGATGCCGGCGCCCTCGCGGGGCAGCGCCTCCACGCCGCCGGTGCGCGAGTTGCGGCGGAACAGCAGCTGCGGCAGACCCGACAGCTCGACCGCCTTCACCTCGACGGGCTCGCCGTTCGAGTCGATGGTGCCCTTCGGCAGCACGACCTTGGTGCCCGCGGTCACGTAGAGGCCCGCCTCGACGACGCTGTCGTCGCCCAGTGAGATGCCGATGCCCGAGTTCGCGCCGAGCAGCGCGCGCTCGCCGATGGTGATGCGCTGCGTGCCGCCGCCCGAGAGGGTGCCCATGATCGAGGCGCCGCCGCCGATGTCAGAGCCGTCGCCCACCACGACGCCCTGCGAAATGCGTCCCTCGACCATCGAGGCCCCGAGTGTGCCCGCGTTGAAGTTCACGAAGCCCTCGTGCATCACGGTCGTGCCCGGCGCAAGGTGGGCGCCGAGCCGCACGCGCGACGTGTCGGCGATGCGTACGCCCTGGGGCACGACGTAGTCGGTGAGCCGCGGGAACTTGTCGAGGCCGACCGCGGTGATGCCCGCGCGCTTCAGCCGCGGCAGACGCGCCGCGTAGACGTCGGGCAGCATCGGGCCGGCGGTCGTCCAGGCCACGTTGGGCAGCTTGCCGAAGATGCCGTCGAGGTTGATCGAGTTGGGCCGCACCAGGCAGTGCGACAGCAGATGCAGGCGCAGGTAGGCGTCCTCGGTGGAGGCCGGGGCCGCGTCGAGATCGATCTCCACGTTCACGGGGCGCAGCTCCACGCCGCGCAGCTCGTCGGCGCCTGCGAGCTCCTCGAGCTCTGCTGGGGCGACCCAGCGATCGCGATCCGCGGGGCGTTCGCCCAGCGCGGGCGAGGGGAACCATGCGTCGAGAACCGTGCCGTCGGCGGCGGTGGTGACGATACCGGCGGACCATGCAGAGCGAGAGTCAGTCATGCCTTCCAGGCTACCGTGACCGCGCCGCGCCGATGCATCATCCGGGGCGCCGGGAACGCGCTCCGACGCGGGAGACTAGGCTGGATCGGGTGAATGCCGATCCGTCTCCCGTTCCCGCGCCCCGCCTCGATCCCGCCCTCGGCGCGGTCGAGCTCACCCGTCAGCTGTGCGACATCCCGTCGGTCTCCGGCGACGAACGGGCGATCACCGACGCCGTCGAGGCCGTACTCCGCGAGCGGGCGCCGCACCTGAGCGTCACCCGCGACGGCGACACGATCATCGCGCGCACCGAGTTGGGTCGCGAGCGCCGTGTCGCCATCGCCGGGCACCTCGACACGGTGCCCATCAACGACAACCTGCCGGTGCGCGACGAGCTCGACGCGGCGACCGGGGAGACGATGATCCGCGGGCGGGGCACGGTCGATATGAAGGCCGGGGTGGCGGTGCAGCTGCTGCTCGCCGTCGAACTCGCCGAGCCCGCGGTCGACCTGACCTGGATCTGGTACGACCACGAGGAGGTCGCGTCCGACCTGAGCGGACTCGGCCGCGCCATGCGCCATCACCCGCGGCTCTTCGCGGCCGACTTCGCGATCCTCGGCGAACCCTCGAACGGCACCATCGAGGGCGGCTGCAACGGCACGCTGCGAGCGCGCGTCACCATGCACGGCAGGCGCGCCCACTCGGCGCGCAGCTGGATGGGAGTGAACGCGATCCAGCGCGCCGGGGCGTTGCTCGACCGGCTGGCCCGTTACGAGGCGGAGCGCATCGTGGTCGACGGTCTCGAGTACCGCGAGGGACTGAACGCGGTGCGCATCGAGGGCGGCGTCGCGGGCAACGTCATCCCCGATCGCTGCAGCTTCGAGGTCAACTACCGCTTCGCGCCGAGCCGGTCGACCGACGAGGCCGAGCGGGTGGTGCGCGACTTCTTCTCGGACGCCGACGAGGTGGAGATCGTGGATCTCGCGCCCGGGGCGCGGCCCGGCCTCGACGCGCCGCTCGCGCGCCGCTTCGTGGAGGCCGTCGGCGTGGAGCCCAACGCGAAGTTCGGGTGGACCGACGTGGCCCGCTTCTCGGCGCTCGGCATCCCCGCGGTCAACTTCGGCCCCGGCGACCCGCTGCTCGCCCACGCGGACGACGAGCGGGTGCCGGTGAGTCAGATCGAGTTCACCGAGCGGGCCCTGCGCGCCTGGCTGCAGGCGAGTGAGGCGTAACCAGAGGTAAGCGGGTTGGCCCTCTTCGGCGGTGGCCCGATAAACTAGACATCAACCATAACTTTCGAGGAGGCGTCATGGCTGCAATGAAACCGAGGACTGGGGACGGACCCATGGAGGCGGTTCGCGAGAGTCGGCTGATCGTGGTGCGCGTACCGCTCGAGGGCGGCGGACGCCTCGTGGTGTCGGTCAACGACCAGGAGGCCACCGAACTGCGAAACGTGCTCTCGTCCGTGCTCGACGGCTGAGCCGGTCGAAGCCTAGGCGCTCGGCAGTAGCAGAACGGAGGGGGCTCGGAATCGATGATTCCGAGCCCCCTCCGTTCTGCGTTTCGCCGGCCTCGGATCAAGGGAGTGAGCGCCGATCCCGCCGACCCCTGCACCCGCAGGCGCCCGGCCCGCAGGTCACCGATCCCGCCTGCTCCGGGCCGTCGGCTCCTGAGCCCGTCGAGGAGACGAAGCGGTTCAGCCGTCGAGCCGCACGAGCGTCAGCACGCCGTCGCCGGTGGGCGAGAGCATCGGGGCGATCGCCGGGGACTCGGCCACGAGGGCGAGCAGGTCGCGGCACGCGACGGCGGCCTCGTCGCGAGCTGCGGGGTCGGGCACGCGGCCGTGCGCGAAGATACCGGGCACGACGATGCAGCCGCCCGGGCGCACGATGCCGAGCGCGTGCTCGAAATGCTCGAGCAGCTGCCCGGGGTCGGCGTCGAGCAGCACGAGATCGTAGGCGCCGAGGTTCAGCCGCGGCATCACATGGCGGGCGTCGCCCTCGACCAGCCGCAGTCGAGACGACGGCACGCCGGCCTCGGCGAACACACCGCGGGCCTCGCGCAGGTGCTCGGGCTCGATCTCGATCGAGGTGAGGGTCGCCTCGGGAGCGTAGCGCAGCAGTGCGAGGCCGCTCACGCCGACCCCCGTGCCCACCTCGCAGACGGCCTGCGCACGGGTCAGCGCCGTGAGCGCCGAGAGCTGCGCCGCGGTGGAGCGGCTGACCGGCTCGAGCCCGAGTTCGAGCGAGAGGCGCCGAGCGCGGACGATCGCGTCGGTCTCACCCGGGTACTGCTCGGCGTACTGCCAGTTGCGTTCGAGCTTGCTCACGTTCTCCTCCGGTGTCCGAGGCGCCGCAGCGCCGGTGACTCTAGCGTAGCGCGACCTCCGAGGGGTGCTCCGAGCGCTACGATAGTTGTTGATGGGCCTCACAATCGACAAAATCCTGGTGATCTTGGTGATCGCCATGTTTGTGCTGGGCCCCGACCGGCTGCCGGTCTACGCGAAGAAGCTCGGCGAGTTCGTGCGCGGCGCGAAGCGCATGGCCGACGGGGCGAAGGATCGCCTGCGCGACGAGATGGGGCCCGAGTTCGACGAGGTCGACTGGAAGCAGCTCGATCCGCGTCAGTACGATCCTCGCCGCATCATCCGCGACGCGCTCGTCGAGGATGAGCGCGAGGCTCGGGCAGCGGCTCGGCGGGCGAGGCTCGCCGAAGCCGCTCAGAACCGGCGCGCGGCCTCCGGGGCCGTCGCGGGCGAGCAGGTCGATGAACGTGGGGGGCTCCACTTCGACGAGGAGGCCACGTGAGCCACCCCCATGCCGGGCACGCTGAAGCGGAAACGAGTTTGCGTGCTCAGCTCGGCGCATCCGATCGGGAGTTCAACGAGATCCTCTACGCCCTCAACACCTCCTCGATCATCGCGGTCACCGACCGGCGCGGCATCATCCTCCACGTGAACGACCGTTTCTGCGAGATATCCCAGTACTCCCGCGACGAGCTGGTCGGCCAGACCCACCGCATCATCAACTCCGGTCGGCATCCGAAGGAGTTCTTCCAGGAGATGTGGCGGGTGATCGGCCGCGGCGACGTGTGGAAGGGCGAGCTCTGCAACCGCGCCAAAGACGGCAGCGAGTACTGGGTCGACACCACGATCATCCCACTGCTCGACGATCGCGGTCGCCCCGAGCGCTACATCGCGATCCGCACCGAGGAGACGAAGCGTCACCTCGCCGAGGAGCAGGCGCGCAGGCTCGCGTTCTACGACCGCGCGACCGGTCTGCCCAACCGAGTGTCGATGCTGCGCGAGATCGACGCCGACATCGAGCAGAAGCCGGGATGCCAGCTGAGCGGCTTCATCGCGGTCAGTGCCGACGATCTGTCGGTCGTCAACGACGCGTTCGGGTACGAGGTGGGGGACCGGCTGCTGCTCCACGCATCGCAGCAGCTCTGCACGCTCGGCATCGAGGACGCGTGCGTGGCGCGCATCGGCTCCAACACCTTCGGTATCCTGCTGCCGCACATCGGCAGCGACCACCGGCTCGTCGAGCAGCGGGCCGCCGAGGCGGTCGACCGGGTGCTCGGTGCGCTGACGGGCCCCGTCAACCTCGGATCCGGCGTGGTCGTCGACACCTCTGCGAGCGTCGGCTACGTGGTGTGGGCCGCCCCCGGCATCAGGCAGCGCCACCAGGATCAGGAAGGCGACACGGCCGGCACCGACGGCTACATCGAGACCACCGATCCGCACGAGGTGATCAAGTGCGCCGATATCGCCCGCAAGCGCGCACGGCGCGCCGGTGGGCAGCGACGCCTGCGGCTGTTCCGGCAGAGCATGCTCGACGACGCGCAGCAGCGCGTGAGCCTGGTCTCCGAGCTGCGGCGCGGCATCGAGCGCGGTGAACTGCGGCTGTTCTCCCAGCCGATCGTCGACCGCGACCGCCGCGTGATCGGCGAGGAAGGGCTCATCCGGTGGCTCAGTCCCGAGCGCGGGCTCGTGCCGCCCGGCGGCTTCATCCCGCTGGCCGAGCAGACCGGCATCATCGTCGAAATCGGCGAGTGGGTGCTCGAGGAGGCCTGCCGCGTGCTCGCCGCCTGGAAACGCGAGCCGGAGCGCCGCGAACTCACCTTCTCGGTGAACCTGAGCGAACGGCAGCTGCGCGTCGACGACTTCACCGAGCGCGTGCGCGCGATCATCGCGCGTCACGGCATCGCCCCGGGTCGTCTGAAGTTCGAGCTGACCGAGAGTGTGCTGCACACCGACCTCGACCGCACGATCCGCCTGCTGTCGCTGCTGCGAGCCGAGGGGGTGCTCTCGTCGCTCGACGATTTCGGCACCGGCTACTCGTCGCTGAGCTACCTGCGGCATTTGCCCGTGCAACAGCTCAAGATCGACCGCTCCTTCGTCTCGGCCGTGGTCGACGACGAACCGGCGACGGCGATCGCACGCACCATCGTGCAGCTCGGACGCACCTTCGACCTGCAGGTCGTCGCCGAGGGCGTCGAGACCGAGGAGCAATTCGAACGTCTGCGCGATCTCGGCGTCGACGCGTTCCAGGGGTTCCTGTTCGCCCGCCCCCGGCCCGTCGACGAAACGCTCCGCGAGCTGAACTCCGCGGGGTGAGCCTCACCCCGCGGCATGGCCTGAACCGGTCCAGAGCCGCCGCAGCGGCCGCGCCTCAGCGCGGAGCGATCCCGAGCGACCTGCCGGCCAGACTGCGGCCCTGACCCACGATCGCGCGCGCGATCCTGATCACCTCGGCCGCCGCGGGATCCTCGGGCGTCGCGAGCACCGCGGGTTCACCGCGGTCGCCCCCCTCGCGGAACGCGGGGCTGAGCGGCACACTGCCGAGCAGTGGCACCTCGCCGTGCTCGTCGTCGCTCAGACGCTGCGCCACCAGCCGGCCGCCGCCGCTGCCGAAGACGTCGACCACACTGCCGTCGGGCTGCACGAGACCCGCCATGTTCTCGACCACGCCGATCACGCGCTGGCCCGTCTGGCGCGCGACGAGCGCGCTGCGCACCGCGACGTCGGCCGCGGCCTCCTGCGGGGTCGTCACCACGAGCACCTCGGCGTGGGGCAGCAACTGCCCCACGCTGATGGCGATGTCGCCCGTGCCGGGAGGCAGATCGAGCAGCAGGACGTCGAGATCGCCGAACCATACGTCGCGCAGAAACTGCTCGATCGTGCGGTGCAGCATCGGCCCCCGCCACGAGACGGCCGTGGTGCGGGGGTCGGCGTCGCCCAGGAACATGCCGATCGACACGGTCTTCACGCCGTGCGCCACGGGCGGCAGGATCATGTCGTCGAGGCGCGTCGGCTGCTCGGTGCGCCCCTCGCGGCTGAGCCCCAGGATGCCCGGGATCGAGAAGCCGAACACGTCGGCGTCGACGAGCCCGACCGAGAGTCCCTGCTGCGCGAGTGCGACGGCGAGCCCAGCCGTCAGCGACGACTTGCCCACACCGCCCTTGCCGCTCGTCACCGCGATCACCCGCGTGAGCGAGTCGGGCCCGAACTGCTGCGGGCGCGCTCCGCGGTCGCCGCGCACGCGCTCCACGAACGCCTTGCGCTCGGCCGGCGACATCACGCCCACCACGACCTCGGCCGACGAGACGCCGGGCGCCGACTGCGCCGCCGCGAGCGTGTCGGCCTCGATGCGGCGGGCCGCCGGGCAGCCCGCGATGGTGAGCAGGATCGAGACCGTCGCCCGGCCCTCGGCGTCCACGCGCACGTCGCGCACCATGCCGAGCTCGGTGATGGGGCGCAGGATCTCGGGATCCCGCACCCGGTCGAGCGCGGCGCGAACCGCGGCCTCAACGCTCCCGGTCATCCCTGTCCTCGAGATCCGGCCGCCCGTCGGCACCGTCGCGTCCGTCGGCCTGGTCGCGCCCGTCGGTATCATGCGCTCCGGCGTCGCCGCGCCCGTCGGCGTCGCGCCCACCGGCCGGCGAGAGCGGAGCCTCGCCCGGATCCGGATCCTCGACCACGAACGAGTCCTCCTCGGCCTCGCGCTCCTCCTCGAGCTCCGCCAGCAGCGAGCGCAGCTCCGCTCGGATGAAATCGCGATCCGGCAGATCCTTCAGCGCGATGCGCAGCGCCACCACCTCGCGGGCGAGGAACTCCGTGTCGGCGAGATTGCGCTCGGCGCGCTGCCGATCCTGCTCCATCTGCACGCGGTCGCGGTCGTCCTGCCGGTTCTGAGCGAGCAGGATCATGGGCGCCGCATACGACGCCTGCAGCGAGAGGATCAGCGTGAGCGCCGTGAAGCCGAGCGCCGCCGAATCGAAGCGCACCCACTCCGGGCCCCACGTGTTCCAGGCCAGCCACGCCATGCAGAACAGCGTCAGCATCAGCAGGAACCACGGCGTGCCCATGCCGCGCGCGATGCTCTCCGTCCAGCGGCCGAAACGCTCGTGCCCCCTCGCGCCTCCGAGCGCGCCGCGGCCCGCGCGCGCGCCCGCCGAGAGCGGCGCGTCGAGGCCTGGATCCCGCTTGAACAGACTCATCGGCGCCCGCCCTGCGAAGTGGAGGAACGCGGGGCCTCGTCGTCGGCGTGACGCCAGTCGTCGGGCAGCAGATGATCGAGCACGTCGTCGACCGTCACCACACCTACGAGGCGGTGCTGCTCGTCGACCACCGGGATCGCGACGAGGTCGTAGCTCGCGATGCGGCGCGACACCTCGGCGGCGCTCGCATCGACCGTGACCGGCTCGATCTCGGTGTCGATCAGCGCCACCATGCGCTCGTGCGGCGGGAAGCGCAGCATGCGCTGGAAGTGGGCCATGCCGATGTACTCGCCCGTGGGCGTCTCGTACGGGGGATGGGTGACGTAGACGGCCGAGGCCATGGCGGGCGGGATCTCGGCGCGGCGGATCATCGCGAGGCCCTCGGCGACGCTCGACTCGCCCGACAGCACGATCGGCGCGGGGCTCATGAGGCCGCCGGCCGTGTCGGCGTCGTACTCGAGCAGGCGGCGCACGTCCTCCGCCTCCTCGGGCTCCATGAGGTCGAGCAGCTCCTCGCCCTTCGCCGCGGGCAGCGCGGAGATGAGGTCTGCCGCGTCGTCCGGCTCCATGCGGTCGAGCACGTCGGCAGTGCGGTCCGGGGGCAGCTGCGCCAGCAGCGCCAGCTGATCCTGCTCGCTCATCTCCTCGAGCGCGTCGGCCACGCGCTCATCGGCGAGCTCGTCGATGACCTCGAGCATGCGGTGCTGCGGCAGCTCGAGCAGCGCCTCGGCGAGGTCGGCCGGCTTGAGGTCGACCATCGTCTGGATGAGCAGCTCGGCCGACTGCGCCGACTCGCTCGAACTCGGCAGCACCAGATCCGACCAGCGCACGATGCGCGAGTCGCCGCGGCTGAAGGGCGCCGCCGGCTTCGGCAGCCGCACGAACACCTCGGAGACCACCCACTCGCCCGTGCGAGTGCGCTCGATCGCGGCGTCCTCGATGCGGGCCGACAGCGGCTGCCCGCCCGCCTGCTCGGGGGCGAGCCGCACCTCGCGGCCGATGATCTCGGCGATCATGCGCGTCTCGCCGCCGCGCTGCTCGAAGCGGCGCACGTTGATGAGGCCCGTCGTGATGACCTGGCCGGAGCCGATCGAGGTCACCCGGCCGATCGGCACGAACACGCGCCGCTTGCCTGGGATCTCGACGATCAGGCCGACCACGCGCGGCGCGCTCGCCGCCCGGAAGACGACGAGCACATCGCGCACCTTGCCGATCCGATCCCCGACAGGATCGAACACCCCGCGCCCGGCGAGGCGCCCGACGAAGACCCGCGTAGTACTCACACCCTCTAGCGTAGTGGGCCGGGGCTCCGCGGTGAGAGAATAGGGGCATGAGTACTCCCGGCCCCCTCTCCTCCTCGCGCGCCCCGCTGATGCCCGAGATCCCGCAGGGCGAGATCGTCTCCACCTACGACCGCTACGAAGATGCGAAGCACGCCGTCGACGTGCTCGCCCGCGCCAGCTTCCCCGTGCAGCGCATCAGCATCGTCGGCAACGACGTGCGCAGCGTCGAGCGGGTCACCGGGCGCCTCACCTACGGCCGCATCGCGCTGATGGGCGCGCTCTCGGGCGCCTACCTGGGCCTCTTCCTCGGCCTGCTGCTGTTCATCTTCCAGCCCGACAACGCCGGCATCTTCGGCGTGTTCATCGCGGCCGTGGTGATCGGCGCCGGCTTCGGCATGCTCTTCGGGGTGCTCTCGTACGCCATGAACCGCAACCGCCGCGACTTCTCGTCGGTCATGCAGATGGTCGCGACCCGCTACGACCTCATCACCGAGCCCGAGCTCGTGCACGAGGCGCGGCGCGTGCTCACCGAGTCCGTGCAGAAGTAACCCGCGACCTCGTCGCCTGCTCTTCCGCTGAGTCGGCCCGTTCGTATCGAGTCGGCCCGGAATTCGCGCGAATCGGCGGCCGACTCGATACGATTCGGCCGACTCGATACGATTCGGCCGACTCGGTGAGTGCGCCGGGCAGCCGGCGAGACTCAGCTCACGGGTCGAGGTCTGCATGGGGGAGTGCGCGCTCCATCCACAGTCGGGCGCGCAGGGGCTCTCCGCGCCGCAGGAGCCTGCCAGGCTGAGGGCATGACGCCCGCGCACGACTTCGCCTCGATCGCGGCCGCAGTGCGCTCGAGAGACGAACTGCTGCAGTGCGATTGGACGGCACGTCGGATCGCGCGAGCGGTCGAGGACGGTGCGCTGGCGCGGATCGCCGCGGCGAAGTACCTCGACGGCGCAGTGTGGCGCGGGCTCTGGCCCGACCAGCGGCTGCTCGCGCGAGTGATCGCGGTCTCCGGAAACCGCGATCTCAGGGGGTACTTCTGGCGGGAGTCGGCGGCCGTCCTGCACGGGCTGCGCCTGTATCGTCCGCCGCATGATCGAGCTCACCTGCTGCTGCCCGGCGGCGCGACCGCCAGGAGCAGCACCTTCATCACACGCAGCATCGATCAGGTGGCGGAGGGGGAGGTCGGGCTGCTGCGGGGCATCCCGGCCACGAGTCTCGCGAGAACGGTGCTGGACCTCGCCCGGCTCGCACCGCCCGAACTGGCGCTCGGAGCGCTCGACCACGCGTTGCATCTGCGATTCGGCAGGCACCGGGGCATTCCGAACTCGCCCGGCGTCGTGGAGCGGCTGGAGCGGCTGCGCGGGGACGCGCTCTCGATTCCCCACAGGCGCGGGGTTCGGCGAGCACTGCGCGTCATCGATCTCGCCGATGCGGGAGCCGAATCGGTGCTGGAGAGCCTCGGCCGACTCCGTTTCGCGCAGCTCGGCTATCGGGTCAGCACTCAAGCGCCGGTGACCCACTCCGACGGCCGCCTGAGCTACTTCGACCTCGAGCTCGACGACCTCGACATCCTGTGCGAGATCGACGGCCGATCGAAGTACCTCGACGCCGACCTGCGCAAGGGGAAGACGGCCGAGGAGGTGGTCATCGCGGAGAAGCGGCGCGAGGATCGAGCCCGGGGGCTCACACCGAAGCGAGTGATCAGGCTGATGCACGATGATCTGCGCACGCCCGACAGCTTTCGCGCGGCGGTGCGCCACTTCGGGATTCCGTCGCCGCCCGCGGCCCGCTCGCTCGTGCTCTTCCGCTGAGCCGGCCCATTCGTATCGAGTCGGCCCGGAATTCGCGCGAATCGTCGGCCGACTCGGTACGAATAGGCCGGCTCGATGAGATGAGGGGGCGCTACGCCTCGCGCAGCAGCTTCTGGATGCGCTGCAGCGACACCGGCTCGGCCGTGCGCAGGTGCTGCGCGAACAGGCTCACCCGCAGCTCCTCGATGAGCCAGCGGGCGCGCACGAGATGCTCAGGCGCCTGCTCCGGCAGCGGAATCGACCCGCCCGCCTGCTCGAAGAGCGCGAGCGCGCGGTCGACCTCGTTCTGCCACGCCCGGTCGCGCCCGGGGTTCTCGGAGAGCCCTCGGCATCGCCACTGCACCGCCTCGAAGTACACGGGCAGCCGCGCCAGCCGCGCGAGCCCGGTGCGCGCCACGAAGCCGTCGAAGACGAGGCGATCCACCTGCGCGGCCGCGTCGGCGACCTGGCCGAGCACCTGGATCGACTTGGCGCCGTCGATCGCCTTGCGGGCGAGTCGCGCCCCGTCGAGCACGCGCGCGGTGAGCGCGATCGCGGCATAGATCTCGTCGATCAGGGATCGCGCGTAGTCGTTCGCGATGCGCTCGAACACGGCCTCCGACCACACCAGCCCGTCGGGGGCGTGACGGCGGATCACGCCGTCGGCGACCGCGAGCGACACGTCGGCGATGGCGGCGTCGAGCGAGCGGTAGGGCCCCGCGCCGAGCAGCAGCTTCTCCTGGTTCGAGAGGTGGTCGCGGATGTAGCTGGCCGGAGAGGGCGAGCTCAGCGCGACGAGGCGGCGGATCCCGCGCCGCGAGAGCCGGGTCTGCTCGGCCTCGTCGGCCACGAGCACGAGATCGACGCTCGTGCGGCGGTCGACCACGGCGGGGTAGGCGCGCACCACGCCCGCGCCCGATCCGCGGCCCTTCGCGTAGGCGGTGTCGACGTGCCGGGGCAGTTCGCCGAAGACCCAGCCGGTCGCCCCTTTGCGCTCGAGGTCGCTCTTCGGCATGGCCGCCGCCGCGACCTTCGCGACGCCCTGCGTCGCGCGATCCTTGTGGGCGGCCTGCAGCGCGGCCAGGTCCTTGCCCGAGCCGACGGTGCGCCCGCGCCCGTCGACCACGCGGAACGTGGGGGTGAGATGGGCGGGCAGCCGCGAGGGGTCGAAATCGTCGGGGGAGACCGGCACGCTCGTGCGGCGGCGGATCTCGTCGGCGAGCAGCTGCAGCAGCGAGGGTGCGGCGGTCGGCTCTGACGAGGAACCCGGCCGCTGCGGCTCGGCGACCGGGCTCGGTGTCGCCGCCAGTCGCGGCTCCACCGTCTCGAGCAGCGTGCGCGCCCAGTCCGCGGCGGGCACGACGTGCTTGCGGATCGCCTTCGGCAGCGTCTTGATGAGCGCGGTGACGAGCTCCTGGCGCAGACCGGGCACGAGCTTCTCGAAGTCGCCGCGTTCGAGGCGGGGCAGCAGCGGCAGCGGCACGTTCACGGTGACGCCGTCGTCGTCGGCGGTCGGGTCGAAGCGGTACTTCAGGCGCAGCGTCTGGTCGCCGTGCCGCCACTGGCGGGGGAACTCGCTCTCGTCGACCTCGGCGGCCTCGCCCTCGACGAGGTCTTCTCGGCGCATGGTGAGCAGTTTCGGTTGCGCGCGCTGCGCCTCCTTCCACCACCCCTCGAAGCTGCGGGTCGAGACGACGTCGGCGGGGATGCGGGCGTCGTAGAAGTCGTAGACGGCCTCGTCGTCGCTCACGAGATCGCGGCGGCGGGTGCGCTCTTCGAGTTGCTCGAGCTCGCGGCGCAGCTGCCGGTTGGCGCGGTCGAAGGCCTGGCGCGAGTCCCACTCGCCGTCGACGAGGGCGTGGCGGATGAACAGCTCGCGCGCGTGCTCGCGGTCGAAGCGGGCGAGCTGCACGCGGCGGCGGTCGACGATGGGCACGCCGAAGAGGGTGACCCGTTCGTAGGCGACGGCGGCGCCCTGCTTCTTCTCCCAGTGCGGCTCTGAGACCTGGCGCTTGGCCAGCGGCCCCGCGAGCTCCTCGGCCCAGGCCGGGTCGACCACGGCGTTCGAGCGCGCGAAGAGCCGCGAGGTCTCGACGAGTTCGACGCTCATCACCACCTCGGGCGGCTTCTTGGCGAGCACCGACCCCGGGTACAGCACGAAGCGGGTGCCCCGGGATCCGACGTACTCCTGGGCGGGCTTGCGCTTCACGGCGCCCGCGGCGCCCCGGCCGCGAGCGGGAGCGCTGCGATCCTGCCGATCGTCGCGCACGCCGAGCTGCGAGAGCAGGCCGGCGAGGACGGAGCGGTGGATCGCCTCGCCCGATCCCGATCCCGATCCCGATCCCGATTCGGATCCCGATCCCGCGCCCGTCGTGTCAACCCGCTCCGCGTCGGCGCCGCGGGGGCGGGGTCGAGCGGCGGCTGCACCGCCCCTCACCCCCGCGATGCGCGCCAGCTGGCGGGTGAGGTCCATCCACTCGCGCACGCGCAGGAAGTTGAGGTATTCGGCCTTGCACAGGCGGCGGAACGCGCTCGACGACAGCTCGCGCTGCCGCTCCTGCAGGTAGTCCCAGAGGTTCAGCAGGGTCATGAGGTCGCCCTGCGGGTCGACGAAGCGGGCGTGCAGCTGGTCGGCCTGCGCGCGCTGCTCCTGCGGCCGCTCGCGCACGTCCTGGATCGTGAGGCCCGCGACGATCGCGAGCACCTGGGGCACCACCTCGTGCCTGCGCGCCTCGACGACCATGCGCGCGAATCTCGGCTCGATCGGCAGACGCGAGAGCTCGCGGCCGATCTTCGTGATGCGGTGGTTCGCGGATCCGCCCGCCCTGCCGCTCCGCCCCTTGCCGCGCCCGTCGCGGGGCGCGCCGCCGCGCTCCAGCGGTTCGACGGCGCCGAGTTCGGCGAGCAGCCCGAGGCCGTCGGCGATGCCGCGCTGGTCGGGCGGGGTGAGGAACGGGAAGCGGGCGATGTCGCCGAGGCCGAGCGAGAGCATCTGCAGGATCACGGATGCGAGGCCGGTGCGGCGGATCTCGGGTTCGGTGAACTCGGGGCGGCTCTCGAAGTCCTCCTCGGAGTAGAGGCGGATCGCGATACCGGGGCTCGTGCGTCCGGAGCGCCCCGAACGCTGATTGGCGCTCGCCTGGGAGACGGGCTCGATCGGGAGACGCTGCACCTTGCTGCGCGCCGAATAGCGGGAGATGCGAGCGGTGCCCGCGTCGACGACGTAGCGGATGCCCGGCACCGTGAGCGAGGTCTCGGCCACGTTCGTCGCGAGCACGATGCGCCGCGCAGCCGCGCTCGCGCCGCTCGCGCGCTCGAAGACGCGGTGCTGTTCGGCTGCGCTGAGGCGGCCGTAGAGGGGCAGGATCTCGATCGGTCTCGCGCGGTTCGCGCCGAGGCGGCCGCGCAGGGCGTCGGCGGCGTCGCGGATCTCGGCTTCTCCGCTGAGGAACACGAGCACGTCGCCTCGATCCTCTGCGCCGAGTTCCTCGACCGCGTCTCCGATAGCGTCGAAGAGGTCGCGCTCGACCGTGACGACCCGGGACTCGGGTGCGGTGGTACCCGCTCGGCCCGCGGGCGAGCGCTTGGCGTCCGCCTCCGAGCGACCCGCGCCCGTCTCGGGCCGCTCGATCTTCTCGACCAGCGGCCGGTACCGGATCTCGACCGGGTAGGTGCGGCCCGACACCTCGACGATGGGGGCCGGGCGCTTCGTCCTCGGATCGGCGAAGTGCTCGGCGAACGACTCGGGGTCGATGGTGGCCGAGGTGATGATCACCTTGAGGTCGGGTCGGCGGGGCAGCAGCGTCTTGAGGTAGCCGAGCAGGAAGTCGATGTTGAGCGACCGCTCGTGGGCCTCGTCGATGATGATGGTGTCGTAGGCGCGCAGGTCGCGGTCGCGGTGGATCGCGTTGAGCAGGATGCCGTCGGTCATGAGGCGGATCCGGGTCTGCTCGGAGACCTTGTCGGTGAAGCGCACCTGGTAGCCGACGAGCCCGCCGAGCTCGGAGCCGAGCTCCTCGGCGATGCGCTCGGCGATCGTGCGGGCCGCGATGCGGCGCGGCTGGGTATGGGCGATGCGTTCGCGGCCGAGGGCGAGCGCGATCTTCGGCAGCTGGGTCGTCTTGCCCGAGCCGGTCTCACCCGCCACGATGACCACCTGGTTGTCGCGGATCGCCGCCTCGATCTCGTCGCGCATCTGCGAGACGGGGAGATCCGCGGGGAATTCGATGCGGGGTTGCGTCATGATCCCACCATTATCGCGGACCGGGCCGGTCGGCGCCGAAGGAGCGGTTCGGCTCGGGGACTCCGTACCCGGACTGTCGCCGCCCGGGCCGCCTGTGGCGCAGGCCGTCCCCGGGCCGTCCGCGACGCAGGCCGTCCCGGCCGTCCGTGACATGGGCCGCAGGCGGAGGTCCACCCGAGAATGCCGGGGGCCGGGCATAGACTGATCGAGCACGTGACCCCGCAGCGAAAGCGAGACCAGATGAGCGCCCTGCCGATCCCGAATCTCACCCTCACCGGCGGCACCGAGATCCCGCAGCTGGGCCTCGGCGTGTTCCTGGTCGAGGCGGGCGAGGCCGAGCGGGTGGTCTCCGACGCGCTCGAGGTGGGGTACCGGCACATCGACACGGCCCGCATCTACGACAACGAAGCCGAGGTGGGGCGCGCGATCGCCGCGAGCGGCATCCCGCGCGACGAGCTCTTCGTCACCACCAAGCTCTGGAACGACGACCACGCGCGAGCCGGCGAGGCCTTCGAGCAGAGCCTCGACCGGCTCGGCCTCGACCGCGTCGACCTCTACCTCGTGCATTGGCCGCTGCCCAAGGTCGAGGGCAGCGCGCTCGCCGCCTGGCACGGGCTCATCGAGATCGCCGAGTCGGGCCGCGCCTCGGCCATCGGCGTCTCCAACTTCGAGATCGAGCACCTGCAGCAGGTGATCGACGCGACCGGTGCGGTGCCCGCCGTCAACCAGATCGAGCTGCACCCGCTGCACCAGCGCCGCGAGCTGTCGGCGTTCTGCGCCGAGCAGGGCATCGCGATCGAGGCCTGGGGGCCGCTCGCCCAGGGCAAGACCGACCTGTTCGAGCGCCCCGAGGTGCTCACCGCCGCAGAGCGGCACGGCAAGACCCCCGCGCAGGTGGTGCTGCGCTGGCACCTGCAGCAGGGGCGCATCATCTTCCCGAAGACGGGCCGCCGCGAGCGCATGGTCGAGAACGCCGACCTCTTCGACTTCGAGCTGTCGGGCACCGAGATCGAGGCCATCGACTCGCTCGAGGTCGGCACCAACTTCGGGCCCGACCCGCGCAGCTTCGACGTGCGCTGAGCGCCGCGGGCCGCCGCACGGCGCCGCCCACCGGTGCCGGGCGCGACCACACGCAGAGACGAGGAGACCCACATGACGAAGACTCCCATCACCGTGACGCTGACGGGCGCGGGCGGCCAGATCGGCTATGCGGCGCTGTTCCGGATCGCGGCCGGTGACATGCTCGGCGCCGACCAGCCCGTGTCGCTGCGCCTGCTCGAGATCCCGCAGGGCATGCGGGCCGCCGAGGGCGCCGCGCTCGAGCTGACCGACTGCGCCTTCCCCCTGCTCGCCGGCGTCGAGATCAGCGACGCCCCCGAGGTCGCCTTCGACGGCGCGAACGTGGCGATGCTCATCGGGTCGCGGCCGCGCACCGCCGGCATGGAGCGCGGCGACCTGCTCGAGGCGAACGGCGCCATCTTCGGGCCGCAGGGGCGGGCGATCGGCGCCCGCGCGGCCGACGACGTGCGCGTGATCGTGGTGGGCAACCCCGCGAACACCAACGCGCTGATCGCGCAGCAGCACGCCCCCGAGGTGCCCGCCGAGCGCTTCACCGCGCTCACGCGCCTCGACCACAACCGAGCCGTGGGTCTGCTCGCAGCCGAGGCCGGCGCCGGAGTGGCGCAGATCGACGGGGTGACCATCTGGGGCAACCACTCGGCCACCCAGTACCCCGACCTCAGCCACGCGACGGTGGGCGGCGCGCCGGCGCTCGAGGCTGTCGACCCGCAGTGGGCGCGCGGCGCCTACATCGAGCGGGTGGCGAAGCGCGGGGCCGAGATCATCGAGGTGCGCGGCGGCTCCTCGGTCGCCTCCGCCGCCAACGCCGCGATCGAGCACGTGCGCGACTGGATGCTCGGCACGGGGGAGCGGCGCACGAGCGCCGCCGTCGTGTCGCACGGCGAGTACGGCGTTCCCGAGGGGCTCATCTCGTCGTTCCCGGTGCGCTCCGAGGGCGGCGCGTGGCGCGTCGTCGAGGGGCTCGCGGTCGACGAGTTCTCGCGGCAGCGCATCGACGCCTCGGTGGCCGAGCTCGTGTCGGAGCGCGATGCGGTGCGGCAGCTCGGGCTGATCTGACGCCGCGCGCCCATCGGCGAGCGACCGGTCGCGGTGGGGTCGGCGATCCGGCGTCGGCGTGGACGGCCACGGGTTGCCGCCCCCGTCGGCCTCACCCCGCAGCGGACCGGAGAGGGCGCCGAGCCCAGTAGGATAGAGCCCATGTCTAAGGTGCTTTCTTCCCTGCCTGTCGGCGAACGCGTCGGCATTGCATTCTCCGGTGGTCTCGACACGTCGTGCGCGGTCGCGTGGATGCGCGAGAACGGCGCGATCCCGTGCACGTACACCGCCGACATCGGGCAGTACGACGAGCCGGACATCGACGGGGTCGCCGGCCGCGCGAAGGAGTACGGCGCCGAGATCGCCCGCCACGTCGACGCGAAGCGCGCCCTCGTCGAAGAGGGCTTCGTCGCCCTGCAGACCGGGGCCTTCAACGTGCGCTCGGGCGGCAAGACCTACTTCAACACCACGCCGCTCGGCCGCGCCGTCACCGGCACGCTGCTGGTGCGCGCGATGAAGGAGGACGGCGTCGACATCTGGGGCGACGGCTCCACCTACAAGGGCAACGACATCGAGCGCTTCTACCGCTACGGTCTCATGGCGAACCCGGCGCTGCGCATCTACAAGCCGTGGCTCGACAAGCAGTTCGTCGAGGAGCTCGGCGGCCGCCAGGAGATGAGCGAGTGGCTCGTCGCGCACGGCTACCCCTACCGCGACTCGACCGAGAAGGCGTACTCGACCGACGCCAACATCTGGGGCGCCACCCACGAGGCTAAGAAGCTCGAGTTCCTCGATGCGGGCCTCGACATCGTCGAGCCGATCATGGGCGTCGCAGCCTGGCGCGAAGACGTCGACGTCGCCACCGAAGAGGTGTCGGTGCGCTTCGAGGCGGGCCGCCCGGTCGCGATCAACGGCGTCGAGTTCGACGATCCGGTGGCGCTCGTGCTCGAGGCGAACGCCATCGGCGGCCGTCACGGCCTCGGCGTCTCCGACCAGATTGAGAACCGCATCATCGAGGCGAAGTCGCGCGGCATCTACGAGGCCCCCGGCATGGCGCTGCTGCACATCGCCTACGAGCGCCTCGTGAACGCGATCCACAACGAGAACACACTCGCCTCGTACCACAACGATGGACGCAAGCTCGGTCGCCTCATGTACGAGGGCCGCTGGCTCGACCCCGAGTCGCTCATGCTGCGCGAGGCGCTGCAGCGCTGGGTCGGCTCGGCGATCACGGGCGAGGTCACTCTGCGACTGCGCCGTGGCGATGACTACACCATCCTCAACACCGAGGGCCCGAACCTCAGCTACCACCCCGAGAAGCTCTCGATGGAGCGCACCGTGGGCGCGGCGTTCGGCCCCGAGGATCGCATCGGCCAGCTCACCATGCGCAACCTCGACATCGCCGACTCGCGCGCGCGTCTCGAGCAGTACGCCCAGCTCGGGCTCGTGGGCGGCGCGACGGCCGAACTCGTCGGAGAGCTCGAGCAGGGCGGCGCGGCCGAGATCGCCGACGCCGTCGGCGGCATCGACGAGGAGGGCGACGCGCTCGGCCTGTCGGCCGCGTTCGACGCCGGCACCGACTGATCCTCGCCGGCGGTGCCGGCCCGCATCGGCCGGCACCGCCCGACTTCGGGCACCGCGACCGGGTGACGACGCCGGGCGCACGAGAAAGCCCCCGGCGAGGCCGGGGGCTTTTCAGTGGGAGTCGGAGTTCAGGAGGCTCGGCGGGCGCGAGCGGCGCGGCGCTTGAGCGCGCGGCGCTCGTCCTCGCTGAGGCCGCCCCACACGCCCGAATCCTGGCCGGTGTCCATGGCGTACTGCAGGCACATCTCGGTGACGGTGCAGCGAGCGCAGACCGACTTCGCACGCTCGATCTGCTCGACGGCCGGGCCGGTGTTGCCGACCGGGAAGAAGAGCTCGGGGTCTACGGTGAGGCAAGCAGCCTTCTCGCGCCAATCCATTGTGTGTCCTCCATTTGTAAACGCACGCACACGAAATACACTGGAGGCTAATGCCAGGAATCTCGCGCCGTAACTATCTGAAACGTGGCTGAGAATGCTCACGTCAGTGTGCGCGAAACTCGACGGAATATATAGTTTCACGGATGTAGAAGCAAATCAATAGTGTATTTGCAATTGATTGGAAAGAGGCTCGACATGCCCTCGTCACCCGCTGATCACCCACGCTCGCGAGTCGCCTGGCGGGCGCTGGCCGCGCTGCTGGCGGTCGAGAGCGCATTGCTGCTGTGGGTGCTCGGCGTCACGGTGGTCGGTGCGCTCGGTTCGGAGGGCAACCCGCTGCAGAACCTCAGCCTGATCGTCATGGCCGCGCTGTCGTTCGCGTGGGTGGTGGTGACCCTCGTGGGTGCGGTGAAGGCGCGGGCGAGCTGGGTGCGCGGATCCTCGCTCACCATCCACGTGCTGCTCTTCGCGGCGGGCACCGGCTGCCTGCAGATCGGCATCGGCCCGTGGTGGCTGGGCTTCGCGCTCGTGGCGCTCGCCCTCGCCGGCTTCGCCGCCGCGATCCTCGCCCGCCCCGCAGTTCAGTCCGCCGGCGAGCAGTAGGCCCTCGACGGGCTCGCGTCCGGCTCGGGGTGGGGCACCGGCTGCCGCCGATCACGTGCCCGGTGACGCGCCCGCGCCCGGGCCGTCCGCCCCCGGGGTCAGGCCGCGTCGAGGCCGAGCAGCTTGCGCACGCGGGCGACGTGCCCAGTGGCCTTCACATTGTAGAGCGCGTGTGCGATCCGCCCCTCCTCGTCGATCACGAAGGTCGAGCGGATCACACCCTGCACGATGCGCCCGTAGTTCTTCTTCTCGCCGAACGCGCCGTAGGCGGTGAGCACCTCGCGATCCGGGTCGCTCAGCAGGGGGTAGTCGAGCGAGTCGCGCTCGGCGAACCGGGCGAGCTTGTCGACCGGGTCGGGGGAGAGCCCGAGCAGCTGGTAGCCGGCAGCCTCGAGCGATGCGACCGAGTCGCGGAAGTCGCAGGCCTCTGTCGTGCAGCCGGGGGTCATGGCCGCCGGGTAGACGAAGAGGATCACCCGCCGGCCGCGGAAGTCGGCCAGCGAACGGGTGGCGCCGTCTTGATCCGGGAGCGAGAAGTCGGGGGCGGGCTGTGCGGGCTCGAGGATCACGCGTTCCGTCATGCCCTCAGCCTATCGGTGCGCGGCTGAGCCCGTGCCGATCCCGACTCGAGAAGCCGTGCGCGATCGTCGCTCGATCAGGCGGCCCCGCGCCCATCTCGACGGCGACCGGGGCCGGGCGGGCCCGCAGCGAAGCGGCGCCGGCGCTACTTCAGCAGTCGGCGCAGCGACTCGACCCGCGCCGCGCCCGCGGCGTCGAGCCGACCGTCGGCGATGGCGGCGTCGAGCTCGCAGTCGGGGGCGCCCTCGAGGTGCGTGCAGCCGCGCGGGCAGCCGTCGATGATCTCGGCGAGGTCGGTGAAACCCCGCAGAATGCCCTCGGTGGTGACGTGTCCGAGCCCGAAGGAGCGCACGCCCGGCGTGTCGATCACCCAGCCGGTGCCGCCGCCCGCGCAGCCGGGGGTCTCGGCCCGGTACGCGACCGACGACGACGAGGTGTGACGGCCTCGGCCGGTGACCTCGTTGACGTGGCCGATGGCGCGGCCCGCCTCGGGCACGAGCTCGTTGATGAGCGTCGACTTGCCGACCCCCGAGTGACCGACGAACACGGTGGTGCGACCCGCGAGCGCCTCGCGGATCTCGTCGAGCGGCCAAGTCCCCGGCTGCGAGCGGAAGACGGGCACCTCGAGCGCCGAGAAGTAGCCGAGGAACGGCTCGGGATCGGCGAGGTCGACCTTGGTGATGCAGATGAGCGGCCGAATCCCCGCGTCGTAGGCGGCCACGAGATAGCGGTCGACGAGGCGCACCCGCGGTTCGGGGTTGGCCGCCGCCACCACGATCAGCATCTGGTCGGCGTTCGCGACCATCACGCGCTCGACCGTGTCGCTGTCGTCGGCGCTGCGCCGCAGCAGCGTGCGGCGGTCCTCGATGCTCACGATGCGGGCGAGGGATCCCTCCGCGCCGCTCGCGTCGCCGACGAGCTGCACCCGGTCGCCGATCACGATGGGGGTGCGCCGCAACTCGCGAGCGCGAGCCGCGACGACGACGCGCTCGGAGAGGTCGTGGGGATCGGCACCCGACTCGACGAGCGCGGTGTAGCGGCCGCGATCCACCGCCGTCACCAGGCCGACCACGGCGTCGGCGTGCTCGGGTCGCCGTTTGGTGCGGGGGCGATTCGCCTTGGGATTGGGGCGCTGGCGCACCGCGTGGTCGGCGTACTCGGCGTAGGGGCCGTCTTCGTCGTCGTCCGGGGTCAGCCAGCTCATGTCCAGCTCGTGCCGTCCGGGGTCTGGGGGAGGGTGAGGAGGAGCGGGTTCGAGGCCGACGCGGCCGCGCCGCCCGGCCCGTCGAGCGGCGCGCCGGAGCCGGAGGCGATGCCGAGCATACGGCCCCACAGCTCGGGGAACTGGGGCAGCGTCTTCGAGGTGCAGCCGATGTCTTCGACCTCGACACCCGCGACGCGCAGCCCGACCAGGGCCCCCGTCGTCGCCATGCGGTGGTCGGCGTAGCTCTGCCAGACGCCCCCGTGCAGCGTGGCCGGTCTGACCGCGATGCCGTCGTCGAGCTCGACCGCGTCGCCGCCCAGCCGATTGACCTCGGCGACGAGCGCGGCGATGCGGTCGGTCTCGTGGTGGCGGATGTGGCCGATGCCGGTGATCTCGCTCGCCTCGCCGTCAGTGCCCGCGGTGCCGTGCGCGGCCAGCGCCGCGAGCCCCACGAGCGTGGGTGCGAGCTCGCCGGCCTCGGGCACGTGCAGCCGGACGCCGCGCAGACGGCCGCCGCTCGTCACGGTGAGGGATCCGTCGGCCGCGAGCACCGCGTCGGCGCCGAACGCCGGCAGCAGCGTGCGCAGCTGATCGCCGACCTGCGTGGTGGCCGAGGGCCAGCCGGGCACGGTGACGCGGCCTCCGACGGCCGCAGCCGCGGCGAGGAACGGGGCGGCGTTCGAGAGGTCGGGCTCGATGCGGGCGTCGAGCGCCCGGATCGGCCCGGGCTTCACGACCCATTCGCCGGGGGCGGGGGACTCGACGTCGACGCCTCGGGCGCGCAGCGTCTCGATGGTCATCTCGATGTGCGGCAGGCTCGGCAGACGCTCCCCGGTGTGCACGACGTGCACCCCCTCGTCGAAGCGCGCGCCCGAGAGCAGCAGGGCCGAGACGAACTGACTCGAGAGCGATGCGTCGAGCTTGACCCGGCCGCCGCGCAGCGATCCGGTGCCGTGCACCGTGAAGGGCAGGGCGCCGCGCCCCTCGTCGGCGATGTCGGCGCCGAGAGCGCGCAGCGCGTCGAGCACCGGGCGCATGGGGCGCTTGCGCGCGTAGGGGTCGCCGTCGAAGGCGACCGGACCCAGGGCGAGGGCGGCGACCGGCGGCACGAAGCGCATCACCGTGCCGGCGAGGCCGCACGCGATACTCGTGGAACCGGTCAGCTCATCGGCGGGCGTGATGCGCAGGTCGGGGCCGAACGGACTGTCGGTGGGCATCTGCTCGATGCCGGTGCCGAGCGCCCGCAGCGCATCGACCATGAGCGCCGAGTCGCGGGAGTGCAGGGGCGCGCGCAGGGTGCCCGGCCCGTCGGCGAGGGCGGCGAGGATCAGCTCGCGACCCGTCAGCGACTTCGAACCGGGAAGGGCCACCCGCGCGTCGAGCGCGCCATCCGCGAGCGGTGCGTCCCATGGGGCCTCGTGCTCGCCGAGACCCTCGCCGGCGTGCGCCTCGTCGCCGTCCTTGCCCTTGTTCATCTTCGCTTCAAGCATCGTCCTCGATTCTACCCGGCCCGCGTCCGACGGGAGCGGGAGTCGCAACACGCCGACCCGCTCGGCGCGAGACGGCGTGTTGCGACTCCCGCCCGTGGAAGAGGAGGCGTGCGCGGGGCGCTCACGGGGGAAGCAACGGAGGGAGGCGTAGGATCGAGGGTGTGAGTGACACCACGGCGCACGAAGATCAGGCGGTACTGGAGCAGCGCTTCACCCGAGAGGCGCTGCCGCTGCTCGACCAGCTGTACGGCGCGGCGATGAAGATGACGCGCAACCCGCAGGATGCGCAGGATCTCGTGCAGGAGACGTTCCTCAAGGCGTTCTCGGCCTTCGCGTCGTTCCAGGAGGGCACCAATCTCAAGGCCTGGCTCTACCGCATCATGACGAACAGCTACATCAACACCTACCGCAAACGGCAGCGAGAGCCCTACCTCGGCGCCGTCGACGAGCTCGAGGACTGGCAACTGGGCGGCGCCGAGTCGACCACGGCGATGTCGGCTCGATCCGCCGAGGCCGAGGCCATCGATCGCACGCCCGACACGGTGGTGAGCGAAGCGCTCAACGCGCTGCCCGAGGATTTCCGCATGGCGGTCTACCTCGCCGACGTCGAGGGATTCAGCTACCAGGAGATCGCCGACATCGCGGAGGTGCCCATCGGTACGGTGATGAGCCGCCTGCACCGCGGCCGCACCAGGCTGCGCAAGACTCTCGGGGAATACGCGCGCGAGCAGGGCGTTGGACTCAGTGCGGGAGGCGCGGCGACGAAGCGCACCGGCCGCACGAAGACGAAGGACACGGAAGAGGGAGCGACGCGATGAGCGATTGCGGTTGCGAGACGGCGCAGGCCAACCTCTACGAGCTGCTGCGCGGAGAGCTCTGCGCCGAGGAATCCGCGCCGATCCGGGAGCACCTCGAGAGCTGCCCCGGCTGCCAGGACGAGCAGACGGTCTGCATCCGCCTCACCGAGGTGGTGCGCCGCGCCTGCGAGGAAGAGCGCGAGAACTGCGCTCCCGCAGATCTGCGCGATGCGATCCTGCGCGGCCTGCGCGTGAGCTGAGCCCGGCCGGCGTTCTGAGCGGCCCGCGAGGGCCGAGCGGGACGGTGCGCACGAGCCGCCTGAGCGTGTTGCAGGGGCGACCCTTCGGCATGCCCGGGGAGTAGTTCCGACGCGCCCGACGACCGCCGGTTACTCGACCAGCTGCGCGTGCAACCGCTCGATCGTGGTGTCGGCGACGCCGCTCACCCGCAGGTAGTCGCGCACCGAGCCGAACCGCTCGTCGACGGCGGCGAGCGCGCGGTCGATCGCCGCGAGCGGCGTCGACACGAGCAACTGCTCGAGCGACGGCGTGACCTCGATGCCGAGGTGCTTGATCAGCTCGAGGTTCTTGGCCCGCCACTCGCCGCTGAGGTTCTGCTCCGAGGCCGAGTAGTCGTGCATCACGTCGTCGCGATCCACGCCCACGGCCAGCAGGGTGAGGGCGGCGACGGCGCCCGTGCGATCCTTGCCCGCGGTGCAGTGGAAGACCGTCGCACCGGGCTCGGCGAGCATCGTCACGGCGGATGCGAGCCGGTCGCCGTGCTCGAGGTAGAGCAGCTCGGTGAGCGCGTAGATGTCGAGCTGCGCCGAGATGTGCTGCCTGACGTCGGGGAAGATGGGGTGCGGAACGACGACGGCGCTCTCGGGCACGAGGTCGGGCAGCGGGGCGCGCTCGGCGTCGTCGCGCAGGTCGATCACGCGCGCCACCGAGAGCTCGGCGATCTGAGCCCTGCCCCGGTCGCTGAGCGCGGCGAGCGCGTCGGAGCGGAAGAGCGCCCCCGACCTCGTGCGTCCGCCGTCGGCTCGGAACCCGCCGAGGTCGCGGAAGTTGTACGTTCCTTCGATGGGGAGCAGTGCGGAGGTCACACCCTCATCCTAGGCCGCGTCTCGCGTGCTCCTCGCCCCCCTGCGCGCTCGAGTCGTCGAGCCGCTCGCGGGCCCGCCCGGCCGAGGTGATCCTCGTGGCGGTGCGCGGCCCCGACGCACTCGACGGATTCAGAGGGCGAGGCCGCGCATGATCGACGCGAGCAGCACCGGCTCGGCCTCGTGCAGGTTGTGCGGCCCCGGCACCGTGAGGATCTCGTTGTTCGGCAGGCGATCCCGCCACTCGCCGACGAGATCGTCGCTGAGGATGCCGTGCTGCGCCCGCACGAGCGTGGCGGGCGGTTCGAGGCGCTGCAGGGACGCCCAGATCGGCGCGTAGGGGTGCGGGTCGCCGTTGCCCGAACCCGGCAGCGCGTCGAGGTGGGCGAGGTGGTGCGTCCACTCCAGCCGGCCGTCCGGGCGCCGGCGCGTGTTGAGCGCGACGCCGCGGGTGAGTGCGGTGCGGTCGGAGCCGATGCCGAAAGCGATGGCTCGATCGACGATCTCGTCGATCGAGGCGTAGTCGCGCTGCCCGGTGATGAACTCGACCACGGCGCCCGCGTTCCCCCCGGGCGTGATGCCGGGGGTGATGTCGACCACGACGAGCCGCCGCACGAGCCGGGGGCGGGCGTCGGCGACGAGCGCGGCGGTCAGCCCGCCGAGCGAGTGGCCCAGCAGCGCGACCGGGCCGCCCGCGAGCCGGTCGAGCGCCGTCACGATATCGGCGGCGAGGCGCTCGGGGCGGTAGTCGGCATCGGCGCGCCAGTCGCTGCGACCGTGCCCGGGCAGATCGAGCGAGAGCGCTGGCCTGTCGAGGGCCAGCAGCGCCGGATCGAAGCTGTGCGCGTTGAGGCCCGCGCCGTGCAGCACCACGAACTCGGGATCCGCGGGCCCTCCGAAGCGCAGCCCGCTCACCGCGCGGCCCTCGGCGACCGGCGCGGAGATGCGCTCGACCCGCGGCAGCGGGGCGCTGCGGCCGACGCGCGCGGCGTCTCCCGCGAGGAACCGGAACTCGTCGTCGGAGGACGGGGCTTCGCTGCTCATTTGGCCAGTCTAGGGACGTCGGCGCCGATCACTCGAGGAAGACACGGCGGTGCGCGAGGCGCTGCCGATGATGCCGGCCGCGCGCGGCCGGAGGCCGCCCGGATCCGCAACCTTGGGGGCGACCCTCCGAGGAGCGGCGGGGCGGGCCCGAGGCGAGCGACGTGCGCGGCGCACCCCGTTCACCCCTCGCGACGCTTCGGCCGGCGCGAGCGTCGCACGTAACCGCCGTCCTCGAGCCCCGCCTCGATCTCGAAGCGGTTGCGCAGCGGATCCCGCCCCGCGAGCAGGTAGAGCAGCGGCATCGCGAAACCGTAGCGCCGCCACTGCTCGCGGTGCACCAGCTCGTGACGCAGCACAGCCGCCCCCGTGTTGCGGTCGGTGAGATAGCAAGACCCCACGCAGCTGCCGCCGCGCCCGAACGTCCACTTCGGCATGCCGCTGAACACCCAGAGCCCCTCGTGGCGCCGCACCTCGCCCGTGCTCCAGATGGAGCCCCAGGCGAACCCGACCGCCGTCGCGTAGAGGTACCCCAGCCGTGCGAGGGGCCACCGTCCGTGCCGGGTGCTCCGCTGACCCGCCTCCGTGCGCTCTGGTGCCGTCACCGCGCCGTCCCCGAAGTGAGCGCCGCGAGCACGCGCAGCACCGTCGGCAGATCCTCGGCCGCGGCGGAGGCGCTGGCGGGCGCGAACTCGCAGATCGAGGCGCCCGCGAGCGGCAGCGACGCCACGGCCGCCCGGATCGCCGCCGTCAGCTGAGCGACCGTCACCCCGAAGGGCACCGCCTCGTGCACGGCTGAGAACTCGGCGGGATCGAGCACGTCGAAGTCGACGTGCACGTAGACGCACTCGGCACCCGAATCCGCGAGCCGATCCCGAACCGCGGCCGCGAGCGCATCGGGATCCGGGCGCTGCTCGGGATCCGTGACGCCCGCGATCGACACCGGATCCAGCACGTGCACGCCGCGCCGCTCGATCTCGGCGTCCTCCTCGGGATCGATCGCCCGCGTGCCGATCAGGGTCAGCAGCGCGGGATCGATCGGGGCTTCGCAGGCCAGGTCGGGGGAGCCCTCGCCCAGGGCGTGCCGCAGCGTCATGCCCGACGCTGCGCCCGAGGGCGACGTGCTCGGATGCTGCAGATCGGGGTGGGCGTCGAACCACAGCACGGCGAGACGATCCGCTCCGTGCGCGCGCACCGCGGCCTCGAGCCCCGCGAGCGACGAGGCGCAGTCGCCCCCGACGATCACCGGGGGCGCATCGCCGAGCTCGACGATGGCCTCGCGCGCGGCGTCACGCGCGCGCAGCAGGCTGCTGAGCCGCGCCACGGGCGTGCCCATGGCATCGCCGGCCTCGAGCGGCACCGGCACCTCGCGAGTCGCGGAGGCAGGCAGATCCTCCAGCAGCGCCTCGGCCCCCTCGGCGAGCTGCATCGCGCGCGAAGACGCGGATCCCTGCCACTCCGGCATCATCAGGAACACGGGTTTCGACACAGCGCCTCCTCGCCTCGTGCACCCCTCCAGGATACTCCGCGGGAGCACCGAACCGGACGTTTCTTCCCGAGGCCTCCGACCCGCGGGCGGCGTCGATCCGCTCGGAACGGGAGGCCGAGCGGCTGCCGGCTCGCCCCCCGTTGCGCCTCCGCTCGGGCTCGGCCCTGCCCCTCGCTTCGCTCCGTGGGCTGCCGCCGTGTGCGGCACTGGGCTGAGCGCGAACGCTGCGCGTCCGCTGATGCTCAGCCCTGCCCCTCGCTTCGCTCCGTGGGCTGCCGCCGTGTGCGGCACTGGGCTGAGCGCGAACGCTGCGCGTCCGCTTATGCTCAGCCCACCGTGACGAAGTCGATGAGATGCTCGACGCGTCCCACCAGCTCGGGTTCGAGGTCGCGGAAGTCGCGCACGCGGCCGCGGATGCGCGCCCAGGCGTCGGCGATGTCGGCGGGCTCGTCCGAGGGCCAGCCGAGCGCGCGGCAGATGCCCGTCTTCCACTCGATCGACCGCGGAATGGCGGGCCACGCCTCAAGCCCCACCCGCGCGGGCTTCACCGCCTGCCAGATATCGACGAACGGGTGGCCGACGATGAGCACATGCGCGCGGAACGGACCCCTGGCGATCGCCTCAGCGATCCGCGTCTCCTTGCTGCCGCGCACCAGGTGATCGAGCAGCACGCCCGCCCGCCGATCCGCGGCCGGGCCGAACTCTGCGAGCACCTGTTCGAGGTTGTCGGCGCCCTGCAGCAGTTCGACCACCACGCCCTCGACGCGCAGGTCGTCGCCCCACACCTGCTCGACCAGTTCGGCGTCGTGCTTGCCCTCCACGAAGATGCGGCTCGGCATCGCGACCCGCGCCCGCTGCTGCGGGGCGGCGATCGAGCCCGACGCCGTGCGCTGCCTCCCGGCCGGCTTGCGCTTCGGCGCCACGAGCCGCACCGGCTCGCCGTCGATGAGGAAGCCGTCGCTCAGGGGGAACGCGCGCACCTTCCCGCGGAAATCCTCGAGCTGCACGAGCCCTTCCCTCGCGCCCACGACGGCGCCGCACCACTCGGTCTCGCTGTGCTCGACGACGAGGCCGCGCGAGAGCGGCACCTCGCGCCGCTGCACCGGGCCGCGGCGGGGCTTCATCCTGGCGAGGGGGTCGTCGTCGTAGCGCGGGTCGAACACGGAACCCGAGCCTAGCGCGCGGCGCCGCCCGATGTCTGCCCCGACGAGGAGTGCCGGAGGGGCTCGGCCTCCGCCCCTGCCGTCGAGCCAGATAGGCTGGGCCGGTGAGCGACGACCCCGACGAGCCGGCAGCCCGGCGACGCGGCCTGCGAGGGCTGCTCGTCGACACCACCCCGCTGACCGCGAGCCCCGCGTTCGCGAAGCTCTGGACCGGCACCTCGGTCGCTCAGATCGGCGCGCAGGTCACGATCGTCGCGGTGAGCCTGCACATCTACGAGATCACCCACTCCACGCTCGCGGTGTCGTTCGTGGCGCTGTGGGCGCTCGGCCCCATGATCCTCGCCGGTTTCGTGGGCGGCGCGCTCGCCGACTCCTTCGACCGGCGCACGGTCGCGCTCGTCACCGCGATCGTCGCGTGGTGCAGCACGGGCACGCTCGCGCTCATCGCCTTCCTCGGGGTCGAGACGACCTGGCCCTACTACGCGCTCGCCGCGGTGAACGCCGCGTCCGCGACGATCAAGGGTGCGGCGCAGGGCGCGATCCTGCCCCGTCTGCTCCCGACGCAGCTGCTGCCGGCGGCGGCGGCCCTCAGCGGCATCACGATGGGGTTGGCCGTGACCGTGGGGCCGGCGGTCGCGGGTGTGCTCGTCGCGACGGTGGGCTTCTCGTGGACGTACCTGCTAGACGTGGTGCTGTTCACCGGCGCCTTCCTCGGGATCATGAGCCTGCCGCCGATCGCGCCCGACGGTCGCCGCCGCGGCATCGGCATCGGGTCGGTGGTCGACAGCATGCGGTTCCTGCGGCGCGCGCCGAACGTGCGCGCCACCTTCGTCTGGGACCTGATCGCGATGATCCTGGGGCAGCCGCGCGTCGTGTTCCCCGCCGCGGGGGCGATCGTGCTGGGCGGCGGGCCCGTGACCGTGGGCATCCTCACCGCGTCGTTCGCGATCGGCGCGCTGCTCAGCGGCCTTGTCTCCGGGCCGCTGGGAGGCGTGCGCCGACAGGGGCGGGCGGTGACGCTCGCGGTCGCGGCGTTCGGGATCTGCACGGCCCTCTTCGGGGTCGTGCTGCTGCTCGCTTCGCTGGGCGTCGACGAGGGCCTGGTCGCGATGGTCGCGGTCGACGACGACTCCTTCATCCCGGCCAACGTCGTCGCGATCGTGCTCGCGGGCGTCGCGCTCGCGGGGGCGGGCGCGACCGACAACGTGAGCGCCGTGTTCCGCACCACCATCCTGCAGGCGGCGGCGCCCGACGACGTTCGCGGCCGCATGCAGGGCCTCTTCTACGTGGTGGTGGCGGGCGGGCCGCGCGTGGGCGACCTCGTGGCGGGCGGTCTCGCGACGCTCTTCGCGCTCTGGGCCTCGCCGCTCGTGGGCGGCGCGCTCATCTTCGGCATCATGCTCGTGCTGCTGCGCACGGCGCGCGGCTTCCAGCGCTACGACGCGCACCGGCCGACGCCGTAGCGCGCCGCCGGATCCGCCCGCCCTGCCCCGCCGCGCGATCCGCACCCGCCGAAAGGCGGATTTCGCACACGAGCACCCTCGTGCGCATGCGAAATCCGCCTTTCGAGGCACGCAGCGCAGCCACTCACCATAGGAGCCCGTCTCGGAGCAGCCCCGCCCGGATGGTACGTTGCAGGCATGAGCACCGACGCGTCCCAGATCGCCCCAGAACCGCTCGTGATCGCCCGCCGCGAGGGCGCGATCACGCGCATCACGCTCAACCGGCCCCGCGCGATCAACGCGCTCAACCTCGAGATGTTCGGCCTGGTCGGCGACGCGCTCGATGCGGCGCAGCGCGACGGATCCGCGGCGATCCTGCTCGACGGGGCGGGGGAGCGCGGCTTCTGCGGCGGCGGCGACATCAAGGAGATCTCGGGCGGCGACACGATGCGGATCCTCGTGACCGAGTACCGCCTCGATCTCGCGCTCGCGGAGTCGCCCGTGCCGGTGGTGGGCCTCATGGACGGCATCACGATGGGCGGCGGCATCGGCATCGCCGGGCACGCGCGGCACCGGGTGGTGACGCAGCGCAGCCGCCTCGCTATGCCTGAGGTGCGCATCGGGATCGTGCCCGACGTGGGCGGGCACCTGCTGCTGGCGCGGGCGCCCGGCCACCTCGGCGAGCTGCTCGCGGTGACCGCCGGCGAGATGGGCCCGGGCGACGCGATCGCCCTGGGATTCGCCGATCGCTTCGTGCCCTCGGACCGGCTCGACGCGCTGGGCGAGGCGCTGGCCGGGGGCGAGGATCCCGCCGCTGCGTGCGCCCGCTTCGCCGAGGCCGCCCCGCGATCGACCGTGCTCGAGGCGCGGGAGTGGTGGGAGCCGATCGCGGAGGAAGCGCTCGGCGAGGCTCACGCGCCGGCTTCGGAGGACGCTGCGGGCGCGGCGCTGCGAGTCATGCGCGCGCTGGAGGCGGCGGGCGAACGCGGAGGAGCCGAGGCGGCGGCCGCGGCCGCGACGGTGCGCGCGATGTGCCCCGTGTCCGTGGCGGTGACGCTCGCGCAGATCGATCGCACGCGCCGACTCGGGCTGGGGCTCCCCGAGGTGCTCGCCGACGACCTGCGCGTGCTGGGGCGCGTGGCGCCGCGCCCCGACTTCGCGGAGGGCGTGCGCGCCCAGGTGATCGACAAGGATCGCAGCCCGCGCTGGTCGCCGGCCCGCATCGAGGACCTCGACCCGTCGGAGCTCGTGGAGATCCTGGCCCCCTAGCGCGGAGGCCTTCGCCCTGCGGAAACCTCGCCCTGCGGAGACCTGGCCCCCTAGCGCGGAGGCCTTCCTCAGGCCCCGCGAGTGCTCGAAACTGGCTCGAACCCGCGGCGATCGCGGCACTTCTCGACCACTCGGCGGGGCGGGGGATCGGACCGGCTCAGCACCCCGCCCGGGCCCGGCTCAGTGCGGGTCGCCGATGCAGAACTCGTTGCCGTGCGGATCGGCGAAGGTGTCCCACGAGAAGCCCTCCTCGCCGCGCCTGCCGAGATGGGCGGCGCCCGCCTCGACCCACTCGGCCACCATGCGGTCGCGGTCGATGTCGGGGCTGCGGTCGAGGTCGAGGTGCACGCGGTTCTTGCCGGGGGCGACCGTCTCGACGCGCTGGAACCCCAGCGCCACCGGAGCGTCGGGCGCGCGCACGATGCAGAACCAGCCGTCGGCGTCGTGCACGATCCGCCCGCCGAGACGCTCGGCCCACCAGGCGGCGAGGGGCCGCGGGTCCTCGGTGTCGACGGTGATCATGCCCAGCCGGATCATGGCGGCTCCGCTCGCTCGCAATGGATGTGGGGCTCCACGATACCCTGGGGGGATGCACTGGAACGCCGACGGCCCCGATCTGGTGGCCGCGGGCGACAACCTGCCGATCCTGCGCAGCCTGCCCGGCAGCGCGTTCTCGGTCGTGTACCTCGACCCGCCGTTCAACACGGGGCGGGCGCGGCAGATGGAACGGGTGCGCGGCACGCGGGTCAGCGCGGATCGCGGCGAGATCGGGCGGATCGAGCCGGCGAGCGGTGAGCGCCTGGGGTTCCGCGGGCAGGGCTACCGGGTGACGCGGGAGCGCACGCTCGCCTACGACGATCGTTTCGGCGACTACTGGGACTTCCTCGAGCCCCGCCTCGAGCAGGCCTGGCGGGTGCTGGCGCCCGACGGCACGCTCTATCTGCACCTCGACTACCGGGAGGTGCACTACGCGAAGGTGCTGCTCGACGCGCTCTTCGGCCCGGAATGCTTCATCAACGAGATCATCTGGGCCTACGATTTCGGGGCGCGCACGAAGCGCCGCTGGCCGCCGAAGCACGACAACATCCTGGTCTACGCGAAGCACCCCGATCACTACTTCTTCGACGCCGAGGCGGTGGATCGCGAGCCCTATATGGCGCCCGGGCTCGTGACGCCCGAGAAGGCCGAGCGGGGCAAGCTGCCGACCGACGTGTGGTGGCACACGATCGTCTCGCCGACGGGTCGGGAGCGCACGGGGTATCCGACGCAGAAGCCGCTCGGGGTGCTGCGCCGCATCGTGCAGGCCTCGTCGCGGCCGGGGGACTGGGTGCTGGACCCCTTCGCCGGCAGCGGCACGACGGGTGCGGCCGCGGCGGAGCTGGGGCGGCGCTTCATGCTGATCGACGAGAATCCGGAGGCGATCGAGGTGATGCGCCGGCGGTTGGCCGGGGCGGCGCCGGTCTTCAGCTGAGCCGCGGGTCGCTCTGGCTCTGGCTCTGGCTCTGGCCCTGGCCCTGACCGGGCTCGATTGCCCTCGAAAGGCGGGAAACGCCGCTGCCGGTGCGTCTGAAGCTGCGTTTCCCGCCTTTCGGTCGGTGCCGTGCGGGATGCTGCGAGGTCGGGGCCGAGGTAGACGTCGATGTCAAGGTCGGGCCCAGGCCCAGGCCCAGGCCCAGGCCCAGGGGCAGGTTCAGAGCCAGAGGCGGATCCAGAGGCAGGGGCAGAGAATGAGCGGCTTCCCCGGGAGCACCGAGAACCGGGGACCTGTGGTTCACGGGAGGCGAGGTTCGTTCAGGGTTGAGATGGACCACTCGGTGCGGATGCTGCCAGAATGGGGCCGTGGAGAAGCACAGCGAGCTGCCCCTCGTCATCGACCGCGACGCGGGAACGCCGCTGCCCGCGCAGCTGGCCGTCGCGCTGCGAGACGCGATCGACCGCGCCACGCTGCGGCCCGGGGAGGGCGTGCCGGCGACGCGGCGGCTGGCGAGCAGCCTCGGCGTCGCACGGGGAGTGGTCGTCGCCGCCTACGAGCAGCTGATCGCCGAGGGCTACCTGCGGGCGGAGCACGGGCGCGGCACGGTGGTGAATCCCGAGCTGGCGCCGGATCCCGAACGCCTCGGCGGGGTCGCCGGGGCGACGGGCGCCGGTGCCGGTGCAGAGGATCCTCGGGCGGCCCGCGGCACGGTCCGCTCCGCCGACTCCGGAACGACGATCGAGGGCGGGATCCGGATCGCGGAAGCGCCCGGGCCGGCCGGGCGGCCCGGGGGCGCCCGTCACGCGCCGGACGCCGATCCGGACCGCCTCGCCGACGCCGATCCGACGCCCCGACCGCCGCTCGCTCCGGGCACCCCGCTCACCGACGCCACCGAGCGTCCCGCCTGGCGCGCGGCGTGGCGCGCTGCCGTGGCGCGGGCCGACCGCCGCCCGCCCGCCCTCGGCGACCCGGCGCTGCGCCGCGAGATCGTCGAGCATCTGCGCCTCGTGCGCGGCACCGCGAGGCCCGCCCGCGACGTGATCGTGACCGCGGGTGCCCGCGAGGGCCTCGGGCTGCTGCTCACCGCGCTCGGCACGACGCGCGGGCACGGCCTCGTGGTGGGCGTGGAGGATCCCGGCTACCCCTCGCTGCGCAGCGTCGCAGCGCGCCACGGCGCCCGCATCGTCTCGCTGCCGGTCGACGCCGAAGGCCTGCGCACCGACCGGCTGCCCGAGGGGCTGCTCGATCTCGTGATCGTCACGCCGAGCCACCAGTACCCCGTCGGCGGCTCACTGCCGCTGCCGCGGCGACGCGAGCTGCTCGAGTGGGCGGAGCGCACGGGTGTGGTGATCGTCGAGGACGACTACGACTCCGAACTGCGTCACGCGGGCGGGCCGCTGCCCGCGCTCGCCGCGCTCGACGACGCCGCATCGGGTTCGGTCATGACGCTCGGCACCTTCTCGAGCACGGTGACGCCGGCGCTCGCCGCGGGCTTCCTGCTGGCGCCCCGCAATCTGCGCGCGCTGCTCGAGCCGGTGCGGCAGGACCTCGGCTCGCCCGTCTCGGCCGTTGTGCAGCTGGCGCTCGCCGACTATCTCGCCACGGGGGAGCTGCGCCGCAACATCGCCCGGGTGCGCCGCCGTCATGCCGCGCGGCGCGACCTGATCTCGGAGCGCTTCGCCGGGGTGGGGCGCGTGCGGGTGCGCCCCATGAGCGGCGGTCTGCACGCGGTGCTCGAGTTCGAGGGCGTGGGCGCGTCGCGCCGCGAGGCCGCGGTGGTGGAGGCCGCGGCGCGCGAGACCACGGCGTTCCCCGCGGGCCTCGGGGTGGCGGCCCTCGGCGCTTACTGGCAGCATCGCAGCGCCGGTCGGGCGGCGGGGGTCGTGCTCGGCATGGGCGGCCCCGACGACGCCGAGTTCGCGGCCGCGATCGATCGTCTGCGCCGCATCCTGCTGGCGGTGTGAGCCGCGCCGGTCAGCGTGCGGCGAGCCGCTGCCGCAGGGCCTCGCACAGCACGACCGCGTGGTTCGTGTGCTCGTCCCTGGCGCCGTACAGCAGTGTGAGCGGATCGTGGTCGCGGGCCAGGTCGGCGAGCCGGTCGAGCGCTTCGGAGGCGGGAGACTCGGCGAGTTCGGCGCGATAGTGGTCGGCGAACGCGGCGAAGCGTTCGGGATCGTGCCCGCGGGGGTCGCTGTGCCAGTCGCGTCGCAGCTCGGGACTCGGCGCCGCGTCCTTCTCCCAGAGGTCGAGCTCGGCGCGCTCCTTCGACACGCCGCGCGGCCAGAGGCGATCGACGAGCACGCGGTAGCCGTCGCCCGGCTCTGCGGGCTCGTAGACGCGCTTGACCCTGATGTCCACGCCTCCAGTCTGCGGGTCGGCGGGGGCGAGCGCCAGGGGGCGCGGGGCGGGCGGTGCCCCGACTCGGCGATCCCGGTTCGGCACTGGACCCCGAGGTGCGCCTCCTGCTACGATTGCCGAAACGTTACGGCACTTCGATGCTTGTGTAGCAAAGACGCTCCAAAACGTTTCAACAGAGATCGATGCGGGCTCGGGCCCGCGACCAGTGAAATGAGGAACCATGACTGAAGAGTCGACCGGCTCGTTCGACGAGACCATGTGGAGCGGCCTCCTGCACGGCGGCCCCGGGGGTACCTTCATGGGCGTGCCCAGCGTCGAGCTGACGCGCGAGGCGATCACCGCCTCGGGTGCGAAGGCCGTCGTCTACGGCTTCCCGTTCGATGCGACGACCATCAGCCGCAGCGGCGCCAACTACGGACCGCGCGCGATCCGCGAGACCTCGGTGCAGTACACGAACTTCCAGGCGACATTCGACTTCGACCTGTTCGCGCACCTGCCGCTCGTCGACGGCGGCGACTGCAAGGTGGCGCTGGGCAACACCCCCAAGACCTTCGAGCGGGTCGAGGCCGACATCGCCGAGATCGTGGCCGCCGGTGCGATCCCGGTGGTCTTCGGCGGCGATCACTCCGTGAGCATCCCCGTGGGCAAGGCCGCGAAGAAGCCGGGCACGAACCCCGGCTGGGTGCAATTCGACACCCACCTCGACGCCGCGCCGCACGTCGGCGGCGAGGAGCTGAACCACTGCTGCACCATCACCCGCGCCGTCGACAACGGGTACGACCCCTCGAAGATCGTGCTCGTCGGCATCAGCGGCTGGATGAACCCCAAGACCGAGCTGAAGTACTGCCGGGATCACGGCATCCGAGTGATCTGGCTCGAGGACATCTGGCAGAAGGGCACACTCTGGGCGGTCGAGCAGATCCTCGAGCGCGTCGGCGAGGAGGGCTTCTACCTCACCTTCGACGTCGACGCCCTCGACGCCGCCTTCGCGCCGGGCACCTGCGCGCCCACCCCGGGCGGCATGACGATCCGCGAGGCCTTCGAGATCATCCGCGGCATCGCACCCGCGGGCCTCATCGGGCTCGACATCGCCGAGCCCGCGCCGTCGCTCGACCACTCCACGCGCACGCAGCTGATCGCGGGCCGCATCGCGCTCGAGGCGCTCGCCTTCCACGCGGGATCGCCGAACACGCCGGTCTACGTTTTCGGACTCGTTTTGCTCCTTCGCGTNCGCAGCGCGGTCAAAAAGCTTTCGAAAATCGCGAGCCCCGACCCGCCCCTGCGCGTTCGGGTGCGCTCGAGCGGGCGCCCGCCCGGGTGAGCGTGCTGGAGCAGGCGCCGCTCCGGACCCCGGCGCATGCGGCCGAGCGCCGGGGCCCGGGCCGCGGGCCGAGGGGCGTCGCCGAAGCGCCGCGGGTCGCGGGAGCCCCGCGGCCTCCCTAGGCCTCGTAGAGCTCGGGGCGCCGCTGCGCGAGCATCGCGGTGGCGCCGCTGCCCCCGGCGCCCAGTTCGAGCGTCGCGGTCAGTTCGCCGCGCGTCTCGGTGTCGAGCTCGGCGAGCGTCGTGCCGTCGGGTGCGACGATGCGGCTTTTTCGAACAACTTTTCAGGAGTGGGANCGAGCCGCAGAAGTCGTGGCCCGACTCGCTGCCGACCCGGTTCGCGTAGGCCACCGGCACCCGGTTCTCGAGCGCTCGGGCCGTGACCGCGGTGCGGTGATCGAGCTCGTACGGGTGCATGTTCGCCGACCCCGCCACGAGCAGCTCGGCGCCCCGCAGCGCGAGGGTGCGGCCGACCTCGGGGAACTCGATCTCGAAGCAGTTGACCACGCCCACTCGCGCGCCGCAGAGCGTGACAGGGGTGAGGGCGTCGCCCGTGCGGAACACCTCGCGCTCGTCGCCGAACAGGTGCGTCTTGCGGATCGCCGGCAGCACGCGGCCGTCCCGATCGATCGCGAGGTACGCGTCGAAGTAGCCGTCGTCGGCGGCGGTCTCGACGAAGCCGACGAGCAGTGCCGTGCCGGCCTCGCGGCACGCGGCTCCGAGATCGGCGATCCGCGGGTCGTCGACGGGGAGGGCGAGCTCGGAGAGCCGCTCGGTCTGATAGCCGGTGAGGAACAGTTCGGGGAAGACGACGAGGTCGGCCTCGCTCTGCGCGAGCGCCGCGCGCACGCGGGCGAGGTTGCCTGCGACGTCGCGGGGGAGCGGTGCGTCCTGGATGACGGTGAGGCGGAGGTTCGAGGTGCTCATGGTGCTCACATTCTCGCATGATCGGGATGTTGCGGCTCAATTCGATGCCAAATCGTTTCGATTCTATGTTTCCCTGTGATTAAAAGAGCAATTAGCCACTTGTTAAAACGTTTCGGCTCAGGTAGCGTGGGCCGCGGATGATCCGGACCGCGCCCTCAGCGCGCGGCCCGGCGCTCCCGGCGGAGGCGCCGATGATCGTCGCACTCCGTCGCCGTATCTCGAACCAAGGGAGTTTCCATGACCACGGCGCCGACGGTGATGAAGAGAGAATTCACCATGTTTTCCGCGCTCTCAGTCGCATTCGCGTTCGTCTCTCCGATCGTCGCGCTGTACAGCGTGCTCGGGCTCGGGCTCACCACCTCGGGTCCGGCCTTCATCTGGGGCGGCATGATCCTCTACCTGGGTCAGTTCATCGTCGTGCTCACCCTCGGGGTGCTCGCGTCGAAGTGGGCAGACTCGGGCGGCATCTATCAGTGGTCGCGCCGCCTGCTCGGCCACCGCTACGGCTGGTTCGCCTCGTGGACCTACATCTGGACGCTGCTCATCACGCTGCCCGCGGTCGCGTACGCGGGCGCTGTGCTGATCCCGCCCATCTTCGACGTGCCTGCCGCCGATCACGGCGTGGTGACCTGGCTCGCCGTCGGGATCCTCGCGTTCAGCACGATCGTGAACCTCGCCGGGCGCGTGTTCATCAAGATCCTCATGGTCGGCGTGATCGTCGCCGAGGCCGTGGGCTCGGTCGGCGTCGCGGTCTGGCTGCTGTTCTTCGAACGGCACCAGGGTCTCGACTACCTCTCGCCCGACTCGCTCGGCGACTACAGCGGCGCCTTCTTCTCGGCACCGCTCGTCATGGCGATCGCCTTCTCGAGCTACTTCGCGATCGGCTTCGAGAGCGCGAGCTCCATCGCCGAAGAGGTGCGGCGCCCCAAGAAGGCCGTGCCGCGGGCCATGGTCGTGTCCTTCTTCGCGATCATGATCATCGTGCTGCTGAGCACCCTCGCCTTCACGCTCGCCGTGCCGAGCGACGCGTTCCTGCAGGATCCCGAGAACGCGGCCGACCCCGCCGTCGCGATCATGGCCGCCACCTTCCCCGAGCCGGTGTTCCGCGGCATCCTCGCCCTGTTCGTGATCGCGTTCGCGGCGAGCCTCATGACGATCCAGATCACCGTGTCGCGCATCGTGTGGGCCACGGGCCGCAACGGCGAGCTGCCGTTCGCGAGGTTCCTCACCAAGCTGTCCGGCGCGACCGGCCTGCCCCGCCGCGCGGTCATCGTCACCGCCGTGATCGCGGTGCTGCTGTTCATCCCGTTCCAGAGCGAGGGGATCCAGATGGCCCTCATCTCGTTCTCGTCGGTGGGCTTCTTCATCTCCTTCCTGTTCCCGGTGCTCGGCATGGCGATCGCGCGCTTCACCGGGCGGTGGAGCGACGACCCGAAGCTCTTCCTGGGCCGTGCCGGCCAGATCGTCAGCTGGCTCGCGCTCCTGTGGCTGCTGTTCCAGATCGCGAACGTCGCCTGGCCGCGCGAGACCGGGGCCGGGTGGGCGAGCGACTGGTCGACGATCATCGGCGTCGCCGCGGTGGGCGTGCTCGGTGTGATCGTCGAGGCCTGGGTGCATCGCAAGCGCGTGCACGCCGCGACGACCGGATCGACGATCGTGATCGTCGAGCGCGACGAGTCCGATGACGACGAGGACGACGACGAGGCGGCTCCCGCAGCCGGCGCGGCGGCGGTGCTGCTCGAGGAGCCCGCGGGGAGCGATCGGTCCTGAACCGGGCGGTGCCGCGGGCCGAGGGGCCGCGCGGCACCGCGTACGAAGCGGATCCGGATCGCCCTCCAGCCCGGGAGGTCGCGCCCCCAGGCGCGACCTCCCGGAGCGATCTCTCAGTCGGCGAGCGTCGACTCCCGCACGTTCAGCGACGTCGGCACGAGCTCGCGCCGGCGCTCGGCCGTGCCGTCGAGCGAGTCGATCAGCAGGTCGACGGCGATCTCCCCGAGCCGCACCGGGTGCAGGTCGAGCGCGGTGATCGGCCGCTGCAGGCCGTAGTCGAGGTAGCGGCTGTCGGTGAGGCTGAGCACCTGCAACTCGCCCGGGATGTCGAGGCCGAGCGTGTGCGCGCTGCGCTCGGTCGCGTGGGCGAGCGTGTCGAGGGTGGTGAGCACCGAGTCGAAGCGCCGATCCGGCGCCGCGAGCGCGGCCTGGATCACGGGCTCGGCCTCGTCGACGCGGGGCCCCGGGGAGCGGATGATGATCGGCTCGATGCCCGCCGTCGAGCACCAGTCGAGGTAGGCGGAGAGCTCGTCGCGCACGTACGAGGAGCTGGTCTCGCTGAGGAACAGCGCCGGCTTCGCGCCCCGCGTCGCCGCGAGGTGCGCGAGCGCCGTCGTGGTGCCGATGGCGAAGTCGTTGTCGACCCAGCTCAGGTCGTCGGAGTTGCGGCCGATGGTCACGCAGGCGATGCCCGCGCCCGCCGCGGCGGCGAGCAGCGGGTCGTTCTGGCTCGGATCGACGACGATGAGGCCGTCGGCCGCCGAGAAGAACGTGCGCGACGACTCGTGGGACGGCAGCATCGAGAGCAGGAAGCCGCGCTGGAACGCCTGCGCGCTCGCGCCGCTCAGCACGCGGAAGTAGTACTCGACGTCCCACTCGGGCTGCCCGGGCTTCGTCGACTGCGCCGCCATCGGCGACACGGTGAGCACGAGCGAGCCGGTGCGACCGGCGTTGAGGTTCTTCGCGATGCGGTTGACGGTGTAGCCGAGGCGCGCCGCCGTGTCGATGACGTTCTGCCTCGTGGCCGGGGCGACGCGACCCTTGCCGTTCAGCGCCTCGGAGGCCGTGGCGACCGAGACGCCGGCCTCGGCCGCCACGTCCTTGATGGTGATCCTGCGCGGTTTCACGGTGCCTCGTTTCACTGGGGGATCGCGGGGACGATGTTCGGGGCGCCGGGCACGACGATGCGGGCGGCCAGGTCGAGCAGCTGCGGGCGCCGAGCGGGCGGCAGCATGGCCCGGCCCTCGGCGAAGAGCTCTGCGATGCGCGCTCGAGCCGCGGCGGTCACCTCGGGCGCACCGGCCGCGGCGGCGAGCCGGTCGGCGGGCAGTGCGGTCGGCTCGGCGGGAGCCGTCGACGGGGCCGCCCCGGGTGCGCCCCACGGGTCGGTCTCGGCGGCCGGGGCCTCGCCCGCGAGCCGGCGGGAGGCGAGCCAGAGGGGGAGCGTCGGGATGCCGTTGCGCAGATCGGCTCCGTGATCCTTGCCGAGCTCGGCCGCGTCGCCGTGCACGTCGAGCAGGTCGTCGGCGACCTGGAACGCGAGCCCCAGGCGTTCGCCCGCGGCGGCGAGAGCGGCGGCGTCGGGCTCGTCGCCCCCGGTCGCGCCCGCGGCGGCCCCGCCGAGCTCGAATGCGGCGCCGAACAGCGCCCCGGTCTTCAGCGCGGCGTAGCGCTCCAGCAGGGGCGGCGCGTCGTCGCCCCACCCGAGTGCACGCTCGAGCAGCTGGCCGGTGCTCAGGGCCCGCAGCGCCCGCGCGAGGGGCGCGCTCGCCCGGTGGCCGAACGGGGCCGCGATCTCCTGCGCGATCCCGAGCAGCAGGTCCCCGACGAGGATCGCGGTGTCGTCGCCCGAGACGACGCGCAGCGCGGCGGCGCCGCGCCGCATGCTCGAGCCGTCGATGATGTCGTCGTGCACGAGCGACGCGGTGTGCAGCAGTTCGACCGCGGCGGCGGCCGCGGTGAGGAACCCCGGGTCGGGATCTCCGTAGGCGTGGGCGACCGCGATCAGCGCCCGCGCGCGCACGTGCTTGCCGCCCGAGAGCGCCTCCGCCTGCTCGGGCGGCACGGTGCCCTCCGGCAGCACGGCGAGATGCGTCTCGAGCAGGCTGCGCAGCCGCGAGACCGCGGCGTCGACGGCCGCGGCGATGACCGCCTCGGCCTGCCGCGCGATCTCCGCAGCCGGGCGCGGGCCGGGAGCGGACGAGGCGGTCATGCGGCTCCTTCGGATCGGGGTGTGCCGTACGCCTCCAGGGTAGGTCTCGGAGCCCCCGCTGCCAAATCGGTTCGGCATGAGGTGCGGTGCCCGGGGCGACCCGGGCGAGCCGCCGCGCCGCGCCCGCGCACGCGACCGCAGGCTATCCTGAGTGGCGTGAGCGTCGACGACCTATCGCCCAGCATGCAGAACTACCTCAAGGTGATTTGGGGGCTGCAGGAGTGGTCGGACGCACCCGTCTCGAACTCCGCGATCGCGGAGGCGGCGGGGGTGCGCCTCTCCACCGTCTCCGACGCGCTGCGCAAGCTCTCCGACCAGCAGCTCATCGGCCACGTGCGCTACGGCACGGTCACCCTGACCGAACTCGGCCGCGAGCACGCGGTCTCGATGATCCGCCGGCACCGGCTGCTCGAGACGTTCCTCGTGCAGGTGCTCGGCTACGAGTGGGACGAGGTGCACGAGGAGGCCGACCGGCTCGAGCACGCCGTCTCCGACGAGCTGATCGACCGCGTCGATCGGGTGCTCGGATACCCGACGCGCGACCCCCACGGCGACCCGATCCCGAGCGCGGACGGGCTCGTGCAGCGGCCCGACGCGGTGATCCTCTCGACCGCGCCCGCCCCGTGCCGGGCGCGCGTCGAGCGCATCTCCGACGCCGACAACGAGATGCTGCAGTACTTCGCGAGCCGCGGCCTCGTGGTCGACGCCGAGCTCGAGGTGCTGCCCGGCGAGCCCTACTCCGAGACGGTGACGGTGCGCGTCGGCGGCGCCGAGGCGCCCGTCAGCCTCGGCCCGGCCGCCGCGGCGTCGATGTGGGTGTCGGTGACGGCTCTGTAGCGCGCCCCGGGTCGGGCGCCGACGAAGCACCCGGATCCGGATCCGGATCGCCGTCCTGCCCGGGCTCCTTCGCGAACTTCAGGCCGATCACGCAGCCGATGATCCCCGCGAGGAAGAGGAGCTTCGGCGCCGACGGGCTCTCGGTGCCGAGCAGGAACGAGGCCCCCACGGTGAGCGCGGCCCCGAGGCCCGTCCAGATCGCGTAGGCGACGCTCACGGGCAGTCCTCGCATCGCGTATCCCAGGCCGAACATGCTGATCGGGTTCGCGATGAAGAACACGACGCTCGGCGCCGGCACGGTGAAGCCGTGCGACTCCTTCAGCGCGATCGCCCACACGGCCTCGAGCGCGGCGCTCGCCACCAGCACCACCCAGTGGCGCGTCGAGGCGGTCTTCGTCTCCGCGGCCTCGCGCAGCGGCCTGCGCCCCACGATCAGCTCACCGCCTTCAGGCCGACCACGCAGGCGATCAGCCCGAGCAGCAGCACGACCCGCAGCACCGTGGCGCGATCCTTGCGCGTGATCATCGCCCACGCCGCGGTGAGCACGGCCCCGATCCCCACCCAGACCGCGTACGCGGTGCCGACGGGGATCTCGCGCATGGCCCAGGCGAGGCCGGCCATGCTCGCCACGTACGAGACGACGAAGAGGGCGCTCGGCCAGAGCCGCTTGAACCCCTTGGAGGCGTCGAGGGCGGTCGCCCAGACGGCCTCGAGCATTCCGCTCAGCACGAGCAGTATCCACGCGAGTGACATGACGCAGCTTCTCCCTGGCCGTCGTCGATGTTGCGGGTACAGCTCCCTCGTCCGCGCCCCTGGTGAGGGGCCGTATCCAGTGTCGCACATCCGGCCCCGTTTCGACCGGCCGACCGCGGCGACCGGAGCGGGGCGGGCGAACCGCGCGGGGACGGCCGAAAGCGGGCGTGACGCGGGCCCGATATACGCGATAATGGGAGAGGCCCGTGTGGGCTCTCGGAAGGAGCGCGGTGTTCGGCTGGTCGAAGAAACGCAAGCGCGGCGGTGCGCGCCCACCGCGACGCCTGCCGAGACGGGTGCTCGCACCGGTCGAGGAGATCGTCGAGCAGGGGCTGCTCGTCGCCGACGTCGCCGTGCGCATGACGGTCAAGAACGAGATCATCATGAACGCCCTCAAGCGCCACGCCGACTACGACGAGGCTCAGATCCGCGAGATGGTGCGGCAGGCGACCGCCGACCTCGCGAAGGAGCGCGAGCGCGACGCGCTGCACATCGCGCGCATGCGCAACGAGATCCGCGACACCGGGCGCAGTTCGTGGAGCGAGTCCGACTACGGCAACGACGACAACCGCACCCTGCGTCACCGCCAGGAGGTCTACGAGAGAGTCGCCGAAGAGCTCGAGTCGCGCGCGAGCGACGACGCCTACCTCTCCGAGACCGCCGAGCGGGCCCGCGCGATGGCCTGGCACGAGATCGGCGACTCCCTGAAGGAGCGCGCCACGCATCCCTACTACAGCGGCGGCGCCAGCGAGGAGTACCGGGAAGCCCGCGAGGGGCGCATCCAGCAGCTCATCGAGAAAGACCTCACCGCGCTCGTGCAGCAGCAGAGCAAGCCCGGCCGGCTGCGCAGGAAGCGCAAGCTCGACGAGTAAGGGCGGGATCGGGTGCAGAAGCGTCCCCGGGCTCTGCCGACTCTTCGGCGGGCGCCGCTCAGATCAGCGCTCGCGGAGCTCGGGGTGCCGTGAGAGGTAGCCCTCGATGAACCAGCAGGAGGTCTGCAGATCCCGGTGCCCGATCGCGTCGCCCGTGAGGGCGTGGTGGGCGAGCAGCGCTGCGAGGCCGGTGCCCCGCAGCTCCGGCAGCACCACGGTGTGATCGAAGTCGATCGTGTGCTCGCCCACGAACGAGTAGTGCGCCTCGCCCACGAGCCGGCCCTCGTCGTCATCGCCCTGATAGATCGCGTACCGCTGCTCACCGGGCTCGTGCACGATGCGGAATCCGTCGGCGGCCGCCTGTTGCTCGTCCAAGTATCTAGCCATGGCACCACACTACGCGGAGCGCCGCCCGGTCGGGAGGGGTTGACAGGGGCTCGAAACCGGCCGCGGACGGAGCCGCCGACGAGGCGTCCGCACTATCCTCGAAGGGTGCGTCAGACCTCCCGCCCCTGCAGCGCCCTCCTCGGGGCGCTCGCCTGCGCGCTGCTCGCGGGCGGGATCGCGGCGTGCGCACCCCAGTCCGAGCCCGCACCCGAACCCGAGGTGCTCTCGGCCACCACCGCCGGGGGCGTCTACCTCGACGCCGTCTGCCCGGTCAACGCCGCGTGGGACGAGGTCGACGTCGAACTCGACCGCCTGCGCATCGCGGTCGCTCGCGGCGGCGACGAGGAGATCGACACGAGCCGTTTCGCCGACGCGATGGAGCGGGTCGCCGAGGCGAGCTCCGACGCCGGCAACCGGCTCGACACCGAGCAGCAGAGCTGGCCCGCGCAGGCCGAGCCGGCGGTGGAGTCGGTGCGCGAGACGCTGCAGGCGGATCGCAAGCAGGCGCTGAGCGTCGCGAAGCTCGACGCCGAAGAGGCCGCGGCCTACGACTGGAAGGGCGCCGCCGAGGCGGGGGAGGCGGCCGCGGAGGCCCGCGCAGCACTCGGGCTCCCCGAAGACCCGGTGACGGCGTGCGCCCAGTGGGAGGAGCAGCAGGCCGAGACGGCGCAGCCCGAGAGGTCGCCGACGCCGCAGAGCGGTTCGACCGGCGGCGGCTCGGACTCGGAGCGGAAGGCAGGGGACTCGAATGGCTGAGGTCGACGGGCGCGGGTCGCGCGCCGCGGTCGAGCTGCGCGTTGAGCGGGCGCTGCGCGCCGCCGCGCGGGCGGGCAACCGGCTGCTGTCGGGCGGCGTGGCCCGCGTGCGGGTCGGAGGCGACGGCGACCGGGAGGTGCTGCTGACCGCCCTCGCACGCATGGGCGTGAGACTCGAGGGCGCCTCGGGGCTGCCCGCCGAGTTCGTGTTCGTGGATCACCTGGGCTTTTCGAACGGTTTTTTGCGGGAACAGGNACCTGCTCGCGCAAAAGCGCTTCGAAAAATCGGGCGCGGGCCTCGACCCGGTGGTGGTCGCCCTCGACGGGGGAATCGCGTCCGCCCGCGGTGGCGACGCCGCGGCGAGGATCGCGTGGGCGGCGCGCGGCATGCGGACGACGGCCCGCCTCGCCGAGGAGTTCGCCAGGGCCCGCGCCGGCGCCCGAGGCCCGCGCATCGGGGTGAGCCTCGTGCTCGAGCCGAAGACCGCGGCCCTCGCGCTGGCCCTCGCCGGTGCCGGCTGCGAGGTCGCCCTCTTCAGCGCCGTCTCCGAGACCGACCCCGAGGTCGCCGCCGCGCTCGCCGCCGATGGCAGGATCGCGGTGTTCGCCCCCACGAGCGCCGCGGGCGCGGGCGAAGAGCGACCAGAAGCGGCGGCCCGCCTCGACGCCGAGCACGCCGCCGCGATCCTCGACTGGGGACCCGAATACCTCGTCGACGACGGCTCCCACCTGATCCGCCTCGCCCACAGTGAGCGCCCGCGCGCCCTCGACCGTTTGCGGGCCGCCGCGGAGGAGACCACGAGCGGTGTGCGCCCCCTGCGCGAGATGGAGGCCGAGGGGGCGCTGCGCATCCCCGTCATCGCCGTCAACGACGCCCGCACGAAGACCGACTTCGACAACCTCATCGGCACCGGCCAGTCGTGCGTGCTCGCGATCGCCGACCTGCTCGACGAGGCCGGGTGGGCGGCGCCGCAGCGGGGCGGAGCAGACCCTCGGCCTCACGCCCCCGCATACGCGGGGGTCGCGGGCACCCGCTGGGCGGTGGTCGGCTACGGCCCCGTCGGCGCGGGCACCGCCCGCTTCGCAGCGGCGCTCGGGGCGGAGGTGACGGTCGTGGAGCGCGACCCGGTGCGCGCCCTCGCGGCCCTGCACGACGGCTTCGAGGCCCGCTGCGCCGATGAGGCGCTCCCCGCCGCCGATGTCGTGGTCAGCGCGACCGGCGTCTGGCACACCCTCGACGCGCACGGCTTCGCGCTGCTGCGCCCCGGCACGGCCGTCGCGGTCGCGGGCGGCATCGACGACGAACTCGCCCTCGACGAGCTGCAGGCCGCCGGATGGGCTCGGAGGCCGGCGGGCGACGGCCTCGCCGAGTGGATCGCCCCCGGCGCCGACCACGGCCCGCTCGTGCTCGCCGACGGCGGCGGCGTCAACTACACGGCCGCCGAGGGCAACCCCGTCGAGGTGATGGACCTCTCCTTCGCCACGCAGCTCGCCGCGCTGACCCGCCTCATGCGCGACGACCTCGCGCCCGGGGTGCACGCGCTCTCGAGCGAGGACGAGGCGCGGGTCGCGCGGGCGGCGCTCGAGGTGCGCGGCGGATCCGCCGATCCGGCTCCCTCTCGCGGTCGGCCGGGCGGCGCGGCCCAGCCCTGGCCCGTGCACCGATACCGGTCCGCCTCCGCCTGACGCCTGAAAGCCGCCGCCCCATCGACGGCCGGCCCCGGGGCGCGGGCGGACGGCTCACGCGACGCTGGCCTCGGCGCACGCCCTAGAATCGTGCTGGTGAGCACAGCACCCGAGATCGTCGTCTACAGCGCCTCCCTCGTCTTCCCCGTCGTCAGCCCGCGCATCGAGGACGGCGCCGTGGCGGTGCAGCACGGGCGCATCCTGCACGTCGGCGACCGCCGCTGGGTGCTCGACGCGCTCGCCGCCCGCGGCGCCGAACATCGCGAGGAGCACTGGGACGGCGCGCTCGCGCCGGGCCTCGTGAACGCGCACACCCATCTCCAGTACACGCGCATGGCCGAGGTCGCCGAGCGCAACTACACCGGCTTCGACCACTGGGGCGACGCCTTCGACGCGGTCTACGAGCGGGGCGGCCACGACTGGGCCGCCGCCGCGGCCGACGGTGCGCGGCAGAGCCTCGCCGCGGGCGTGACCGCGGCCGCCGATGTCGTCACCGACCGGGCGGCGCTCGGCGCCCTGCACGACGCGGGCATGCACGGCATCGCCTACTGGGAGGTCTACGGCAAGAGCAACGACGACTGGGACGCCGCCGCGCGCGAGGAGGTGCGCCAGCAGATCCGCGAGATCCCGACCCCTCCCGGAGCCGGCGTCTCGCCGCACGCCCCCTACTCGCTCGAGGTGCAGCCCCTGCTCGAACTGCCCGACATCGTGCGCGAGGAGGGCCTGCGCCTGCACATCCACCTCGCCGAGGCCCACATGGAGCGCGAGTTCGACGGCATCGACGGCTACGTGGGCGCCGGCCCCGGCGGGCACGGCGAGTGGCCCGAGCTCGGCGCCGACAGCTTCCGCGCGCTGCGCTCGCACGGCATCGGCGTCTCGTCGACCCAGTTCGTCGACCACCTGGGGGTGCTCGGGCCCGACTGCCACATCGCGCACGGCGTGTACGTGAGCGCCGAGGACCGGGCGCTGCTGCGCGCCCGGGGCACCAGCGTCGCGCTGTGCCCGCGATCCAACGAGGTCATCGGCCTCGACATGCCGCCCGTGGCCGCTTACCTGCGCGAGGGCAACCTCATCGCGGTGGGCACCGATTCGCTCTCCTCTTCGCCGTCGCTCGACCTGCTCGCCGACGTCGCAGCCCTCTATCGCGTCGCCCGCGCCCAGGGCTACCGCGAGGACGACCTGCACCAGCGGCTCTTCACCGCTGCCACGCTCGGCGGCGCCGCGGCGCTCGGGCTGCACGTGGGCAAGCACCGCATCGGGCAGCTCGGAGTCGGCGCGATGGCCGATCTCGCCTTCTTCGAGGCGGCGTCGCACCACCCCGACGCTGCGCTGGCCGAGCTCGTCGAGGACGGCGCCGGCCGCGTCCGGCGCACGATCGTGGAGGGCGTCGAGCGCTTCCGCGCGTGAGGCCGCGCGGCGAGGGAGTGCGGCGAGGGCGCCGAGAGGCGGATCTCGCGCGTCGGGTCGGCGGTCGGCATGCAAGATCCGCCTCTCGAGGAACAGCCGGACGGTCGGGGCCCTGGGCCGTGTGACCCCGGGTGACGGGCGGTGCGGAGAACGGCCTGCAATCTCATAGACTGGTCTGCGGTCGGCGCGGCGCCGCCACGCCTGAACGCGCCCGCGCCTCCCCACACATCGAAGGAGCCCCCATGTCACGCACCTCCCGCCTCGTCGCGGCCGCCGCGGCCGGCGCCGCAGCCCTGCTCGCCCTCACCGCCTGCACCGGCGGCGCGTCCTCCGACGAGGCCGCTGGCGTCGGTCCCGTCACCGAGGGCAAGCTCACCATCGCCACCGGCGAGCCCGCCTACGCCCCCTGGGTGATCGACGACGCCCCCGAGAGCGGCGAGGGCTTCGAGGCCGCCGTCGCCTACGCAGTCGCCGAGGAGATGGGCTACGCCGAGGGCGACGTGGTGTGGGTGCGCTCGAGCTTCGACTCGGCCATCGCCCCGGGCCCCAAGGACTGGGACCTCAACATCCAGCAGTTCTCGGTGAGCGAGGAGCGCAAGCAGGCCGTCGACTTCTCGTCGGCGTACTACGAGACCACGCAGGCGGTCGTCGCCGCGGGCGGCACCCCCGCCGCCGACGCGAAGAGCATCGCCGACCTCAAGGACACCGTCATCGGCGTCGCCTCGGGCACCACGTCGCTCAAGATCGCCGAGGAGGTCATCGCGCCGAACCAGCAGATCCAGGTCTTCAACAGCGTCGACGACACCGTCGCGGCGCTGCAGAACGGCACCATCGACGCCCTCGTCACCGACCTGCCCGGCGCCTTCTACGTGCGCGACGCACAGCTCGACGACGGAGTGATCGTGGGCCAGCTCGAGTCGGTGCAGGGCGGCGACGAGTTCGCGTTCGTGCTGCCGAAGGGCTCCTCGCTGACCGCCGAGGTCACCGCCGCCGTCGACGCCCTGCGCGAGAACGGCACCCTCGACGAGCTCGCCGCCGAGTGGATCGCAGACCAGGGCGCGCCCGTCCTGAAGTGACCCCGTGACCGTCACGCACCCCGGCAGCGCGCCGTTCGAGCCCTCGGCGATCGAACTCGAACGGCGCGCGTACCGCCGCGCCCGCAGGCAGCGCTCGATCCTCGTCAGCATCGCGAGCACGCTCGTGTTCGCGGCGGTGATCGCGGTCGTGCTGGTCAACAGTCCCGGCTGGAGCCGGGTGAGCGACACCTTCTTCGATCTGGAGGTGGCGGTCGCATCGTTCCCGCGTGTGATCGAGGGGCTCTGGCTCAACATCCAGGTGCTCTTCGTCGCGGCGGTCGGCGTGGCCGTGCTGGGCACGCTGCTCGCGATCGCGCGCACCCTCAAGGGCCCGGTGTTCACGCCGATCCGGCTCATCGCGGCCGGCTACACCGACATCTTCCGCGGCATCCCCGTGCTGCTGGTGCTCTACCTCGTGGGCTTCGGCATCCCCGGCCTCGAACTCACCGGCCGCATGCCGGCCCAGTTCTGGGGCACCATCGCGCTGATCCTCAGCTACTCCGCGTACGTGGCCGAGGTGCTGCGCGCCGGCATCGACGCGGTGCACCCCTCGCAGCGGCTCGCCGCCCGCTCGCTCGGGCTCAGCCACGGCAAGACGCTGCGGCTCGTGGTGATGCCGCAGGCGGTGCGCAAGGTCACGCCCGCCCTCATGAACGACTTCGTCTCGATGCAGAAGGACGTCGGCCTCATCTCGGTGCTCGGCGCCGTCGACGCCGTGCGCGCCGCGCAGATCGAAGTCGCATCGAGCTACAACTTCACGCCCTACGTGCTCGCGGGCGTGCTCTTCGTGCTGCTGTCGTGGCCGTTCATCCGGCTCACCGACTGGATGACGGCGCGCGCGCAGAAGCGCGAGCAGGTGGGAGGCACGGTATGAACGCATCGGCGAAGCGGGCTCAGGATCCCGCAGCGCGCCCCGTGCTCGACGTGCAGGCGGTGCACAAGCGCTTCGGCGACCAGCCGGTGCTGCGCGGCATCGACCTCACCGTCGATCGGCACGAGGTGGTCGTGCTCATCGGCGCGTCGGGCTCGGGCAAGTCGACACTGCTCAAGACGATCAACCTGCTCGAGCAGGTCGACGACGGCCGCATCTTCCTCGGCGACGAGGACATCACCGACCCGCGCGTCGACACCGACCGGGTGCGGGCGAGGATCGGCGTGGTGTTCCAGCACTACAACCTCTTCCCGCACATGAACGTGCTCGACAACGTGACGCTCGCGGCGCGCAAGGTGTTCGGCACCGCTCGCGCCGACGCCGAGCGCACCGGCCTCGCGCTGCTCGCCCGCATCGGCCTCGCCGACAAGGCGAAGGAGTACCCGGACCGGCTCTCGGGCGGCCAGCAGCAGCGCGTCGCGATCGCGCGCGCCATCGCGACCGATCCCGAACTGCTGCTGCTCGACGAGATCACGAGCGCGCTCGACCCTCAGCTGGTGGGGGAGGTGCTCGACCTCGTGGGCGACCTCAAGGCGGCCGGCTCCACGATCGTGATGGCGACGCACGAGATGTCGTTCGCGCGACGGGTCGCCGACCGCGTGGTCTACCTGAAGGACGGCGTCATCATCGAGTCGGGGCCGCCCGAGCAGATCTTCGACCGCCCTCAGCGCGAGGAGACGCGGGAGTTCCTGTCCCGCGTGCGCGACCCCTTCGGGGAGTGAACCGGCGCGCCCGCGCGGGACGACGGGTCTGCGCTTGCGCGGGACGACGGGTCTGCGCTTGCGCCGACCGCGCGCGGGGGAGTAGGCTGTTGCGTCTGCCTCCGACGGGTCCTCTGCGCGACCCCGGCCGGGGCCGCTCATCTCAAGGAGTCTTCCCGTGACCTCAGATACCGCTTCGGTGCGGGTGCCCGCAGCGCCCGGCGACACGATCGACCCCGCGGGCATGCGGGTGATCTGGCTGCTGCTCGTGGCGGCCTTCGTCGCGATCCTCAACGAGACCACCATGGCGATCGCCATCCCCGCGCTGAACACCTCGCTGGGGATCCCGCCCGAGCTCGGGCAGTGGCTCACGAGCGCGTTCATGCTCACCATGGCCGTGGTGATCCCCACGACCGGCTTCCTGCTGCAGCGCTTCACGACCCGACAGATCTTCCTGGCCGCGATGATCTCGTTCGTGCTGGGAACCGCGATCTGCCTCGTCGCCCCCGGCTTCGTCGTGCTGCTCATCGGACGCATCGTGCAGGCGGCCGGCACCGGCATCATGATGCCGCTGCTCATGACGACCATGATGAACGTGGTGCCGCCGCACTCCCGCGGCCGCATGATGGGGCGCGTCGGCCTGGTCATCAGCCTCGCGCCGGCGCTCGGACCGACGCTCTCGGGCGTGGTGCTCGACCACCTCGGATGGCGCTGGCTCTTCGGCATCATCCTGCCCATCGCGGTCGTCGCACTGCTGCTCGGCGCGAAGTGGATGACGAACCTCGGCGAGACGAAGCGCGCCCCGATCGACGTGCTGTCGATCGTGCTGTCGGTGTTCGCCTTCGGCGGCGTCGTCTTCGGGCTCAGCCAGCTCGGCGGGCACGGAGGCGCCGCCGGCGGCGGAGGCGTGCCGCCGTGGGCCGTGGTCGCCGGCGGCGTCGTGTTCCTCGCGCTGTTCGTGCGGCGCCAGCTCGTGCTGCAGAAGCTGGACGACGCGCTGCTCGACCTGCGAGTGTTCACCTCGCGCAACTACGTGATCTCCGTGGTCATCATGGGTGTGATCGCGCTGTCGATGTTCGGCACGTTCTCGCTGCTGCCGCTCTACCTGCAGAACGTGGCGGGTCTCGAACCGACAGCCGCCGGCCTCGTGCTGCTGCCCGGATCGATCCTCATGGGCCTGCTCGGCCCCGTGATGGGACGCATCTACGATGCGCGAGGCCCGAAGACGCTGCTCGTGCCCGGCACGACCCTCATCACGGCGTCCATGTTCATGTACTCGACGGTGGGCACGCACACGCCCGTGTGGCTGCTCGTGGTCGTGCAGATCGCGATGTCGCTCGGTCTCGCGAGCTCGTTCACCCCTCTGTTCTCGGCCTCGCTCGGCTCGCTCGACCGGTCGCTGTACTCGCACGGCTCCGCGGTGCTGAACACGCTGCAGCAGGTCGGGGGCGCGGCGGGAACCGCCGTGCTCATCTCGATCTACTCGACGTTCCTGCACTCCGGCGAGGCGCGCGGCCTGTCGACCGCGGAGGCCGGGGCGCCCGGCACGAACGCGGCCTTCTTCGTCGCGGGGTGCATCTCGCTCGTGCCGCTCGTGCTGGCCTACTTCGTGCAGAAGCCGGCCGACCAGCAGGGCGCGCCGGCGGGGCACTGACCGCGGCCCGCCGCTCGGCCGACCCGCGCTTCTCGTCGAGCCCGCCGACTCCGATGCCCGAGCCCGTCGAAGGAGTCGGCGGGATCGCGCGGCAGCGGCCTCACTCGAGGGCCGAGATCGACCGCCGGACGGCCTCGGCGAGCTGCCGCACCGCCGTCGACGGCCCGCCGGGACCCGCGGGCGCTGCGAGCAGCAGTTCGCGCGCGAAGCGGGGGTCATCGATGGGGCGCAGCACCACGCCCTCGGGCGGGTTCGACGCGACGAGGCTCGGCACGAGGCCCACGGCCATGCCCGCCGCGATGAGGCCCAGCACCACCGAGTAGTCGTCGGTGCGGATCGCGACGTCGATCTTGTGCCCCTCGACCTCGAACACCTCGCGCACGAGCTCGTCGAGCGTGTCGCCGGGGGTGGAGCCGACGACCCAGCTGTCCGAGGCGAGCGACAGCAGCGCGGACCGGTCGAATCTGGTGTGCGCGGCTTCGGGGTGCACCGCGGGCAGGGCGACGAGCATCGGATCGGTGAACAGAGGGGTGGTGTGCACCTCGGATCGGAACGGCAGCTGGTAGCTGCCCGCCGCGTAGACGAGCGCCGCGTCGAGCGTGTGCTGGTTGATGCGCGCCACGAGCGGCGCGACCTCTTCGAGCGTGGCGTCGAGTTCGATGCCGAGCTCGGAGACGCGGCTGACGATGCCGGGCAGCAGGCGCGCGGCGGCCGTGGGGAAGGTGCCGAAGCGCAGTCGGGTGCGCCCCAGCTGGGCCAGGTCGCGGACGTCGGTGAGCGCGCGGTCGGCGAGGCCGAGGATCTCCTCGCCGCGCTCGAGCATGAGGGCGCCCGCGGTGGTGAGCCTGCTGCCGCGCGTGCTGCGGGCGGTGAGGTCGGCGCCCACGAGGCGGTCGAGGTTCTTGAGGTGGTAGTCGACCGTGGGCTGGCTCCAGCCGAGGCGGGTGGCGGCGCGCGCCACCGAGCCCTCTGCGGCGACGGCGCTGAGGGCCTGGAGCTGGCGCAGATCGATCATCGGGTACCCCTGTTCCGTATGGAGCTGGACGGGGGCCTCACCCCCGTTCGTTCAAGACAGTATATGGTTCCCGGGAGGCGTTTGCGGGGTTCCGCCGCGCACCGCGCGCGCGAGATGCTGGGCCCATGCTGCACCAGGAGACGACGCCCCCCGGTCTTCCCGCGCACGACGCGCTGATCGAGACGGCCACCGCGGAGGCGAACGCGCCCTTCGCGACCCAGGCTTCCGCGACGCCGCGCTACGCCGAGGATCAGTACCGCATGCCGTACGCCGAGGCGATCGCGCGCTTCGGCGACTCGGCGCCGCTCTCGCTCATGGTGCCGGGGCACGGCAACGATCCCGAGGCGGGCGGCGAGCACATCGCCCGCCTCTTCGGCGGCCGCGTGGTGCAGCTCGACGTGCCGCTGCTGCTCGAGGGCATCGACGCGGGCGAGGACAGCCCGCTCGTGCAGTCGCAGCGCCTCGCCGCCGACGCGTGGGGGGCGAAGCGCAGCTGGTTCCTCACCAACGGCGCCTCACAGGCCAACCGCACCGCGGCGATCGCCGTGCGCGGGCTCGGCGAGCGCATCCTGATCCAGCGCGCGATGCACTCGAGCCTCACCGACGGCGTGCTGCTCTCGGGGCTCGTGCCCTCGTTCGTGGCGCCGTCGGTCGACTCGCGGCACGGCATCGCCCACGGCCTCACGCCCGAGGCGCTCGACGCGGCGCTGACGCGCGAGGCGCGTGCGGGGCGCGCGGTGTCGAGCGTCTACGTCGTCTCGCCGAGCTACTTCGGATCCGTGGCCGACGTGGCGGGCCTCGCCGAGGTGTCGCACCGGCACGGAGCGGCGATCATCGTCGACAACGCGTGGGGTGCGCACTTCGGCTTCCACCCCGAGCTACCCGAGTCGCCCGCGCGTCTCGGCGCCGACCTCGTGGTGTCGAGCACGCACAAGCTGGCCGGTTCGCTCACGCAGTCGGCGATGCTGCACCTCGGCCACGGCCCCTTCGCCGACCGCCTCGAACCGCTCGTCGCGCGCGCGTTCAGCATGACCTCGTCGACGTCGATGAGCGGGGTGCTCATGGGTTCGCTCGATGCGGCTCGACACGCGATGGCCACGGGGGAGGGGCGCATCGGGCGGGCGGTGCGGGCCGCCGGCGAGATCCGGGGTCGCCTGGCGCTCGATCCACGGTTCTCCGACATCGGCGACGGTTTCTCCGCGTTCCCCGACATCGCCGAGACCGACCCCCTGCGCATTCCGATCGACGTCTCGCGTCTGAGGCGCAGCGGGCACTGGGTGCGCGCCGCGTTGAAGGAGCGCCACGGCGTCTACCTCGAGATGTCGACGGCCACGAGCGCGGTCGCCGTGATCGGCGCGACCCGCGAGGTCGACGTCGACCGCTTCATGGCCGCGCTCGACGAGGTCGCCCGCGAGGCCGAGCGGCTGGGGGCCGAGGCGGTGCACGAGTTCCCCGAACTGCCCGAGCCGGGTGAGCTGCGCATGCTGCCGCGCGACGCGTACTTCTCGGCGAGCGAGGTCGTGCCCGCCGAGCAGGCCGTCGGGCGCATCTCGGCCGACACGCTCGCCGCATACCCTCCGGGCATTCCGAACATGCTGCCCGGCGAGGAGGTCACCGCCGACACCGTCGAGTTCCTGCGAGCCGTCGCGGCGTCGCCCACTGGCTACGTGCGCGGCGCGGTCGACGCCGAGGTGTCGGGCATCCGCGTGGTCGTCTGAGCCTGCGCGGTCCGGGGTCCGGCGGTTCGAAGCGGGTTGTGTCGGGGTCGCTGCTTCGGGGCGTGCTGATGCTTCGGATCTGACCGATGCTTCGGATCTGACCGATGCTTCGGATCTGACCGATGTTTCGGATCGGATCGGGGGTTCCGCTCCGAAACATCGGTGAGGCCCGAAGGAACGGTGACACGCACGACGCCGGATACGCGAGCGGGCGGCGGATCCAGAAGGATTTTTCGAACGGATTTTGCGAAGAAGATGNGGGCGGCGGATCCAGAAGGATCCGCCGCCCGCTCGCGTATGGCTCGGAAGCCTACTTCTTCTTCTCGAAGAGGTTGCCCACCAGGGTCGAGCCGATGAGCACCACGGCCAGCAGCACCACGCCGACGATCGAGATCGCCACCACGTCGAGCGGCTGACCCGCGGTCGAGAACATCGACTCGTGGTCGTGCCCGTCGTGGGCGAAGGCGGGCACCGCCACGAAGACCGAGGCGATGGCTGCGGTCACGGCGGCGGCGATACGGGTGCGGATCTTCACGGTGTCTCCTCGCGAATGTCGTGATGCTGGTGCGGCGAGCCCGTGAGGCGCACCGCGATGCGTCTATCCTATCCCGCCGACGACGGCCTCGCGCACGCGGCCGTCGATCACCGAGACCAGTTCGTCGAGGCTGCCCTCGTGCACGAGGTCGTGGGTGACGAGCAGCGTGGCGGTGCCGCGTTCGTGCGTGAGGCGCGCGATGAGGTCCATGATCTCGGCGCCCCGCTCGCGGTCGAGCGCGCTCGTCGGTTCGTCCACGAGCAGCACCTCGGGGGCGTGCACGAGGGCGCGGGCGATCGCGACGCGCTGCCGTTGCCCGCCCGAGAGCTGATGCGGGCGCTTGTCGCGCTGCGCCTCGAGGCCGACCGCGGCGAGGAGCTCGTCGGCGCCGCCGCGCACGAGCGCGCGCCGCGCGGCCCGCTCGGAGCGGCCGCCCCCGAGCTCCGCCATCGCGAGCAGCTGCTCGCGCGCGGTGAGCGAGGGCAGCAGGTTGGACTGCTGGAAGACGATGCCGATGCGCTCGCGGCGCAGTGCCGCCGCCTCGCGGCACGTGAGCGCGGCGGCGTCGAGGTCGCCGATCATCACGCGGCCCGAATCCGGCCGGATCAGCGTCGCGGCGACCGCGAGCAGACTCGACTTGCCCGAGCCGGAGGGCCCGGTGATGCCGGTGACGCGCCCGGCGGGGGCGTCGAGCGACACCCGGTCGAGGGCGGTGATGCGTCCCTCGCCGTCGGGGAAGGTCAGGGTGACGTCGTGCAGCTGGATCATCGGTGGCTCCCGAGGGCGGTGAGGGGGTCGGAGGACGTGACGGATCGGAGCGCGAACGCGGCTCCGGCGAGGCCGAGCGCCGCCATGACGGCCGCGGGGGCGATCGTGGTCAGCGGGCTCAGCAGGAACGGGAGTGCGGTGCCGACGAGCGCGCCGAGCCCGACCACGACGGCGAGTCCGACGCCGATGCCGGCGACGAGCACGACGAGCGCCTGCCCGAGCGCGTCGCGCACGAGCGAGCCCGTGGTCGCGCCGAGCGCCTTCAGAACGGCGACGTCGGCCGAGCGCTGCATGGTCCAGACGGTGAAGAAGGCGCCGACCACGAGTGCCGAGATGCCGAACAGCAGCGCGATCATCAGCCCGAGCGAGCCGATCTCGGATCGGAACGTCTCGAGCGCGGTGAGGCTCGCGAGCGGCGTCTCGGCGCTGGTGCCCGTGCGCTGCGCGAGCCCCTCCCAGTCGGGCGAGCCGGAGACGGCGAGCAGCGTCGGCTCACCGTTGCCTCCCACGCGCTCGTCGGCGGCGGCCCAGGCGGCCGGTGTCATGACCACGACGGGGGTGTGGCTGTACCAGGCGTCGCCGCCGATCCGTGCGACGCGGTACTCGGCACCCGTGATGGTGATCGAGTCGCCCACCGTCGCGTCGAGCTCGCGGGCCGCGCCGGATGAGAGCCCCACCTCATCGTAGCTCGCCGGCGCGAGTTCGACGACCGCCGTCGCATCGGGCGCCGATCCCGCGATCCCGTCCGCGCCCGCGAGACCGAACAGCGCGACACCCGAGGGCGACCCGGATCCCGCGACCTCCGCCCGGGACTGCACGATGCCCACGGGCGTCACCGCATCGACGCCGGGGGCCTCGCGCCAGCCCGAGATCGCGGCCTCGTCCAGGGCGGAGGTGGCGAAGCTCGCCCCCTCGCCCGAGGCGTCCTGCAGCACGAGGCGGTCGCCGGGCAGTGCGAGCACTCCCGAGACGTTCTGGGAGGCGAGGCCTCCCGTCAGGCCCGAGAGGAAACCCACGAGCAGGGTGATGAGAGCCACGACGGCCCCGATGAGCACGAATCTCCCGCGGGCGAAGCGCAGGTCTCTCCAGGCGACGAACACGATCTTCCTCTCCGGGCCGCGGTGAGACGGATCACGACCCGCTCACCAGCCTCCGCCTCGAGCGGATCGGAGGCATCGCCCGCGAGACCGGTTGCGCTCTGCACCGGACGGACGCGGCGAATCGAACTTTCGGTTGATGCGCGCCCGACGGCGACCGGCGTAGCCTGGGATCGATGTCGCACCGCACCACGCTCACGCCCGTCTTCGCCGGGCTGCGCATCGGGCTGCACGCGCTGCTCGTCGCCCTCGCCGCTTTCGCCGTGGTGCGCGCCATCGCGCTCGACGACCCCCGCTGGCCGTGGGTGCTGACGCTCGCGGCGCTCTTCGTCGGTCTCTACCTGTTCGGGGCCGCGGCGGCGCGCAGGGGAGCGCGGAGCGCTCGGCAGGGGGAGGGCCACCGGAGCGGTCCGAGCGATGGTGGCGACCGGTTCGACCGGGGGCGCCCGGGCGCACCGGTCGATCCCGCTGGCCCGGCCGGTCGCGGCGGCGTCCGCGCGCGGTGGGCGGCGCCGGCCTGGATCCTCGCCCTCACGATGCTCTGGGCCGCACTCGTCTGGCTCGCGCCCGACGGCGCCTATCTCGTCTTCCCCATGTTCTTCCTCTACCTGCACGTGCTGCCCGGAGCGCTCGGAGTCGGGGCGGTCGTGGCGGGCACGGCGATCGCGATCGCCGCACTCGGATCCCACCACGGCTTCAGCGTCGGCGGTGTGCTGGGGCCGCTCGTCGGAGCCGGGGTCGCGATCCTCATCGGCCTCGGCTACCGCGCACTGGCGCTGGAGGCCCGGGAGCGGGAGGAACTCGTCTCCGAACTGCTGCTCACCCGCGAGCGGCTCGCCGAGACCGAGCGCCAGCAGGGCGCTCTCGCCGAGCGGGCGCGGCTGGCGAGGGAGATCCACGACACGGTCGCCCAGGGGCTCTCGAGCATCCAGATGCTGCTGCGCGCGGCCGAACGGGACGCCCCCGAGGGCGCCGCGCTGCGGCACGTGCGGCTCGCGCGTGAGACCGCGGCCGAGAACCTCGCCGAGACGCGGCGATTCATCCGCGAGCTCACCCCCGCGACGCTCGACGGCGGTCTCGCGGCGGCGCTGCACCGGCTCGCCGCCGACCAGAGCCGCCGCGCCGGCCTGCGCATCGACGTCGAGGTGGGCGACGGCGCCGGGGGCGAGGGCGGAGTCGCGCTGCCGATGGACACGCAGAGCGCCCTGCTGCGCATCGCGCAGGGGGCCGTCTCGAACGCCGTGCGCCACTCGGCCGCCGGGCGGGCCCGGATCGCGCTGCGGCGGGAGGGCGAGGCGGTCGTGCTCGTGGTGAGCGACGACGGCGTCGGCTTCGACCCGGCGCGCGTCGCCGTGCGCGAAGCCGACCGCGACTCCTTCGGGCTGCGGGCGATCGAGGAGCGGGCCCGTCAACTCGGCGGCACCCTCGAGATCGACTCCGCCCCCGGGTCGGGCACCCAGCTGCGTGTGACGGTCGCCGCGGCACCGCGCTCACCGGAGCCAGGTGAGGGGATCGGGCGATGATCCGGATCGTACTGGCCGACGACCACCCGGTCGTGCGCGCGGGGGTGCGGGCCCTGCTCGAGTGCGAGCGCGACCTCGAGATCGTGGGCGAGGCGGCCACGCCGGACGCCGCCGTCGCGCTCGCCGCCGGCGCGGAGCCGGACGTCGTGCTCATGGATCTGCAGTTCGGGGCCTCCGGCAGCGGGGCCGAGGCCACGCGCCGCATCCGGGCTCAGGTTCACCCGCCCGCGGTGCTCGTGCTCACCAACTACGACACCGACGGCGACATCCTGAGCGCGGTGGAGGCCGGCGCGAGCGGCTACCTGCTGAAAGACGCCCCGCCCGACGAGCTCGTCGCGGCGGTGCGCGCGGCGGCCGCCGGCGAGAGCGCTCTCGCGCCCGCGATCGCGGGGCGGCTGCTCGCGCGGCTGCGCGCGCCGGCCGTGAGTCTCAGCGCCCGCGAGATCGAGGTGCTGCAGCTCGTGGCGGCGGGGCGCACGAACGGCGGAATCGCGGCCGAGCTGCACATCACCGACGCCACGGTGAAGTCGCACCTCGTGCACGTCTACGACAAGCTGGGAGTCTCGACCCGCACGGCCGCGGTCGCCGCGGCCCGCGAGCTCGGCGTGCTGCGCTGAGTGAGGCACCGAGCATCTCTCGCGACCGCGCCCGGGGCGGGCGGCCGCGTTGCGGGCCTGCGGTCGCGGCCCGCGGCGCCGGAACCTAGGCTGGAGCCGTGAACGAACAGGATCCCTGCCCCTGCGGTCGCGACGTCGCCTATGCGGAGTGCTGCGGCCCGCTGCACGCCGGCGCCGCGGCACCCACGGCCGAGCGGCTCATGCGCTCCCGCTACAGCGCGTTCGCCCTCGGCGACGCGGGCTACCTGCTCGCGACCTGGGACCCCGCCACGCGCCCGGCCGAGCTCGAGCTCGATCCGGGCGTCGAATGGCGGCGCCTCTTCATCCACGGCGCCTCCGCGGGCGGCCCCTTCGACCGGCGGGGCTCCGTCGACTTCACGGCGATCGCGCGCACGTCCGAGGGGCGACTCGAACAGAGCGAGCGCAGCGAATTCCGCCGATCGGCTGAGGGTCGCTGGCTCTACGTCGACGGTGAGGTCGTGTAGCGAGGGCGCGTCCGTCGCACCCGCTGCGCGACGGGTGTCGGCTCGCGCTACAGTGGAGCGCATGGTCAGTGAAGACTCGAACTACACCCACGACGTCGTCATCGTCGGCGGCGGGCACAACGCGCTCGTCGCCGCCGCATACCTCGCCCGCGCGGGCAAACGCACGGTGGTGCTCGAGCGCCTCGACCACCTGGGCGGGGCGGCCGTGTCCGAGCAGCCCTGGCCGGGCGTCGAAGCACGCCTCTCGCGCTACTCCTACCTCGTGAGCCTGCTGCCCCGGCAGATCATCGACGACCTCGGTCTCGAGATCCAGCTCGCGCGCCGCCGCTACTCCTCGTACACACCCGACCCCGCCGACCCGTCGCGCGGCGTGCTCGTCGACAACGGCGACGCCGAGGCGACCGCGGCCTCCTTCGAGCGGGTCACCGGCGACCGCGGCGAGGCCGCCCGCTTCGACGCCTTCTACGAGCGCCTCGCCCCGCTCGCGCAGCGACTGTTCCCCACGGTCACCGATCCGCTCAAGCGTCGCTCCGAGGTGCGCGCCGCGGTCGACGGCCTCGGCGACGACGAGCTCTGGCGCGACCTCTTCGAGCGCCCGATCGGCGAGTGGATCCGCTCCGCCCTCGACACCGACATCGCCCGCGGAATCGCGCTGACCGACGGTCTCATCGGCACCTTCGCGAGCGCCGATGACCCGTCGCTGCGGCAGAACCGCTGCTTCCTCTACCACGTGATCGGCGGCGGCACCGGCGACTGGGACGTGCCGGTCGGCGGGATGGGGCGGGTGAGCGGCGAGATCGAGCGGGCCGCGCGCGACGCGGGCGCCGAGCTGCGCACGGGAGCCGATGTCGAGGCGATCACGGCCGAGGGCGAGGTGCGGATCGGCACCGGCCCGACCTCCGAGACGCTGCGCGGCAGACTCGTGCTGAGCGGGGTGGGGCCGGCCGTGCTCGAGCGCCTGCTGGCCGCGGGCGGCGCACCGGCCGCCGCCGTCGCCGAGGCGCCCGAGCACCCCGCCGGTGCGCAGGTGAAGATCAACATGCTGCTGAAGCGTCTGCCCCAGCTGCGCGATGAGCACGTCGATCCGCGCGCCGCCTTCGCGGGCACCTTCCACATCAACGAGACGCTGGCCCAGCTCGAGGCCGCGCACGCGGCGGGAGCGGGCGGATCGCTGCCAGACCCCCTGCCGGCAGAGATCTACTGCCACTCGCTCACCGACCCGTCGATCCTCGGCCCCGAGCTGCAGGCAGAGGGCGCGCAGACGCTCACGCTCTTCGGGCTGCACGTGCCGCACGCCCTCGTCACCGACGACAACAACGACGAGTTGCGCGAGCAGCTGGTCGCCGCGGCACAGCGCTCGCTCGACTCGGTGCTCGCCGAGCCGATCGTCGACTGCCTCTACACCGCACCGGACGGCACCCCGTGCATCGAGGCCCGCACCACCCTCGACCTCGAGCGCTCGCTCGGCATGATCGGCGGAGACATCTTCCACGGCGCGCTCTCGTGGCCGTGGGCCGACGACGACGAACCGCTCGACACCCCGGCCCGGCGCTGGGGTGTGGCGACCGACCTGCCGAACGTGCTCGTCTGCGGCTCTGGGGCGAGGCGAGGCGGCGCCGTCAGCGGCATCGGCGGGCACAACGCGGCGCAGGCCGCCCTCGAGATCCTCGGCTAGCGGCGCCGGCCCTGCGCCCGGGCCCGGAATCGGGTCCGCGCGCCGGGGCCGAGCGTCGCTGCCGTCGGCTTGCGCGTCGCTCCGCTACGCCTGCGGTCGCTCCGTTACGCCTGCGCGTCCCTCCGCTACGCCTGCGCGTCTCTCCGCTACGCCTGTGCGTCCCTCCGCTACGCCTGCGCGTCGCGGATCCAGGCCTCCACCTCGTCTGCCGTGCGAGGGATGCCGGCCGACAGGTTGATGCAGCCGTCGTCGGTCACCACGATGTCGTCCTCGATGCGCACGCCGATGCCGCGCAGCTCCTCGGGCACGGTCAGGTCGTCGGGCTGAAAGTACAGACCCGGCTCGATCGTGAACACCATGCCGGGCTCGAGCACCCCGTCAAGGTACATCTCGCGGCGGGCCTGTGCGCAGTCGTGCACGTCGAGGCCCAGGTGGTGGCTGGTGCCGTGCACCATGTAGCGGCGGTGGTAGGCCGTGCCGTCGTCTTCGGGCAGCAGCCCCCACTCGCGGGTGCGTCGCTCGATCACGGCCATCGCCGCGTCGTGCACGTCGCCGAAGCGGATGCCCGGCCGCACGATCGCGCGGGCCGCGTCGGCGGCCTCGAGCACGGCCTCGTACACGCGTCGCTGCACCGCCGAGAACGCGCCGGAGACCGGCACGGTGCGGGTGATGTCGGCCGTGTAGAGGCTGTCGAGCTCGACGCCCGCGTCGAGCAGCAGCAGGTCGCCGTCGAGCACCGGGCCGTCGTTGCGGATCCAGTGCAGGGTGCAGGCGTGCGGGCCGGAGGCGGCGATCGTCTCGTAGCCGACGGTGTTGCCGTCGAGGCGGGCTCGCTGGTTGAAGACGCCCTCCACGATCCGTTCGCCGCGGGCGTGCGCGCTCGCCTGCGGCAGCGCCGCGAGCACCTCCTCGAAGCCTCGGGCGGTGGCGTCGACGGCGGCCTGCATCTCGGCGAGCTCGAACCCGTCCTTGACGAGTCGCAGCTCGGAGGCGGCTCGGGCGAGGTTCTCGTCGTCGCCTGTTCCGGCGCCGTCGGCCTCGACCGCGCCGTGGCCGACCACCCGGTCGCGCTCGTCCGCGGCGAACTCGGCGATCGGGGCGGTGCGGATCCCGAGCGCGCCGGCGACCTGCGCGAGCGAGGGGCGCGCCCCGATCCAGAACTCCCCGATCTCGGGGTTGGCGAAGAACTCGTCGCTGTCGCGGCCCGCGCGCTCTCGGAAGTAGAGGGTCGCCTCGTGCGCGTCGCCGGCCGGGTCGAGCACGAGGATCGAGCCGGGCTCGCTCTCGGCGCCCCACCCCGTGAGGTGCGCGAAGGCGCTGTGGGCGCGGAAGGGGTAGAAGGTGTCGTTCGAGCGCTGCTTCATCGCGCCCGCGTGGATCACGAGGCGCTCGCCGGGGAAGAGCGCGCCGAGCGCGGCCCGCCGCCGCGCCGCGTACGGGGCGACGGGCCAGGCAGCCGGGATCGTCTCGGGGCGGTCGGCCCAGTGCGACGAGATGTAGTCGAGGAAGGCGCCGGTCTGCGGCGTGGTGCTGCGGTTGCTGTGGTCGATCTCCACCTCGTGGGTGGTCTGCGCGCTCTCGGTCATCCTCCCATCCTCTCACTCCCCGCCGAGCGGTCGATGGGGGCCGAGCCGTACCGGGCCGCGTCCAGGGGCGCGGCCCCGAGCGCGGGTGCGACCCCGCCGAGGGGTCGAGAAGTGTCGAGGATCCCGGGCTTCTCAGCACGTTTCGGCCACTCGCGAGCCCCTCACCCCGGTCCGCGGCCCGTTGCTGACCTCATAGGATGGAGCAATGGCCGGATCCGGGACGCAGCAGGGCTTCGACCTGCACACGCACTCGGTGTTCTCCGACGGCACGACGAGGCCCTCCGACATCGCGCGCGAGGCGGCCGGGATCGGGCTCGCGGGCTTCGCGCTCACCGACCACGACACGATCGACGGGTGGGGCGAAGCCCGTGACGCCGCCCGCGACGCCGGCGTCGACTTCCTCCCCGGCATCGAGATCACGACGAAGCACGCCGGCCGCTCGCGGCACCTGCTCGGCTACGGCATCGACCCGGCCGCGGGCGAGCTGTTCGCCGCCCTCGCCGAGGTGCGCAGTTCGCGGCTCGGGCGCGCGCAGGAGATGGTGCGGCGGCTCTCGGCCGCCTACGCGATCACCTGGGAATCCGTGGTGGGCGAAGAAGACGCGCGCACCGTGGGCCGCCCCCACATCGCCGACGCGCTCGTCGCCGCGGGTTACTTCGCCGACCGCAGCACGGCGTTCGCCGAGATCCTGCACCCCGGCTCTCCCTACTACCTGGGCACCTACGCCATCGAGACCGTCGAGGCGATCCGGCTCGTGCGCGCAGCCGGGGGAGCGGCCGCACTCGCCCACCCGGCGGCCTTCCGGCAGCGCACCCCGACCACCGCGCGCGAGCTGCGCGAGCTCGCCGCCGCGGGGCTCTGGGGTGTCGAGCTCGACCACCCCGAGAACCGGGCCGACTGGCTGCCCCCGCTCGCCGGCGCCGCCGCCGAGCTGGGGCTCGCGGTGACCGGTTCGAGCGACTACCACGGCGCCGGCAAGCCGAACCTGCTGGGCGAGCGCGCGACCGATCCGGCGCTCGTGGAACGCCTGCGCGAGCGGCTCGTGACACCGCGCTGATCCGGGCCCGCGCCGCATGCGCGGCGCGGGCCCGGCGTGGCTACTCCGCGGAGGCCGCGCCGGCCTCGGCCGAACCCGCTCCCGCGGCGCCGGCGTCGTTCTGCGATCCGCCGCGGCGACGGCGACGGCGCCGGCGCGGCGACGATCCCTCGCCGCCGTCCTGCAGCAGCGGGGCGCCGGGCTCGCCGCCGCCCTCCTGATCGTGGCCGTGCTGCTCGTGGCCGTGGGCCTCGTGGCGGCCCGGGCCCTTGGGGTTCGCGCTGCGGGTGCGGCGCCGGTTGCGGGAGCGGCCCTCGCCGCGCTCCTCCCGCGACCCGCCCTCGTCGCCCGACCTCGGGCCGCCGGCCCGAGGAGCGCGCTCCTTCACCGGCGTGGCCTTGAGCCGGCCCTTCGAGCCCTCGGGGATGTTCAGATCGGCGAAGAGATGCGGCGACGACGAGTAGGTCTCGACGGGCTCGGGCACGCCGAACTCGAGCGCCTTGTCGATGAGCGCCCACTTGTGCAGGTCGTCCCAGTCGACGAAGGTGACGGCGATGCCGGTGCGGCCCGCGCGGCCCGTGCGCCCCACGCGGTGCAGGTAGGTCTTCTCGTCGTCGGGCACGGTGTGGTTGATCACGTGCGTGACATCGTCGACGTCGATGCCGCGCGCCGCCACGTCGGTCGCGATGAGGATGTCCTTCTTGCCCGCCTTGAACCCGGCCATCGCGCGCTCGCGCTGATCCTGGTTCAGGTCGCCGTGCACGGCCGCGGTGTTGAAGCCGCGGTCGTTCAGCTCCTCCTGCAGCTTCGCCGCCGCGCGCTTCGTGCGCATGAAGATCACGGTCTTGCCGCGGCCCTCGGCCTGCAGGATGCGGCCGATCACCTCGTCCTTGTCGAGCGAGTGCGCGCGGTAGATGATGTGCTCGATGTTCGCCTGCGCGGCGCCCTCGTCGGGATCGGTGGCGCGGATGTGGATGGGCTTCGACATGAAGCGGCGCGCGAGCGTGACGATCGTGCCCGGCATGGTCGCCGAGAACAGCATCGTGTGGCGGGTGGCCGGGGTCTTCGAGAACAGCTTCTCGATGTCGGCGAGGAAGCCGAGGTCGAGCATCTTGTCGGCCTCGTCGAGCACCATCTCGCGCACGTTGCCGAGGTTCAGCACCCGCTGGCTCGCGAGGTCGAGCAGGCGGCCCGGCGTGCCCACGACGATCTGCGCGCCGGCCTTCAGCTGCTCGATCTGGCCCTCGTACGCCTTGCCGCCGTAGATCGGCACGACGGTCGCGGCGCGGTTCTTCGCGGCGAGCTCGAGATCCTCGTACACCTGCACCGCGAGCTCGCGGGTGGGCACCACGATGAGCGCCTGCACGCCCGGCTCGGGGTTCTCGCCGATGCGCTGCAGCAGGGGCAGGCCGAAGCCGAAGGTCTTGCCGGTGCCGGTCTTCGCCTGGCCGATGATGTCCTGGCCGGTGAGGGCGAGGGGGATCGTCTGCTCCTGGATGGGGAAGGCCTCGGTGATGCCCTTGTCGGTGAGCGCGTCGACCATGTCCTGGTCGACGCCGAGTTCGCGGAAAGTCGTCACGTTGCGTCCTGTTCGTATGGTGCGGTGCTGCGCGCACAATCACGAAGGCGCAGCGGTCGGCGCTCCTGCGTCGCCGACGATGAATACATTTCGAGCACAGTCTATTCCAGCGAGGCGTCGGGTCGGCGGTAAGCTGACAGGGTGTTCGAGTGGATCCGTGGGCTGCGAAAGAAGAGCGCCCCAGCGCGCAAGCTGCGTTCGCGCGGCGACGCCGTCGACACCGAGCGCGTCGAGCTGTCGGAGTTTGCCCCCGGCATCATGCCGTTCCTCGGCCTCACCTCCTACCTGCAACTCGAGCTCTACGAGGGCGCGACCCGCGCCGTCTCCGGCGCCCCGACCCTCGAAGCGAAAGACGTGCTCGCCCGCGTGGCCGGCCAGACGCTGTCGAAGCATCAGCGGCTCACCGCCGAGATCCGCCGGCGCGGAGAAGAGCCGCACGTGGTGATGACGCCGTTCGCGCACGTGATCGAGCAGTACGTCGAGCGCATCGACGCCGCCGACTGGCACCAGCACGTGCTCTCCCTGTACCTCGTGGGCGGGCTCTTCGACGACTTCTTCGCGAGCCTCGCGAGCGGGCTGCGCGACGGCTACCGCGGCGACGCCATCGCGATCCTGCACGACGACACCGGCCGCGCCGAGCTCAAGGAGCTGCTGCAGGCGGCCCTGGTCACCGACGAGGGGCTGTCGAGCTGGCTCGCGCTGTGGGGCCGCCGCCTCGTGGGCGATACGCTGCTCGTCTCGCGAGCCGTGCTGGCTCTCAGCGAGGGCCGCCCGTTCGTCGAGAGCGAGGTCGAGCCCGTCTTCACCGAGCTCATCGCCGACCACATCCGCCGCATGGACGGTCTGGGCCTGACCGCATGAGCGCAGCCCGGCCCGGGCCCGTCGGGCGGCCCCGCGGCCGCGCTCGGCTTCCGCTCGCGAGCGGCGCGAACCCGATCTGCGACTACTTCGAGGCGGGGCGCTGCCGTTCGTGCGCGCTGATCGAGACCCCGTACGAGCAGCAGCTGCTCGACAAGGAGGCCCGCTGCCGCGAGCTGCTGCCCGGGGTGCCCGAAGGCGCGTGGCTGGCTCCCGTGCCGGGCGGGGTGCGCGACTTCCGCAACAAGGCGAAGCTGGTGGTGGGCGGGAGACCGGGGCGGGTGACCCTCGGCATCCTCGGCCCCGACGGCGCGGGCGTGGATCTGCGCGACTGCCTGATCCAGCAGCCCGCGATCCGCGAGGCGATCCCGAGCCTCGCCCGCTTCATCGAGCAGAGCGGGCTGCCTCCCTACGACGTGCCGAAGCGGCGCGGCGAGCTCAAGTTCGTGCACGTCACGGCCTCTCCCGACGGCGGGCTGATGCTGCGCTTCGTGGTGCGCAGCGAGCGGGCGCTCGACGTGCTGCGCACCCGCCTGCCGCAGCTGCGGCGCGCGATCCCGGACGCGGCCGTCGTGTCGGTGAATCTGCTGCCCGAGCACAAGGCCGTGCTCGAGGGCGAGCGCGAGGTGCCGCTGCTCGGCTCGTCGCTCGCGATGGACACCGGGGCGGGCCTCGCCCTGCACCTGCGGCCGCAGAGCTTCTTCCAGACGAACACGAGCGTGGCGCGCGCCCTGTACGCGCAGGCCGCGGAGTGGATCGAGCGGGCGGATCCGGCGTCGCTCTGGGATCTCTACTGCGGCGTCGGCGGCTTCGCGCTGCACTCGGCGGGCGCGGGATCGGCCCGCCGCGTGCTCGGGATCGAGATCAGCGAGGAGGCGGTGCGTTCGGCCAGGCGCAGCGCTCGCGAGGCGGGGATCGACGCGCGGTTCGAGGCGGGGGACGCGACGGCGTTCGCTCTCGGAGCCTCTCGGGAGGACCTGCCGGAGGCGGTGATCGTGAACCCTCCGCGGCGCGGCATCGGCGCCGAGCTCGCCGGCTGGCTCGAGGGGGCCGCGGGGATCCGGCACGTCGTCTACTCCAGCTGCAACCCCGAGAGCCTCGCCCGGGATCTCGCCGCGATGCCGTCGTTCGCGGCGCGCGAGGCGCGCGTCTTCGACATGTTCCCGCACACGCGGCACATGGAGGCGGCGGTGCTGCTGGAACGTCGCTGAAGCGCGCCGGCCGTCGATATTGGATCTGCCGAAGATATGGTCGATCCGCCCGGATACGGCATATCTTCGGCAGAACCCTTACCCTGCGCCGGGACTCGGGGCATGGCCGGACAAGGGCATGGCAGGATGTCCCTATGAACATCGTGCTCGGGGTGACCGGCGGCATCGCCGCCTACAAGGCCGTTGCGCTCGCGCGACTGCTCGTCGAGGCGGGCCACGAGGTGCACGTGGTGCCGACCGATGATGCGCTGCGCTTCGTGGGCACGCCCACCTGGGAGGCGATCAGCCGTCACCCCGTGACCGCGTCGGTGCACGATGACGTCCCCGAGGTGCGCCACGTCGCGCTCGGGCAGCGCGCCGATCTCGTGGTCGTGGCTCCTGCCACTGCGAACACGCTCGCCCGCATGACCGCGGGCCTCGCCGACGACCTGCTCGGCACGACACTCCTCGCCACGCGTGCGCCCGTGCTCGTCGCACCCGCCATGCACACCGAGATGTGGCAGCACCCGGCCACGCAGGACAACGTGGCGATCCTGCGGTCGCGAGGCGTGCACTTCACGGGCCCCGAGAGCGGGCGGCTCACGGGCGACGACAGCGGCCCGGGCCGTATGAGCGAGCCGGAGCGGATCGCCGAGGCGGTCGAGCACCTGCTTTCGGGCGGCGGAGATGCCGCGACCCACGGCGATTCCGAACCCGGTGCGACGCCCGAGGCCTCGGGGGAGCAGCCGTCGGCGCCGATCCCCGGTGCAGCCGCCGCGCCAGAGCCCGCTGAGGCCGCTCCTGAGCCTGCTGCCGGGCCCGAGCCTGCTGCCGAATCCGCTGCGCCCGGCGACCTCGACGGGCTCCGCGTGCTCGTCACCGCCGGCGGCACGCGCGAGCCGATCGACCCGGTGCGCTATCTCGGCAACCGCTCCAGCGGCCGGCAGGGCGTCGCGATCGCCGCGGCCGCCGCGGATCGCGGGGCGAAGGTGGTGCTGCTCGCCGCCAACATCGACGAGTCGGTACTCGCCGAGGTGCGGGATCGCGCGGGCGTGCGGGTCGTGCCCGTCGGCACGACGGCGGAGCTCGAGGCGGCGGCGAACGGGGCGTCGTCCGGGGCCGAGGCGGTCATCATGGCGGCGGCCGTCGCCGACTACCGTGTCGCGAACGTGGCGGATCAGAAGCTGCGGAAGGAGGACTCGCCCGGCGAGGCTCTCGTGCTCGAACTCGTCGAGAACCCCGACGTGCTCGTCGGACTCGTGCAGGGGCGCCGGGAGGGGCAGGTGATCGTGGGCTTCGCCGCCGAGACCGTGGCGGGCGGAGTCGAGGGCGAGGGCCTCGACGCGGCCGCGGCGCGCTCCGAACTACTGGAGCGCGGTCGGCGCAAGCTCGCTCGCAAGGGCGCCGATCTGCTGGCCGTCAACGCGGTGGGGTGGAACGCGGGTTTCGAGACCGACGACAACAGCCTGCTGGTGCTCGACGCCGACGGGCACCTCGCCTGCGAAGCGCACGGCAGCAAGCGCGACGTGGCCGAGCGCCTGCTCGACGCCGTGCGCGACGAACTGCGATAGCGCGCGCCGGTACTGTGCAGCGCCCGGTGCCTACTGCTCGGCGGGCTCCCGCGCGCTCGTCGCCTCGAGCGGCGCCTCGGCTGCGCGCCCTTCGCGATTCTTGACGAGCAGGAGGGCGACGAGGGCGAGAGCGATGTAGACGAAGTCGAACAAGCCGGCGACCGAGAGCAGACCCTGCGACGTCGACCCGGTCGACGAGTGCGTGTCGATGCCGCCTGTCGCGAGCATGGTGGTCGGATCGGTCGCCGCGTGGAGCAGGATCGCCGAGAAGATCCGGCCGGTGACGCGCAGCGAGAGGTACATCATCGCGCCGAAGCCGAACGTGTAGGCGACGGTGACCAGCACCGTCTGCGTTGTTTGACCGCCGAGGGCGTTCCCGGCGTGCAGCGTGGCGAAGTACGCCGACGACAGCACGAGGACGGTCTTCTCGCCGTGGCCACCGTCCCGGAGCATCTTGACGACGAAGCCGCGGGTCAAGAGCTCCTCGGTGAAGCCGATGCAGAGGCCGAGGAAGAGCAGCGTCAGCACGGTCGCTATGGAGTAGGCGGCCCAGTTCGCCGCCACGAGGCGCACGACGACGGGGATCAGCACGAGCACGACCGCGAGCCACATCCAAGGGCGTCCGGGGAGGGGCTGACGGCCGAAGAGATCGCGCACCCAGCCGAGCGAGATGGCGAACAGCAGCAGCAGGCCGCCGGCGATGATGATCGGGAGCGCGACGGTGAAGAAGATGCTCGTCGGGCTCGAGAGCGGATTCTGTCGGTCGACGGAGGAGTGGAACAGCGTCGACGTTCCGAGGCCGATCAGCTGGTAGACACCCCAGTAGCCGACGACGAGGAGCAGGGCCTTCCACCAGTTCCCACGGTTCCAGAACACCTGCCAGCGGTTCTTGCGCGCGTACTCGACCATGATCCCTCACTCCGTTCGGCGGTGAGGATGAACCTATCGGTTCTGCGGCGGCGACACGCGATTGCGCGCGGGCGTTTCTGCGGCACGGCCCGCGGGCACGGGACCGCGAATCGCGGTGGCGGCGGGGCGCAGGGGCGGCGCGCCCCGGTGACGGCATGCGCCGGATCGAGGGCGTCGCCCGCGGCCGATCGATCCGGTCGGCTGATGCGGCCGCCAGGGATCAGTCGATGAGGCCGATCTTGCCTCAGCTGATGAAGCCGACCTTGCGACCGCCTTCGCCGCCCAGCTCGACATAGCTGATCGACTCGGTGTCGATGAGGTACTGGCGGCCCCGGGTGTCGCTCAGAGCGAGCAGCGCCGAATCCTTCTCGACGGCCGCGTCGATGAGGCCGCGCACCTCGTCGGCGCTCGCCTCGGTCTCGAACGCGAGCTCACGGGGCGAGTGCTTGATGCCGATACGAACTTCCACGGGTGCCTCCTCGGGTGCTGTGGTGCGAGACCACGATTGTTGATCCGTTCTCCGAGTCTAGGGTCAGCGGGCCGCGCGAGAGGCCCGCTGCGGCGCCCGTTCGCCGTCAGCGCATCGAGCCCGGGGCCGGCCGGACGGGAATGTCCGAGGTGCTCGGTAGGGTGATCGCATGCTCTCATTCGACCCGTCTCAGCAGGCCGTTCTGGCCCTCGACCCCGCCCGCCACGCGCGGGTGCTGGGGGCGCCGGGAACGGGCAAGACCACGGTGCTGGTCGAGGCGTTCGCACGCGTGATCGACCTCGACGGGTGGGGTGAGGATCACGCGCTGGTCATCGCCCCGAACCGCCTGGTGGCGGGCGAACTGCGCGGGCGGGTCGAACGTCGTGCGGGGCGCGCGATCGGCGGCACCCCGGTGCGCACCGCCGCGTCGCTCGCCTTCGCCGTGCTCGGCCGCGCCGCCGCCGTTGAAGGGCGCGATGCGCCGCGCCTGCTGACCGGCACGGCGCAGGACGAGGCGATCGCCGAGACGATCGAGCGGGGCCTCGCCGGGGCCGCCGGCATCGCGGGGCTCGTTCCCGAGGTGCTGCAGAGCCCCGCCTTCCGCGCCGAACTGCGCGAGCTGTGGCGCATCGTCGACGACTTCGACCTCGAGCCGGCCGGTTTCGCCGCCGAACTGCGCGCGCTTCGCGGGGCTGCCGGGCGGGCGGCCCAGACGCGGGCGCCCGCTCCCGAGATGCTCGATCGCTGGTGCGACGGGCTCGAACTCATCGCGGCGGTCTCGCAGCGTCTCGCGGTCGAGCGACCCGAAGAGCTGAGCTCGAGCGCGCTGCTGCGCGCGGCCGCCGCCGCGGTGCGGGCCGGCGGCTCGGCGATCGGCGAGGGGGCGCTGGCGCCGGGCACGTTCGCGGTGCCGCGATTGCTGCTCGTCGACGATGCGCAAGAGCTCGGCGAGGGCGAGCTGGCGCTCATCGCGGCCTGCGCGAGCGCGGGCAGCCGGGTCTGGGTCTTCGGCGATCCCGACGAGGCGACCGGCGCGTTCCACGGCGAGCGCACCGCCGTGCTCGCGCGGCTCGGCGACGAACTCCAGCGGCGCGGCGGCGGTGCGGCCGGTGCGGCCTCCGCGACGGCCTCCCGCGCACCCGCCGCAGGCGGGGAGCAGCGCGCGGTGCTGCGCACGGTGCATCGGCACGGCCCCGAACTGCGCGGCTTCGTGCGCGGCCTCACGGCGCGCGTCGGCGCTGCGGGAGCAGGAGAGCAGCGCTCCGCTCAGAGCGCCGACGGGGCGGCGCGATCGGCGGGGNGGGGCCCGCCACGGCGGCGCCGGCCTCGGCCGAGTTCGGGGCGGTGCAGTTCGCATCGGTGGGATCGTCCGCCGAGCAGCTGGGCGTGATCGCCCACCGCCTGCGCGCCCGCCGCCTCGGCCTCGGCGCGAGCGAACGCACCGACTGGAGCGACATGGCCGTGATCTGCCGCAGCCGATCCGAAGCGCTGCGCGTCTCGCGCGCACTCGCCGCGCACCAGGTGCCCACGGGGATCGCGGCGGGCGGCATCGTGCTCCGCGAGCACCAGATCGTGCGCGAGCTCGTGCGGCTGCTGCAGCACGCCCTCGGGCTGGTCCCGCTCAGCGGCGACGACGTGCTGAGCCTCGCGGGCGGGGTGATCGGCGGCCTCGACCCCGTGGCGATCCGGCGGCTGCGAGGCGCGCTGCTCATGCAGGAGCGCCGCGACGCGCGGGCCGAGCAGCGCGAGCCGGGCGCCATCGAGGGGCTCGTGCTCGAAGCCGTCGCCCACCCGGGCGACACCCCGGTGATCGACAGCTCCGGCGGCCGTGCGCTGCGACGCATCGGACTGCTCACCGCCGCGGCCTCCCGAGCGCACGAGGCCGGCGGCACACCGCGAGAGACGCTCTGGGCGCTGTGGGAGGGCACGCGGCTCGCCGATCGCTGGCAGGCCGAGGCCCTCGATGGTCGCGGAGTGCGCGCCGACGAGGCGCACCGCTCGCTCGACGCCGTGATGGGCCTCTTTTTCGTGCTCCAGCGTCACGAAGAGCAAGACAGCGAGCAACCGATCGGCGAACTGCTCGACGATCTGCTGCTCAGCGCGGTTCCCGAAGACTCGCTCGCGCAGCGCAGCGAGCGCGTCGCGGTCACCGTCACCACCCCGCAGGGCGCCATCGGGCGGGAGTTCTCGGTCGTCGCGGTGCTCGGAGTGCAAGACGGCGCCTGGCCCAATCTGCGCGCTCGGGGGTCGCTGCTCGGCACCGCAGCGCTCGAGCGGTGGTTGCGCGGGGCGGAGGCGATCCCGCCCTCCCGCAAAGACACCATGCACGACGAGCTGCGGCTCTTCGTGCACAGCTGCGCCCGAGCCCGCGACGAACTGCTGGTGGTCGCGGTCTCCGACGACGAACAGCACCCGAGCCCCTTCTTCGGCCTGGGCCGGGCTCACCTGCGCGAGGAGCTGCCCAGCAGTCGGCTCACCCTGCGCGGAGCGGTGGCCGAGATGAGGCGCAGGCTCGCGCTCGACCCGGGCGACGACGAAGCGCTGCGCTCGATCGCCGCGCTCGCCCGCGAGTCGGTGCCCGGCGCCCGCCCCTCCGAGTGGTACGGCGTGCTGCCGCCCAGCACCACCGCCCCGCTCTTCGATCTCGACGACCCCGAGCGCAGCGTGCCCGTCAGCCCGTCGCAGCTCGAACGCGCCGAGACCTGCCCGCTCGACTGGGCGATCGCGAGCCTCGGGGGAGGCAGCGGAAACCTCCAGGCGAGCCTCGGCACGCTGGTGCACCACGCCCTCGAGACCGCGCAGCAGGCCGACGCCGAGGCCATGCTCGACGCGGTGAAGGCCGAGTGGGGCAAACTGCCCTTCGACGCCGAGTGGGAATCGCAGCGCGCCGAACGGCTCGCCCGCGCCATGACCGAGAGCCTCGCCGCGTATCTGCGCTCGTTCGAGGCGTCCGAGCGCAGCCTGCTCGGCCGTGAGACGGCGTTCTCGATCCCCATCGATCGAGCGGTGCTCCGGGGCACGGCCGACCGGCTCGAAGCGACGCAGCGCGCCGACGGAGCACTCGAGATCACCGTGCTCGATCTGAAGACCGGGCGCACGCCGCCTTTTCGAAGGCATTTTTGCCGTTTCTGA
>NZ_KB714604.1:137104-268755 GCF_000349545.1 Leucobacter sp. UCD-THU
TGTCCAAAGAGAAAAGCATTTCGAAAAGGGCCCGCCTGCTCTACGTGCACCCCGACGCGACGAAGCGGGCCGACTACGTCGAACGCGTGCAGCAGCCCATCACCGAGCAGGCAATGCACCTGCTGCAGCAGCGCGTCGTCGAGATCGCCGGCGTCATGGCGGCCGGCGAGTTCACCGCCCGTGTCGAACACCACTGCTCCGACCCCCATCAGCCCGGCGACTGCCGGCTGCACATCATTCCGGCGGTGAGCCGCGCATGACCCGCGACCCGATGGCGCGCGCGCTCCACGAAGCCCCCGTCTTCTCCGCCTCGCGCATCGCCGAGATACTGGCCGTGCCGCCCAAACCGGCTCTCGTACCGACCGACGAGCAGCGCGCCGTCATCGAGCACCCGCTCGGCGGCAGCACCCTCGTGGTGGCCGGAGCCGGCAGCGGCAAGACCGAGACGATGGCCAATCGGGTGGTCTGGCTCGTCGCGAACGGACTCGTCGAGCCCGATCAGGTGCTCGGTCTCACCTTCACCCGCAAGGCCGCGGGCGAACTCCGCGAGCGCATCTCGGGCAGGATCGACGCATTCGTCGAGCGGGTGCGCGATGCGGCGCAGCGGGGGGCGCTCTCCCCGGGCGAGGCCGAACGCGCCTCAGTGCTCGCCGAGCAGCTCGCCGACGGCCTCGATCTTCCCGACGTGAGCACCTACAACTCCTTCGCGGCAGGTGTGCTCCAGGAGTTCGGGGCGGCCGCGGGCATCGCACCGGGAGCCGCGGTCATCGACGAGGCGACGGCCTGGCGCATCGCCCGCGACACCGTGATCGCGAGCCGCGATCCCGAACTCGCCACGAGCGAGCTCAGCCTGCCCCAGCTCATCCGCCACCTGCTGAACCTCGACCACGCGGTCTCGGACCACCTCACCTCGCTCGACCGCGTCGACCGCGTCGTCGAGGAGTTCGGGCGCGTGATCCACCTGCCCTACAACGAGAAGGAACTCGGCGGCGAGCCGAGCGGCAAGATCTACGCGCCGGTGCGCGACGCGGTCGCGAGTCTCGCAGAGACCCCGCTCATCACCCGTCTCGCCCGCGAGTACGCGGCCGAGAAGCAGCGCAGGGGCGTCATCGAGTTCTCCGACCAGCTCGCCCTCGCCACGCTGGCGCTCGAGCGCTCCGCCGATGCGGTCGCCGTGCTGCGCCGCAGGCACCGCGCGGTGCTGCTCGACGAGGTGCAGGACACCTCGGTGGGGCAGACCCGGTTCCTCTCGCGCATCTTCGCCGGTGGTTCCGTCATGGCGGTGGGCGACCCGCACCAGTCGATCTACGGCTGGCGAGGCGCCTCGGCCGAGGGGCTGCAGTCGTTCCACTCCGACTTCCGGGGTCGCGGGCCCTCCGACGGCGGCACGGCCCCCGCCACCCTCACGCTCTCCACGAGCTGGCGCAACCCCGACCGCGTGCTCGACGCGGCGAACGTCATCGCCGCGCCGCTCGCCGCCGACGCCGCGATCGACGTACCGGGGCTCGCACCGCGACCCGGCGCAGCCGAGGGCTCCATCGAGTGGCGGTACCCCGAGACGGCCCACGAGGAGCGCGCCGCGGTGGCGCAGTGGATGCGCGAGACGCGCGACGCCCACCTCGCCGAGCACGGAGAGCCGCCCACGGCCGCGGTCATCTTCCGAACGCGCAGCCCGATGGCCGCCTTCTCGGCCGCGCTCACCGAGGCGGGCGTGCCCAATCGCATCATCGGCCTCGGCGGCCTCCTCACCACCCCCGAGGTCACCGACGTCGTGAGCACCCTGCGCTGCATCTGGTACGCCGACGCCGGCAGCGACCTCATCCGGCTGCTGACCGGCCCCCGCTTCCGCGTCGGCGTCGCCGATGTCGCCGGACTGCGCGACGCGGCCCGCTGGTTCGCGGGGCGCGACGTCTCGCAGCAGCCTCTCAGCGACGAGGATCGCGCCGAGGACAGCGTGCTGCCCGACCCCGACCGGCAGTTCACCCTCATCGACGCGCTCGACCAGATCGCCACCATGCGCAGCCTCGACCACGCGGCGCTGCGCGGCGTCAGCGAGGCCGGGCGCGAGCGGCTGCGCGACGCCGGCCGCATGCTCGCAGCGCTGCGCCGGGGGGTCGGAGGCAGCATCCCCGAACTCATCGGAGCGACCGTGCAGGCGCTGCGGCTCGACATCGAGCTCGACGCCAACGAGGCGCGCGAGCACGCCGGGGGCTCGGCGGCGCACGCCAACCTCGACATCTTCACGGAGCTCGTCGAGGGCTACCTCTCGGTCGACAACCGAGGCACGCTCGCGTCGCTGCTCGAGTGGATCGAGCGGGCGGTCGAGGCCGATGAAGCGGCCGAGCACGTGGCGGCACCCGCCCCCGGCACCGTGCAGCTCATCACCGCCCACGGCGCGAAGGGCCTCGAGTGGGATATCGTCGCCGTGCCTCGCCTGGTCGCGGGCGAGTTTCCGTCCAGCCCCCGCAGCGGCGCCGGCTGGCTGCGCACCGGAGAACTGCCCGACGAGCTGCGCGGCGACGCCGCCGCGCGCCCCGAACTGAACTGGCGCATCGCCGACACGCAGCAGGAGCTGCGCGACCGCATCGCCTCCTACCGCGAACAGCTGAAAGACCGGCATCACGACGAGGAGCGCCGCCTCGCCTACGTCGCGGTGACCCGTTCGGCGAGCCGGCTGCTGCTCAGCGGTGCCTTCTGGGGCGGGCAGACCCGCCCTCGCACCCCGTCGCCCTACCTGCTCGAACTCCAGCAGGCCGGTGTCATCGCGGGGCTGCCCGAGCAGAGCGCCCACGAATCCGACCCCAGCGAGCTCGCCGAGCTCGCCCTGCAGTGGCCGCTCGATCCCCTCGGCGCCCGCGAACCCGCCGTGATGCGCGCAGCCGCAGCGGTGCGGGCCGCCATCGACGGGGCAGACGAAGGCCGGGATTCGCTCGACGACCCCGACCTCGACGAGACCGTGCGACTGCTGCTCGCCGAGCGCCGAGCCGCCGTCCGGGCCGGCTCGCCGGTCGGCGGCTCACCGGCGCAGGCGGGCGTCCCGGGCGCGGTCGCCGACCCCCGCTCAGGCACCGGAGCCCACGCTGGGGCTGGAGCGGATGCTGGAGTCGGAGCCGGAGCGAACGCTGGAGCCGGAGCCGGAGTCGGAGTCGGAGCCCACGCTCCGCCGGAGCCCGGCCTGCCCGAGCGCATCACGGCCTCGACCTTCCACGAGTTCATCGACGATCCAGCCCTCGCGGAACGGCGCAGGCTGCGCCCCGTTCCTCAGCGGCCCTACCGGCGCACCCGCATCGGCAACCGCTTTCACGAGTGGGTCGAGCGGCGCGCCACGACCGCGCGGGGCACCGCGCTGCCGCTCACCGGGCTCGACCTCGAGGGGTGGGAGCCCGAACTCGCCGAGTTCGACGGCGAAGCCGAACTGAGGCCCCTGATCGAGCAGTTCGAGCAGTCGCGATGGGCGGAGCTGCAGCCCATCGCCGTCGAGCAGGAGGTCACGCTGCCCTTCGCCGGCCGCACACTCGTCTGCAAGCTCGACGCCGTCTACCGGTTCCCCGGACAGGGCGGCGCGGTCGACCGCTTCGAGATCGTCGACTGGAAGGCGGGCCGGTCGCCGCGCACCGACGCCGAGCGCGAGAGCCGCTTCTTCCAGCTCGATCTCTACCGGCACGCCTACGCGCAGTGGGCCGACGTCGACCCCGGACGAATCGACGTCTCGCTGTTCTACGTCGCCGAGGGCGTCGAACTCACCGGCAGCCGACCGCGCAGCCTCGAAGAACTCGAAGAGATCTGGAACTCCGCCGCAGCGCGCCTGCGCCCCGCGCCGTAGCGCCGCCGGGAATGAGCAGCGCCGCAGCGGCCGAGCAGCGCGGCCCGGCAGCGCTGGGGCGAGCCGCGACCGCGAATGAGCTGGAGTCGCCCGGCAGCGCCGGGGCGGGCCGCCACCGAACCCGCTTCAGCGGGCGGGGGTCTCCGGCAGGTCCTCGTCGTCGATCGGCTGCGTCAGCTGATCCGAGAGCGGCTCGGTCATGTGCTCCGCACCGTCCTCAGCGGGCTCACCGCCCCCGCTCGGCGACGCCTCGGCCTCCTCGTCGCCCCCCTCGCGGAGCGGCTCGATGAAGTCGGTGTCGACCCCGAACATGCGATCCTCGTCCAGTGCCTCGTAGGCGGCCGTGTCCGAGAGGTGGTCGGCCACCTCGGGAGTCTCGTCGAGCAGCGCCGTCACCTCCGACTCGTCGAGCGGAGAGCGGTGCTTCGCCGCGGAGAACGCCGCGCCGAGCGCGCCGGACGAGCCGACCATGCGGTCGAGCATGCTCACGGCGTCGTCGATCACCGCCTGATCGTGCGATTCCACCCCGTGCAGCAGCCAGCGCGCCACCTCCAACTCGTGGTAGAGCGCGGCCCGCACTCGCAGGTGGGAGAGCGAGCCCGTGTTACGGTTCTGGGCATACCTGGCGAGCGCCGAGTCGAGCACGTCCGAGCCGGCGGCCAGCAGCCATGCCAGGTCGGAGGCCGGGTCTCCGACCGAGAGCTCGGACCAACCGGTCACGCCCGTGATCCGGTCGTCATCGACGAACAGCTGCTCGGCATCGAGCGAGCCGTGCACCACGGTCGGCGTGAAATCCCAGATGTCGGCGGTCTCCACCGTCTGCTGCCAGCGCCGCAGCACCGTCTCGGGCAGCAGGCGCGTCGCCTCGGCCCGGTCGATGAGGCGCGTCGTGAGCAGTCTCAGGTCCTGCGCGCTGCGCACGGGCAGCCCGCCCTGCTGCGCGACGCTCGTCGGCAGATCGTGGATCGCCCCGATCGCCTCCGCGATCGGCTGCAGCAGCCGGGCGTCGTGCGAGAGATCCTCGGCCTCGAAGCGGGCGCCGCCGAGCATGGTCGTCACCACGGCCCGCGTGTCGCCGGCCCGCGTCATCCCGAGCGTCTCGGGCACCTCGAACGGCAGGCGACTGCGGGGGCCCTCCGTGAGCGCCGCGATCCCCAGCAGCTCGGCCGACTGCTGCACCTCGGCGGCCTGCGTGCGGGGCACCCGCACCAGCAGCTCGGCGTCTTCGCCGGCGACGACTGCGGAGGCGAAGCTCTCGTCGCCCTCGTGCGCGCGAACCCCGAAGACGACGAGACCCGGTACGGCCGAAGTCGCGAGCGCGGCTAGAGTGAAGGGAATGGTGGCCATGTATTCAGGGTATGCACGCTCGCGGACTCCTGGGCCGCGCCACGCGCACCGCACGGCACACCGCACGCAACTTCGGGGGATCGAGATGCGATGCTTCGGCGCCCCCGCCCGAGAGGAGACGCGATGATTGCCGACCACCCGCCGCTCGCCGGCCGGGCGCTCGACCGCGACGCCGAGACCCGCGCCGATGCCGGGCGTCTGAGCGCCGCCTGGAACGACTCGGCCGCGAAGCTGCTGCGTCTGCGCGGTGTGGAGGTGCCGGTCGTCGGAGGCGCGTCGCACGGTGCGGGCGGGCCTCGCCTCGCGCTGATCCCCACCACGGGGGAGTTCGAGGCCGCGGGGCCGGATCAGCGCGCGCGCCATCTCTACCTCGGTCGGGTGGACGGGGATCCCGTCTTCGCCGTCGCCGTCTCGCAGCGCGGCGCCGATGGCGTCGATCGCGACGCGGCGCCCCGCGCGGCCGGAGCAGGCGTGGGGGAGGCGGCGCCGAGCGATCCCGCGAGCCCGCCCGCCGCAGGCCTGCCCGGCGAGGAGTGGCGGCACCCCTTCGAACTCGCCGATCGTCTGCCCGAGGCCGAACGCGAGATGATCGCCGTCGCCTCGGGACTCGTGCGCTGGCACGAGTCGGCGCGGTTCTCGCCGCGGGACGGCAGCCTCACCGAGCCGCGGCTCGGCGGCTGGATGCGGCGCGACGCGCACGGCGGCGAGCACTTCCCGCGCACCGACCCGGCTGTGATCGTGCTCATCGAGCACGAGGATCGGGTGCTGCTCGGGTCGAACGCGCTCTGGGAGAGCGGACGCTTCTCACTGCTCGCGGGTTTCGTGGAATCGGGCGAGTCGCTGGAGCAGACCGTCGCGCGCGAGGTGTTCGAGGAATCGGGCGTGCGCCTGGGCGAGGTCGAGTACGTCGCCTCGCAGCCGTGGCCGTTCCCACGCTCGCTCATGCTCGGCTTCCGAGCTCGGCTCGCGGAGGGGGCGGATCCGCTCGATCTCAGCCCGGATCCCGAGGAGATCTCCGAGCTGCGGTGGTTCACGCGCGACGAGCTGCGCAGCCCCGCCGCCGGCATCACGCTGCCGATGCCGCTCTCGATCGCTCGCTGGATGATCGACCGCTGGGTCGCCGAGGGCGACCGGGATCCCGCCTCGGACGGGGGCGCGGGTGATGCGGGCGGCTCGGCCGGATCGGGCGCCGCGAGCGGTCCGAGCGATCGCGATCGCGCGGTTGCCGATCCCGACGAGACCGCCGTCGCGCTCGCTGAGGGTGCGCATGGCGAGTGACGCGGAGGAGATCCTCGCGGAGCTCGATCCCGAGCAGCGGGAGATCGCGGAGTGCCTCCGCGGGCCGGTCGCGGTGCTCGCAGGCGCGGGCACGGGCAAGACGCGGGCGATCACGCACCGCATCGCCTACGGCGTGCGCAGCGGCGTGTACGCCCCCGAGCGCGTGCTCGCGGTGACGTTCACCCGCAAGGCGGCGGGGGAGCTGCAGGGGCGTCTGCGCGGGCTCGGCGCGGAGGGGGTGCGCGCGCAGACCTTCCACGGGGCGGCGCTCGCGCAGCTCGGGCACTTCTGGCCGCAGCTGGTGGGCGGGGCCGCGCCGAAGGTGCTGCCCGGCAAGGTCGCCGCCCTGTCGCAGGCCGTCGAGGGTATGGGGCTGCGGCTCGGCGGCGAGGCGCTGCGCGACGCCGCCTCGGAGATCGAGTGGCGCAAGACCTCGATGCTGAGCATCGACGACTACGCGGAGCGGGTGCAGGATCGACCGCTGCCGCAGGGGCTCACGGCCGAGCAGCTGGTCGACGTGCACCGGGCCTACACGACACTGCTCGAGGAGCGGCGGCAGATCGACTTCGAGGATGTGCTCGTGCTGCTCACGGGAATGCTCGAGGCCGAGCCCCTCGCGGCGCTGCAGGTGCGGGAGCGCTACCGCTTCTTCACCGTCGACGAGTTCCAGGACGTGTCGCCGCTGCAGCACGCGCTGCTGCGGGTGTGGCTCGGAGATCGCGATGATCTCTGCGTGGTCGGCGACGCGAGCCAGACCATCTACTCCTTCGCCGGGGCGACGAGCTCGTACCTGCTGCGGTTCGGCGTCGAGTACCCGCACGCGCGCGAGATCAGGCTCGAACGGAACTACCGCTCGACCGAACCGGTGGTGCGGCTCGCCAACCGTCTGATGCGCGACCGGCCGGGGGCGCTCACGCTGCGGGCGACTCGCGAGCGCACCGAGGCGGATGCGCCCACCTTCGAGTGGTTCGGCAGCGAGCACGACGAGGCGGCCGCGGTGGCGGGCTCGATCGCCGATGCGCTGAGCGCGGGCACCCGCGCCTCCGAGATCGCGATCCTCTACCGCACGAACGCGCAGTCGGCCCGCTTCGAGGAGGCGCTGCGGCAGCGCGGGATCAGCACGCGCGTGCACGGCGCGCAGCGCTTCTTCGAGCGCGCCGACGTGCGGCAGGCGGTGATGCTCGTGAGAGGCGAGGCGAAGGTCGCCGACCCCCGGCCGCTGTTCCAGATCGTGAGCGATGTGCTGCGGGCCGGAGGGTGGACCGAGAAGCCGCCGGAGGGCGCCGCCGCACGGGAGCGCTGGGAGGCGCTCGGCGCGCTGCTCGCGCTCGTGGACGAGATGCCGCCGGGTGCGGGCATCCGCGAGTTCAGCGAGGAGCTGCTCGCCCGGCAGCGCACGCAGCACGAGCCGACGCTCGAGGCGGTGACGCTGAGCGCGATCCACGCGGCGAAGGGCCTCGAGTGGTCGATGGTGCACGTGGTCGGCATGAGCGAGGGCGTGCTGCCGATCGCCCACGCCGCCGACGAGGCGGCCATCGAGGAGGAGCGGCGGCTCGCCTACGTCGCCTTCACCCGCGCGCGCGATGTGCTGCGCCTCTCGGGTGTGGGCGGAGGCGCCCGCGCCCCGCGTCGGCCGTCCCGGTTCATCGCGGAGGCCGGTCTGCTGGCGTGAACGCCCCGCACGCGCACTCGGGGTGCGGTGCGACGGAGGCGAGGCGAGGGGCGTCGCTCACCTGGCCGCGACGCATCGGGATGATCGCGCGCGTGGTGCGGGCCGACGGGTCGCCCGCGCGCCAGCGGCCGATGAGCATGGCGGCGAACGCGGCCGCCATGTGCGCGCCGGCGGACGTCTCGGTGCGGGGGCTCGAGCCGTAGAGCTGCGCGGCGAGAACCGGGTAGGCCGGATCCTCGTCGAGCATGGTCAGCGCGCAGCACGTGTGACAGGGCGCGCCCCGCTCCGAGACCAGCGGGCCCACGGTCACGGTGCGGTCGGTGAAGCGGATGAGCAGGTGGGGCACGGCGAGGCTGAGCCAGCGCTGCGCCCGTTCGAGCGGTTCGAGGAAGCGCTCGACGTGCACCACGAGCTCGTACCCCTGCTCGAGCGACGGTTGCTCGTCGAGCGCGCACAGGCCGGTGGCGCTCAGCGCGGCGCGCAGGCCGGGCACCTCGCGGCCGTCGTCGCAGACCAGCGCCCGCAGCGAGCGCTGCGCGGCTGCGGGCGCCACCGTTCGACGCCGCGCGTCTCCGAGCGAGCCGCCGTGCACCGGCGCCCGTCGAGTCGAGCCGTCCCGATCCCGCGCCGTCCGCACCGGCGCCTCTCGATCCGGCCCCTCTCGATCCGGAGCGCCGGCCGCGGGCACCGACTCGAGCGCGGGAGAGAGCGCCGTGAGCAGCTCCCTGGCCTCCTGCGGGGTCGCCCCCAACCGCTGGGCCTCCCGCGAGAGGCGGCGCGGCGCGATGCCGGAGACGAGTGCTCCGATGAGGCGCTGCGCGCCGGGGCTCGGGTGCCGCACGCGCGCCTGCGCCCGCTCGAACCCGACGCGCAGCGTGTCGGGGTCTTCCCAGCAGAGCGGGAGATCGGGCCGGATGCGGGTGATCGTGTCGTTCATGGCACGAGTCTGCGTCACCGCATCGCCGCCGAGGCTGTTACTCACAGGTGCCGGGCGGGATCGCCGGGAGTGCGCCGGATCCGCCCGACTGTGAGCGAAGTGCTCGCGTCACCGGGGCGGTCCCGCTGCGGGTCAGGCCGAGCGACCCTGTCCGTCCTCGCCGCCCTCGTGCGGCGGCAGCTCGCCGTCGAGCAGCTGGGCCAGCGCCGCATCGAACTCGTCGGCCTCGGCGTCGGGCGCCGCGCCGGCCAGCCCGAGCCGTTCGAGCAGGCGGGCCGGGTGATCGAGCTCCTCGGCGGTCGGCAGCAGATCGGGGTGCGCCCACAGCCCGTCGCGCGTCGCAGCGTCGCTGCGCTCGGCGACGAGCCGCCACACCGCCGCGGCGTCGCGCAGACGCCGGGGCCGCAACTCGAGCCCCGCGAGCGCCGAGAACGCGTGCTCGGCAGGGCCGCCGGTCGCGCGCCGCCGCCGCACCATCTCCGCGATCGCGTCCGCGCCGGGGATCCGCTTCGCCGCCTCCGCGGTCACGACATCGACCCAGCCCTCGATCAGCGCGAGCATCGTCTCGAGCCGCGCGTGCGCGGCCTCCTGCGCCTCGGTCTTCGGCGGGATCAGCGCGCCGTTCGAGATGAGCTCCTGGATCTGCTCGGGGTGCTGCGGATCGATGTCGCGCGCCATCTCCTCGATGCGATCGGTGTCGATCCTGATGCCGCGCGCGTAATCGGTGATGGCCGTGAGCAGGTGCAGCCGCAGCCACTTGGAGTGCCGGAACAGCCGCGCGTGCGCGAGCTCGCGCACGGCGAGGTAGAGGGTGACCGCCTCGGCGTCCTGATCCAGCCCGTCCGCGAACGCCGCGACCCCGCTCGGCAGCAGCGCGCCGCCCTCGCGGCCCGGCCCCGAGAGCAGCGGGATCCCGATGTCTCCCGCCGACACGACCTCGCCGGAGAGCCGGCCCACGATCGTGCCGAGCTGCACCGCGAACAGCGCGCCGCCCACGCTGCGCAGCACGGGGGTCGCCCCCTGCAGCGCGTCGCTCAGTTCCTCGGGCATCTGGCTCTGCAGCGCGTTCATGAGCGCGCCGGTGATCGACTCGGCGACCGGCTCGGCCAGGCTGATCCAGGTGTCGACGGACTGCTGCACCCACTCGATGCGGGTGAGCGTGCGCGGCGCGTCGGGGGTGGGCCCCAGCTCGGTGGCCTCGTCGAGCCACAGTGCGGCCACGGGGAACGCGCGCATCGCCGGTGCCGGATCGCCCGCGGGGGCGCCGTCGCTCGCGACCTCGATCGCGGTGCGGCGCGCCGTCGACCAGTCGATCTCGTCGGTGGGGTGCTGCATGGCGCCCTGCAGCGTGCTGAACAGCCCCTGCAGCGTCTTCGGGTCGACCGGGATGCCGGCGGCTTTCGCGAACTGCTCCGCGTCCATGCCGTTCGCCCCCGCGCGGCCGCCCTGGAGCATCTCCCGGAGGATGCGCTGCAGCTCCTCGAAGTCCTCCGGACCCCGGCCGCCAGAGTTGTCGTGATCGCTCTCGCTCATTGCCCGCTCCTCCGCTTCGTGCGTCGCCGACCACGCTACGGCACGTCCATCAGATCCGCCTGCTAGATTGGCCGTCGCTCGGCGAATCCCATTGCGCCGACTGCGAACAGGCGGGGCGGCGCATCGGCCCTGGCGAAGCCGCGCGCAGTGAAGTTCCGGGCCCGGTGCAGCGACGGGCCCCGTGGAGGAGACCAGTGAACGACGACCGGATCGAACGCCGTCGCCTGCGCATCATGCTCGCCCTCGCGCTGGTCGCGTGCGCGGTGCTGCTGGCCGCGCTGATCCCATCGCCCTTCGTGGTCGAGCGGCCGGGGCCGGTGGTCAACACGCTGGGCGAGGTGGAGCTCGAGGACGGCGAGGTGGAGCCCGTCATCTCGGTCGACGACGCCGAGCTGTACGAGGCCGACGGCGAGTTGAACCTGCTCACGGTCTCGATCCTCGGCGATCCCGCGCACCCGAGGAGCTGGCTGTCGCTCGTCCCCTCGCTCTTCGATCCGGCGCAGCGCGTCGCGCCCGTCGCCGAGTTCTACCCCGAGGGGGTGACGCTCGAGCAGCGGCAGACGCAGAACGCCGCGTACATGGACTCGTCGCAGATGCAGGCGGCCGCCGCGGCGTTCCGCTGGCTCGGGGAAGCCGTGCCCGTCGAGCTGAGCGTCGCGGCGGTGATAGAGGACGGTCCGTCGGACGGTGTGCTGCGGGAGGGCGACGTGCTGCTCACCGCCGACGGCGCCCCCATCGCCGACTTCGCCGAGCTGCGGGCGCTCGTGACCGAGACCGGCGCGGGAGGCCGGATCGTGCTCGGCATCGAGCGCGAGGGCGTTCCGCAGGAGGCGGCGATCGAGCCCCGGATCCCGCAGGGCGGTGACGAGCCGCTGATCGGCGCCACGATCGCCTCCAGCTACGAGCTGCCGAACGAGGTCGACATCAGCCTCTCCCAGATCGGCGGTCCGAGCGCGGGCCTCGTCTTCGCGCTCGGTCTCGTCGAGCGGCTCACTCCGGGCACGATGGTCGACGGGTCGATCATCAGCGCGACCGGCACCATCTCCGGCACGGGGGAGGTCGGCGCGATCGGCGGCCTGGCCCAGAAGATGTGGGCGGCGGATCGGGCCGAGAGCGACCTCTTCCTGATGCCGATCGGCAACTGCGGCGACCTGCCCGAGCGGCGACCGGAGGGGCTCAGGATCGCGCCGGTCGCCACGCTCGACGAGGCGATCTCGGCCGTGGAGGCCGTGGCGGCGGGGGAGGAGCCCGCGGGGCTCGAGCGGTGCGGGGCGGGCGCCTGAGCGCTCTCCGGAGCCTCCCGGACCCGGGGTCCCGCGCGAGAACGGGGCCTCGAACCGCGTCGCCGAGCGGGCGTCGCGCGGAGGCCGGCGTCCCCGCGGGCGCGGCGGCGAAGTGCGGTTCGGCCCGGCGCTTTGTCAGCGGCGACCGATAGGGTGGTCCGCAGCACCCGCCCGGCGCGCCTCACGCGCGCACTCAGGACAGGAAGTAACTCGAAGACGTGACCGACCAGAACGCAGGCGCTCCGGCCGCCACTCGACGCAGAATCTCCCCGCTCGCCATCACCGTCGTGCTGGTGGTGCTGCTGATCCTCGGCTTCCTCGCGGTCGCCTCGGTGTTCGCCGAGGTGCTGTGGTACCGACAGATCGGGTATCTGCCCGTGCTCACCACGCAGTGGATCGCGGCGGGGGTGATGTTCCTCATCGGTTTCGCGGGCATGGCGGTGCCGCTGTTCTTCGCGATCGACGTCGCCTACCGCAAGCGCCCCGTCTACGCGCGCCTCACCGCGCAGCTCGACCGCTATCAAGAGCTGTTCGAGCCGCTGCGCCGGCTCGTGAAGTGGGCGCTGCCCGCCGTGTTCGGCCTGTTCGCGGGCATCAGCACGGCCACGCAGTGGCAGCGCGCGCTGCTCTGGCTCAACAGCGCCCCCACGGGCGAGACCGATCCGCAGTTCGGCTTCGACGTCTCCTTCTACCTTTTCGACCTTCCGATGCTGCAGGGCATCGTGGGCTTCGCCTCGGCGGTCACCCTCATCGCGCTCATCGCAGGCGTCGCCACGAGCTACCTCTACGGCGGCATCTCGTTCTCGGGTCGCGACGTGCGCGTGTCGAAGGCCACCCGCATCCAGGCGGCCGTCATCGCCACCCTCTACCTGGTGCTGCAGGCCGGCAGCCTGTGGCTCGACCAGTACGCGTCGCTCGCCGACAACGGCGGCCGGTGGACGGGCGCCCTGTTCCAAGACGTGCACGCGGTGATCCCGGGCAAGCAGATCCTCGCGGGCATCGCCCTCATCGTGGCGGTGCTGTTCCTCATCACCGCGTTCACCGGCAAGTGGCGGCTGCCGGTCATTGGCACCGCGCTGTTCCTCGTCTCGAGCATCGTGCTCGGCATGGGGTACCCGTGGGCCGTGCAGCAGTTCCAGGTCGGCCCCGACGAGAAGAGCCTCGAGGCCGAGTACATCGAGCGCAACATCGAGGCGACGAGGGCCGCCTACGGCATCGAGAACGTCGAGGTCGAGCGCTACGACGCCGTCACCGACGCCGAGCCGGGCGCACTGCGCAACGACGCGGTCACCACGGCGAACATCCGCATCATCGACCCCGAGATCGTGTCGCCGACGTTCGCTCAGCTCGAGCAGATCCGCCAGTACTACAAGTTCCCGACCACCCTCAGCGTCGACCGCTACGAGATCGAGGGCCAGGTCGAGGACACGGTCTCGGCGATCCGCGACATCGACATCAGCGACCAGGACGGCTGGTACAACCGCACTCTCGTCTACACCCACGGCTACGGCCTCGTGGCGGCGTTCGGCAACCAGCGCTCGCCGGGCGGCGAGCCCGTCTTCCTCGAGAACGGCATCCCGACCAGCGGCAAGCTCGGCAAGTTCGAGCCCCGCGTATACTTCGGCATGAACTCGCCCGAGTACTCGATCGTGGGCGGCGAGCGGGATCGGGCCATCGAGCTCGACTTCCCCGCAGACGCCGAGAGCGCGGCCGAGGCCTCCGCAGAGGACGAGGAGGGCGCCGCTCCGGCCGAGGCCGAGGCGCCCGCCGAAGGCGAGACGGCTCAGGAGACCGAGGTCGTCGAGGCCGAGGAGGAGGAGAGCGCCGGAGGCGGCGGCCGCCAGAACATGACGACCTTCTCGGGTGAGGGCGGGCCGGAACTCGGCAACCTCTTCACCAAGCTCATCTACGCGCTGAAGTTCCAGGACATGGAAGTGCTGCTCTCGGGCGCCGTGGTCGACGGATCGCAGATCCTGTACGACCGCCACCCGGTCGACCGCGTGCAGAAGGTCGCACCGTACCTCACCGTCGACGGGGCGCCCTACGCCTCGGTGGTCGACGGCCGCATCGTCTGGATCATCGACGGCTACACCACCTCGGCAGACTATCCCTACTCCGAGGTGACCGACATGAACGCGTTGACGGTCGACGCCGACAACGAGCGCACCGACCCGCTGTCCAAGCCGGTCAACTACATCCGCAACTCGGTGAAGGCCACGGTCGACGCCTACGACGGCTCCGTGAAGCTCTACGCGTGGGACGCCGAGGATCCGCTGCTCAAGGCGTGGGGCAACATCTTCCCGGGCACGCTCGAGAGCGTCTCCGAGATGAGCGGCGATCTGCTCGCGCACGTGCGCTACCCGAGCGACCTCTTCAAGGTGCAGCGCGCGATGCTCGGCGAGTACCACGTCACCGACGCCGACGCCTTCTACTCGGCCGAGGATCGCTGGCGAACGCCGAACGATCCCGTCTCGAGCGCGGGAGCGGGGGCGCAGGCGCTCGCCCAGCCGCCGTACTACCTGACGCTCGCGGCGGGCGCCGACGCCGAGCCGAACTTCTCGATCTACTCGACCTACATCCCCGACCAGCAGGGCGAGGGCTCGCGCGACATCCTCACCGGGTATCTCGCCGCCAACTCGAACGCCGGATCGCAGGCGGGCGAGGTCTCCGAGGAGTACGGCACGCTGAAGCTGCTGACGCTCCCGAAGGGCGACCCGATCCCCGGCCCCGGCCAGGTGCAGAACAGCTTCACGACCGACTCCGAGGTCTCGCGCCTGCTCAACATCCTGCGTCAGGGCGAGAGCCAGGTGATCAGCGGCAACCTGCTGACGCTGCCCGTCGGCGGCGGCCTGCTGTACGTGCAGCCGGTCTACGTGAAGGCGTCGTCGGGCACGAGCTTCCCGATCCTGCAGAAGGTGCTCGTCGCCTTCGGCGACCAGATCGCCTTCGAGGACACCCTCGACGCCGCCCTCGACGCGCTCTTCGGCGGCAACTCGGGTGCGAGCGCCGGCGACGGCGGCACCACCCCCACCACCGAGGATCCGGTCGACGGCGAGACCGGCGACGACACCGGATCGGAGGACACCGGGGACGCGACGGGCGGCACCGGCGGTTCGACCAGGGGTGCGGTCTCGCTCGACGACGCGCTGCGCGACATGCAGCAGGCGATCCGCGACCGCGACCAGGCGATGCAGGACGGCGACTGGACCGCGTTCGGCGAAGCCGATGCGCGCCTGCGCACCGCTCTGGAGGAGGCGCTGGCGGCGGAGTAGGGCTCCGCACCGATGAGGCGGCCGGGTCGAGGGGGAACCCTCGGCCCGGCCGCCTTCGCGTGTGGGAGCTGCGCGGTGGCGCACGGGACTCCGCTCACATGAGAGCCTGAACGCACTGGGCGAAGATTCTCCCGCACGCCGGTGCGGGTCTATGCGGACTCACCCGCGCGCGCCGTTCCGAGCCGCGCAGAGGCGCGAATCGTTTCGCGGGCGTCGCCACGCAGACGGCCGTTCGACGCGGTGAGCGAGGGCTCCGGCGCGGGAAACGCAGCGGAAAAGCGAAGAGGCTCCCTTTCGGGAGCCTCTTCTCAACTGGTTGCGGGGGCAGGATTTGAACCTACGACCTCCGGGTTATGAGCCCGGCGAGCTACCGAACTGCTCCACCCCGCGGCACAAGAATTTACTTTACACGGCGCCCCGAGTGAATGCAAATCGGCCCGGAACACCGCCTGTGGACAGTGCGGATTCCGGTGCGCGGGCGGCGGGCAGGATCGGGGGAGATGCGTGCCGGTGCGGCGGGGCGGATCGAAACCCACACCGTCTCACCGAAGGGAACCTCATGAACCGCCTCGACCCGCCGCCGACCCGAAGGCCGCAGCTCCCGCCATCAAGCGGCATCCGCGATCTCATCGCACCACGATTCTGCGCGCCTCGCAGGCTGCTCCGCCTCGCCGGGCTCGCCGCCGTCGGAGCTATCCTCTCGGGCGTCGGCTTCCTCACCCCCGCCGTCCCGCAGAGCGGGGCGCAGGCAGCTAACGAGTGCGCGGTGACCGGAGCAGCGATCTCGAAGAAGACGGTCGAGAGCTCCGCGGGTTCCGTGCTCTACGACTACAAGCTGCGGCACTTCCGCTGGCACGCGGGTATCGGGGACTACACCCTCGAGCTCGAGCTCGCACCATCGGTCGCCGCAGGAGACCGCATCCGCATCGACTTCGAGAACGTGTACGCGGCGCGCCCGCCGTTCCTCGAGATCGACGGCACGCGGGTCGCGCGGAGCGTCGGCGGCGCAACGGCCTACGGAGCCGACGATCGGGCCTCGACGTGGGTGGACTACGAGTTCTTGCCCGCGGTCGACGGCCTTGTCGATCGGAGCGTGTCGATCTCGGCGTTCTACGAGTTCTACGGGCTCGGCGCTCCTCCGGTGCTGGGCGAGAACCTCGCGGGCCGCGTCTCGACCTGCATCCCCGTTCAGAACGGCGAGCTCGGCGTCGTGCTGGAGGAGCTCGCCCCCATGGGAGTCACCTCCGCCTATGCGGCGACGCCGGGCGCCGCGCTGATGTGGCAGCTGGCGCACCGCGCTGACGAGCCCGCCGCGTCCGAGGGCGGTCGTCGCATCGAGGTGGTGCTGTCGAACCCGCACGAGTACCGGCTCGACCCGCAGACGCTCCGTGCCGCTGCCTACGCGGTGAGCGAGGACCGCACGCGCCCGATCGTCGGCACGGAGCAGCATTTCGACTCCCACAACGGCATGACCGTGGAGGAGCTGCCGAACGGCGACGTGCGCGTGGGCTTCGTCGCCCCGAAGATACGTCAGCAGCAGCGATTCGTCGTGCACGTCACCGGCGGCTCCGCGATGACGGGGCAGAGTCTCGACCCGGCCAATCGACAGATCGCCGGAGCATTCCGAGTCGACGACGGGGCACCGGTGCTCGTGACCTCCGACACCGGCTACGGCTCCGTGAGCGGTGGGGCGCGCACGGTCGGACCGCCCCTGTTCGAGAAGACCCTGGACGGCGACCGAGGGTACCTGCTGCGCATCAGCAACCCGTCTTCCGGCGCATCCGGCTACGTGGTGCGCGCCGGCACCGCGATCGACCGCTTCTTCGTGAACGGGCAGGAGGCGGCCGAGCAGCTGACCATCGTGGAGCCTTCGAGCGGCACGGTCGAGGGGAGCACCTGGGCCTACCCGTCGCTGCAGCCCGGCGAGAGCATCACCGCGTCGGTGCCGTTCGACTACGCCGCCTGGTTGGAGGCGGGCTTGCCGCGGATCGCCTCATCGGTCAACGCGTTCGGACTGCCGGGCATGGGCGAGTGCGTCGCGGGGGCGGTGCTGCTCGCCGAGGGTACCGAGTGCTCGCAGGTGGAGCTCGATGCGCCGCTGGGCCCGCCTCCGGCGCTGCAGATCGACAAGTCCCAGGTGGGGGAGGCGGTGCTCGCCGACGACGGCGCGTCGGCCACCGTGCGGTACCGGATCGCGGTGCGCAACGCCGGTGGCATCGACGCGTGGGCCGAGAGCCTGGTGGTGCGCGACATCTTCCCGGCGGACGCGATCGGGATCGAAGTGGTAGACCCGCCCGTCGTGATTGAGGCCGGATTGCCGGAGACGGGGGAGGCGGCCGTGCCGGCCGGGGCGCCCGCCGGCGTCTTCGATCCGGCCACCGGCCTGTGGGACGGCTTCTCGCTCAACGGCGGTGCGGTAGCCGCAGTCGAGTTCACGGCCGAGCTGCCGCTGGCGGCGGGGCCCGACGGCCACGGTGAGCACGTCAACCGTGCGACGGTCGAGGCGAACGTGCTGCCGCCCCGGACGGACGCCGATCCCTGCGAGGCGAACGAGACGCTCGAGACCGACCGCGACCGCTGCGACGAGGTGACGACGGTGCTCGAGAAGCCGCGGATCGCGCCGGCGGCGAGTCCCGAGCCCGGAGCGGCCGAGCCGCGGCCGACGGCGCCGAACCCCGTGTCCGAGGGGCCGGTCCCCGCGAAACGGTCGTCGATGCTCGCGGTGACCGGCGGCGAGCAGGGCCTGCTGCTGCTCTCAGCGGCCGGAGGCCTGCTGCTCGTAGGCGGCACCGCCATCGCGGGTGCCGCCGTCGTGCGCGACAGGAGGCGCCGAGCGAGAGGGAAGGGGTCCGGGCTGGGGTAGGGCCGCCCGTACAAGCGCGCGAGGCAGCCTTCCCCGCTGACCGGCGACTCGAGGCGGCGAGCAGAAACGGGATCCGCGCCGCGATCCGCAGCTGACACGCAGTGCTCGTAAATGCAATTCATAAGTTCGCAGGCCAGGGTAGGGGTTACGAGAAGGGAGCCCCCATGACGACCAACCCCGAGCACGACCACCCGGGCGCTCAGCACACCACCGGCACTCCTGCGGGGGCGGGTGAGGGCGCCGCATCGCCGCAGCAGCCCGCCTCCGCCGCGCCGGAGCAGCCGGCGCCGCACGCCACGCAGCCGACCACCCCGCTGCCCGAGAGCCTCGCGGATCAGCAGGCCTCGTGGCACGGGCAGCCGCAGGGCGCTCAGCCGCAGCATCCGACGCCGCTCCACGGACACGATCAGCACGCGCAGCAGGCATACCAGCAGCAGTCCTCTCCGAACCAGCAGGGCTACCCTCAGCACGACCAGCAGGGCGCCTACTCGCAGCCCGGCCAGCCGCAGCACCCGTCGCACGAGTCGCACGCGGAGCCGCAGTTCGCTCCGCAGACATCGACCACCGCGCACGCGCAGCCGAAGAGCCGCAGCGGTGCGCTGCTCGCGGGACTCGCCATCGGTGCGCTGCTCGGCGGCGTGGTCGGCGGCGGCGTGGCGGCCATCGTCGCCTCCAACGCGGCGCCGCAGACGGTGGCCGAGAGCGGCGGCACCGGCACGCTGACGCTCAACAACGCCGACAACGCGACGCAGATCTCGGGCGTCGCCGCGGTCGCCACCCCGAGCGTCGTCACGCTGCAGGTCACGAGCGACGGCGCCTCGGGGTCGGGCTCCGGCGTGATCTACCGCGAAGACGGCTACATCATCACCAACGCGCACGTCGTCACGCTCGACGGAGCCACCTTCGATCCGCAGGTGCGCGTCAAGCTGAGCGACGGACGCATCCTCGACGGCGAAGTGGTCGGCACCGCGCCGTACTCCGACCTCGCGGTGGTGAAGGTCGACGCCGACGGGCTGCCCGCGATCGAGGTCGCCGACTCCGACGAGCTCAACGTGGGCGATCTCGCCGTCGTCATCGGCGCGCCGCTCAACCTCGCGAACACGGTCACCAGCGGTGTCGTCAGCGCCGTCAACCGCGGCATCTCGGTCGGCAGCGCGCTCGTACCGCAGGATCCGACGCCCCAGGACGACGAGGGCAGCGGTGGAACCAGCCCGTGGGACTTCCGCTTCGGTCTTCCGGACCAGGGCGAGCAGCAGCAACAGCAGCAGACCACGGGCGGCACAGTGACGCTCCCTGTGATCCAGACCGACGCGTCGATCAACCCCGGCAACTCGGGCGGTGCGCTGCTCAACGGCAACGGCGAGCTCATCGGCATCAACGTCGCGATCGCCTCGCCCACGAGCTCGCAGGGCGTTGCGGGCAGCGACGGCCTCGGCTTCGCGATCCCGGTCAACCTCGCGACCCGCGTCGCCGATGAGATCATCGCGGGCGAGCAGCCCTCGCACGGCCTGCTCGGCGCCTCGGTCGCCGATTCCAGCCAGGACACCGACGAGGACGCGAACCACGCGGGCGGTCTGCTCGTCGACGTGACCCGCGGCGGCGCCGCCGACAGCGCCGGTCTGCGCGCCGGAGACGTCATCACGGCGGTGGACGGCGTGCCCGCGGTCGACGGCACCTCGGTCTCGGCCCTCGTGCGAATGCACCCCGGTGGCAGCACCGTCTCCATCGACTACACCCGCGGGGGTGAAGAACAGCAGACCGAGGCCACCCTCGGCACGCTGGAGTGGTAGCTCGACGCTAAGCTGAATCCGATGAGTACCGCCGGATTCAGCTTCGCGAGCGGCAACCTCGCCAAACTGCTCGCGCTTCCCAAATACCTGCTGTCGCTGCTCGTCTCGTGGTTCGTTCCGCGGGGCGAGCAGCGCTGGGTCTTCGGCAGCGGCATCGGAGTGGGCGAGGGAGCGCTGCCCCTCGCTCGAGCCCTGCGCGCCTCCGACCCCGATGCCCGCATCGTCTGGCTCGTGGCAGACGATGCCGAGGCCGAACTCGCCCGAGCGGAGGGCTTCGAAGCGGTGCCCCGCCGCGGCCGGGCAGGCTACTGGGAGACCCTCAGGGCGAGCCGCGTCGTGGTGACCCACGGTCTCGGCGACGCGAACCGCTTCGGCGTCTACGGCGCCACCGTCGTGCAGCTGTGGCACGGGGCGCCCCTCAAACGACTGCATCTCGACTCGCCCGTCACCACGGCGGTGCGCGGGCCGGCCCCGGTGCGGGCGCTGCTGCGCCGCATGTACCTCGCGGGCTCGCGCGAGATCGACCTCTTCGTCGCGGGCTCCGTCACCGCCGCCGAGCGGCTGCGCTCGGCGTTCCGGGTCGATCCGGGCAAGGTGCGCGTGCTCGGAGACCCTCGCGACGACGCACTCGCACAGCAGGCGCGCGACCCCGAGGCCGCGGCCGCAGCGCGAGCGCGGCTGCTCGAGGCCCTCGGCGAGGCCGGATCCGCCGTCGCCGACACCGACGTGATCGTGCTCTACGCGCCCACCTGGCGAGACGGGGATCCCGACCCCGCGGCGCCCGACGCCGCAGAGGTCGCGCTGATCCGGCGCACCCTCGCCGAGAGCGGCGCCCACCTGCTCATCCGCTCGCACCCCCTCGGCAGCGGCGCATACGAGCCGATGGTCGGCGAGCGGGTGCACCTGCTCGGCGCGGACCGCGTGCGCGACATCACTCCGCTGCTCGGCGGAGTCGACACGGTGGTCACCGACTACTCGTCGATCGCCATCGACTTCTCGTTGCTCGGGCGCCCGATCGTGTGGTTCGCGCCCGACCTCGAGCACTACACCGCCACCCGCGGCCTCTACGAGCCTCTCGCGGTGACGGCCGCGGGTCGCGTCGAGCGCGACTGGACTTCGGTGGCGCGCCGCCTCGCGGAGCTGAGCGGAAGCGTGCTCGCGGCGCGGGCGGCGCAGGCGGACGCGCGCTCGCTCGCCACCCGCTTCCACGCCCATCCGGAGGGGGGAGCGGCGGCGAGGGCGCTCTCCGAGATCATCCGGCTGCGCACTCCGCTGCGCGAACTCGTCACCCCCGCATCGGTGTTCTTCGAGAGCTTCTACGGGCGCCAGGTGAGCTGCAATCCGCTCGCCCTCGACCGCGAGATCTCCCGCCGCTTCCCGCAGCTGACCCGCTACTGGAGCGTCACCGGCGAGCGGCAGCGAGTGCCCGAGGGCGCCGTGCCACTGCTCGTCGGCGGCCGCGAATGGTTCGCGGCGCGGCGCACCGCCAGGCTGCTCGTCGTCAACGACTGGCTGCGCTACCGGTTCCGCAGACGCCGCGGCCAGACCGTGATGCAGACCTGGCACGGCACGATGCTCAAGCACCTCGCCCTCGGCCGCCCGAACGTGGGTCTGCGCACCCGCCTGGCGATCCGCCGCGAGAGCCGCCGCTGGAGTCTCCTGCTCTCGCAGAACCCCCACTCGACCGAGCAGTTCCGCTCGAGCTACGCGTTCCGGGGCGAGATCCTCGAGACCGGCTACCCGCGAGACGACCGGCTCGCCCAGGCGATGCTCGGAAGCGAGCGCAACCCGATCGCCGTGCGCACCGCGCGGGCGGCGCTCGGCATCGACCCCGACGCCCGAGTGCTCGCCTACGCGCCGACCTGGCGCGACGGCGGTCTCACGCTCGTCGACGAGCTCGACGTGCGCGCGCTCGCCGAGCAGCTCGGCGAGGAGTGGACCGTCGTGGCGCGCGGGCACACGCGCACGCACGCCTTCGGACGCTACGGAGGCGCGACCGCCCGGGTGGTCGACGCGTCGCAGCACCCCGACGTGAACGACGTCATCCTCGCGGCCGATCTGCTCGTCACCGATTACTCGTCGATCATGTTCGACGCCTCGATCGCGCAGCTGCCGACGGTCTTCTTCGTGCCCGATCTCGCGGCTTACCGAGACCGTGAGCGAGGCTTCACCTTCGATTTCGAGCGCGAGGCTCCCGGGCCGCTGCTGTCGCAGCGATCCGAGGTGGTCGAGTGCGCGCGGCAGCTCGCGGAGCTCGGCGTGGCCGCGGACTGGGTGCGACGGTCTGCCCCTGCTGCGGCGGCCTGGCGGGAGCGCTTCAACCCGCACGACGACGGTCGCGCCTCGGAGCGCGTGGTGAGGGCGCTCGTCGAGCGGGGCGCGCTCGGCTGAGCGGCGGGCGGTGCCGGCGGCCGCTCGCGTTCGTCGGGGCCGCTACACCCGCGAGCGGTCGACTACTCGGCCGCCGCCGAGAGTGATGCCCCGCAGAAAACCGGAGCCCCAGCTCAGGTGCATGGTCACGAGCGTCGCGGCGGTGAGCAGGTGGTCGCGCAGCCCGCGCTGATCCGGGATCCTGATCGTGGCGTACGCGATCCCGAGCAGGTACAGCGCGGCGGGTGCGAGCAGCAGCGACCAGGCGGAGCCCCAGGGCAGCACCCCGCAGACGAGCAGCACGAGGCCGACGAGACTTGCGGCGAGCCCGAGCACCAGGGCCCCAGGGGCGAAGAAGCGCCAGGGGTTCGCCCGCCCGTACCTCCGCACGAGCACGGCCCGCCAGGTGCCGGTCGCGAAGAACTGCCGAGCGAGGTCGCCGAGCGAGGCGCGCGGCCAATAGGTGACGCCGAGCGCGGGCTCGAACCAGACGAGGCCGCCGGCGCGGCGGATCCGCAGGTTGAGCTCCCAGTCCTCGCCGCGCAGGATCGCGGGATCGTAGCCGCCGACGGCGTCGAGCGCCTCGCGACGGAAGATGCCGAGGTACGCCGACTCGGCGGGCGCCGCCGAGCCGTCGCCGTGGTACGCCCCGCCCCCGAGCCCGAACGGGCTGTTGTAGCCCCGGGCGATCGCGCGCTGCACCGCCCCGCGCCCCGCGGCCCGCATCACGCCGCCGACGTTCGCCGCGCCCTCGCGCCCCAGCGCCTCGATGCCGCGCCGCGTGTAGTCGGGGGTGAGCTCCGAGTGCGCGTCGACCCGCACCACGACGGGGTGGCGACTCGCCGCGATCGCGAGGTTGAGGCCCGCCGGGATGTGCGTCTGCGGGTTCTCAACGAGACGCACGCGCGCATCCGCCGCCGCGAGGGCCGCGGCGATCTCGTCGGTGCGGTCGCGGGACGGGCCGAGAGCGAGCACGATCTCCTTCTCGCCCGCGTAATCCTGGTCGAGGATCGTGCGCACCGCCGTCTCCAGATACCCCTCCTCGTTGAGCACCGGCATGACGTAGCTCACGGCGGGCAGCTCAGGGAGGGGCGGCAGGATCACCCCACGATCCTCCCACAGCCTCCGTGTCACGGGTCTCACGGGGACTGGCGATATTCTGGAGGGATGCAACTGGCGAAAGATGCGAAGCGCGCGGTGCGACTGGCGAAGCGCGTGCTGAAGGGACGACGGGCCTACTTCGAACTGCGCAACCTGATCCTCGAGCAGGGCCCCCTGCCCGAACAGCGCTTCCGCGTGGGCGTCTACTTCGCCGACAGCGACGTCAACATCTACCAGATGCGCCAGTGGTACGCGCCGCTGCAGGAGCTCTCGAAGCACTGGCCGGTGCTCGTGCTCGCCCGCAACGCGGCCGGAGCTCGGCAGCTGATGCAGGAGAGCGGCCTCGACGTCGCCTTCGTGCAGAAGGTCACCGACCTCGAGCGGGTGATCGAGCAGCAGCCCCTCGACGTGATCCTCTACGTGAACCAGAACACGCGCAACTTCCAGATGATGCGCTACGGCCGACGCTGGCACGTGTTCATCAACCACGGCGAGAGCGACAAGATGTACATGACCAGCAATCAGTACAAGACGTACGATTTCGCACTGGTCGCGGGCGACGCCGCGCAGGCCCGCCTGTCGAAGGCGCTCTGGGACTACGACGTGGATCGGCGCACGATCCCGATCGGCCGCCCGCAGGCCGATCACCTGGGCGGCACCCCGCCGTTCGAGCCAGACGAGCGCACCGTCGTGTTCTACGCCCCGACCTGGGAGGGCGATCGGCCGGCGGCGTGCTACGGATCCGTGGCGACCCACGGCGAGGCCCTCGTGCGCGAGCTCATCGCCACCGGCCGGCACCGCGTGGTGTATCGGCCCCACCCGCGCAGCGGCGTGGTCGACTCCGAGTTCGGGGCCGCGAACACCCGCATCATCGCGATGCTGCAGGAGGCCAACCAGCAGGATCCGGCGGCGCAGCACGTGTACGACACCTCGCCCGCCCTCGGCTGGCAGCTGAGCCTGCCCGACGTCGCCATCTGCGACATCTCCGCGATGGTCTACGACCGCCTCGCCACGGGCAAGCCGCTCATGGTGACCCGCCCGGTCGCGCCCGAGGCCGAGGTCGACGAGGGCGGCTACCTGAGCGTGTGCGAGTGGCTCGACGCGGATCAGGCCGGCGATATCGCGGCGGTGCTGGACCGGGTGATCGGCGACGATGCGGCCCGCGAGCGGCTGGGCACGTGGTCGCAGCACTACTTCGGCGACACCTCGCCCGGGGCGCCGACCCGCCGCTTCCACGGCGCGATCGAGGGCCTGCTGGCGAAAGCCGACGAGTGGCGGCGGAGGCAGACGGCGGAGTAGCGGAGCCCCGCACGCGAGCCGCGGCCCCTAACCGCCGACGGGGTGATCGGCGTTGTAGCGATCCAGCACCTCGTCGATCGGCGCGTCGAGCGCGAGCCGCCCCTTGTCGAGGTACAGTCCCCGCGAGCAGAACCGTCGCAGATCGCCCTCCTTGTGCGAGACGAGGAACAGGGTCTTCCCCTGCGCGAGCAGATCTTCGATGCGCCGATAGCACTTCGCCCGAAACGCCCGGTCGCCCACGGCGAGCACCTCGTCGACGAGCAGCACGGGCTCGTCGAGCTGCGAGATGACCGAGAAGGCGACCCGCACCTTCATGCCGCTCGAGAGGTGCTTGAACGGGGTGTCGATCACGTCTTCGGCGCCCGCGAAATCGATGATGTCGGCGAAGCGCGCGGCGATCTCCTGACGGCTGAGCCCGTGCAGGCCCGCGGCGAGGTTGACGTTGTCGCGCACGGTCAGGTCGCCGACGAAGCCGCCGGTGATCTCGATGAGCGGAGCCACGCCGCCGTGCACGGTCACCGTGCCCTCGTCGGGCAGCAGCACGCCGGCGACGAGCTTCAGCAGCGTCGACTTGCCCTGCCCGTTGCGGCCCACCACGCCGATCGCCTCGCCGGGCCGCACCTCGAAGGAGACGTCGCGCAGCGCCCAGAACTCGCCCGGGCGATTGCGGCGCGACCGCCCCGAGAAGAGATCCTTGAAGCTGCGGCGTGAGCCCTTGTTGCGTCGGAAGCGCACCCCGAGCTTCTGCACGGAAATGATGGGCGGCGCATCGGGGGAGTCTGAGCGGCCGATGTTCTCGTCGAGTTCGTACATCGTGTCACAGCTCCTTCAGGACGCCGCCGGTGGAGCGTCGGAACACGAGCACGCCGATCACGAGGAAGAGGAGCGTGCCCAGGGCGGAGGCGCCCACGAGCGCCCAGTCGAGCTGGTCGGGGAAGAACCCGGCGCGGAACAGTGCGAAGATGCCCGAGAGCGGGTTGAGCCACGCGAGCGGCCGGGCGAACTCGGGCAGGTCGGCGGCGCCGTAGATGATGGGGGAGGCGTAGAAGAGCACGCGCAGGATCAGCTTCGTCGCGCGTTCGAAGTCGCGGAAGAACACGACGAGCGGCGAGACCAGCAGGCCGACCCCGAGTGTGAGCGTCGCGAGCATCAGCACCGCCAGCGGGAAGAGCACGAGCTCCCACCCGACGGTGGCCCCGGTCGCGATCGCGAACGCGATGAGCACGGGCAGGCTCAGCACGAACTCGACGCCCTTCGAGCAGACGATGCGACCCACCCAGATCCAGCGGGGCAGGGCTACGGAGCGCACCAGCTTCACGTCGCGCAGGAATGCGCGCGTCGAGTCGGAGACCGCCCCGTTGAACCAGACCCACGGCAGCAGGGCGGTCAGCAGGAAGACGATGTAGGGCGTCTCGCCGACGGACCGGCTGAACACCTGGGTGAAGATGAACCAGTAGATGAGGCTCATCAGCAGCGGATCGAGGATCGACCAGAGGTAGCCGAGCAGCGAGGTGGAGTAGCGAACCTTGAGATCGCGCCGGGTCAGCAGCCACAGCGACGACCAGGCTCGCTTGCGCGTCGACCGCGTCGACCGCGTCGACCGGGGCTCGGAGGAAAACGTCACACAGCCATTCTGCCGGTTTTTCGGGGTTCCGTCGGCAGGCGCGTCCACGGCGGCGCGCCCGCCGGGCGAACCCGTGGACGCGCCGCCGACCGAACGCGGGCACGACTCGCCGGCTCAACCCGCCGCTCGAACCCGCGGAGGGGCGGCCCGTCGGCCCGCGCACCGAAGCCGCGGCTCCCGGCGCGCGCACACGCTTCGCCGCCGATGATTTGATAAATTAGACACGTGCCGCCCGTATCGCCTTCGACCGAGCCTGTTTTCGAGCCAGAAGAGAGCTCGAGGTCGAGCGAACCGGTTTTGGAGGAGCGCGAGGTCGAGAGCCGTCAGGGCGAGGAGACCGGTGCGGAGGCGGCATCCGCGGGCGGTTCCCCCCGCATCCGGCCGAGCCGCGCCGCGGGTGCGAGCGGTGACGCCCCCTCCGAGCCCCGGGCCGCCGATCTCGAGGCTGCCCAGCCGAAGCCGTCAACGCGCACGGGCCGTATCCAGGTGCCGGTTCCGTCGGTGGTGCGAGCGCGGGAGCGCGGCCGTCTGGCTGAGCAGAACCCCGTCGTGCTGCGCACCGAGATGCTCACGAAGACCTACGGTTCGCTCGTCGCCGCCAACGAGGTGTCGATCGAGGTGCACGCCGGATCCTTCACCGGCGTCGTCGGCCCCAACGGCGCGGGCAAGACCACCACGCTCTCGATGATCAGCGGGCTGCTGCGCCCCACCTCCGGGCGGGTGAGCGTGCGCGACGTCGACGTGTGGAGCGACGGGCCGGCCGCGAAGCGCCTCATCGGCACGCTGCCGGATCGGCTGCGCCTGTTCGACCGCCTGACGGGCGCGCAGCTGCTCTACTACTGCGGCGTGCTGCACGGCGTCGAGGAGGGCGCGGTCGCGCAGCGCTCCGCGGAGCTGGCCGAGGCGTTCGGCCTCGAGTCGGCGCTCGGGCGCCTCGTCTCCGACTACTCGGCCGGCATGCAGAAGAAGATCGCGCTGGCCTGCTCCATGATCCACGCGCCCGAGGTGCTCGTGCTCGACGAGCCGTTCGAGGCGATCGACCCCGTCTCGGCGTCGAACGTCACCGAGATCCTCGAGAAGTTCGTGTCGGGCGGCGGCAGCGTGGTCATGTCGAGCCACAGCCTCGATCTGATCCAGCGCGTCTGCGATCACGTCTCGATCATCGTCGACGGCAGCGTCATCGCGCAGGGCACCGTCGACGCCGTGCGCGATGGCATCAGCCTCGAGGAGCGCTTCACCAGACTGACCGGCATGAGCGACGCGAGGAAGGGGCTCGAGTGGTTGCACGGCTCTTCCGACTCCGAGTAGCGCTGCTGGGCGGTGCGTTCCGAGGATCGTTCGCGAAGGGCCTGCGCACCTCACTGCTCTACGTGCTGCTCGGCGCGGCCGCGGTGCTGCTCGCCGTGGTGCCCGCGCGCCTGCTGCCCGCCGGGCACGAGCGCGCGATCGTCGACGTGATCATCGGCACCATCGTGCTGGCGGGCGCGTTCGTGGTGCCGTTTTTCGAGAACCGCCGCAACCTCGAACCTCGCCAGTTCGGCCAGTTCCCGGTCGCGCCCGCGGCGATCGCCTCGTCGCTGCTCATCACGTCGATCATGACGTGGCCCTTCCTGCTGATGCTGATCTGGCTGACGGCGCTGGCCGTGCTGCGGCCCGAGTGGGGCGAGCCGGGCTGGATCGCGCCCGTCGCCCTGGCTCTCGCGGCGATCCTCGCGCTCTGCAGCGCGCGCGTCGTGTCGGCCGTGTCGAAGCTGCTCGCAGGAGCCCGCAACGCGGGTTCCATCCGCACGGTGGGCGTGGTGCTGCTCATCGCCTTCCTGCCGGTGGCCGTGTTCGCGGCCGCAACAGCGTTCGGGGCAGAGGGATCGGTCGCCGCGACCAGCGCCGCGGAAGCCGCGGGGTGGACCCCGTTCGGGGCGCCCTTCGCGGCCCTGGCGCTCGCGGCCGCGGGCGACGTCGACGGCGCCCTGCTGCATCTCGCGGTCGCGGCCGCCGCGATCCTCGTGCTGCTGGCCGTCTGGTTCCCGCTCGTGCGCTTCGCCAACCAGCACGTCGACCGCCCCGTCGCCCCCGACGCGGCCCGCGCCGGCCTCGGCTGGTTCGAGCGCTTCGCCGCGCGACCCGCGCAGGTGATCGCCGCCCGCGAGCTCACCTACTGGGCGCGCGACCCCCGCTACCGCGTCGCGCTCTTCGCGATCCCGATCGCCCCCGTCGTGATGCTCATCGCGTTCGCCGTGGCGGGCGCCGATCTGCGGCCGCTCGCGCTCGTGCCGCTGCCGGTCATCCTGCTGCTGCTCGGCTGGTCCCAGCACAACGACGTCTCGATGGACTCGACCGCCATCTGGGAGCACGTGGCTAGCGGCATCCGCGGCCGCGCCGACCGCGCCGGCCGCCTGGCTCCCGTGCTCATGATCGGCCTGCCCCTCGCCCTCATCGGCTCGAGCATCACCGTGACGATCCTCGGCGAGTGGCGGGTGCTGCCCGCGGTGATCGGCATGAACGTCTCGGTGCTGCTGGTGGCGTGCGCGGTGTCGAGCGTGTTCTCCGTGCTCATGCCCTACCCGGCGACGCGACCCGGGGACAGCCCCTTCTCGCAGCCCCAGTGGTCGGGTTCGGGTTCGGGCCTCGCGCAGACCCTCTCGATGGTGCTGGCGCTGCTGCTCGCGGTGCCGCCCCTCTGGTACGCGATCAGCGCGATCCTCGACGTCGAGTTCGCGAGCAACATGTGGGCGCTCGGCTTCGGCCTGGGCTACGGCGCCGTGGTGCTGCTGCTCGGCGTGTTCATTGGCGGCTGGCTCTTCGACCGCAGCGGCCCCGAACTCATCGCCGTCACCCAGGTCTTCGACTGACGCTCCGGGAGCCCCCGAGGTACAATCGGCTCATGGGTATTTTCTCGCGTCGTGATCCGGACACCGCAGGCGGGGGCACCGATGTGCTCGACCGCGAACTCGAGAAACTGCTCGAGGATTCGCAGATCGAGGACGGCGACCACGAGCGCTTCTCGCACTACGTGCCCAAAGACAAGATCCTCGAATCGGCCGTGACGGGCAAGCCGGTACGCGCGCTCTGCGGCAAGAAATGGACGCCCTCGCGCGACCCCGAGAAGTTCCCGGTCTGCCCCGACTGCAAGAGGGTCTACGAGCGCATGAAGAAGTGACGCGCAGCTCGCTCCGCCGCGGCCGAGCGACCGCATGCGGTGCGTGAACGACTGCGCCCCCGCCGAGGTTTCTCGGCGGGGGCGCAGCCGTCTCGCCGGGCCCTGTCGCTGATCGGCTGTTCGAGCGGTTCGGAGCGGGTCAGCGGTACTCGGTGGGGATCGCGGGATCGCCCCGCGTGAGGCTGAGCGCGACCGGCGGCAGCTCGGCGACGCGGGTGCGGTGCCGTTCGCGGGCGGCCGCGAGGCCTGCGGCGCCCGTGTGCTCGGGCAGGATCTCGCCCGCCTGCACGAGCGGTGCGAGCACCTCGCGGCTGACACCCGGCAGATCCTCGCCCTCGGGCTCGCCGCTCGGGCCGTCGCCGAGCAGGATCAGCTCGGCGGTCGCGGTCCCCCGCGCGTTGTAGCTGCGGCGCACGCTCTTGCGCCCGCCCACGGAGGCCTTCTCAGCCGACTTCTTCGCGACCGAGATCCACTCGCCCGACTCGTTCTCGTGCGCGACGAGCTTGTAGACCATGCCCATCGTGGGGGTGCCCGATCCGATCACGACCGAGGTGCCGACGCCGAAGCTGTCGACGGGCGAGGCCGCGAGGGCGGCGACGGTGTGCTCGTCGAGGTCGTTCGTCACGGTGATGCGGGTGCGCGTGGCCCCCAGCTCGTCGAGCAGTCGGCGCACCTGCGCGACGACGACCGGCAGGTCGCCGGAGTCGATGCGCACGGCGCCGAGCCCGGTGCCGGCGACCTCGACGGCGGTGCGCACGCCCTGCTCGATGTCGTAGGTGTCGACGAGCAGTGTGGTATCGGTGCCGAGGGCTGCGACCTGCGCCTCGAACGCCTGCCGTTCGCTGTCGTGCAGCAGGGTGAAGCTGTGGGCGGCCGTGCCCATGGTCGGGATGCCGTAGCGGCGGCCCGCCTCGAGGTTGGACGTGGCGCTGAAGCCGGCCAGGTAGGCGGAGCGGGCCGCGGCGACGGCGCTGTACTCGCCGGTGCGGCGGGAGCCCATCTCGGCGAGCGGCTTGCCTGCCGCGGCGTGGCTCATGCGGGAGGCCGCGGTGGCGACGGCGGAGTCGGCGTTGAGGATGCTGAGCGCGAGCGTCTCGAGCAGCACACCCTCGGCGAAGCTCGACTCGACGATGATGAGGGGGGAACCGGGGAAGAACACCTCGCCCTCGGGATAGCCCCAGATGTCGCCCGAGAACCGGAAGTCGGCCAGCCAGTCGAGGGCGGCCCCGCTCACGATGCGGTGCTCGCGCAGGAACTCGAGCTCGGCGTCGGTGAAGCGGAAGCGCTCGATGGCGTCGAGCAGGCGGCCGGTGCCGGCGACGACGCCGTATCGGCGCGCACCCGAGAGCCGCCTGGCGAAGAGCTCGAAGACGCTGCCCCGCTGAGCGGTGCCGGCCTGCAGCGCGGCGTCGACCATGGTGAGCTCGTAGTGGTCGGTGAGGAGGGCCGTTGACGTGTGCACGCCGCCAGCATAGTCGGTGGGGTGCGGCCGGATCAGCGGAAATCTCGTGAGGTGGTGCCCGCCGGTGCCGCGAGCGGCTCGAAGGTTTCGGCGATGATGTTGATCACCCCCTCCGGTGAGCGCTCGACCACACCCCGCACGACGAGCGCGGGCGAGGATCGGGCCACGAGCCGGTTGCGCAGCCAGACATCCCGCCAGGTCACGACGTTCACGCTGCCGGCCTCGTCTTCCAGCGTCACGAAGACAATGCCGCCAGCGGTGCCGGGGCGCTGGCGGTGCGTGACGAGCCCCGCGACCTCGACCATCGTCCCGGGGCGGGTGAGCCGCACGCCGTCCGAGCGCACCACGCCCCGCGCGTCGAGCGAGTCGCGCAGCAGCTCGAGCGGATGCGCCGCGAGCGGCACCCCAGTGGTCCACATGTCGAGGGCGGTCTGCTCGGCCGGGTTCAGCACGGGCAGCAGGGGCGGTTGCACGTGCACGGCGATGCCGGGCAGGAAGCGCTCCCGGTTGTCCGCCGCCGGCGCGGCGGCCCAGAGCACCTCGCGGCGACCGATGCCGAGACTCTCGCAGGCGCCCGCCGAGGCCAGCGCCTCGATCCGGCTCCGGTCCAGGTCCGCCCGCCGCGCGAGGTCGGCGAGATCCTCGAAGGGCGCGTGCGCGCGGGCTCGGGCGATGCGCTCGGCCGCCTCCGCCTCGATGCCCCGGATCGAGGTGAGGCCGAGTCGCACCGCGAAGGCGCCGTCGCGGCGGTGCACGCCGCTCGTGTCCGGCGCCTGCGCATCAAAGGCTCCGACCGGGGGTTGCGGATCCGCGAGGCAGGCATCCGAACCGGTGACCCGGCCGCGATCCGCGTTCGGCAGCGCCTCGAGGTCGGCCTGCGCGCCCGACCGCTGCACATCGGGCGGCAGCACCGTCACCCCGTGTCGGCGGGCGTCCTGCACGAGCTCCCGTGAGGAGTAGAAGCCCATGGGTTGCGAGCGCAGCAGGCCCGCGAGGAAGGCCGCCGGGTAGTGCAGCTTGAACCAGGAGCTGACGTAGACGAGCAGCGCGAAGCTGAGCGAGTGGCTCTCGGCGAATCCGAAACTGGCGAAGGCCTCGATCTGCTCGTAGAGGCGCTGCGCGTCGTCGTCCCCGATGCCGTTCTCGCGCATCCCAGCGAAGAGCTTTGCCTTGAGACTGTCCATGCGCTCCTGGCCGCGCTTCGAACCCATGGAGCGCCGCAGCAGGTCGGCGTCCTCTCCCGAGCAGTTGCCGATGGCGATGGCCATCTGCATGAGCTGCTCCTGGAAGATCGGCACGCCCATGGTGCGCTCGAGCACCGGGACCAGTTTGGGGTGCGGGTACTCGATGGGATCCCGACCATTCCTTCTGCGCAGATACGGGTGCACCGCACCGCCCTGGATGGGGCCCGGGCGGATGAGCGCGATCTCGACGACGAGGTCGTAGAACTGGCGGGGGAGCAGTCGTGGCAGGGTGTTCAGCTGCGCGCGGCTCTCGACCTGGAACACGCCCACGGCGTCGGCGCGGCACAGCATGTCGTAGACGCCGGCCTCCTCCTTGGGGATCGTGTCGAGTTCCCAGTGCTCGCCCGTGCTCGTCTCGACGATGTCCATGGTCTTCTGCAGGGCGCTCAGCATGCCGAGGCCGAGCAGGTCGAACTTGACGAGGCCCATCGTCTCGCAGCTGTCCTTGTCCCACTGCAGCACGGTGCGGCCCGTCATGCGGGCGTGCTCGATGGGGCAGACCTCGCCAACGGGCCGCTCCGTCAGCACCATGCCTCCCGAGTGGATGCCGAGGTGCCGGGGCGCCTGCATGAACTGCCTGGCCAGCCGCTGCACGGCTTCGGGGAGGGGGCTGTCGGGATCGTCCTCGATGCCGCCCCACCGTTCGAGGCCCTTCGTCCAGGCCCGCTGCTGACCTGCGCTGTAGCCGAGGGCCTTGGCCGCGTCGCGCACCGCGGCCTTCGGGCGGTAGCTGATGACGTTCGCGACCTGCGCCGCGTTGCGCCTGCCGTACTTGCCGTAGACGTACTGGATGATCTCTTCGCGCTTCTCGGAGTCGAAGTCGACGTCGATGTCGGGCTCCTCGTCGCGCAGGCTCGACAGGAAGCGCTCGAAGGGCAGATTATAGAAGATGGCGTCGACCGCGGTGATGTGCAGCACGTAGCAGACTGCGGAGTTCGCGGCCGATCCGCGGCCCTGGCACAGGATTCCTTCCGCGCGGGCCTTGCTCACCAGGTCGTGCACGATCAGGAAGTAGCCGGGGAAGTCCTTCTGCTCGATGACGTCGAGCTCCTGCTCGATGCGGGTGCGGTGCCCGTCGGGGAGCGCCGCGCCGTAGCGGCGCTCGGCCCCCTCCCACACGAGGCTGCGCAGCCAGCTCATCTGCGTGTGCCCCTCGGGCACGTCCAGCTTCGGCAGCCTCGGCCGCGCGGCCTTCAACGGGAAGGCCAGCTCCCTCGCGAGCGGCACGGTGCGCGCGACCGCGTCGGGGTAGCGGGCGAAGCGGCGCAGCATCGCGGCTCCGCTGCGCAGATGGGAGGCGCCGGTGGCGGGGAGGTGCGGATCGAGCTCGTCGAGGCTGCGACGGGCCCGCACCGCCGCCATGGCCTCGGCGAGGGGGGCATGCGCGCGGGCGGCGTAGTGCACGTTGCCCGTGGCGATCGTGGGGACGCCGCGCGCGGCGGCGAGACCCGCGAGGCGGGCGTTCAGGGGGTCGTCGCCGGGGTGCCCGTGGTGCGTCAGCTCGACGTGCACGCTGTCGGCGCCGAAGAGCGCGGTGAGGCGGTCGAGCTCGGCCAGCGCCAGCGTCTCGCCCATCTCGCGGGTCGAGGCCCCGCCGAGGGCACGACGTACAGCGCCCTTGCGGCAGCCGGTGAGGATCACCCACTCGCCCCGACCGGCCTCGGCGAGCGCCTCGAGGTCGTAGACCGGCCGACCCTTCTCACCCCCGGCCAGCTGCGCTTCCGTGATCGCCCCCGCGAGCCGGTGGTACCCCTCGGTTCCCCGCGCGAGCACCAGCAGGTGCGTGCCCACCGGGTCGGCCGCCCCGAGTTGCGGGGCGTCGAGTCCGAGGGAGAGCTCGGCGCCGTAGACGGTGAGCAGCGGGGAGCGCTCGCCCTGCTCGTCTGCTGCGCTCCTCTTGTTCTGGGCCTCGGCGGCCTCCGCGAAGCGCGCCGCTCCGTAGAAACCGTCGTGGTCGGTGAGCGCGATGCCGCTGAGGCCGAGTCGTGAGGCCTCCTCGATGAGCTGCTCGGGCGACGACGATCCGTCGAGGAAGCTGTAGTGGGAGTGGGCGTGGAGTTCGGCGTAGGGCACGGCGGGGGACTGCGGTTCGGCAGCCGTGTGGAGCCCGGAGGCGGTGGCGGGTCCGGATCCCGTGTCGGCTCTGCGCGCGTCGCCCGTCTCGGGATCGTCTCGGCGATCCCGAGCTGCGGCGGGCGGGCCCGCTTGCGGGGCGCGGCCCGAGAGGCGCCGTTCGAACTCCTGCCAGGGCAGCGGTGAGTTGTGCCACTTCATCAGTCGTACCGCCCCTCGGCGTGCCACCGCCCCTGCTCGTGCAGCAGCAGCCAGGCGTCTCCGTCGGCGAGCTGCAACTGCAGCCTGAAACGCTCGGGGGCGCCCCGCCACCACTGCTCGCGCAGGGGCCAGGGGAGCGACCAGTCGCTCACCGGGGCGTCGAACCCGGTGCCGCTCACCCGCAGACGGGCCGGTCGGGCGGTGAGCAGATCCTCGTCGTCGATGGCGACGGGGGCGCCGGAACTGTCGCAGAGCTCGACCGGAATCGGCTCGGGGAACACGAGGCTGGGCGTCGGCCCCGGGATCGCCCCGGGCCAGGGGCCTGCCGCGGAGCTCCGCGATTCGCGCCGGCCCGCCCGCCCCGTGCTCCAGGGGACGAAGCTCTGCCGCTCGGCGAGCAGGCGGCCGCCGACGAGCCCCATCGTGCCGACTCCGGTGTGTCCGAGCCGGCTCTGCACTCTGCTCAGATGGTGATGCACGCGCGTGTCGGGCTCCGTGCTCCAGAGGCCCGGCTCGTGCGCGGCGGCGCGGTCGGTGTGGGCGGGGGACAGTCGAACGCAGGCGATGCCCGCCCCCTCTCTGCCGCTCTCTGCACCTGCGGGGGTCGTCGGCATCGCGGCGACCTGCCAGCGGACACGGTTGACCGCATCGGCCGCGGTGAAGCGGTGCGGGTGCGACCACACGCGCTCGTGCCGCACGCCGATGTCGTCGGTGAGCTCGATGCGGAGGGCGGTGCAGACGAGACGATCCTCGGCGAGCCCCGAGACGAATCGCTCGGCCAGGGCCATGCACGCGAAGGCGAGCTGCTCGGCGCTCTCGACCGGTGGTTCGAGCGAGAGTTCGACGGCGAGCTCCCGCACCGGGGTGCGCGGGCGCACCTCGGAGCCGTGCTGCGGGCCGGAGGCGCAGGCTCGCCGGTGCACCGCGACCCCTTCCGGCCCGAAGCGCTGCCGCACCGCGTCTTCGGGGAGTGCCGCCAGTGCCCCCAGCGTGCGGATTCCGAGGCCGTGCAGCACCTCGGCGAAGGCCGGCTGCGCAGCGCGGCCGACGGGAAGCGAGCTGAGAAAAGCGGCTGCGGCTCCGGCCGGCACGATGCGCACTCCCTCGGACGGAGCCGTGACAGCCGGATCGGTCGAGGAGGCGCGGGCGGCCTGCTCGGCGGCGAAGCGGCCATCGGCGATGCCGACCCGCGCCCCGGGAAGGCCCAACTGCTCGGCAAGGCTCAGGATCGCATCGGCTGCGCGATCCTCGCCCCCGTAGTAGCGCGCCGGGCCGCGGGCGCGCATGGCGCAGAGCCCCGGCCGCAGCGGCTCGACCCCGGGGATGAGGTGCTCGAGCGAGGCGATCACGGGGGCGAATCTGCGCTCGTCGACCTCGGGATCGTGCGGGGGCACCGCGAGCGATGGGCAGCGGGACTGGGCCTCGGTCTCGCGCAGCCCCACCCGCACGCCCTCCGCCCGCGCCGCGTCGGAGCAGGCGATCACCTGCCGATTCGCGATCAGCGCGATGGCGGGGGTGGCCGGCGGGTCCTCCTCCGCGCTCTCCAACTCGCGAAGATAGGCGCGCACCGGCCAGTCGGGCACCCAGAAGACGAGGATCCGCTCCGCCGCGCTCGCCGCCGCGGAGACCGTGACGGGGGCGCTCATCGCGGCACCAGCCTGCGAACCCCGGGAACGGCCGGGTCGGCGACTGCGCCGCCCGCGAAGCGCATTTTCGAACCCTTTTTGCTCCCCTGCTNGCTCGCGAGAAAAATCGTTCGAAAAGCACCGTGAGCTCCCGCTCCTCGAGCAGGCCGTGCCCCTCGCCGAGCCCTCGCCACCGCGACCCCGTGACCCGCATCGTGCTCTCGGGCCTGGGCCAGTCGCCCACCGCGACGAGCGCGGAGCCGTGCTCGCGGAGACGGGCCGAGATGCGTTCGACCTCACCGGGGCCCACCCGCTGGGGCGGGCGCAGCAGCACGACGGTGAGCACCTCGCTCAGCGCGCCCGCGATGCCCAGGGCGTCGGGGCCGGGGCACGGGACGAGCACGCAGCGGTCGAGTGCGACGCCGAGTGCGGCGGCGGCCTCGGCGCCGAAGGCCGGGCAGCCGATCACGCCGCACCAGGAGCCCGCCGATGACACCTCGGCCAGCAGCGCGAGTGCGAGCTGCGTGGAGCCGTGCACGGCGTAGCTCGCCCCCTTGCGCAGGGACCCGCCGGGCAGCAGCGGGCGCAGGCCCGACGCTGTGGGAAGCGCGCGATCGTCGAGCCGCAGCGGCTGCATCTCGGTGATGCGCTGCTGCAGCGAGCGGACGGTCGCGACGGAATTCATGCAGCAATATTCGAACATATGTTCGAATAAGTCAATCCGGACGCGCCCGTCCCCGGCGGGGCTCGGGGAGGCGTCGAAGACGGCGTAGGATGGTGGGGATGAACGAAGACGAGCTAGACGATTACGAGCGCGAGGCCGAGCTGTCGCTGTTTCGCGAGTACCGCGACATCGCCAGCCAGTTCCGCTATGTCGTCGAGACCGAGCGCCGCTTCTACCTGGCCAACGAGGTCGACCTCAAGCGGCAGGACGCCGGCAGCGACTTCTACTTCGAACTGTCGATGAGCGATGTCTGGGTATGGGACGTGTATCGCTCCGACCGCTTCGTGAAGTCGGTGCGGGTGCTCACCTTCAAAGACGTCAACGTCGAAGAGCTCTCGGCCCGCGAATTCAAGCTGCCGCAGGAGCTGTCGCTCGACGAGTAGCCGGTCGCCCCGCGTGAGACCCCGGGCCGCACGGCGCCCGCATTGAGCACCCCGCTCACATCCGCGCCGCTGCGCGGTCGACGGGCCGGTTCTCCACAGATCTCGGGATCGTGCCCCGCCGGCTGCTCCACGATGAGAGGGTCGGAGCATGACCGCTCCCGTCTCCCCTCACGCTCGCGCCTCAGCCGTTGCGCTCGCTCTCATCGCCCTGGTGATGATCGCGGTGCTCGTGAGTGCGGGCGTCCCGGGCGGCGCACCGGCCACCGCCCGGGAGCCGCCGACAACGGTGACCGCCTCCTCGGCGCTCGCGGTGCCCTCGGTACCCTCGGTGCCGTCGGCGTTCTCGCGGGCGGTGCCGTCGCCCGTGTCGGCATCGGATGCGCGGGCGCCGCTCGCGCGGGTCTCGTGGTTGGAGGGGGCTCCCGCTGCCGCGCTCGCCGCCGATGGGACGCCGACGGGGCTCTGGATCCCGCCCCTCGGGTCTCTGGAGGTGACGGGTCCCTACAGCGCCCCGCCGCATCGCTACGGCTCGGGCCACCGGGGGATCGACCTCGCCGCCACCGCGGATATGGCTGTCGTGGCCCCGGCCTCAGGCACGGTCTCGTTCGCGGGTGCGGTGGTGGACCGGCCGGTGGTCTCGGTGCGGGTGGACGAGCGCACCGTCTACTCCCTGGAACCGGTGAGCAGCGGCCTTGCGGCGGGAGACCCGGTGGCGGCCGGCGCCGTGCTCGGTGAGGTGGCGGGCGGCGGCCACTGCCTGCAGGAGTGCGTGCACCTGGGGGTGCGGGTGGGCGGCGAGTACGTCAATCCGCTGCGGTACCTCCGCGGTCGGCCGGTGCTGCTGCCCTGGTGAACCGGAGCGAGCGGGATCGTGCACGCGGGATCGTTCGGCACTGCGCGTCGGCACCGCGTATCGCTCGGCAGCGCGCATCGTTCGGTACCGCGCATCGCGGAAGTGAGGATCGTGCGGCGTTATTCGACGTCGCGAACCGCGCGGTGCTGAACCGCGCGGTGCTGAATCGCGCCGTGCCGAGACGGGTCGTGCCGAGTCGGTGCTGTGCCGCCCGGGTCAGGCGCGAGGGTGGGCCTGCCGGTAGCTCTGCGCGAGCCGTTCGGTGGAGACGTGGGTGTAGACCTGGGTGCTCGCGAGACTGGCGTGCCCGAGCAGTTCTTGCACGACGCGCAGGTCGGCTCCGCCGTTCAGCAGGTGCGTGGCGGCGGTGTGCCGCAGGGTGTGGGGGCCGCGGGGGCCGCCGCCCGGTTCGTGCTCGAGCTCGCGCGCCACGAGCCGGTAGACGGTGTTGGTGCCGAGCCGCGCACCTCGCCTGCCCAGGAAGAACGCGGCGAGGTCGGGCTGCTCCGAGCGGATCGCGAGGGACGGGCGCCCGGTTTCGAGGTAGGCGTCGATGGCCTCGGCGGCCGGCGCCCCGAGGGGCACCACCCGTTCTTTGCCGCCTTTGCCGAGCACCCGCACGGTGCGTTCGCGGCGGTCGACGCCCCCGAGGTCGAGCGAGCACAGCTCGGAGACGCGCAGTGCGGAGGCATAGAGCAGTTCGAGCACGGCGCGGTCGCGCAATTGCTCGGGGTCGCCGCTCTCGGCGCGCAGGGCGGCCCGCTCGAGGATGCGGGTGATCTGCTCGTCGGCGAGTACACGAGGGAGTTCGCGCTGGGTCTTCGGCGCGCGGAGCCGGGAGGCCGGGCTGCCGGGTACGAGCCGGCGCTGCTCGAGCCACGAGCCGAACGACTTGAGGGTGGCGACGTTGCGGGCGAGGGTGCTCGCCGCGAGGCCCCGCTGCTGCCGCTGCCAGAGCCACCCGCGCATGAGCTCGAGGTCGCACTGGGCGAGAGCGGTGGCGCCGGCCTGCTCGGCGAACTCCGAGAAGTCGCGCAGGTCGCGCTCGTAGGCGCGCACCGTGTGCTCGGAATACCCGTATTCGAGGCGCACGGCCGCGATGAACGCCTTGATCGCCGCCGCCAACTCCATGCCATCATTCTCGCCGCTGCAGCGCCCACTGGGCTCCGGCTGCTCCCGGCGTTTCGCGACGCGTCGCCGCGCCGAGCAGTTCCAGCTCGGCGAGCGCGCCCCGCGCCTCCCGCTCGTCGATGCCCGCGAGCCGTGCGATCTCGACGATTCCTCGCGCCCCGCGCAGCGGCAGCGCGTCGAGCACCCGCAGGTGCAGGGCGGGCTGCCGGGGTGTTCCCGGTGCGCCCAGCACGCCGGGAGCGCCGGGAACGCCGGAAGCGCCGAGCCCGACCGGCCCCGCCGCACGGTCGCCGGTCGCCGCATCCGATGCCTCGGCGAGCTCGAACAGCATCGGCTCCCCGCCCAGGCCGGCGAACTCCCGAGCCTCGGCGCCGCTGGTCACGAGCGCGGCGTCGTAGTCGCGGATCAGCCGGTGGCACCCCGCCGAGGCCGCACTCGTGACGGGGCCCGGAACCGCGCCGAGCGGGCGGCCGAGCTCGGCGGCGTGCCCCGCGGTGTTGAGCGACCCCGATCGCACGCCGGCCTCGGTGACGAGCGTGGCCCGGGAGAGCGCTGCGATGGTTCTGTTGCGCTGCAGGAACCTCCACCGGGTCGGCGCCGTTCCCGGCACCATCTCGGAGCAGACGACACCCGACTCGGCGATGCGGGCGAGCAGCGGCCCGTGCGAACTGGGGTAGACGCGATCCGCTCCGCCGGCGAGCACCGCGATGGTGGGGGATCCGACGGCGAGTGCGGTGCGGTGGGCGACGGCGTCGACGCCGTAGGCCGCTCCCGAGACGATCGCGGCACCAGCCGTGCAGAGGGCCTCTGTGAGCTCGGCCGTGACGCCGGCCCCGTAGCCGGTGCACGCCCGAGCGCCCACCACGGCGACCGAGAAGGCCGTGAGCGCCGAGAGTTCGCCCCGGGCCCAGATCAGCAGCGGGACGTGCCCGCCGAGATCGTCGAGCGCGCTCGGCCAGTGCGCGGATCCCGGTGATACGAGCCGCATCCCCGACTCGATGCCGCGGTCGAGATCGCCGAGGCTCGCGGCGCGGTCGAGCCGCAGCCGCCAGCGCCCGAACGCCCGGGTGAGCTCTGCCGAATCCGGCTCGACCCCGCCCTCCGCGCGCACCGCGTCGCGGGCGGATTCTGCCGTCGCTCCCGTGAGCAGCAGCCCGAGGGCGGCGACGGCGCCGAGCGCCGCCACGAGGTATCCCGCGACGGCGTCTCCGGGTTCCACGAGTCTCGCCCACACGACGCGGGCGAACAGCACTTCGGCCGGCTCGGCGCCCTGAGAGGCGCCACCGCTCGCATCGAGCGCGTCGATCCCGCTTCCGTCGATCCCGGATGCCCCGCGGCCCGCGGTCTCCGGCGCCAGCAGCGCCAACCGCTCGCGCACTCCATCGTCGACGCCGAGCATTCGGGCGGCTCGCGCGTCATCGCGGCTCACCGGGGATCACCGCCCCGCATGGCGAGGGCCTGCGCGATCTCCTCGCGACCCGGGCGCTGCCGCCCGGCGAGGTCGGCGACGCTCCAGGCCACGCGCAGCACCCGGTCGTAGCCCCGCAGCGTCAGAGCACCCCTGGCGTACGCCCGATCCAGCACCGCGGTGTCGGCTCGCGGCAGGCGCACCGCCGGCCCCCGCAGCCAGCTGCCCGGCACCTCGGCGTTCGTGCTCCACGGGGTGCGGCTGAGCCGCTCGGCCGCCGCTCCGCGGGCCAGCGTCACCCACCGCCGCAGATCGGCGCTCGAGGGGCGCTCGGCTTCGGCGTCGCCGAGCAGCACACTCGGCACGCGCTGCACCGTGAGCCGCAGATCGATGCGATCGTTGAGCGGCCCCGAGATGCGCTGCAGGTACTTCACCCGCTTGCCGGGGGAGCAGCGGCACTCCGACACGGTGTCCCGCGAGCCCGCGTTGCCGCAAGGGCAAGGGTTCGAGGCGAGCACCAGCTGGGTGCGAGCGGGGAGCACCGTGTGCACCCTCGCGCGGTGGATCTCGATGCAGCCCGATTCGAGCGGCTGACGCAGCGCGTCGAGCACCGAACTGGGGAACTCGGGCGCCTCGTCGAGGAACAGCACGCCGTGACAGGCCCGCGTGATCGCACCCGGTCTCACCCCGCCGCTGTCGCCGCCCCCGATGACCGCCACCTTGGAGGCCGTGTGATGCGGGGACTCCATCGGGGGCCGCCGCACGAGCGAGGTGAGCGATACGCCGCCCAGCGCTGCGATGCTGCTGGCGGTGAGCGACTCGTCGTCGGTGAGGTCGGGCAGGATGGTGGGAAGCCGGCAGACGAGCAGCGTTTTCCCCGCACCGGGCGGTCCGAGCAGTGAGAGATGATGCCGCCCCGCGGCTGCGACCGCGAGCGCCTCCACGGCCTCGGGCTGCCCGATCACGTCGGCCATGTCGAGACCCTCGGTGCGGTGCTGCGCGTCGGCACTGTACTGTACGGTTCGATCCGGATCCGCTGAACGCTCGGCCTCGCGCTGCTCCCGATCCTCGCGCTGCCCTGCAGCCTCCGCACCGCCGGTGCGCTCGCCGCCGGCCCCCACCGCGATGCGACCGCCCTCACCCCGGTACCAGGCCACCGCACCCGCGAGACCGGGTACCGCGATCACTTCGAGATCCGGCACGAGGGCGGCCTCGGCGCTGCACGCCTCGGGCACCATGACACGGCGGAAGCCCAGGGCCCGGGCCGCGACGGCCGCGGGGAGGAGCCCCGCGGGCCTGCGCAGCTCGCCGTCGAGCCCGAGCTCGCCGAGGTGCGCGGTCTGCGCGAGCTCGCCGGCCGGCAGGTGGCCCAGAGCGGCGAGGGCGGAGAGCGCGATCGCGAGGTCGAAGCCGGATCCCTGCTTGGGCAGGGACGCCGGGCTGAGGTTGACCGTGACGAATCGCTCCGAGACGGGCATGCCGAGCTGGGCCGTGGCCGAGCGCACCCGCAGCTTCGCCTCGGCGAGCGCGGTGTCCGGCAGCCCGATGATCGCCATACCGGGGAGCTGCTGCGAGACCGCGGCCTCGACCATCACGGCTGTGCCCTCGAGGCCCGTGAGCGTGATGGCCGCCGCGCGGCAGACCGCGCGGGTCACAGGATGCCCCGCAGATGATCGATGCCGGGTGCGCCGCTCGGGCCGAGCGTGATGCCGATCGCGTCGACGCGCAGTTCGGAGGCGCGGGTGCGGTGCTCCCGCGCCCAGTCGAGCAGCAGCCGTCTGAGGCGCCCGGCCTTGCGCGCGGTGATGGCCGAGAGCGGGCTGCCGTAGCCGCGGCCGCTGCGCGTCTTCACCTCGACGGCCACGAGCGCGCCCCGATCGAGCGCGATCAGGTCGAGCTCGCCGTAGCGGTTGCGCCAGTTGCGGTCGAGGATCACGAAGCCGCGCTCCTCGAGGAACGCCGCGGCGAGCGATTCGCCGCGCGCGCCGAGTGTCTGGTTGTGGGCCGAGCTGGTCATGGGCACCTCCTGGTCTTCAGACTGGGGGATGGGGCGGCGCGGTTTCGCCGGAATCGGGCGATTGTGAGTGGATAGTCGCGTGAGGGGCGAAACGGGTGGCATGTGAGCGGAGTCCGCGCCGGCCTCCCGCGGGCGCCCGCCGAGCATCCGCGGACGGCCCCCGGCGAGACGCCGTCCGAGGAGCGGCCGCGACGCCTCCGCGCGACCGCCGAGATGCGGAGCCGGATGCTACACTGGTCGATGCATCTCGAAAGAGATGACTTCGCGTGCCCGCACAGCGGAGCGAAGCCGACGGTCCCCGTTCGTGTGTTCCACACGTCGCGGGGCGGCTGAGCCCGGGGCACCAGGATCTGGTCGCACTCCGCGATCGATGACAACCGCAAGCGCGCGCCCGCAGGGGCGCGCAGAACAGGAGAACGGCAATGGCCGTCGTCACCATGCGTCAGCTGCTCGACAGCGGTGTCCACTTCGGGCACCAGACCCGCCGCTGGAACCCGAAGATGAAGCGCTTCATCTTCACCGAGCGCTCGGGCATCTACATCATCGACCTGCAGCAGTCGCTCGGCTACATCGATGCCGCCTACGACTTCGTGAAGAACACCGTCGCGCGCGGCGGCAACATCCTCTTCGTGGGCACCAAGAAGCAGGCCCAGGAGGCCATCGCCGAGCAGGCGACCCGCGTGAACCAGCCCTACGTGAACCAGCGCTGGCTCGGCGGCCTCCTCACCAACTTCCAGACCGTCACCGGTCGCCTCGAGCGCATGAAGGAGCTCGAGCAGCTCGACTTCGAGGGCACCACCAGCGGCTTCACCAAGAAGGAGCTGCTGCTCAAGAAGCGCGAGCTCGAGAAGCTGCAGAAGTCGCTCGGCGGCATCCGCAACATGGCGAAGACCCCGTCGGCTCTCTGGGTGGTCGACACCAAGAAGGAGCACCTCGCCATCGACGAGGCGCAGAAGCTCGGCATCCCGGTCATCGCGATCCTCGACACCAACTGCGACCCCGACGAGGTCACCTACCCGATCCCGGGCAACGACGACGCGATCCGCTCGGTCGCGCTGCTCACCCGCGTGATCGCGGACGCCGTCGCCGAGGGCCTCATGGAGCGCCACCAGAAGCCCGCCGAGGGCGCCGAAGCCGCCGCCGAGCCCCTCGCCGAGTGGGAGGTCGAGCTGCTGAACGCCGAGAAGACCGAGGCCCCCGCCGAGGAGGCTCCCGCTGCCGAGGCTCCCGCCGAGGAAGCCGCCGCCGATGAGGCCCCCGCAGCCGAGGCGGCTGCCGAGGCCCCGGCCGCCGAGTAAGTCCACACCACAACGTATGATCCTGCGCCCCTCGATCGCTCGAGGGGCGCAGGGCGACACAAGAAGGAGTCACACATGGCTGCAGTGAGCATGGCCGCTGTGAAGGAACTGCGCGACCGCCTCGGCGCCGGCATGGTCGACAGCAAGAACGCGCTCGTCGAGGCCGATGGCGACATCGAGAAGGCGATCGAGATCCTGCGTCTCAAGGGTCTGAAGGGCGTCGCCAAGCGCGGCGACCGCGAGGCGAGCGAGGGTCTCGTCGCGGCCAAGCAGAGCGACGGCGCCGCCACGATGATCGAGCTCGTCTGCGAGACCGACTTCGTCGCGAAGAACGAGAAGTTCCTCGCCCTGGCGGATCGTGTGCTCGACGCGGTCGTCGCCGCCGGCGCGAAGAACGCCGAAGAGGCCCTCGCGGCCCCCGCGGGCGACCAGACCGTCGCCGAGCTGATCACCGATGAGGCCGCCGTCATCGGCGAGCGCATCGAGCTGCGCAAGGTCTCGCGCGTCGAGGCCCCCGCGACCTCCATCTACCTTCACCAGACCTCGAAGGATCTGCCCCCGCAGATCGGCGTGGTCGTGGGCTACGAGGGCGATGACGCCGAGACCGCGCTCAGCATCGCGCGCCACATCTCGTTCGCCGATCCGCTCTACCTCAGCCGCGAGGACGTCCCCGAGGCCGACGTGGAGAAGGAGTGCGAGATCGTCACCGAGATCTCGAAGAACGAGGGCAAGCCCGAGGCCGCTCTGCCGAAGATCGTCGAGGGCCGTCTCACCGCCTTCTTCAAGCAGGTCGCGCTGAACGAGCAGGTGCACGCCCTCGACGCCGACAAGCGGGAGGTCAAGAAGGTGGCCGAGGCCGCCGGCATCACCGTCACCGGGTTCGCCCGCAGCAAGGTCGGCGCCTAAGCGTCGTCCAGGGCCCGGGTCGCACACGCGACCCGGGCCCTTATGCTGCGTACAGCGGCCACCCCATAAGCTACCTACCAGATCATCCGAGCGAAGGAGTACCCCCTATGACCGAGACCGCACGCAAGCGTCGAGTGCTGTTGAAGCTTTCGGGGGAGGCCTTCGGCGGAGGCACGCTGGGCGTGAACCCCGACGTGGTCAGCCAGATCGCCCGCGAGATCGCGGCGGCCATGGACGACGCCGAGGTCGCGGTCGTGGTCGGAGGCGGCAACTTCTTCCGCGGCGCCGAGCTCTCGCAGCGCGGCATGGACCGTGCTCGCGCCGACTACATGGGCATGCTCGGCACCGTGATGAACGCCCTCGCTCTGCAGGACTTCCTCGAGCAGGCCGGTGTCTCGAGCCGCGTGCAGTCGGCCATCACCATGACCCAGGTCGCTGAGACCTACATCCCGCTGCGCGCGATCCGGCACCTCGAGAAGGGCCGCGTCGTGATCTTCGGCGCCGGGGCGGGCCTGCCGTACTTCTCGACCGACACCGTGGCCGCGCAGCGCGCGCTCGAGATCCACGCCGACGAGGTGCTGGTCGCGAAGAACGGCGTCGACGGCGTCTACACCGCCGACCCGAACCAGGATCCGAACGCGACCCTCATCGACGAGATCACGTACAACGACGCGCTCGTGCGGGGCCTGAAGGTGGTCGACTCGACGGCGTTCAGCCTGTGCATGGACAACGGCATGCCGATGCGCGTCTTCGGTATGGAGCCGGCCGGCAACGTCACCGAGGCGATCCGCGGCGAGCAGCTCGGCACCCTGGTGCACCGCTAAGCTGGTATCAGAGCGTTTTCAGAAGGTTTCAGAAGGAGAGCACCGTGATCGAAGAGGTCTTCGTCGATGTCAAGGACCGCATGGCCAAGGCGGTCGAGGCTGCGAAGGAGGGCTTCGCCACGGTGCGCACCGGTCGCGCCAACCCCGCCCTGCTGCAGAACCTGCAGGTCGACTACTACGGCACCCCGACTCCACTGGCGCAGCTGGCGTCGGTGCAGAACCAGGATGCTCGCAGCCTGATCATCACCCCCTATGACAAGGGCGCGATGAAAGCCATCGAGCAGGCGATCCGCGACATGCCGAACCTCGGGGCCAACCCCTCGAACGACGGCAACGTGATCCGCGTCTCGCTGCCCGAGCTCACCGAGGAGCGCCGCAGGGAGTTCGTGAAGATCGTGAAGGCTCGCGCCGAGGACGCCCGCGTGGCGATCCGCAACGTGCGCCGCAGCGGCAAGGACGATCTCGACGTGCTCAAGAGCGAGGTCGGCGAGGACGAGGTGGCGCGCGCCGAGAAGGAGCTCGAGTCGGTGACCAAGCAGTTCATCGACCAGGTCGATGACGCGCTCAAGCGCAAAGAAGCCGAACTGCTGGAGGTCTAACCTCCATGACCGGTTCTGACAGGCGCGACGAACTGCGCAGCGCACTCGAGAGCAAGCGCGCGCAGCTCGAGGCGACGAATGCCAGGATCGAGGCCCGGGCCGGGCGCAATCTGTTCTTCGCGGTGCTCTCGGGCCTCGTGTTCGCGGGGGTCTTCCTCGCGAGCCTGCTGCTCGTGAAGCAGGTCTTCGTGCTGCTCGTCGCGGTGATCGTGGCGGTGGCCCTCATTGAGCTGGCCGCCGCATTCCGCGTCGCGGGGCGGCGGGTGCCGCGCGTCGGCGTGGTGCTCGGCGGGCTGGTCGTGGTGAGCGGCGCCTACTTCTGGGGCGCCGAGGGAATGCTGCTCGGCCTGTTCGCGGGTTCGGCGCTGCTCACCGTGTGGCGGCTCGTCGAGGGCCTGGTGCCCGCCTGGGAGACCCCGCCGCGCACCCTGGTGCGCGACGTGTTCTCGGGGCTCTTCACGCTGGTCTACGTCGCCTTCCTCGCATCGTTCGCGGTGCTGCTCGTCGACGTCGACGGCGGCGAGTGGTGGGTGTTCGCGCTCGTGCTCGTGGTGGTCTCGGTCGACGTCGGCGCGTATGCGGCGGGCGTCACCCTGGGCAAGCACAAGATGACGCCGAGGATCAGCCCCAACAAGACTTGGGAGGGCTTTGCGGGCGCGGCGGTCGTCGCGGCCGCGGCCGGCGTCGGCGTCTCGGTGCTCGCGCTGCAGCAGCCGTGGTGGGTGGGGATCCTGCTCGGTCTGGTGGTGCTGCTGACGGCGACGATGGGCGATCTCACGGAGTCGCTCATCAAACGCAATCTGGGAGTGAAAGACATGAGTTCGTGGATTCCCGGTCACGGCGGCTTCCTCGACCGCCTCGACTCGCTGCTGCCGTCGGCGGTCGGAGTCTACGGCGTGGCGCTGGCGCTGGGGGTGGTGTGATGACAGAGCCCTCTCAGCAGCAGAAGCGCTCGGTCCGCAAGAATGGTCCGGTGCACTCCTCCTTCCCCGTCGCCTCAGGTTCCCAGCTCGGCTACCAACCCGAACAGGTCGACGCCTTCCTCGATCGCGCCCGAGCCACATACGAAGGGGCGGGCGAGGGTTCGATGACCGCGGAGGAGGTGCGCCGCACGGCGTTCGGGCTGAAGCGCGGCGGGTACGCCTCGCGGTACGTCGACGCAGCGATGGATCGCCTCGAGGAGGTCTTCTTCGAGCGCGAGCGGCGAGCTCGCGTGCGCGCCGAGGGCGAGGAGGCGTGGTGGGAGGAGACCCGCCAGCTGCTCTCCGAGGTGCGCGGCCGCATGCAGCGGCCCCGCGGGAAGCGCTTTCGGAGGCGCGGCGTCTTCGCCACCGGGTACCGGCGTTCGCAGGTGGACGCCTTCCTGGATCGGATCTTCGAGATGTTCGAGCGGCGTGAGCTCGGCCTCTCGCCGGCCGAGGTGCGCGACGTCGTGTTCCACTCGCAGTGGCGGGGATACGACGAGGATCAGGTGGACGCGCTGCTCGACGCGGTGGTCGAGCTGATCCTCGCGACGCGGTGATCGCTCGGCATCTTTCCCGTTCCCATTGAACGACTCGAGCCTCTGAGATAGAATCGTTACATTGTGTCTGTTGTGAACTCCGCCCCCATGTCGCGCTGGTCCCGTTTCAAAGTTCCGGTCGCGGTGCTCGCGGTCGCCGGAATCTTCGGTGGAGCGGTGGTCGCCCCGCTCGCCATGCCGAGCGCGCCCGCCGATGCCGAGTCGATGGCGTTCCAGGAGCGGATCCATCAGGAGTTCACCCCCAACGTCTCCGCCGAGGCCGACCTGGTCTACACCGAGGTGCCGGTCGAGATCTCTCAGGACGAGCAGCGACGCGTCAAGGCCGAGGAAGAGGCCGCCGCTGCGGCGAAGAAGGCCGCTGAGGAGTCGGCGGCCCCGCAGGCCGCGGGCGCCCCGCCCAAGTACACGGGCGGGGGATCGCCCGCCGAGTGGATGGCCGCCGCCGGTATCGCCGAGAGCGACTGGGGCTACGTCGACTACATCGCCTCGAAGGAGAGCGGCTGGAACCCGAACGCGACCAACGCCAGTTCGGGTGCGTGCGGTCTGATCCAGGCGAACCCCTGCAGCAAGGTGCCCGGCAGCGGCTACGACCCGGTCGACAACCTGCGCTGGGCGAACGGCTACGCCGTGAGTCGCTACGGAAGCTGGGCGGCCGCCTACGGGTTCTGGACCTCGAACCACTGGTGGTGAGCGGCCGGTGAGCCGGCGCAGCCGAGAGGGCGCCAGCCGTGGCGCGTAGTCGACGCGTCAACAAGTATCAGCGAGCGGCTGCCGTGCCGCCCCGCGACGTCACCCGTCTCGCATACGGGGGCGCTCGCAAGGAGACGCGGCGCGGCGTCGAATGGTTCGTGCGCGAGATTCCCGCCCACCGCGCCGAGAAGAGCTACCGGTGCCCGGCCTGCGCGAACGAGGTGCCGCCCGGGCAGGCGCACGTGGTGGTCTGGAGCGCCGAGCACTTCTTCGGCGATGAGGCCGCCGTGCGCGACCGCCGCCACTACCACTCGTACTGCTGGCAATCAGCCTGAGCGCCCCCGCGCCGCCCGAGCCTCGCCCGTCGCCCTCGCCACGATGAGGGGCGGAACCGGCCGATGCCGACGCGAAGACGTGCCGTTCCCTCGCGCCCGTCGACGGACGCGCGAGAGCCGCCGGCGAACCGCCTAGAAGAGCGTCGGGGGAGCGGTCGGCGCGGTGACGTCGACCTCGGGGCTCGGCGTCGTGGCTCCGGCGAGACCCGGCCCGTGATCGGGCTCGATGCCGGCCTGGAAGGCCAGGGCCACCGCGCGGGCGCGCTGATCCGCCGCCTCGTTGAGCGGATGCCCGGCGTGGCCCTTCACCCACTCGAACCGTACGTCGCGACCCGCGAGGGCCGTGTCGAGCTGTTCGAGCAGCTCGCGATTGAGCACGGGCTTGCCGTCGGCCTTGCGCCAGCCCCGGCGCTTCCAGCCGGGCATCCACTGCGTCACGGAGTTGATGACGTACTGGCTGTCGCACAGCACGTGCAGGGGCTCGTGCGCCCGCTCGGCGGTGGCGTGCAGCAGGTCGAGCACGGCCATGAGCTCGCCCTGGTTGTTGGTGGCGCGCGGCCATCCGCCGGCGCGCCACTGCTCGCCGTCGACCACCCATGCCCAGCCGGCGGGGCCGGGGTTGCCGAGGGCCGATCCGTCGGCTGCTGCGGTGAGAGTCACGCCTGCTCGCTCTCGACGGCGGGCGTCGCGGCCGAGTCGCTCGCGGCTGGCTCGGGAGCCGATCCCTCGATCACGGGCTGCTCGACGATGCGGCCGGCGACCGTGCTCATCTTCTGGGCATTGGTGAGCACCTCTCCGAGGCTCTCGAAGTAGCGGGCCACGGCGCCGCGCTCGACCTTCAGCTGGGTCATGCGATCCTCGGCTGCGGCGAGCACCTTCGTGGCGCGATCCTCGGCGGCCGCGAAGGTGGTCTGGGCGCGCTGCTCGGCCTCGAGCACGATCTCGGCGGCGCGACGTTCGGCTTCGCCGCGGGTGCTGCGGGCGTGCTGAGCCGCCTCGGCGGTGATGCGCTCGTACTCGGCGCGCGCCTCCTCGAGCTGCGAGCGCAGCTCGGCGAGTTCGGTGCGGGTGGCCTCGATCTCGCGGCGCGACGCCTCCGCGGCCTGCTGCTGGCGCGCGGCCAGCTCCTGCTCGAGCGCCTCGCGCTGCTGAGCCGACGAGGTGTTGAACTCGAGGGTGTCGGCCTCGATCTGCTCGTGCATCGAGCGCACCGCGTCTTCGGTCTCGGCGCGCAGCTGCGCGAGGCGCGCCTCCTCGGCGGCCCGGTGCTCGGCGAGCTCGGCGACGGTGTCGGTGCGCAGCAGGTCGGTCTCCTCGGTGACCTCGGCCCGCTTGGCGGCGACCTCGCGTTCGATCGCGGCGGCCTGCGCTTCGCGCTCGCGGCGCAGGTCGTCTTCATGCTGGGCGCGGGCGGCGGCCATGGCGCGATCGTGCTCCTCGCGCTCACGGGTGATGTCGGCGGCGAGTCTCGCCCGCTCGCGATCCACCTGCAGCTCGAGCTCCTCGCGCTGCAGACCGAGGCTCTCGGCGGCCTCCTCGCGCTGGATGCGCAGGCGCTCCTCGGCCGCCGCGGTCTCGTCCGCGATGCGCTGCTCGTGCTCGCGCAGCTGCGACGCGAGCCGCTCGGCGTGCACGGTGGCCTCGTCGGTGAGCCGAGCCTCGTGCTCTTCGCGCTGGCGAGCGAGCTGCTGTTGCTGCCGAGCGCGCTCGTCGGCGAGTTCGCGCTCGTGGGCCTCGCGTTCGGCGTCGATGCGGCCGCGGTGGTCTTCCCACTCGGCGATGAGGCGATCCTGGTGGCTCGCGAGCTCGCTGCCGATGCGGTTCTCGTGGGCCTCGCGCTCGCGGGCGAGACGCGTCTCGTGGGCCTCGGTCTCAGTCGCGAGCAGGTTCTGCTGCGCGGTGCGCTGGGCGGCGAGCTCGCGCTCCTGCAGCTCGCGCTCCTCGGCGATGCGGCCGTCGTGCGCCTCGGACTCGCGGTCGATGCGGGCCTCGTGCTCTTCGCGCTCGCGGGCGATGGCGATGTCGTGCTCGCCCCGCTCGCGGTCGATGCGGGCTTCGTGCTCCTCGCGCTCCTGCGCGATGCGGGCCTCGTGCTCTTCGCGCTCGCGGTCGATGCGCGCCTCGTGCTCCTCGCGCTCGTCGGCGAGCGCGCGATCGTGGGCCTCGCGCTCCTCGGCGATGCTCTGCTCGTGCGTCTCGCGCTCGCGCGCCAGGCGGGAGACGTGGGCGGAGAGCTCGGCCGAGAGGTGCTCCTCCTGAGCGTCGCGCTCGTTCTTGAGGCGCGCCTCGTGCGAGACGATCTCGGCGCGCATCGATTCGTCGTGCGCGTCGCGCTCTTCGGCGATGGTCTGCTCGTGGGCCTCGCGCTCGGCAGCGATGCGCGCCTCGTGCGCCTCGAGATCCTGCCGCAGCTGCTGCTCCTGCCGCTCGCTCGCGGCGGCCAGCTCTGCCTCGAGCCGCTGCTGCGCCTCGGCGCGGTCGCGGGCTGCGAGCTCGTCTGCGCGCGCCCGCTCGCGGGCGCCCTGCTCGGCGAGCGTCGAGAGCTCGGCCTGCTGGGCTTCCAGGCCGCGCGCGATCGCGGCCTCATGCGCCTCGCGCTCCTGTGCGATGCGGTCGGCGTGCACCTGCTGCTCGGACGCGATGCGGCGCTCGTGCTGCTCCCGCTCGGCGGCGAGGGCCTCGTCGTGCTCCTGGCGCTCCTGCGCGATGCGGCCGCGCAGCGTGTCCATCTCGGTGGTGAGGGCGCGGCGCTCGGCCTCGAGCCGCCCCTCGAGCTCGCGCTGGCGCTCGGTGTAGCGCTCTTCGAGCTCGGCCTCTTCGCGCTGGCGCTTGGCCTCGAACTCGGCCCGGGAGCGCTCGGCCTCCTGCACGAGTCGGGCGCGTTCGAGTTCGGCCTCGCGCTCGCTCTCGGCCTTCTGCCTGGCGAAGGCCTCGGCGTGGCGCTCGGTCTCGGCGCGCAGCTCGTTCGCGGCGGCGCGTGCTTCGGCCGCGAGCTGCTCGGCCTCGGCTCGGGCGGCGGCGAGTTCTGCCTGGGCGTCGCGGTGCGCGGTCTCGCGCTCGGTGGCGGCCTCGCGGGAGGCGGAGCTGACGGTGAGCTCGGCGTCGCGGCGGGCCTCGTCGACGAGACGCTCGCGCTCGGCGTTCGCAGCCGCGGTCTGCTCGGCGAGATCGGTGCGGGCGCCGGTGATGATGATCTCGGCCTGCTCGGAGGCCGAGGAGAGCAGTTCGTCGGCGCGTGTCTGCGCCTGGGTGAGTACGCGCTTCGCCTCCTCCTCGGAGGAGCGGCGCAGCTTCTCGGCGTCGAGGTCGGCCTGCGCCATGAGGCGCTGGGCGTGATCCTCGGCGATCTTGAGGCTCTTCTCGACCCGCAGGCCGAGCCCCGAATAGCCGCTGGCGCCGAGCTCGGCGACCTGGTCCTGCAGCTCGGCGATGAGCTGGCGCTGCTCCTGGCCGGTCTGCGTGGCCTGCTGATGGGCGAACTGCAGCGACTCGAGGTGCGACTGCAGGGTGGCGATGTGCCCGGTGAGGGATCCGATGCGCTCGTCCACTTCTTCGCGGTTGTACCCGCGGAAGGCAGGGGAGAACTGCTGAGCTGATTCGGACACTGGGCCTCCGGGAATCGAACGATTTCGTGCGCGCCCCGCGGAGCGGATGGGCGAGCACGGAGAATGAGGTCCAGATTATCGCACTCGTCAGAGGGTGAGGCGGGGATCCTCGGAAAAATCACCCGGCCCGGCGCGGGGGCGCGGGCGATCGGGCGAGGCCCGGCGCGACGTCGTCCGGCCGCGCTCGCGCTGCGGTCGTCGCGCCGACGCCCGCGATAGCGCCGCGAGCGAGACCCGCCACGATGCGAATGGTCGAAAAGCGCCGTGAGGCTCGACGCGCGCAGCGGTTCTCGACCGCTCGGGCGGTCGCGGCTACGGGCGGGGGCGCATCTCGCCCGGCGTCGCCGAGACCGCGGTCCGGCGGTCCGCATCCATGCCGCGTCCATGCCGCGTCGAGGAAGCTCCGGTAGCGTTGTCATGAAGAGTCGTGCTCGACGCGCCCCCGGCCACCGGCCGCGAGGGGTGATCGGGCGCCGTCAACCGTGGATAGGAGCCCCCGTGCGATATGTGCTCGCGATCGCAGCGCTGGTGATCTCCGGTGTTCTGCTGCTGCTGGGCATCGGCCAGCGCACCTTCCTCGCAGGCCCCTCCGAGATCAGCTTTCCGGTCGAGACCAACTCCGAGGCCGGCTACGCGCTCATCGACGGCACCGAGCTCGCCAAGGTGCCGGGCCAGGCCAACGTCGTCGTGAGAAGCGAGCAGGCGTTCGTGGCGACCGGTCAGACCCGCGACGTGGAGGGCTGGCTCGAGCCCTACCTGCACGCCGAGCTCACGGTCGACAAGCAGCAGCAGCGACTGCTGAGCGCCCTCATCGCCCCGGCCGTGGTCGACGCGCCCGAGGCGGGCGCCGAAGCCGAGACCCCGCAGCCGCGCGACCCCCGCGGCAGCGACCTGTGGCTCGAGGAGCGCTCGATCGACGACGAGGGCGCCGGTGCCGACGCCAGCACCCTGCGCGTGCCCGTCTCGCTGGGCGCCGACCAGTCCGTGCTCATCGCGTCGAACGGAGAGGACCCCGTGCCCACCGATGTCTCGCTCGTGTGGGCGCAGGACCCCAACACCCCCTGGGCCGGCCCGCTGCTCGCGGCCGGCGGTCTGTTCGCGCTCGCGGGCGCGGTGATGTATCTGCTCGCCATCGACCACAACCGGCGCGGCCTCGGCCCGCGGCGCGGCCGTCGCGGGCCGCTGCAGGGCATCCGCAACGTGTTCTCCAAGCGCGGTGCCGCGCGCGGCACCGCCGCGCCCGTCGACGGGGCGGACGGCGGATCCGCGGCCTCGGGGGGCGGCAGCGCCTCGATGCGCGCCGATCGTCGCACCCGACTGCGGCGGCGTCTCGCGATCCCGGCCCTCGGCGCGGTCGCGGTGATCGGGCTCACCGGCTGCTCGCCCAGCTACTGGCCCCAGTTCGGCCCCGAGACGACGCAGGATGAGACGCCCGCGCCCACGCCCTCCTCCGCAGCACCGGTGCCCGTCACCGACGGGCAGCTCAGTCGCATCGTGCAGCGCATCTCGAACGTCGCGAACGAGGCCGACGACGCCCTGAGCGTCGACCTGCTCGGCGACCGCTTCGTCGGAGACGCCCTCGCGCAGCGCACCGCCAACTACACGATCCGGGCCACCATGCCCGACTACAGCGTGATTCCTCCCCGCATCACCGACGACGAGCTCGACTACGAACTCGTGCAGAGCACCGAGTCGTGGCCCCGCACCCTGTTCGTCACCGTCGCTTCGACGCGCGGCGTCGACGACCCCGAGGACCCCGTGGTCGAGGATGCCGACGGCGAGGGATCCGAGAGCGAGCCGACCGAGACGCCCGCCGCGTCGCCCTCGCTCGCCCTCGTGCTCACGCAGGAGACGCCGCAGGACAACTACCACGTGTCGCGGGTCATCGCGCTGCGCGGCGGCATCTCGATGCCGCAGGCGGCCCCCGCCGAGGAGGGCACGGCGCTGCTCGCCAACGACATCGAGTCGCTCGTGGTGCCTCCCGGGGAGGTCGGCGCGCAGTTCGCTGCCGTGCTGCAGGGCGGTCCCGACGTGCCCGAGGCCGAGGCCTTCGACATCGCAGAGGACACGCTGCTGCAGAACTACGGCAAGACCCTCGCGGAGCAGGCCCAGGTGCAGTCGGACGGCAAGGGGCAGACCATGGTCTACTCGGTCGCCGCGCGGCAGGGCGACGAGGACCCCGTGGCGCTGTCGACCGGCGTGGGCGGGGCCCTCGTGGCCACGACCGTGATCGAGGAGCAGATCGTCGACGCGGCCGGCGGCCGCTACAAGCCGCAGGCGAACGGCGCCGTGACGGCGCTCTCCGGGCTCACGGGGGAGCAGGAGCGACTCGTGCAGGAGGTCGCGCACCAGCTGCTCTTCTACGTGCCCAGCAAGACCGACGGAAGCAAGATCCAGTTGCTCGGTGTGACGAGCGAACTCGTGGGAGTGAGGAACTAGACATGACGCAGCAGATGCCCGCGCGCCTTCCCGGCGGAGGAGTCGATCTGAGCCACCTCGCGGCTCGCGGCCAGGCCGGCCCCGGCGGCCAGCCCGGCGCGCCGACCGCAGACCAGGCCCAGGGAACCGGGCAGACGGTCGACGTGCCCTCGCTCGTGCTCGACGTCACCGACGAGACCTTCGAGCAGATCGCGCAGCTCTCGTCGGTGGTGCCCGTGGTCTTCGACCTGTGGGCGGAGTGGTGCCAGCCCTGCAAGACCCTCAGCCCCGTCATCGAGAAGATCACGCGCGAGTTCGACGGCCGCGTGCTGCTCGCGAAGGTCGACGTCGACTCGAATCCCGGCCTCGCGCAGGCGTTCCAGGCGCAGTCGATCCCCACCGTCGTCGCGCTCGTCGGCGGCCGGCCGGTGCCCCTCTTCCAGGGGGCCGTACCCGAGGCGCAGGTGCGGGAGTTCTTCACCCAGCTCGTGCAGCTCGCCGAGCAGCACGGCGTGACGGGTCGCGTGAGCGCTCCGGATCAGGGCGACGCCGACGCGCAGGGCGCGCCCGCCGCCCCCGCCGAGCCCGAGATCCCAGAGGCGCACCGCGCCGCCGTCGAGGCCGCCGAACGCGGCGACTACGCCGCCGCGGTCTCGGAGTGGGAGGCGGTGCTCGTGAAGGCACCGGCCGACGCGGAGGCCCGCGCCGCGCTCGTGCAGATGAAGCTGCTGCAGCGCCTGCAGGGCGTCACCGCCGACGAGATCCGCAGCGCCGCCGCGGCCGACGTGAGCGACGTCGCAGCGCAGATGCGCGTCGCCGACCTCGACATCTCGGGCGGGCACGTCGAAGACGCCTTCCTGCGGCTGCTCGATCTTTTCGCCGCGAGCACCGACGCCGACGACCGCGCCGCGATCCGTGAGCGCCTGCTCGAGCTCTTCGAGGTGGTCGGCATCGCGGATCCGCGGGTGCTCGCCGCGCGCGGCCGTCTGGCGAACCTGCTCTACTGAGCGGGTGCGCCCCTGACGTGAGCGACGTGCGAGCCTACCTGGACCACGCGGCGACCTCGCCGATGCCGCGCGAGGTGCTCGCCGCTTACACCGACGCGCTGCGCGTCGTCGGCAACCCGGCTTCCACCCACGGGCACGGGCAACGGGCGAGCGAGCTGCTCGAGCAGGCGCGCGAGCGCATCGCCCGCGCGCTCGGGTGCGACACCGCAGAGCTGATCCTCACCGGCGGCGGCACCGAGTCGATCAACCTCGCCCTCAAGGGCATCTACTGGGCGCGCCGCGCCTCGCTCGGGCCCGACGCCGTGATCCTCGTCGCCGAGGGGGAGCACCACGCGACGATCGAGGCCGCCGAGTGGCTGCGCGACTTCCAGGGCGCACGCCTGCGATGGCTGCCCATCGATGCCGACGGGGTGCTGCGCCCCGCCGTGCTCGAGGCCGCGATCGCGCAGGAGGGCGCCGAGAACGTCGCACTCGTCTCGTTCCTGTGGGCGAACAACGAGGTCGGGGCCGTGCAGCCGGTCGCCGAGCTGTGCCGGATCGCCGCGAGCGCGGGGCTTCCCGCGCACGTCGACGCCGTGTCGGCCCTGGGGCAGCTGCCCATCGATTTCGCGGCGGCCGGGGCGGCCGCGGTGTCGGTCTCCGCGCACAAGATCGGCGGGCCCGTCGGCGTCGGCGCCCTCGTGCTGGGACGGAGGATCGCGGCCGAGCCGCTGCTGCACGGCGGCACCCAGCAGCGTGCGCGATCCGGCACCCAGGACGTCGCGGGCGCCGTCGGTTTCGCCGCCGCCCTCGACCTCGCCGTCGATCCCGACGGGCGCCCCGAGCCGGTTCGCGCCGCTCGGCTCCGCGCGCTGCGCGACCGCCTCGTGGCGGGCGTGCGCGCGGCCGACCCGAGCGCCGTGCTGCGCGGCCCGGAGCCGTGGGCTGCCGAGGGGGCGGCCGCGACGGGCCCGGGCAGGGACGCGGCGCTCGAACCCGTCGACCAACCGGTGCGGGTGCCGGGGAACGCGCACTTCACCTTCCCGGGCTGTCAGGGCGACTCGCTCGTGTTCCTGCTCGACGCGGCGGGGGTCTCGGTCTCGGTCGGTTCGGCGTGCCGGGCCGGCGTCGCCGAGATCTCGCACGTGCTGCTCGCGATGGGGATATCCGAGGCCGAGGCGGCCGGCGCCCTGCGCTTCACGCTCGGCCCCGACACCCGCGACGACGAGGTCGACGCGCTGCTCGCCGCCCTGCCCGCCGCGCTCGAGCGCGCCCGCGCCGCGGGACTCGCCTGAGATCCGAAGGGCTGCGGCGACGAGGGCGCAGCGGTTGAGGGGCCGGGCGCGAGGGATCGGGTTGCGCGCCGCGCCGGGCGCGTACAATGGATCGGATGAAGATTCTGGCGGCGATGAGCGGGGGCGTCGACTCCGCCGTGGCGGCGGCGCGCGCCGTTGAAGCGGGGCACGACGTGGTCGGCGTGCACCTCGCCCTCAGTCGTATGCCCGGCACGCTGCGCACCGGATCCCGCGGCTGCTGCACGATCGAGGACGCGATGGACGCCCGCCGCGCAGCCAACCTGCTCGGCATCCCCTTCTACGTCTGGGATCTCAGCGAACGCTTCAAGGAGGACGTCGTCGACGACTTCATCGCAGAGTACGCCGCGGGCCGCACCCCCAACCCGTGCATGCGCTGCAACGAGAAGATCAAGTTCGCCGCGCTGCTCGACAAGGCCATCGCCCTCGGCTTCGACGCCGTGGCCACCGGGCACTACGCGAGCCTCGAGGACGGCCCCCACGGCCGCGAACTGCATCGGGCGAGTGCCTGGGCCAAGGACCAGTCGTACGTGCTCGGCGTGCTCACCGAGCGGCAGCTCGCGCACTGCTACTTCCCGCTCGGCGACACACCCTCGAAGGAGCTGATCCGGGCGGAGGCCGAGGATCGCGGCCTGCAGGTCGCGCAGAAGCCCGACAGCCACGACATCTGCTTCATCCCCGACGGCGACACGCGCGGCTGGCTCTCCGACCACCTCGAGCGCGAACCAGGCGAGATCCTCGACGAATCGGGCGAGGTGGTCGGCCGCCACGACGGCGCGCACGGCTACACCGTGGGACAGCGGCGCGGTCTGCAACTCGGCAGGCCCGCACCCGACGGGCAGCCGCGCTACGTGCTGTCGATCCGCCCCGTCTCGAACCAGGTGGTCGTCGGCCCCAAGCAGAGCCTCGCGATCGGCCGCATCGCCGGCGGCCGGTTCAGCTGGGCCGGAGAGCCGGGCTTCGACGTGAGCGATCCCTTCGACTGCGAGGTGCAGATCCGCGCCCACGCCGATCCGGTTCCCGCGCGGGCGAGGCTCGAGCCGATCCTCGAAACGGAGCGCACCGAGCAGCACCGCGAGGGCGCCACGCACGAGGTGGTGGTCGACATCGACCTCGAGCGCGCGGAGCCGCTGCTGGGGGTCGCGCCGGGCCAGACCGCCGTCGTCTACATCGGCACCCGCGTGCTCGGCCAGTTCACGATCGACCGTGCGGTGCCGGCGTCGAACTCCGCGGCCGTCGGCGGCTGAGGCGCATCGCCCGTTCGGGGCGGGATCCGGGCCCGGCGAGAGCGTCGCAGCCGAATGCGTTTCACCGACGCCGGATCTCTCACCGAGGCCGCGCTGCTCCTAGACTTGAGGCGTGAACGAGAACGCGCAGATCCCCACAGACTTCGATGAGGCGCGCGCCGAGGCCGAGCGCCTGGCCGTCGAGATCGAGCGCCTGCGCCGCGCCTACTACTCAGAGGCGACGAGCCTCGTCTCCGACGCCGAGTACGACGAGATGTTCCACCGGCTCGAAGCGCTCGAACGGGCCTTCCCCGAACTCGCGGGGCAGGACAGTCCCACGCGCGAGGTCGGCGCCGCCGTCGTGTCGGCCGGGTTCCCCGAGCACGAGCACGCCGAGCGCATGCTCAGCCTCGACAACGTCTTCTCGCTCGACGAGTTCCGCGAGTGGGCCGAGAAGACCCGCGCCGCCGCCGGCCGCGACGTGCGCTGGCTCTCCGAATTGAAGATCGACGGGCTCGCGATCAGCCTCGCCTACCGGCGCGGCGTGCTCGAGACCGCGACCACCCGAGGCGACGGCCGGGTGGGCGAGGACATCACCGAGAACGTCGAGCTGATCCCGGTGATCCCGCGCGAACTGCACGGCGAGGGCATCCCCGACTTCTTCGAGGCCCGCGGCGAGGTGTTCCTCAGCAGCGAGAACTTCGAGGCGCTCAACGAGCGTCAGCACGAGTTGCAGGCCGAATACGCCGCCGAGCAGCGCGCCAAGGGCGTGCCCGAGGAGCGCATCTCGATCCGCTATCCCGAGTTCGCGAACGCGCGGAACACCGCCGCGGGCACCCTGCGCCAGCGCGCCGAGAAGAAGAGCGAGACCGACCTGGCGCTCATGCGCGACCGGCTCGGGCGGCTCTCCCTGTACGTGCACGGCATCGGCGCCTGGCAACACCCCGGGATCGAGAACCAGTCCGAGGTGTACGGCCTGCTCGGCGAGTGGGGGCTGCCCGTCTCGCCCCACTCGCGCGTCTTCGACACCATCGACGAGGTCGTCGCGTTCATCGCCGACCGCGGCGAGCACCGGCACGACGTCGAGCACGAGATCGACGGCATCGTGGTGAAGGTCGACGAGCTCGACCTGCACGCCGAGCTCGGCGAGACGAGTCGGGCTCCGCGCTGGGCGATCGCCTACAAGTACCCGCCCGAGGAGGTGCACACCCGCCTCATCGACATCCGCGTGGGGGTCGGCCGCACCGGTCGGGCGACGCCTTACGCCGTCATGGAGCCCGTGAAGGTCGCCGGATCGACGGTGCGCCAGGCCACCCTGCACAATCAGCAGGTCGTCAAGGCCAAGGGGGTGCTCATCGGCGACACGGTCGTGCTGCGCAAGGCGGGCGACGTGATCCCCGAGGTGCTCGGAGCCGTGCTCGAACTGCGCGACGGCAGCGAGGTCGAGTGGCAGATGCCCGAGCACTGCCCCGAGTGCGGCACCCCTCTGCGCCCCATGAAAGAGGGCGACATCGATCTGCGCTGCCCCAACGCGCGCGCCTGCCCCGCTCAGGTGCGCGGCCGTGTCGAGCACATCGGGTCGCGGGGCGCGCTCGACATCGAGGTGCTCGGCGAGATCACGGCGGCTGCGCTCACGCAGCCCGAGGTGCCCGCCGATCCGCCGCTCGAGACCGAGGCCGGGCTCTTCGACCTGAGCCTCGAAGAGCTCGTGCCCATCACCGTCGTGGTGCGCGACAGCGAGACCGGCGAGCCGGTGATCGACGAGGAGACGGGCGAGCCGAGGCGGCGCTCGCCATTCCAGCGCGTGCTGCTCGAGTACCCGCCCGAGGCCGAGGGACTCGATCCCGCGGCGCGGCGCAAGGCCGGCTACCGCAAAGACCATCGTGTGATCCTGCCCTCGAAGGACGCCGAGACGTTCCTCGCCGAACTCGAGAAGGCCAAGACCAAGCCGCTGTGGCGGCTGCTCGTCGCCCTCAACATCAGGCACGTGGGCCCCGTGGCGGCACGGGCTCTCGCCGAGTGGTTCGGCTCGCTCGACGCGGTCCGGGAGGCGTCGGTCGAAGAGCTCTCCGAGGTCGACGGCGTGGGGGGCATCATCGCCGAATCGCTCAAGGAGTGGTTCGAGGTCGACTGGCACCGCGAGATCGTGGATCGCTGGGCCGCGGCCGGGGTGCAGTGGTCGACTCCCGGACACCCCGGCCCCGGCGCCGCGGTCGCGAAGGGCGGGGTGCTCGCAGGGCTCACCGTCGTCGCGACCGGCACGCTCGAGGGGTTCACGCGCGATGAGGCCAAGGAGGCGATCATCCAGGCCGGCGGCAAGGCGGCCTCGAGCGTCTCGAAGAAGACCGACTACGTGGCGGCGGGCCCGGGGGCGGGCTCGAAGGAGACGAAGGCCAGGGATCTCGGCATCCCCGTGCTCGACGCCGCGCAGTTCGCCGTGCTCGTCACCGAGGGCCCGGCGGCGCTCGCTCAGGACGACGACGAGGCCGTGACTGACGCGGAGGAGGGCACCGCGGGCGCGGGCGGCACCGAGACGAACGGCTCGGAGGCGAGCGGCGCAGGGGAGTGATCCGGGCGGCGCGGGATCCGGTCTAAAGCCTCCCGCGTCGGGGCGGAGCGAGTCACCGCGGCGTCCAGCAGCCCTCGCTCACAGGCTCCCACCGAGCGACAAACGGTCGAGTTATCCACAGTTCGCCGGTTTCGGCTCTCGGGTTGGGTGCCGTTTATTAGCGTTGAGGGCAGCGCGGCATCCGGTGGTACCGGACGCCGCACCAAGACCCCGGAAAGGAGCGACCATGCCTCAGGAACCGCGCCAGATCGTTCGTGCGAGCTGGGCAGGGCAGGATCCCCTGCTGACCCATTACTACGACACCGAGTGGGGGATGCCGGTCACCGACGAGGCGGGGGTGTTCGAACGGCTGAGCCTGGAGGGCTTCCAATCCGGTCTCTCCTGGATCACCGTGCTGCGCAAGCGCGAGGCCTTCCGCGAGGCATTCGCGGGATTCGAGCCGCGGCGCGTGGCCGTGTTCGACGAGGGCGACGTCGAACGCCTGCTCCAGCACGAAGGCATCATCCGCAACCGGCGCAAGATCATGGCCACGGTCGAGAACGCGCGCACGTCGCTGCGCCTGCGAGAGGAGACGGGGGAGGGCTTGTCCGAGCTGGTCTGGTCGTACATGCCCGAGCGCTCTCCGACGCCCGAGACCGACGCCGATGTGCCCTCGACGTCGCCCGAGTCGCACGCGCTCGCGAAGGAGCTGAAGCGCCGAGGGTTCAGCTTCGTCGGCCCGACGACGGTGTACGCGCTCATGTGCGCCATCGGCATCGTCGACGTCCACCTCATGAGCAGCCACCGGCGAGGGTGCTCGGGCCTCTGGAACCCTGACGGCACCCGCAGGGAGCCCGAGCCCGGCCCTCGGTAGGATGGTGTGGTTCACCGAACCCCATTCACCACGTCACGATGGAGCAGCATGCCTGAGACCCCTGCGGCAGAACGTGCCGAGGCGAGCGGCGAGATCACGGCGCAGACCGTGCAGCATCTCGCCGGCCTCGCCCGGATCGCCCTCACCGACGCGGAGATCGACTCGCTCACGACTGAGCTCGACTCGATCCTCGCCAATATCGCCAAGGTCAGCGAGGTCGCGCGCGACGACGTGCCGGCCACGAGCCATCCGATCCCGCTGAACAACGTGACGCGGCCCGACGAGATCGCCGACGTGCTCACCCGCGAGCAGGCGCTGGCGAACGCGCCCGAGACGACCGACGGCATGTTCAGGGTCTCGTCGATCCTGGGCGAAGAGCAGTGAAGGGGGCGGCAGCAGTGAGTGAACTGATCAAGCTGACCGCGGCGGAGCTCGCCGCGAAGCTCGCCGCGGGCGAGGTCTCCTCCGAAGAGGCGACGCGGGCCCACCTCGACCGCATCTCCGCCGTCGACGGCGCGCTGAACGCCTTCCTCGCGACCGACGCCGACGCCTCGCTCGCAGCGGCGCGCGAGATCGACGCTCGCCGAGCCTCGGGAGAGGTCCTCGGTGAGCTCGCCGGTATGCCGCTCGCCGTCAAGGACGTGCTCGTGACCACCGACATGCCCTCCACCTCCGGCTCCAAGATTCTCGAGGGGTACCGCTCGCCCTACGACGCGACCGCGGTCGCCAAGGCCCGCGCGGCCGGGCTCGTCAACATCGGCAAGACGAACATGGACGAGTTCGCGATGGGCTCGTCGACCGAGAACTCGGCCTACGGCCCCACCCGCAACCAGTGGGCGGCCGACCGGGTGCCCGGCGGCTCGGGCGGCGGTTCGGCCGTGGCCGTCGGCGCCTTCGAGGCCCCGCTCGCGCTCGGCTCCGACACCGGCGGCTCGATCCGCCAGCCCGCCGCCCTCACCGGCACCGTCGGCGTCAAGCCCACCTACGGCGGCGTCAGCCGCTACGGCGCGATCGCGCTCGCCTCGTCGCTCGACCAGATCGGCCCGTGCGCCCGCACCGTGCTCGACACCGCGCTGCTGCACGACGTCATCGCCGGTCACGATCGCCACGATTCGACGTCGCTCGACTTCGCTTGGCCCTCGATGGCCGAAGCCGCTCGCCGAGGGGCCGATCCCTCGAGCCTCGCGGGCCTGCGCGTGGGCGTCGTGAAGCAGCTCATGCTCGACGGCCTGCAGGCCGGGGTGAAGGCGCGCTTCGACGAGGCCCTCGCTCTGCTCGCCGCGCAGGGAGCCGAGATCGTCGAGATCGACGCTCCCCACTTCGAGTACGCCGTCGCCGCGTACTACCTGATCCTGCCCGCCGAGGCCTCCAGCAACCTCGCCAAGTACGACTCCGTGCGCTTCGGCCTGCGGGTCGCGCCCGAGGGCGGCGGCACGGTCGAGAGCGTCATGAGCGAAACCCGCGCCGCGGGCTTCGGCGCCGAGGTGAAGCGCCGCATCATCCTCGGCACCTACGCGCTCTCCGCCGGGTACTACGACGCCTACTACGGCAGCGCGCAGAAGGTGCGCACCCTGATCCAGCGAGACTTCGCGAGCGCCTTCGAGCAGGTCGACGTGATCGCGTCGCCCACCGCGCCCACCACCGCGTGGCAGCTCGGCGCCCACGGCGGCGACCCGCTGCAGGACTACCTCAACGACGCCACGACGATCCCCGCGAACCTCGCGGGCATCCCGGGGCTCAGCCTGCCCATCGGCACCGCGAGCGAGGACGGCCTGCCGGTCGGCCTGCAGCTCATGGCGCCCGCCTTCGAGGACGCGCGGCTGTACCGCGCCGGCTCCGCGATCGAGAGCCTCATCGCCGAGCGCGACGGCTCGCCCTTCTGGGCGCAGGCCCCCTCCCTTGCAGGTGCTTCGACCGGAGAGGCGGCGAACTGATGGCCAAGACCAAGCTGATGGACTTCGAGAAGGCCCTCGAGCTCTTCGAGCCGGTGATCGGCCTCGAGGTGCACGTCGAGCTCAACACCCGCACGAAGATGTTCTCGTCGGCGCCGAACGCGTTCGGGTCCGACCCCAACACCAACCTCACCCCCGTGTGCCTCGGCCTGCCCGGAGCGCTGCCCGTGATCAACGAGCAGGCGGTGCGCAGCTCGATCAGCCTCGGGCTCGCGCTCGGGTGCGAGATCGCCGAGGTCTCGGGCTTCGCCCGCAAGAACTACTTCTACCCCGACATGGCGAAGAACTATCAGATCTCGCAGTACGACGACCCCATCGCGTACGACGGATCGGTGGAGATCGAGCTCGCCTCGGGCCGCGTCGTGCACGTGCCCATCGAGCGCGCCCACATGGAGGAGGACGCGGGCAAGCTCAACCACGTGGGCGGCTCGACCGGCCGCATCCAGGGCGCCGAGTACTCGCTCGTCGACTACAACCGCGCAGGCGTGCCCCTCGTCGAGATCGTCACCCGTCCCGTCTTCGGCGGCGAAGCCGACACTCCCGAGATCGCAGCGGCCTACGTGGCGACCATCCGCGAGATCGTCATCGCGCTCGGCATCTCCGACGCCCGCATGGAGCGGGGCAACCTGCGGTGCGACGCGAATGTCTCGCTGCGCCCCCGCGGCAACGAGGGCGCCGGGATGTCGGTGCTCGGCACCCGCACCGAGACGAAGAACGTGAACTCGCTGCGCTCGATCGAGCGGGCGGTGCGCTACGAGATCCAGCGCCAGGCGCAGATCCTCGCCGACGGCGGCTCCATCACGCAGGAAACGCGCCACTGGCACGAGGACACGGGCGAGACCTCGCCGGGTCGGCCCAAGAGCGACGCCGACGACTACCGCTACTTCCCCGAGCCCGACCTCGCGCCGCTCACCCCGTCGCGCGAGCTCGTCGAGGAGCTGCGGGCCGCGCTGCCCGAGCACCCGACGCTGCGCACCCGACGCCTGAAGCAGGAGTGGCAGTTCAGCGCACTCGAGTTCCAGGACGTGGTGAACGCGGGCCTGCTCTCCAGCATCGAGGCCACCGTGAGCGCCGGCGTGCCGCCGCAGACCGCCCGCAAGTGGTGGACGGGCGAGATCGCACGCATCGCGAACGAGCGCTCGGCGGTGCCCGCCGACCTCATCACGCCCCAGCAGATCGCCTCGGTCGTCGAGCTCGTCGACGCCGGCACGCTCAACGACAAGCTGGCCCGACAGGTCATCGCGGGCATCATCGACGGCGAGGGCACGGCGGCCGAGATCGTCGAAGCTCGCGGGCTCGGGATCGTCTCCGACGACGGCGCGCTCATCGAGGCCGTCGACGCGGCTCTCGCCGAGCAGCCCGACGTGCTCGCGAAGATCCGCGACGGCAAGGTGCAGGCCGCGGGAGCCATCATCGGCGCCGTCATGAAAGCGATGCGCGGCCAGGCCGACGCGGCCCGAGTGCGCGAGCTGGTACTGGAACGCGCGAAGTAGGCGCTCGGGGCGTTCGCCTCGTGCGCGCCGCACGTGGCGGCGTCCCGCGGGGTGGATCGAGCGGCGGCGGGGACGCAGCACCCGCGCCGCCGACACCGAAGAAACGAGAGGCCCTCACCGGGCAGAGAGGCACCGCACATGTACTTCATCGTGGTGAAATACCAGGTCAAGCCCGAGTTCGCCGACGTCTTCATCGAGCACACTGCCGAGTTCACCGAGGCCACCCGCGCCGAGCCGGGCAACCTCTGGTTCGAGTGGTCGCGCAGCGTCGAGAACCCCGACGAGTTCGTGCTCGTCGAGGCCTTCGCCGACGACGAGGCCGCGAGCGCCCATGTGGGCTCCGAGCACTTCCCGAAGGGGCTCGAAGCGATGCGACCGCTGCTCGTCAGCACCCCGAAGATCGTGTCACGCAAGGTCGAGGGCGCCGGTTGGGACGAGATGGGCGAACTCAGGATCGACGGCGGGGCCTGATCCCGTCGAGACCCCAGCCCTGACCGGTCGCCCCGGGAGCGCACTCGCGCCCCGGGGCGAACCGCTCTCCGCGCGAAGCGCCCGGCGCCCGTCTGAGCGACTCCGAAGCATCCCCGCATAGACTCGGCGCAGCGGCGCGAGCCGCGCCATCGGAACCCGCACCGTCCCCGAGGAGGCACCGCATGTCAGACACCGCCGCACCATCAGACGCCACCGGTTCGCACGAGAGCGAGCACTCGACCAGGGGCTCGTACGTGACGAGCGGCGCCGAGTTCAGCCGCGACACGAACTACATCGAGGACCGCATCGTCGCCGACCCCGCAGCAGTCCGACGGCTGCCCGCCCCGCCGCCCTCGAAGATCGGTTCGCTGGGATACGGCCTCGGCGAGGGAGCCGAAGCGTGGCCCGTCGAGCCCGGGCGTTACCGGCTCGTCGCCGCCAACGCCTGCCCCTGGGCGAACCGCACCGTCATCGTGCGCCGGCTGCTGGGCCTCGAGGACGCGATCTCGCTCGGACGGCCCGGACCCACCCACGACGCGCGATCCTGGACCTTCGACCTCGATCCCGACGGCCGCGACCCGGTGCTCGGCACGGAGCGTCTGCAGCAGAACTACTTCGCGCGGTTCCCCGGCTACCCGCGGGGGATCACGGTGCCCGCCATCGTGGACATCCCCACCGGAGGGGTCGTCACGAACGACTACCCGCAGATCACCCTCGATTTCTCGACGCAGTGGCGCGAGTTCCACCGCGAGGGCGCGCCGAACCTGCTGCCCCGGGATCTGCTCGACGAGATGTGGCCCGTGATCGAGCGCGTCTTCACCGAGGTGAACAACGGCGTCTACCGCTGCGGCTTCGCGGGCAGCCAGGAGGCCTACGACGCCGCCTACGCCCGGCTCTGGGACGCGCTCGACTGGCTCGAGCAGCGTCTCTCGACCCGCCGCTACCTCATGGGCGGTACGATCACCGAGGCCGACGTGCGGCTCTTCACCACGCTCGCGCGCTTCGACCCCGTGTATCACGGCCACTTCAAGACGAACCGCAGCAAGCTCGCCGAGATGGAGCACCTGTGGGGGTACGCGCGCGACCTCTTCCAGACGCCCGGCTTCGGCGACACGATCGACTTCGTGCAGATCAAGCAGCACTACTACATCACGCACGAGGACGTGAACCCCACGAGGATCGTGCCGGCCGGCCCCGACCTCGGCAACTGGCTCGACCCGCACGGGCGAGAGCGTCTCGGCGGCGAGCCGTTCGGCGACGGCACCCCGCCCGGCCCGGTGCGCGAGGGGGAGCGGATCGCCGCCGGCCACAACCCGCTCTACCAGCTGTAGCCGAGCGGAGCCAGTCGGCCCGGCGGCGGGTCGACTCGCCGGTCGGCCCCCGGTCGACCCGCCGGCCGGCCGGCATCACCGCGCCGGCGCGGGGCGGCATCCGCCCCGCGGCCGCACCTCCCGCGCAGACGAAACCGGGGCGGCGGGATCTCTCCCGCCGCCCCGGGGCACCGAGGTGAGTCGTGCCTGCGACGCTTACTTGACGTCGTCGTCGACCCAGTCCATCGACTTGGTGACGGCCTTGCGCCAGTTGCGCAGCTGGCGGTCGCGGTCGGCGTCCTCCATCTCGGGCTCCCAGCGGCGATCCTCCTGCCAGTTGGCCGACAGGTCGTCGAGGCCGTTCCAGAAGCCCACTGCGAGGCCGGCCGCGTAGGCGGCGCCGAGCGCGGTGGTCTCGGCGACGACCGGGCGCACCACGGGCACGCCGAGCACGTCGGCCTGGAACTGCATGAGCGCGTTGTTCGCGACCATGCCGCCGTCGACCTTGAGCTCGGTGAGGTCGACGCCCGCGTCGGCGTTCACCGCGTCGAGCACGTCGCGGGTCTGGAAGGCGACGGCCTCGAGCGCGGCGCGGGCGATGTGGCCCTTGTTCGCGTAGCGGGTGAGCCCGACGATGGCGCCGCGGGCGTCGGGGCGCCAGTAGGGGGCGAACAGGCCCGAGAAGGCGGGCACGATGTAGACGCCGCCGTTGTCGGGCACGCTCGCCGCCAGCTCCTCGACCTGCGGCGCCGACTCGATGATGCCGAGCTGGTCTCGCAGCCACTGGATGAGCGAGCCCGTCACCGCGATGGAACCCTCGAGCGCGTAGTGGGTGGGGCCGTCGCCCAGCTTGTAGCCGACGGTGGTGAGCAGCCCGTTCTTCGAGCGGACGATCTCCTCGCCGGTGTTGAAGATGAGGAAGCAGCCGGTGCCGTAGGTGTTCTTCGACTCGCCCGCCTGGAAGGCGGCCTGGCCGAAGGTGGCGGCCTGCTGGTCGCCGAGGATGCCCGCGATGGGGGTTTCGCGCAGCAGCGACGAGTCCTCGGCGTGGCCGTAGACCTCGGACGACGACTTGATCTCGGGCAGCATCGAGCGCGGCACGCCGAACACCTCGAGGATGTCGCCGCGCCACTCGAGGGTCTCGAGATCCATGAACAGGGTGCGCGAGGCGTTGGTGACGTCGGTGGTGTGCACGCCGCCGTCGACGCCGCCAGTCAGGTTCCACAGCACCCAGCAGTCGGTCGTGCCGAAGAGCAGGTCGCCGGCCTCGGCCGCCTCGCGCGCGCCCTCGACGTTCTCGAGGATCCAGACGATCTTGGTGCCGGAGAAGTAGGTGGCGAGCGGCAGCCCGACGATCTCCTTGAAGCGGTCGGTGCCGCCGTCGGCCGCGAGACGGTCCACGATGTCCTGCGTGCGCGTGTCCTGCCACACGATGGCGTTGTAGACGGGCTTGCCGGTCTTCTTGTTCCAGACGACCGCCGTCTCGCGCTGGTTGGTGATGCCGATCGCGGCGATGTCGTGCCGGGTGAGGTCGGCGCGTCCGAGGGCGATGCCGATCACCTCCTGCACGTTCTGCCAGATCTCGGTCGCGTCGTGCTCGACCCAGCCGGCCTGCGGCATGATCTGCTCGTGCTCCTTCTGCCCGACCGAGATGATGGATCCCGACCGATCGAAGATGATGGCGCGGCTCGAGGTCGTGCCCTGATCGATGGCGATGACGTACTTGGACATGGAGTTCCTTTCGAAGCGGCGATGCGGCGATGCGTCGCCGTGGTGTGAGGAGGGGCCGGCCGCGGGCCTCCGCGGCCGGCCCCTCCGTTGAGATCGGTGCTGTGCGGGCCGGGGCAGCCGCCCCGGCCCGGGTGGTGCTTACAGCGAGAGCAGGGCGGGCGCTGCGAAGGCCGCGATCGCGCCGCCGACGAGCGGGCCCGCGACCGGCACCCAGGCGTAGCCCCAGTCGCTGCTGCCCTTGCCCTTGATCGGCAGGATCGCGTGCGCGATGCGGGGGCCGAGATCACGGGCGGGGTTGATGGCGTATCCGGTGGGACCACCGAGGGAGGCGCCGATGCCGACGACGAGCAGGGCGACGGGAAGGGCGGTCAGCGGGCCGAGGCCGCCGGGCACGCCGACGTTGACATCGCCGTAGTCGGCGAACGCGAGGATGATGAACACCAGCACGAAGGTCGCGATGACCTCGGTGACGAAGTTGGCGCCGTATGAGCGGATCGCGGGGCCGGTCGAGAACACCCCGAGCTTGTTCGCCGCCTCGGGCTCGTCGTCGAAGTGCTGCTTGTAGGCGGCCCAGCAGAGGATCGCGCCGATGATCGCGCCGACCATCTCGGCGGCGAACGCCACGAAGAACATCGGTGCGTCGATGGTGCCGGCGATGAGCAGGCCGATGCCGACGGCGGGGTTCAGGATCGCGCCGGAGTAGGCCGAGGCCAGCACACCGGCGAAGACCGCGAGGCCCCAGCCCCAGTTCACCATCAGGAACCCGCCGGCGTTGCCCTTCGTCTTCGCGAGGGCGACGTTCGCGACGACGCCGCAGCCGAGCAGCACGAGCAGGCCCGTGCCGACCATTTCGGAGAGGAAGTACAGTCCGAGATTAACGTCCATAGTTGTCTCCATTGACCTTTCAGATGTGCATCTCCCGTCGCCACTGCGGCGTCGCGGAGGTTGTGAGAGAAAGAAGTGAATTGCGAGAGCCGGGGCTTCCGGCCCGATGGGGGAGCGGATCGCTCACCCGGCGATGAATGAGCCTCCCTTCGAAGCATCGATGCGATGTGCTTCACGCAGCAGTTCGATCGTGCGATCCACCTCTGCCGCGATCGTACCCTCATTCCAGCCCAGAGCGGGAGCGATCGCCTCGGCCGCGGCGCGCACGCGCTCCTCGGTGAGCCCGCCGACGAAGGCGATCGAGGTTCGGCGCAGCAGCAGATCGTCGAGGTGCACGACCTGCTCGGTGGTGGCGAGATGCTCGAGCTCCGCGGCGGTGTAGCCGGGCAGCTCGGGCAGTTCGGGATCTTGCTCGGGCGTTGCGGCGAGCACCTCGGTGGCGCGGGTGCCGTAGCGGTCGAGCAGCACGGCGACGCGGCCGCGATCGCGTCCGTCCGAGTGCGCGGCGAGCCAGCGCAGGCGGGAGGCCGCGTCGACGGGATAGCCGTCGCCGCCGCCGACGGCGAGCTTCTCGGTGCTCACGCGGCGCTGCTTGCCGAGCTGCGCCATCGCCTCGTTGGTGAGGTGCTCGGCGAGGGCGCGGAACGTGGTCCATTTGCCGCCGACGAGGCTGAGCACGGGCGTGGAGCGGTGCTCGGTGGCGACGATGCGGTAGTCGCGCGAGACGAAGCCGGGGGCGGTGTCGTCGTGGCGGGGCAGCGGACGGATGCCCGAGAAGGAGTAGACGATGTGGGAGCGGTCGACCGCGATCTTCGGGAAGACGTGGTGCACGAGGTCGAAGAAGTAGTCGACCTCCTCCTCGGTGCAGACGACCGGCTTCGCGGGATCCGCGTCGATGTCGGTGGTGCCGACGAGCACGCGGTTCTTGAGCGGGTAGATGAGCACGATGCGCCCGTCGGAGTGCTCGAAGAAGATCTCGCGGCCGCCGGTGGCGGCGAGCAGTTCGGGGTGGTCGAGCACGATGTGGGAGCCCTTCGTGCCGCCCATGTAGCGGGTGGTGTCGCCGAGGGTCTCGTTGGTGATGTCGGTCCAGGGGCCGCTCGTGTTGAGGATGAGGCGGGCCGAGAAGTCGAACTCCTCGCCGGTGGTCTCGTCGCGCAGCCGCACGCCGTTCTCGGCGCTGCCGACGGCCGGCAGGTAGTTCGCCGCGCGGGCGCGGTCGCCGCCCGCGAGCAGGCCGTCGTTCAGCACGTCGAGCGCGAGGCGCTCGGGGTCGTGCATCGAGGCGTCGTAGTAGGTGGCGGTGTACTTGAGGTCGGGGTTGAGCTGCGGTAGCTCCTTGAGCGACTGGGTCTTGCCGAGGAAGCGGTGGCGGGGCACCCGGCCGCCCCCGCGCGAGAAGGTGTCGTAGATCATCAGGCCGATCTTGATGAGCGCCGCGCCGCGCTCGTTCGGCTTGCCGCGTCCGTGCGTGACGAGGAGGCGGAAGGGCGCCGAGAGGATGCCCGAGAAGGTGGAGTAGATCGGGATCGTGGTCTTGAGGGGGCGCACGTAGTGGGGGGCGTTGCGCACGAGCCGGTTGCGCTCGGCGACCGACTCCTTCACAAGGCGGAACTCGCCGTTCTCGAGGTAGCGGATGCCGCCGTGCACCATGTGGCTCGAAGCCGACGAAGCGCCCGAAACGAAGTCGCCCCGTTCGACGAGGGCGACGTCGATGCCCTGCAGAGCGAGATCGCGGAAGGTGGCGATGCCGTTGATGCCGCCGCCGATGATGAGCACGTCGGCGTGGGGGCGGGCCCGAAGCTGCTCGACCGAGGGGCGGGTTGAAGCTGAGCGCTCGTTCATTTCCAGAACCTTTCGAGACTGTTTCGGCCAGAATGCTCCACTTCTGAACTGAATTGCAAAGTACTTGCACATATGTGCAGAATGGTGACGGATCGGAGGCGTGACGACATGGCCGAACGGCAGAGTCCTGCGAAAACGCGCGACGCGCTGCGAGCGGCGCAGCTCTACTACCAGCAGAACCTCACGATGGAGGCGATCGCCGAAGACCTGAGCGTCTCGCGATCCTCCGTCTCCCGCCTGCTCACGCACGCCCGCGCGACGGGCCTCGTCGAGATCCGCATCCATTCCCCGCAGGAGGCTCGCTCCCGCATCGAGCAGCGCTTCTCGGAGCGGTTCGGGATCACGGCGCACGTCGTGCCGGGGTCGGAGCGGCAGTCGGAGAACGAGCGCCTGGAGCGCACGGCCCAGGCCGCTGCGCAGCTCATCGCGGCCGCGGTCGCGCCGCGCACCACCATCGGAGTGGCGTGGGGATCCACCACCAGCGCGGTCGCGCGCAGCCTGCCCCGCAAGCCCACCGCCGAGACCCGCGTCGTGCAGATGAACGGCGCGGCGAACGGCCGCACCACGGGGGTCTCCTACGCGACGGGGCTGCTCGGCGGCTTCGCGGGCGCCTTCTCGGCAGAGGTCTACGAGTTCCCGGTGCCCGCCATCTTCGACGACCCGACCACCCGCACCGCGCTCTGGCGCGAGCGCGCCGTGAGCCGCGTGATCGACCTGCAGGCCGCGGTCAACCTCTTCGTGTTCGGCCTCGGCTCCCGCATCGGCGACCCCAGATCGCACATCTACTCCGGCGGATACCTCGGCAACGACGATCTGCGCTCACTCGTCGATCAGAGCGTCGTGGGCGATTGCGCGACGGTCTTCTACCGGGCCGACGGCGGCACCGACGGGATCGCGATGAATGAGCGCTCCAGCGGGCCCCGCTTCGACGTGGTGCGGCGCATCCCGCAGCGGCTCTGCGTCGTATCGGGGGCGGCGAAGCGCGACAGTCTGCGCGGCGCCCTCGCCGCGGGCATCATCACCGACCTCGTCGTCGACGAACGGCTCGCCCGGCAGGTGCTCGCCGCCGACAGCGCGGGCTCGTGAGAGGATGACGGGCATGAGCGGGGGAGCGGGCGACACGGGCTCGGGGCGGCCCGGCGGCGCTCGGAGCACCGCGTCGATCCTGCACGTCGACATGGACTCGTTCTTCGTGTCGGTCGAACTGCTCGACCGGCCCGAACTGCGTGGACTCCCCGTCGCCGCGGCGCACGACACCGCCCGATCCGTGGTGTCGAGCGCGAGCTACGAGGCCCGGCGGTTCGGCGTGCGATCCGCGATGCCCGTCGCCCGGGCCAAGCAGCTCTGCCCCCAGCTGATCCTCGTCGCCCCGACATTCGAGAAGTACCGCCGCGCCTCCCGGCAGGTCATGGCGGTCTTCGAGGAGTTCACGCCGCTCGTCGAACCCCTCAGCATCGACGAGGCCTTTCTCGACGTCGCAGGGTCCGTGCGCCTGTTCGGCGAGCCGGCCGAGATCGCCCGTCAGCTGCGTCAGCGGGTGCGGGAACGCACCGGCCTTCCGGCCTCCGTCGGTCTCGCCGGCACCAAGTTCGTGGCGAAGCTCGCATCGCAGCGCGCCAAACCCGACGGCGTGCTCGAGATCCCGCCCGCGCGCACCCTCGAGTTCCTGCACCCGCTGCCGATCGAGGCGATGTGGGGCGTGGGGCGCGCCACGTCGAGAGCCCTGCAGGCCCGCGCCATCCACACGGTCGGCGACCTCGCCCGCGAGCCGCTGCACTCCCTCGAACGGGTCGTCGGCGCGGCGAACGCCCGTCGCCTGCACGAACTCGCGAACGGCCGCGACGCGAGACGCATCGAGACCTCCCGTGCGGAGAAGAGCATCGGGCACGAGGAGACGTTCGCCACCGACGTGCGCGACACCGGCACCCTGCGTCGCGAGCTGCTGAGGCTCGCGACGCGGACGGGCGAGCGGCTGCGCGCCGCCGGAGCCGAGGCCCGCACCGTCTCCATCAAGGTGCGGTGGGAGAACTTCGACACCGTCACCCGCTCCCGCACGCTGCCCGAGGCCACGAACTCGTCGCAGCGCATCTACCGCACCGCCGTCGAACTCTTCGAGGGCCTCGGGGCGGCGGGCCGCCCCGTGCGGCTCATCGGGGTGCGGGCTGAGCAGCTGCTCGCCGCGGGCAGCGACATCGCGGCGCTGTGGAGCGAGGACGACGACTGGCGTGCGGTGGACCAGGCCGTCGACGAGGTGCGGGGCCGTTTCGGCGCCGCCGGCGTGCGGCCCGCGAGCCTGCTCGAGGAGCGGGGCGAGGTCGTCGACCCGCGTTCGCTGCAGGCGCCCGACTAGGGGGCGGGGACGCGCCGGTGCGCATCGACTCGAGTCGTCAGAACGGGTCGTCGTCGGTGTCGTCGTGCTCGGCGTCGCCGGGATCGGCCGCCATGATCGCCAGCACCGACTCGAGGATCGCGGCGAGCCAGTCGAACACCATGACGGTGCCCCGCGTCTCGTCCTCGTCGAGCAGCGAGGCGTGATCGCCCGCGGTGTCGAGGCCGATGCGCGCGGCGATCGCGAGCCGCAGCGCGGTCAGCGTGCGCGCCCAGGCCGGAAGCTCTGCGGCGGGGATGTCGACCTCCACCGTGCGCTCCTCGTGGGGCATGCCGCCGAGGCCGAGCGCCGAGGTCAGCTGCATCGCGTCCTGCAGCTTGCGGTTGAGCAGGCCTTGCTCGGTGACCCGGCGGAACGCGCCGGCGTCGTCGTCGCCCTCGTACGCGTCGGGGAAGAGCCGCGCGAGAGCCGGATCGTCGGGAGCCTCGTCGGACCCGCCCACCTCGAGGCTCGCGAACAGCGGATCCGGGTCGAGCGCGGTGCTGCTGTGGCTCTGCAGCAGGTGGATCAGCTGCGTCACCAGCTGATCCAGCATCGCGGCCTCGTCGTGCTCCAGCAGCAGCCGCAGCCCGCCCTCCTGCAGCGGCAGCAGTCTCATGCGTCGCCCGCCTGTCTCACCGTGGCCCACAGCCCGTACCCGTGCATCGCCTCCACGTGCATCTCCATCGCCTCGCGGCCGCCCTCGGCGACGACGGCGCTGCCTCGATGGTGCACTCGCAGCATCAACTCCTCGGCATGATCCCGATCGAAGCCGAAGTGCGTCTGGAAGACGTACGCCACGTACGACATCAGGTTCACCGGGTCGTCCCACACCACCGTCTGCCACACAGGCTCGGCGGCGACCTGCTGGGCCTCCCGCCGCTCGGCTCCGGTGCTCGTCGCGCCCATTGTGACCACCGGGGTCAACCCCACCCGAGTTCGTGGATGCGCTGCTCGGTGATGCCGTAGAAGTGCGCGATCTCGTGCACGAGGGTGACGCGGATCTCCTGCACGAGTTCGTCTCGGTCGCCGCAGTGCTGCAGCAGGTTCTCACGGAACAGGATGATGCGGTCGGGTTCCTCGCCGTAGCCGTACACGCCTCGCTCGGCGAGCGAGAACCCCTCGTACACGCCGAGGATGTCGCTGCCGTCGATCGGCCGATCCTCGACCAGGAAGATCACGTTGTCGAGCTGCTCGAGCATGTCGTCGTGCAGCGAATCGAGGCCGTCGGCGACCATCGATTCGAACTCCTCATGCGACATCTCGAGCATGTTTTCACCCTACACAGAAGCGCTGACCCGCGCGTGGGAGATTCGTGCGCGGCGGGTCTCGGCGCCCGATGTGGGGATCCCGGTGTCCCGCGTCGCGGATCCCGGAGCCTCGTGGGCGGAACCCGGCGCCGCCTCCGTGCCGCTCCGCACCGCCTCCCGCACCGCACCGCTCCGCACCGATCCGCACCGCTCCCTACCGCGCCGTGCCGCACCGATCGACGTTCGAGCACCCGCTGTGCGGGGTTCGGGGTGCCCGAGCGTCGATCGGTGCGTCGGTTTGGCGAAGAGGGGGCGCTATGGGCTATGATCGTGGGGTTGCCTCGTTCGCCCCGGTGAGCGCGGTCAGTATGGTGGCTATAGCTCAGTTGGTAGAGCACCGGCTTGTGGTGCCGGTGGTCGCGGGTTCAAGTCCCGTTAGCCACCCGAAATGGGAGAGGTTCAAACCCTCGACAAGAGTAACCACTCTTTGTCCGGTTTGAGCCTCTCCCTTCTTTTTCGCTTCAGCGGCCCAGTTCAGGGCGTTCATCTGCTCCTCGGTATCGCAGAGTGAACCGAAGGGTCGCTCGTACTCGACGCGGACATCCCCGTCTTCCTCGATAAAGATCCTGTGGAAGAACGCCTGATTGCACAGTCGCCGGTTTGCGTCATCAGCACGCTCGTACACGCTGACGATGTTGGCAAGCAGCCCGAGCGAGTCATCGAGGTTTGCCCGGGCTGATGCGTACTCGTCGTGGTGCGCTTCGATTCGGTGCTGAATGTCTCCGATCTGGTTCGCGATGCGATCCTGCTCCTGCTTCAACAGGTCGATCGGAACCGCGCCCGCGTAGTGGGCTTGCAACAGCTTCATCCGTTCGTCGTCGAGCCGGTCCCGCTCGCTTGTGAGTCGCGAGAGTTCTTTCGTCTCGTTCGCCATGAGCAGGTCGAAGTCGGCGTGGATCTTCCCGGCGAGATCTTGCCGCAGGCCAGGTGACACTTCGATCATCTCGTAGTACTTCTCGATGAGCCGCTCGACGTCTTCGGTGAGCATGGCTTGCCTTGTGCACTCGTTCTTGCGAGAGTGTCTGCCCGAGCACACGAAGTACGGGTAGACGTTGCCGTGCCGGTTCTTCGCGTTCGTGATGATCAGCCGTTCGCCGCACTGACCGCAGTAGACGGTTCCCTTGAGGTAGTGGTCATGCACCTGGGTCGCGTCAGCAGCAGACTTGTGTGCGTCGAGCACCGCTTGCACTTGATACCAGACCTCTTTCGGCACGATCGCTTCGTGGCTGCCCTTGTAGGTTGCGCCTTTGAACCTCACATCGCCCTTGTAATACGGGTTCGACAGCAACCGGTGCAGGGTTGAGATCGCTATAGGCTTCGAGGGACGCTTAGGGGTCGGCAGGGTGGTGAGCCCACGGGCAGTCAGTTCGCGATGGATCTGAGACAACGTCCATCGACCAGATGCGTAGACCTGAAATGCCCAAGTGATGTGCGGTGCACGCTCTTCGTCGACTTGTACGGTGCGGTTCTCGCGGCCGCGCTCGTCGCGCACACCCACATTCACATAGCCGATCGGTGCTCGATTCGTGGTGCCGCCCTGCGCGGCTTTCTGTGTGAGCCCCTTCACCGTTTCGGTAGCGAGGTTTCGCGAGTAGAACTCGGCGATCGATGACATGATGCCGTGCAGCAGCATGCCCGACGGGGTCTCGTCAATGTTCTCGCTGGCGGAGACGAGCATGACCCCCGCGTCACGCAGTGCGAGATGGATGGCGACATCGTCAGCCCGGTTACGTGCAAGCCGATCCACTTTGTGCACGATACAGTAGTTGACCTGGTGTTCGGCCACATACTTGATCATTCGCATCAGCTCGGGCCGGTCTGCCTTGCGTGCAGACTCGCCAGCATCAACGAACTCTTCGATGACCGTTGCACCGATCTGTTCAGCTTTGCGACGGTTCGCTTCGCGCTGGGCCGGGATGGAATATCCCTCGTCCGTGCCGCCCTTCTCTGCCTGTTCCTTCGTCGACACACGCAGATAGGTGACCGCAATTGCGCCACCAGACGGCACTGAGGGTCGCGCCAAGTCATCGACCGCGGTTCGGTTCGGGGTTGGGCTCTTCATGACGATTCTCCGCAATTTGTGGTTCTGAGCGCCCACCGCGGGAGATTCAACTGTGAATGTTGATCGTGAGAAGAGCCGAAAGGCTGTAGGACTAGGCTGAAAAGCCACGTATTTTTGCCAAGCGCCGAAGCGCGAGGGTTTAAGAACCACAACATCCACCACCGCGGCGGATAACTTCATTCTGAATTGGCCTGGTTTGAGTTCCGACCGGTTTTCCTGTCAACCTGTCGGTGACAGAAGTTCCTCGGCCTCAGCATAGTAGGCCTGCTCGACCTCGATCGGGGTACGCATATCGAGCTCCCCGTGAAGGCGCTCATGGTTCCACCACCACACGTATTCGAGGGTCGCGAGTTCGACCTGCTCAACCGTCCGCCAGGGGCCCTGCTGTCGGATCAGTTCGGTCTTGTAGAGGTTGTTGACCGCCTCCGCCATGGCATTGTCAAAACTGTCGCCGACCGTCCCGGTCGAGGGCACTGCTCCGAGTTCCGCAATGCGATCCGTATAGACCATGGCGGTGTAATTCGACCCGTGATCGGCGTGATGGATCAGCCCATCGAGCCTGCCGCCCGATTGCCACGCAGCCATATCGAGTGCCTGCATCGGCAGAACCTCAGATTTCAGCGTCGCAGCGACATTCCAGCCCACGATTCTGCGCGAGTACACGTCAGTCACGAACGCGACATAGGCGAACCCAGACCAGGTGGCGACGTAGGTCACGTCGCACACCCAGAGCTTGCGCGGCCCGTCAGCGGCGAATCTCCGGTTGACGAGATCGGCAGGCAGTGCCGCCGTTTTGTTGGGGCGTGTGGTGAACACGCGCTTTGATGTCCGTACCCCGCGCACGCCGGCGAGCCGCATCAGACGCTCGGTCTGGTCGCGGCCGATCTTCCACCCCTCACGCTTCAGCAGGGCATGCATCTTCCGGCGCCCGTACACGCCATAGTGCTTCGCGTGGAGCCGCCGGATCTCGGGGAGGAGCAACTCGTCGCGCAGCTGCCTGGCTGAGGCCGACCGGGCTTTCGCGGCCCGGTATCCGCGGGAGGTGAGGAACCCACGAACTGCCGCACGCAGCGTACGACAGAGGAACTCGACCCCGAAACGATCACGGTACTCGTCGATGAATCTGATCATTTCGTTCGTGGCCGGTCGAGTTCCTTCGCGAAGAACACGCTCGCGGCTTTGAGTACCTCGTTGGCCTTACGGAGCTCGCTCACCTCGCGGCGTAACCGCCGGTTCTCCTGGGCCATATCGATCGAGGTGCCAGGCTTCGCGCCGGTATCGATGTCGTAGCGGCGCTGCCACACGCGCAGCGTCTCCGGGCTCACTCCGAGGAGCCCACCGACGTGTCGGCAGGCCGCGGTCAGCGACTCGTGCTCGGGGCGGGCTTCGGCGAGCATCCGAAGTGCGCGCTGGCGAAGTTCAGGGTCATATTTGCTTGGCATCGTAGTTCCATCCTTGTATAAAGATCGGAACTCAAACCAGGCCAATTCACACCAATGACGATCTTGAGGTCGCCGATACCTCCCAGGCCGCCAAAGTCAGGAAAGACGTCCATCATGCACCCCAGCTCGTGCAGCCAGAAGGCCCAGTAGTCGCTTCGGGGAGGTCTGCAGCGTTGTGAACGTTGAGCCACGCTGCAGGGTCAATCGCAGCACCGTTCGTGCCGCCCGGCCTCACTTCGAAGTGTAAGTGCGCTCCGGTCGAATAGCCCGATGAGCCGACATCGCCAATATGTTGACCTGCGATGACGCGTTCGCCTGCGATCACGTGGATGCCATGTTGCCACATGTGTGCGTACGCGGTCGCGACGGTCTCACCACCGAGCTGATGCTCGATGATGATCACCCCACCATAGTTACCCGAGAACTCGGCAACGGTGACGACTCCGTCGGCAGCAGCCAGGATCGGGGTGCCGTCTGCAGCACCGAGATCGAGTCCGTAGTGGGTGCTCTGTTCTCCAGAGATTGGATCGATTCGGGGTCCGAAGCCATCTGTGACTGCCCAGGTGCCTTCGGGCAGCGGAAACACCACTTTCGAAGGCACCGTCGGCTTCGTGGCAGACACCATACGCACAGCAGAATTTGCTGCTGAAGCGCTGGCCGTGGCACTTCCGGTGGTGAGGGTGACGAGGATCTTCTCGGCGACAGGCTCATAGTTGTCGTATCGGTCTGGGAACGCTGAGACTTCCACGGCTTGGGCGACTTCACCGAGTCCCATTGATTGCCATCCGGGGATATCGAGCAGGCCCCTCGGCGATGGGTGGTTCGGTCCAGTCGGCCCTCCAACGAATGCTGCTGCTTGGTACTTCGGGTTCATCAGTTCAGCTACCGTGCCCCATCCAGATTGGGGGCGCATTTGGAACAGACCGAGCGAGTCGTGATCCGAGCCGTTACCGTCGTTCGGGTAGTCGCCTGATTCTGGATAGGTGCCGGTGTTTGCGAGCATCCGCAGCGTCGACTCGGTGAGTGCCGCCATGAGTGAGATCTTCAAGGCGTCACGGGTGACGCCATCGATCTCGGAACCGACAGTGATGATCGTGGCCGCGTGTGTGAGTTGCTGCTTGTTCAATTCGAACGTGTGCCCACTCGCAGTCGTCACAGTTAGCGAGTCGGGCACATTACGTACAGAGAGACCATCAACAGTGCAAATCGACGTTGTGGCGGGATTCATGATGAGCCCGATGCCCACAAGTCCGAGCGTCGGCGCCACAAAGGCTAAGGCAAGGGCTCCGATGACGAGCTTCTTCAACATTGAATGCTCCTACCGAAGGGGGTTATCAAGCTGCGACAGTCGCAGCAGGTAGCAGGGATCGCCGTCGAGAGGGCAGGCCATGAACAGCGTGAATGCGACCGGCACCGAGAGCGTTTCAGCGGTGTCGTTCCAGACACCGTCGCGGTGACGAATGCCCTCGACCGTGTACGCGATCGCACCGGGCGGGAGCTGCCCAGGTCTCGCTTGCGCGGCCGCATCTGCCCAGGCGTCGGGCACAACGACGGTGTCGATCTCGATCGACTGAGTTGTCGCGTACTCGCGCAGCTTCACCCATGCGTCACGCGTGGGCAAGTAGCTTGCAATGTCTGCGGCGAGCCCCGCTTGCTCGTAGCCGGATGGGTCGCCAACGTCGAGGATCGCCGATGTGTAGTCGAGCGGCACCAGCCCGGCCCCTGTGTCCCAAGTGAACAATGCAGCTGAAACACGACGAGCGAACAGCTCGGGATCACTTGTGGGAGCGATTCGAGGTGCGTCTGGCCGCGAGGTACCCGGTTGAGAAGGCGTAGCGGGGGCCACCGGAGACGAAGCTGGGGGCTCTGGTGGCGGTGCATCGCGAGATCCGGTGAGTAGCCCGTACCCACCAAATGCGACCAGGGCGATGAGGATTGCGCCGCTGAGTGTCAGAGCGATGAGCTTTCGGCGTGTGCGCGAGTCGGGTGAAGTCTTCATGCCCACTAGGTGCACGCCGCTGACTATGAGGTCTTGTCGACATCTTTACGTGACCCAGCACAGAATCCGACTGACCGAGGAATGTCGGTGGCTGGCCTGATACTCGAAATCACAAGAAGATGCACGTCATCCAGGTCGCGCAAAGATAGTTGAGTGAGCAAGTGAGTATTGAGAAGAACGTAAGCCTGTTGCCGATCACCGAGAAAGACCTTGAATGGTGGCAAAACAAGATTGTGAAGTTGGACTGGGTCTTCGCAGTGACCTACGCGGAGGGCGCACCACACGAATACATCGCTGAGCGAACTGAAGGAATAACAAAGGCCGACTTTGTCAGGGCAGCTCGGGTGATCCACACGTTCGGTGAGCCGCAGAAGTTTTACAAATCGACACGCATTTACCTCGTTCACGACGGTTGGAAGTACTGGACCATGGATCGAGAACACGACGACGTGACGCTGATCAACAGAGGCAGAGCTGACCACATCTACGGCCCGCAGAACATGCCACGCACGAAGAGCGAATTCCGCACTAGCTACGACGCAATCGCAACCTACTGGGATCGCGACTTCACCGCGTCTGACGAAGAACAACGAGGGTTCACGCGACTCGTAGACGTAGTCACCGACGGTTACCGCAAGTGCCGCACGCTAGACATCGGTGCAGGCACCGGGCTCACTCTTGACCTGGGGCTGACAGAAGCACCCCGCTTAACAGCGATAGACCCGTCTCAGGCGATGCTCAATGAATTGGTGCGGAAGCATCCGCTCGTGGCGCGGGTTGAGCCAAGAACGTTCGCGGACACGCTCGCGCGCCGCAACCTGGCAGGGACACAGTTTGATCTCGTGCTCGCGCTCGGCGGCTCAGCGTCATATCTTTCACACGATGACTGGGAATCGATCATGCGTCATGCCCGTGGCCGACTGGTGTTGTCGGCGTATGCAGAAGATGAAGCGCCGGTCACTGCTGATCTCACCTCGCAACAGCTTGCTGACGCTAATTCGCGGCTACGAGAATTTGCAGATCGACACGAAGGTCGGATCGAGCGTGTCGGCCGGTTCAACACTGTGGCGATCAGACGGAATCATTCCTGAGCTGCATGGTTCATCTGCACAAGCGGGACCACAGTTTGAACGAGTCGATCATCCGTTGGCTCAAATCCGGTGAGTACATCTTCCAGGCTGATATCCGTTTGGTGAAGACTCTCAACGTCAGAAGACCGCACCAGGATAAAGACCTTGCCGAAGTCTGGGTTCTGGACTGGCTCTGGAATCTCGTCATTGTAAGTAGCTGCAGTCGGGCCAAACAGAAGCCCCGCAACCATGTCGCCGTTGGCGCTGAGGAGTCGCACGTACCATTCCCACTTGCCAACAAAATTCGCTCGAACTGAGGTGACAGCTTCTTCACCAAGTGCGCCGTTGACCTGGGGCATAAGTCGTCGTTCGGCGTATTGGCGGAGGTATCTCTTGGCATCGCCAAGGGTTCTTCGACCGTCTTCAAACTGTTGCTTCGCGTGCTGAGCGAGTATTTCGGCGAACTGTTCTGCGGCTGCATCCTGGGGACGTTGCCCGTATCGAGCAGATTCTCCCGTCTCACACATTGTCTTGATGAAAGCTATCCGATCGGCAGTATTCACGGGGCTAGGTCCTTCCACGAAGTTTTCGACCAGTTCGTTGATGAAGAAGTTCTGCTGCGGGTGGTCTCGACGCCACTTCTTGTCTGCTTTGACGTGCGCGTGCAGATCGCTGAGGAGATCCGCATAGGTGAGAACGACCGCTTGTTCCCATCCATCGGTCTGAAGTTCGCTCTCTCGTCGTATGCACAGCAGCACGACGACGCTACGTCTTCCGCCCTGAGCACCGTGGGCAAGATAGCCAAAATAATCATGGCCGTGCCCGTCGGAGGTGCCGAAGTTCTCAACGACGACGCTCTCTTGAGCTGTCATGAGCACAATGTCGGCAATGTCCTTGCCTGTCGCGGCATCGCCGGAGGTGTCTACTTCTTGGCTGACCCGATACCCGGATGTGGGAAACTCGGCGCCTTCAGGAAGCGTGTTGTTGATCCTGGCCATGAAGATCTGTTGGAAGGTGTCACCCAGCTCGTGGGTTCCATCGGCCCGTAGGAGCCAGGCAAAGACGTTCGAGAGTTGTTTTTCGTGAGTGCCGTGATGCATGACCCGAAAGACATTGAACTGCTCGGCGAGGCTTCGAGAAAGCGAAGGCACCAGCGAAGTGACCAGACGGCTTTCGGTTTCTTGTTGGCGAGGCATGACCCAAGCCTATTCAAGACGCGTCTGCCCTCAGACCGCGCGCAGGTTGGGCTTTGCCTCATCGTCGTCATCGAGCTGCTCGAGTGCTTCTCGGAGTCGGTCTGCGAACTCGACCCAGTTGTCGATCACGGTGAAGAACATGTTGGCTTCTGCCTGAGTCAGCTTTGCGGCGATTACGACCGGGTCGGCGATTGGGTAGAGGTTTCCGAGTTCGGCCCATGTGATCACGAATGCGCGCACGGGCATCGGTTCCATCCGTGCCGGTGCTGAGGAACGCGGTGCACGCTTCTTGGGCTTTTTCTCCGCCCGCAGCTCGGCAAGTTTTTCTTCGGCGATCCGGTGCAGCAAGACGTCACGATCTGCCTTCGCCACCGCGAGCAGCTCCTTCAACTGTTGCCAGCACGGGTGCACTGGAGCCTCGTCGCGAATGTCGTCGAGAAAGCCTTGTGCCGCGGCACGAATTTCCTCGGGCCGGTTCGAGTCTTCGGCGATGCGTTGGATGAAGTTGATCTCTTCGAGGCGGGTGTAGGAGGACGTACCGGTGACCATCTCGGCAGCCTGGCGCCGCGCATCCCCACGTGGCTCAGTTGACGGTCCCGCCGAATCGGCGGGACCGGACATTCCGCGGTTTTCACCGCTCACGAACTGCGTTGCAGCTTTTCGCTGTGCAGCATCCTCGGCAAGAATCACCTTCATCTCCCGATACAGCTCCGCTGCTTCCAACTGGCTGAGCGGCTTATGGAGCATGTTGTCGTTCTGTTCGGCGAGCATGTACCCGAGCTGGGTGGAGATGCCAGAGCGCACCCACACTCGCACTTCAGCCCATGCGAGCTGTTTGATTGCGGCGAGTCGCCGCGCACCGCACACAAGCACACCTTCGGGGGTAACGGTGATTGGCTGCAGCAAGCCGTCGCGTTGGATCGACGCGGCGAGTGCATCGATATCACCGAGGTCTTTGCGGTGTCGGTTGCCGACCTGAATGGAGTCGACTGTTCTGATGACGACGAAATTGTCGTCCCTGTTACTCATGATCGCTCGCCTCGCTTCGGAGCAGCGAGTGCGATCTGGAACACGAGATCCTCGTCGTGCAACAGCGAGTGCACCGTTTCACCGAGCAGCAGGCGCAGCAGCACACCCCGACCTGCTGAGGTTGCCTGCAATGCCGGGTGCGTATTGCCGAGGATTGCTCGAAGCAGTGCTGACCATGAAGGTACGGGCAGGTCGAGCAGCACGAGCGCGTGCTTGTCGCTTCGTATGCGCTGGCTCGTGACCCGGCGCGTTCGGTGGCTTCGCAGACTCGGTCGATCGCGAGCTTGGCGACATCGGTGGGCCAATCGAGCAAGGTGAACAGCCGCACCGCATCCGCAACTGCTGTTCGCGCGGAGGCGCGTGCGGCGGAGGTCTCGGTCAGCTGTTCTTCTTGCTCTGGTTCCTCTTCAAACTCGAAGCGGTCAGTTGTGCGGAACGAGGGGTGGTAGTCCGAAAGTGGCGTCTCACGGTCGGAGATGCGCTCGGGGTCGTGCAGTTCAGAAATGTGTGGGCGGCGGGCCTTGTTGGTTGAGCACAGCAGCCCTTGTCCGCGTTCCTCAGCGATGCAGGTCACCTGAACGCCTCGAGTGACGACTGCCCAGGGATCGTTTGCGTGTCGCGTAGAACGTAGTCGCATCACATCAAAGGCGGCACTTGCTGCTTCCCAGGGATCTAGCCCGTGTTTCCGCGCGAGGGCCGCGTACTTTTCGGCGGCAAAACTCATCAAGTCTGCGGCGACGGGGTCGCGCTGCCACGCCCCGGGTCCGCGCTGGTGCAGTCGCATGAGCACTCTGCGTAGACCTTCGCTGCTCGTGTAGTCCTCTGAAGTCGAATTCTTGGTTGTCGTAGTCATTGTGGCGAACCTCCTGGCAGACAGGTGCACACTCGTTCCCACGAATCGATCACTCGTGTCCGTGCGCATCATTTCCTCCGTGCCATCTGCCGCTCAGCGCATGCCGACGGCACCCCGATCCATGCCGCGATCCGTGCCACCTCGCCCAAACGCCGAAAGCGGCGGGAGCTTCCGCGCTCGGTGACCAGGTAGGTGCATGTGTGTCGATGTTGCGGAGCGAGCACGACGGGCAAGTTCTCGCTGGAAATCGATCCCAGCTCCTGCGACTCGGGAACCGCCACGGGCGATGAGGTCTGTGGGCCGCACCCACTCAACCCCGCGAGCGGGCGCTGCTGCCGGATCCATCGACAGCCCTCGATGCCGTCTGTTCGCAGCGGCTTCAATCGCATCGGGGGTACCTTCAATCCCGGCAATATCGCCGAGAACGGGTGAGGTGTCCTTCTTCACGTTCATGATTGCTCCTCAGCAGATTTGGTGTTGGTGAGTAGGTGCACATCGGGTTCAATGACCTCTGGTTCATCAGCGGACAGCCAGCGACCAACGGTTGACGGGTGCACGTCGAGTTCGTTCGCGATCTGCTTGTTTGTCCAGCCGATGCCACGCAGTGCCGTAGCGAGGGAGCGGCGGTCAGGAATCGGTGGCTTATCGGCGGAGACCTCATCGAACTTCTCGGCAGACTGGCTGGTGGTTGTTGCGCTATTAGCCCGGGCCAGAATCACCGTCAGGTGCGTGATTGCGAGCAGAACGACAGGTGGCACCGCAGCTACGGCTCCGGCGAGAATGCTGGGCACGTCGGCATCGGCGGCGATGACGGCGTGGATCGCGTTCGCCGTCACAGACACGATCGCGCCGCCGATCAGGAGCGCCCATGGGTACCAGGCGGCCCGACTACCTGCGAGTGCGACGACGGCGACGGTCGCGACCACGATGATGCCGTCCACGATGAGCGGCCACGCCCAGGCCTGCCCGGCACCGATCCCAGACCGATGTGCGAGATCTGCGAGCGAAGTAAACGAGAGCCAGAAAGCGCCTATTGCGATGAAGACGGTGCCACACACCGCAGTCCGGACTGCCCAGCGGTGACCGCTTGGTGACGTGGTCATGAAAGCACCCACGAACGTGTTGAGGCAGGCGGCGGTCTATCTGAAGGTGACAGCGCTGTATCCGATGGCTGTCGCGCGGGTGCTCCGTGAACTGTGCGATATGCCGAGCGCACCGTCGTCGTGACTTCGCGTTCGGTGAGTCCCGCATTGCCACCGGACACCGCGAGTGCGTCGAGCGCCGTGTTTGGCGAGATATCGTTCTCGGCCATCTTGCAGGCTGCCCAAAATAGGCCTTGATTCCTTTCGCCTTCTTGCAGACGTGACACCCATGCTGCGAGCCGCTCAACGTCCAGAGGACGATCGGCCGTCAGTGGGCGACGTGGCTGATCCTGTTTCGGATCGAGGAACCCCCGCAACTGACCCGCATCGAGGCTGCAAGTCGCGCCGAGGTTGACGTTTTCAACCGAGTAGTGCTCCAGTCGGTTGCCCACCATTCGAGCCGAAGGCGGCACGATGATGTAGCCCCCGTCACCGCGAAAGTCGATGCCCGAGCCCGCGGACTGCCAGGACCGCTGCTCGCCACCTGCTACACCGCACCGATCAAGACCTGTGGTCTCTGCGGAGAACCTGGCCGCGTCGCCTCCCACCTCGACGGACGACGAGTATGCGCGCGCTGCTACTACGCGATGCGCAGACCACAACCTTGTCCCGAGTGCGCGCGCAGGGTGTTCCTGACCGGCTTCATGAATGGCCAGATGGTCTGCGCCGACTGCGCGGGCACTCCGAGCACGATGGCCTGCCCCGGATGCGGCTCGATCGAGGAGATCCGCAAACATCACCTCTGCGTCGAGTGCCGCCGGCCCGTCGCGATCCAGCAACTGCTCGCCGACGATGCGGGAGAGATCCGCGCGGACCTCCACCCCCTTGCTGACTATCTGCTCACGCACCATGGCAAAGCGGCGTCGCTCGAACGCTGGCTGCACAAGAGCAAGTGCGCGATGGTGCTCCGCGAGCTCGCGGACGGGACCCTGCCGCTCACCGCCGAGGCGATCATCACCCGAGCCCGGTCGGGACAGTCGGTCGCGTTCCTCCTCTCACTGCTGGTCCGTTCCGGCGTGCTGCCGGAGCTCGACGTCGAGGGCACGCGTTTCACCCACTGGCTCAACGACTGGCTCGATGGCATCGACCATCCCGAGGACCGGTTGATCTTGCGCCGATACTGCACCTGGGAGCTCCTCCGATCCACTCGGGCACTGCGCATCGCGTCCAGCCCTGCTTCCGGATTCCAGAGGCAACGGACTGCGCTGAAGTACTGCGCCGCGTTCCTTGGAGAGATCCGGTCGCACCAGGAGACGCTGGCGACGTTTCCGCAGCGCCTACTCGACGCGCATCTGACCGATTCGCCCAGCCAACGCGACGCGCTGGCACCGTTCACTCGCTGGCTGCGAAAGCACCGGTTGAGCACCCTTCGCGTCGAGTTTCGAGCCCATCGCCTCGAAGGGCGAGACTATGCCTCCGACCACCGATGGCAGATGGCCCGCAGGTTCCTGTCCGATGCCGACATGGACCCGAAGACCCGGGCCGCGGGTCTCCTCGTACTGCTCTACGGCATCCAGCTGACCCGCATCGTCACGATCACCCGGGCACAGGTCGATACGAGCTCGCAGCCCGTGACGCTCACCGTCGGAGCCGAGCCGATCAAGGTCCCAGAGATCCTCGGCGACGCCATCGTCGAGCTCGTCGATGCCACAAAGGGCCATCCTGAAGGATGGCTGTTCCCCGGCAGGAACCCAGGCCGCCACCTCACCCCGGGCCCACTGAGCCGTCGTCTTCGCGCCGAAGGCTTGCTTGCCGGGAGCGCCCGCACAACAGCGCTCATCGAACTCACACGGCAACTGCATCCCCGGATCGTCTCGGACCTCCTCGGCATCACGACGGCGTCCGCTGCCTCATGGTCACGTCTCGCCGGCGGTGAGTGGTCCGATTACCCGGCTCTTCGTTCCACCCGCGCCTGATCAAGCATCACCCGTCAGCGCTCGCCCGGAAATCGCCTCGCGCAACTGCTCGACGGTCGGAGACCCTCCCAGCCCGGCAGGGGTACTAAACACCCGGCAGGCGAGCCCGACCGGCGCGTGCTCGTCTGCGAAGGGATCGACCCCGTCGACGAGAACGGTCGGTGACCCGTGGAACCCGAGTCGCACAGCGTCCTCCGGGGTCTCGACCAACTGACGTGTGACGCGGACATCTGATCGGCCGTCGAGCAGCCCAGCAAGCCGACGATCGAGTATCTCCCAGTTCGGGCACCCGTCGAAGTATTGCAACGTAATCTCCATGACCAACTCCTCTCAGTTCCGACCCGCGTGGACCGCGACAGGTGAAGAAGGCGTTACCGACGACAGCGCGGGCGACTTGGCGCGCGCGGCGCGCAGGCCGTTAAGGATCACGATGACCTCAGCGATCTCGTGGACCAGGACGACGGCGGCCAGCCCCAGGACTCCGAACAGCGCGAGTGGGAGCAACGCGGTGATGATCAGCAACGACAGGAAGATGTTCTGGTTGATGATCCGCCGACACCGGCGGGCGTGGTCGAACGCCCGCGGAATGAGGCGCAGGTCGTGGCCCGTGAACGCGACATCGGCGGACTCGATCGCTGCGTCGGAACCGGTCGCTCCCATCGCGATGCCGATGTCCGCGGAGGCGAGGGCCGGGGCGTCGTTGATGCCGTCGCCAATCATCGCGACCGATCCCGCCTTCGACAGCTCACCGATTGCCGCTGCCTTGTCCTCGGGACGCAGCTCCGCACGCACATCCTTGATGCCAGCCTGTGCGGCGAGGGCGCGTGCGGTGCGGGCGTTGTCGCCGGTGAGCATGGTCATGTCGATGCCCTGATCCGCGAGCGTGCGGACGACTTCGGGAACTTCGGGGCGCAGTTCGTCGCGGACACCGATCGCCGCGACCGGGAATCCGTCCCGGTGGACGATCACGACGGTCATGCCCTGTTCCTCGAGACCCGCGACCCGGTCTCCGAGCTCCCCGGCGTCGAGCCAGCGGGGGCTGCCGACGGTGATTCTCGACCCGTCGACGGTGCCTTCGATGCCGTGCCCGGCCTTCTCGGTCACGTCTACAGCTGCCGCAATGCCCGGAGTCGCAGCGGTGATAGCGGAGGCGAGGGGATGCGTGCTGTGCTGTTCCAGCGCCGCCGCCCAGGCCAGCGCCTGTGTCTCGGTCACGCTGTTCGCGGTGAGGACGGCGGTGACCGCGGGCTCGTTGCAGGTGAGGGTGCCGGTCTTGTCGACGGCTACATGCCGGACCGTGCCGAAGCGCTCGAAGACGGCTCCGGATTTGATGATCACGCCGAACTTGCTCGCCGCGCCGATCGCGGCGACGACCGTCAGCGGAACAGAGATCGCCAGCGCACAGGGTGAGGCTGCGACTAGCACGACGAGTGCGCGGGTGATCCACATCTCCGGGTCGCCCAGCAGCGATCCGAGGATCGCGACGAGGGCGGCGAGGATCAGCACACCGGGCACCAGCGGGCGAGCGATCCGGTCCGCGAGACGAGCACGCTCGCCCTTCTCCGTCTGCGCCTGCTCCACCAGTTCGACGATCGTGGTTAGCGAGTTGTCGGTACCCGCCGCGGTCGTTTCGACCTCCAGTGCGCCGGCGCTGTTGATCGCGCCGGCCGACACCGCATCGCCGGGCTCGACCTCGACCGGGATCGATTCCCCGGTGATCGCCGAGGTGTCCAAGCTGGAGCGCCCCGCACGGACGATCCCGTCGGTCGCGATCCGCTCGCCCGGTCGGACCACCATGACCTGGCCGACCGTCAGCTCCTTCGCCTGAACCCGCACGGACACCCCGTCGCGCAGCACTGTCGCCGTCTCCGGCACCAGCTTCAGCAGCGCCCGCAGCCCTCCCCGGGCGCGGTCCATCGCCTTGTCCTCGAGGGCCTCTGCGATTGAGTATAGGAAGGCCAACGCTGCGGCCTCCTCGACGTAACCGAGAATGACCGCGCCGATCGCGCTGATCGTCATCAGCAGCCCGATCCCGAGCTTGCCCTTTAACAGCTTCCGGATCGCGCCAGGAGTGAACGTCGACGCGCCCAGCAACAGGCCGGCCCAGAACAGCACGAGCGCCGGGATCTCGAGGCCGGACCATTCAAGGATTAGACCGGTGAGGAATGCGACACCTGAAAAGACCGGCACCATGATGCCGCGGTCCTTCCACCAGGGTCGCCCCACCTCTTCATTCTCATCATCCGCCGCAGTAGCAGGCTCGTGTTCGCAGCCACACGCCGCGCTCACGCGTCCGCCCCCGTCCCGCAGCAGCAAGGTACCGTGCATGCTGAGTCCACGCAAGGTGCGTGCTCATCGACAGCCAGCGTCACGTCCACGAGGGAAACGAGCGCAGCAGCAAGGTGCGGATCTGCGATCTCGTAGCGAGTCTGGCGACCCTCAGGCTCAGCGACCACGACCCCGCAGTCGCGCAGGCAGGTGAGATGGTTAGACACGTTCGAGCGCGTCAGCTCCAACTCGCGCGAGAGCACGGCCGGGTAGCTCGGACCATCGAGCAACGTCATCAGGATCCGGGAACGCGTCGGATCCGCCATGGCACGGCCGAGCCGGTTCATGACGTCGAGGCGTGAAGCAATAGTCAGCATACGCTGAACTATACAGCACTGACTGATCAATCAGTGCTCCACCGCCAAGCGACACAGCACCCGATATCTGCTGAACACGCGATTCAACGATGCGGCTCGGCAGCGAGATCGCGACCCACAGTTGCGCCTCGATGCGTCAGCGTCTGGCATCCCGGCGGGTTCGAGCGGAAGAACTCGTCATCGAGCATTTTCGCCTGCTCTTCGGTAAGCGTCGTGCCTTGTGCCCGGAGAGGAAGATGCATGACAGTCAGCCTGCGCCAATCACGATGTTTCCCGACTCGGGGCGGCTGTGAATAGGTCGCAGCTCAACGAGGCGGCGTTTGGCACTGCGGACGCGCGCATGTATGAACGCCGCAGACGTTGTGACCTTTCGTGAAACAGGCAGTCAGAGCGTCGATCACAACCTCCGCGTGATTCCGCGGCTCTCACCTCACCGGACGAGGCGGCCGATGGCTTGAGATGCCTCTCGTATTTTCTCTTCGGCAGTGTCCCCGCCTGCGCGGACGGCGTCTGCGACGCAGTGGCGGAGGTGGTCTTCGAGGAGTCCGATGGCGACGCCTTGCAGGGCGCCGGTGAGTGCGGAGATCTGGGTGAGGATATCGATGCAGTATTGCTCGTCTTCGACCATGCGGTGCACGCCACGTGCTTGGCCTTCGATGCGTTTGAGTCGGGCGAGGTAGCGGGCTTTGTCGGTGATGTAGCCGTGCTCGCCGTGGTCACACGAAGCTGCAGGTTTAATGACGTCGGTCATCGTCTTCTCCTGATTCGTCATGGTCATCGGTCGAGGATGGCGCGAGTCGTGGTCTCAGGACGAAGGTCCAGGCGCCGCAACAGCTGCGCGTTGAGCGCGACGACGATCGTGGACAGCGACATGAGGACGGCGCCGACCGACATCGGCAGCACGAACCCGATAGGGGCGAGGGCACCGGCTGCGAGGGGGACGGAGATGAGGTTATAGCCCGCAGCCCACCAGAGGTTCTGTTTCATCTTTCGGTACGCGGCGCGGGACAGTTCGATTACCGAGAGCACGGAGCGGGGGTCGTCGCTGGCGAGGATGACGCCGGCCGAGGCGATCGCGACATCCGTGCCCGCGCCGATTGCGAGCCCGACGTCGGCTTGGGCGAGTGCGGGAGCGTCATTAACACCGTCGCCGACCATCGCGACTTTCCGACCTTCTCGCTGAAGCTCCTGGACCTTCGCGGCCTTGTCTTCTGGACGGACCCCGGCGAAGACCCGGTCGATGCCGAGATCTTGAGCGACGGCATGTGCGACGGCCTCTGCGTCTCCGGTGATCATGACCACTTGCACGCCGAGGACGTGGAGCGCATCGACCGCTTCGCGCGACTCCGAACGCACCTCATCGGCGAGCTTCAACGCACCAATCACACGCCCGTCTTGAATGACGTGGAGGATGATGGCGCCGTCCGTGCGCCAGGCGTCGGCAATGGGGAGTTCGTCTGCGCCTTCCTCCGTGAGAAGGTGCGGTCCACCGACGCGGATGGTCGACCCGTCGACGGTTGCAGTGACGCCAACCGCGGGAGATGAGGTGAAGTCGCGACTTCCGGGCACCGTGAGCTTCTTCTCGGCAGCGGCACGGACAATCGCCTTCGCCAGGGGATGCTCACTGTCGACTTCCGCGGCGGCCGCCAGCGCAAGCACCTGATCCGCGTCGCCCCCGTCGGTGATCGATACTTCGGAGACGACAGGCTCGCCTTTCGTGAGAGTTCCGGTCTTGTCGAACAACACAGTGTCGACAGTGCGCATGCTCTCCAACGCCAGCCGGTCCTTGACGAGGACGCCACCGCGCGCGGCCCGCTCGGTCGCGATCGACACGACTAGCGGGATGGCCAGACCGAGCGCGTGGGGGCAAGCGATCACCAAGACGGTGATCGTGCGGATGACGGCGGCATCCGGGAATCCCACCAGGGTCCATACGAGCGCGGTGATGGCCGCAGATCCGAGTGCGAACCAGAACAGCCATCCGGCGGCGGTGTCGGCGAGTCGCTGGGCGCGGGACGAGGAGCTCTGCGCTTCGGTCACCAGGCGTTGGATGCCGGCGAGGGTGGTGTCATCACCGATCGCAGTGATCTCAACACGCAATCCCGAATCGGTGGCGACAGTGCCCGCTGTGACCGGATCACCGCTGCCGCGGGTGACCGTGCGAGATTCACCGGTGACCATGGACTCGTCCATCGACGCGCGTCCATCGACAATGCGCCCATCCGCGGGGACGCTGCCTCCGGGCCGAACGACGACAACATCGCCGACGACAAGGTCGGCGGGTGAGACGACAACGACCTCGCCATTCTCGACCCGTTCCGCCTCATCCGGGAGGAGAGCGGCCAGAGAGTCGAGGGCGGAGGTGGTCTGGGCGAGGGAGCGCATCTCGATCCAGTGACCGAGCAGCATGATGACGATGAGGAGCGCCAGCTCCCACCAGAAGTCGAGCTCGTGATGCAACATCCCTAGGGTCGCACCCCACGATGCGAGGAATGCGACCGTGATTGCGAGGCCGATGAGGAGCATCATCCCGGGCTTTCGGGAGCGGATCTCGCTGACGGCGCCGACGAGGAACGGTTTCCCGCCCCAGACATACATCACCGTTCCCAGCACCGGAGACACCCACATGATCCCGGAGATGTCCGGGAGAGAATAGCCGAGGATCATCGAGAACATGCCCGACAGCGCAACGGTCGGGACCGCCAGGACGAGCATGATCCAGAACAACCGGCGGAACTGCCCGACATGGTCGCCGTGCCCCGCATGACCACCGTGCCCCTCGTGGGCCCCGTGAGTGTCGTGCCCTCCATCGGTGCCGTGCGCACCGTGAGACATCGTGTCGGGATGTGTATGGTGCGAGGAGCCCGATGTCGCGGCATCGGCCACATCCGTATGGGCATGATGCGCCATCTCATGATGGGACTCGTGCTCCGCGGGTGTGTGGGACTCGTGATGTCCGTCGGTGTGTTCAACGCCGTCGTGGTGCGAGTTACTCATGGATCGATCCTCCTCGAAATAGTGACGCTAAACAGGGGTGTTTGGTAGCGAGTACCGCGGGGGTGGTGCGTGTTCAGGCGGCGGCAACGTACTTGGCGGGGTCCGCGTCGAAGCGGGGGCCGCATGCTGCGCAGCAGAAGTAGTAGCGGGCGCCCTCGTAGTCACGGAACAGGCCCGCGGCTTCTGCGTCTGCTTTGACGACGGTGCTGCCGACCATCACCGGGCATTCAGCGAGCTCGTCCGCGGATGGGGCGAGCAGATCCTTGCGCCCATCGGCCGCGACCGCCACGTGGCTGTTGTGGCTGCAGCAGGATCCAGCGGGGGAATCGGACATATTGTTTTCCTCTTTCAGGCTTGCGGCTCGACTCTGACACGTACAACCATATACCCCCCGAGGGTATTCCTGTAGAGTTAGCGGAACAGGCTTCACCATCATCGCGTGACGGTTTGGTGAGTGAGATCCGCTCATTGTGTCAGACCCATCACTCAACCGTCGGCGGTGGGCATCTCCCCAGGGTGTTCGTGAAGTTGGTGGTGTTAGCGTGGGAGAAGGAACGGAGGGCCGAGCATATGCAGATCACGCTACGCATCGCGCGTCAGCAGCTATCGTTGCGTGCCCTGTTGCTGATCGCCGGTGCCGCACTCATGATCATGGTGGGGCTGCTTGGCATGCACACCTTCAGTGCCGACGTGGCAGGCCACGACGCCCACCATTCCGCGACAGCGTCAACAGCCCCCGAGCACTCCACCCCGATGGCGGCCACCTCTGACATCAGCGGCGCTATCGCGTGTGATGACACCTGTCTGATGGGAACCGGGCAAAGCCATTCGGACATGGTCACCGCGTGCGTCCTCGCATTGCTTGCAGCTCTTCTTCTGCTGGTTCGCCCGATGCTTCTGGAGCATCTCGGCCCGCCCCTGCGGGCGCTGGCGTCGTCTTTGCGGTTGCGGGCTGTGAGCATCCTGCCGCGCACACCCTCACTCATATTCCTTTCGATTAGTCGAACCTGATCGGTCATCGTCGGCATCTTGCCGACACCCCGGCGTCGCCCTCTGCGCGGCGCTGTGTCCACGACCCCTCATATCTACTCATTCGAAGGATTTACTCATGAAGAAGCTTCCCCTTGCCCTCGGTGCTGGCGTGTTCAGCCTCGCTCTCGTTCTCACCGGCTGCTCTGACGCATCCGCGCCGACAGGCGAGAACACTGCACCGTCGGACACCTCATCGACCGTCACGGCAAACGACGCCGATGAGATGTTCGTGACGATGATGATCCCGCATCACCAGCAGGCCATCGAGATGGCCGACATCGTTTTGGCGAAGGATGGACTCGACCCGGCCGTCGCGGAGCTCGCTCAGCAGATCAAGGATGCCCAAGGCCCGGAAATGGAGCGGATGCTCGGGTGGCTGGACGACTGGGGCGTCGAGTACGAACCCGACGACATGGGTGGCATGGACCACGGTTCAATGGACGACTCCGGCGACGGGATGATGTCCGAAGAAGACATGGCAACGCTGGAAGAGGCAGACGCGACGCAAGCGAGCCGCATCTTCCTCGAGCAGATGATCGTGCACCACGACGGCGCCGTGGATATGGCGCGCACTGCTCTCGAAGACGGTCAAAACCAGGACGTCCTTGACCTTGCCCAGCAGGTGATCGACGACCAGACCGCCGAGATCTCCACCATGCAGGACCTCCTCAACGAGCTCTGACGCACCCCGGGCGGGCCGACACTCGACACGACCCGCCCGGCCCCGTCGTAACCTCACACAGCAGGTCTCGACGCGAACCCCCTCTGCCGCGCACCCTACGACCCGTGATCTGCCGTCTCGTAGGGCCCTCTACTTACTTCTCTCGGAGCACCAATGAACCGCCTCCTGCCCCTGACCACGCTCACCGCACTCGCTCTCGTTATTACCGGATGCGCCAACACCCAAACAACCGAACCCGACGCTGCCACACCCCGTATCGAACATGTCCACGGCATCGCCGAAGACCCCCGCGGCACTGACCTGCTCGTCGCCACCCACAACGGCATCTACGCCGTCACCCCGGACGGGGAGGTCTCCGGCCCCATTGGCGGCCACGACTTCGACGCGATGGGATTCACCATCGCCGAAGACACCTTGTTCGCTTCCGGGCACCCCGGCCCCAAAACCGCCGCAGAACTCGGCGCCCCCAACCTCGGCATCATCCAAAGTGACGACTACGGCCAGACCTGGTCACCCGTCGCGCTCAACGGCAGCACCGATTTCCACGTCCTCACCGCCGGCCCCGACGGCACCCTCTACGGAATCGCGTCCAGCGACATCGAGCTCCTCATCAGCACCGACGGCGGCCACGAATGGACAGCAGGAGCATCGATCGGAGCGGCAGATCTCGTCGCCACGGACAACGGCATCTACGCCGCAGCCGAAGAAGGACTCCTGCGCAGCGACGACCACGGTATGACATTCGTCCCCGTCGAGGGCGCGCCACTGTTATACATGCTCGACGCCCGCCCGGACGGCGTCCTCGTCGGCGTCGGCACGGACGGCGCTCTTTGGGAACAAGACGCCGACCAGACCTGGCAACGCCTCGAGGCCGTCGACGGTGCTGTTCAGGCCTTCGCCGCGATCGGCGATGAACGAATCGTTCTCGTCGACGATCGAGGCATCGTCGACATCATCGCAGATGACACCACCGTCCTCAGCCCCGCACGGTAGGCAACGCTTTACTCTTCGGATCGAGGCATCATGAAACAGCGAAAGAATCCTCTTAGCACCCCGGTGATCTTCATCACCGCCGCGACGATCGCCCTCATAGTCGTGGCGATCGCGAGCTACCTCGCTATCGGGGCGATGTTCCAATGACCCCCCACCTACACCCAGACGGGAGACCCACGGATTCATTGCGGCACCTCCGGCCTCTTGCTGACATCTCGCTGTCCCCGTCTGTAACGACATCGACGGTTCCACATAACGAACGGACGCACCGCCGGCTCGTGCGCCTGGGACGAGTGCTGTTGGTGCTCGGACCGGCGCTCATCATGAGCCACATCCTCAGCGATACACAGTTTGCTGGCGAGACCGCGGTGTGGACCTACACCCTGGCAAGCTACGACGTCGCTGTCGTCGTCACGATCATTGGAGCAGCACTCACCTGGCGAACCCCACCCGCCGAGCAGATGCGCAGCAGATGATCGAGCAGGCACTGGCCACTGCGATCCTCTGCGCCCGGTTATCGTCGTCGTCGTCATCTGGACTGGGGTCGGATAGTTCCCGAATTGTGCACTCTTGAACAATCGTCACTACCAGTAGAGATCATCTCGCGCTACTCCGCCTGGCAAGAGGTGTACTCGATCGACGAATCATTCGTTGGGCTGCGAGGCACACCAGCCGAGCTGGAGGGAGTCGGCACCGAAATCAGGCAGGCAGTTCGACAGCTCACGGGGGTGCCCGTGCGCGTTGCAATGGGGGCCACCAAGTCCCTTGCGAAGGTCGCCGCCATAGGTATCAAGAAGACACCCGCCATGAACGGAGTGCTGCACGTCGGGCGATATGGCGAAGAACAAATGAGCAGGATCCTCGCATCCATCCCCGTCACTGACCTTTGGGGAGTCGCAGGGCGCAGAGGAAAAAAGCTAGCAGCGATGAACGTGCACAGCGCGAAAGATCTACGAGACCTTGATCCAAAATGGGCCAGGAAGAAGTTCAACGTGAATATGGAGCGCATCGTGCTCGAACTACGCGGGATTCCGTGCATTCCGCTCGAACTGATCCCGCCGACAACCAAAGACCAACTCATCTTCTCGCGCAGCTTCTCGAAAAAGATCACCGACGACCGTGAGATGGAGCAGGTGATCTCGCTGTACGCGCAGCGAGTATCGGCGAGGCTACGTGCACAGTGTTCACTCTCCGGGCACTTGTCTGCCTGGGCAATGACCGGCTGGGCAGACACGGGCACCGTGGCCCATAGCGCTCAAGTTTCAGTGGGGCTCCCTACGCCAACTGATGACCCCATCACACTCACCAGGGCTGCACGAGCGCTCATACCGAAGCTGTTCCCAACCGAGGGCATCAGGTACGCCCGTGCCGGTGTCGTGCTCACTGACCTGCGACTGGCTGACGGCGTGCAACCGCTCGAGCTTTTCAGGCCAGAGTTCGAGGGGCGCGGTGTGGGGCAAGCCCTCGATGCGATCAATCGAAAGTTCGCGACTACTGCGGTTGGCGTCGGGCTTGGCGGCACGAAGGCCCCACCCGGTTGGGAGATGAAACGCGAGTTGCTATCTCGGCGATGCCTCACCAACTGGGATGAGCTACTCGTCGCTGCGGCGTAGTTCAGCGCGCGAGGGTGGTTGCTGGCTGCGGATTCAGGCGTCGATGAGTTGCTCGTTCGCGTGCACAGTGGCCCCTTTGGCAGTGGACCTCTGGAGTCGCCGCTCGTGAATGCGTACCCGCGCGAGGAGTCCCGCGCAGACGATGCCGTTCGCTAAGAACTTCAACGCGTTCCAGATGCACACGAGGAAGGCGACGTAGAGCCATTTCGATGCGCCACCGTCGACAAGTGTCGAGACGTAGCTTGCTGCGAACAAGTACGGCACTGACAGAAGCATCGCCGGTGCGGCCCACTTGAGGCCGCTGCGAGTGCGGAGTGCGGTGATTGCAATATTGCTGAGCATGAAGCGTCGCATAAAGCTGCGAACGTAGATGCTGATGATCCAGATCAGGCGAAACATGGTCACAGACCTCCCCAAGTCGAGGGCGACAGGAGGAAGAAAACTGTTCAGCCAAGGCCATTGAGTTATGTCACCGATTCTGGCGATGACGTCGCAGGTAGAGGCCGCCTGCCCTCAGCATACGCCGAAGGCTTGTGCGCTGGGAACCCGAAATTCCAAATAGTCGCTCAACCGAAAACAGAATCCCACGCACTCAATCCAAGAATGTCGGAGGGTAATGGCAATATCAGTTATATGGACACGATGCCGATGATGGTGCAGCCCGAGCTGAGTGCAGCTCTTCCTTTGCATCCGCTCGAAGACGGGCGCCTTGGTCTCTACGCTTGGCAGGAAGAAGCATTTGAAGCGTGGGTACGATCTGACCATCAAGGAATAGTTGAAGCTGTCACAGGTGCAGGCAAGACTCGGCTCGGGTTGGCCGCGATTTCTGCCGCGATCCGTGAGGGTCGACAGGTATTGCTACTAGTGCCAACAATTGAGTTGCTGTACCAGTGGTTTAACGAAGTACGCACTCTCCTGCCGTGGGTGCGAGTCGGACGGCTCGGAGATCAACACCGAGATGACTTCACTTATCATCAGCTGATCGTTTCGACCGTGCAGAGCGCGGTGGCAACAATGCAGCGAGGCGCATTGAACCCGTTGACCGGGCACGGTAGTCGCCTGCTTGTTGCTGACGAGGTTCACCGTCTCGCTGGGGAACAGTTTTCAAAGGTGCTCGACGAGACATATCCTTGGCGGCTTGGGCTTTCGGCCACGTATGAACGCCCAGATGAAAAACATCTTGAGCATCTCGACCCCTATTTCGGTGGTGTCGTCTTTCGTCTTTGGTACGAACGCGCACGAGAAGACAACCTGATCGCTCCGTTCGATATCGCACTCATCGGCGTGCGTCTCGAACCGCGAGAATACTCCGAGTACCAAGAGCTTTCGGACCGCATCAGCAAATCTCATCGCTCTCTACAGGGCTATATGCCGAATGGGGCTATGTCAGCGGCACAGTTTCTAGCCACCGTTGCAGGGTGGGCAGCCGAAGAAGCCCTAAGCGCACGGACCATGCTCGCCCGAAAATACATGCGAGCGGTATCGTCACGGCAACGGCTACTGTCACAAACACATGCAAAGCTCACAAATCTTGAACTCTTGACTCCTGCTCTCACAAACGCGCGCAGCTCGCTTATCTTTTCGCTCACCCAGCAAGGCGCTGAAGACGCCGCCAAAGTGGTAGCCCGCGGTGGTATTTCTGCCACGGCGGTGTACAGCGAGATGGGTAGTGCGCAGAGAAAGCAACACATGCACGCATTTCGGCAAGGGAGCATGCCCGTGCTTGCGGCACCGAGGGTGCTTGATGAAGGTGTTGATGTGCCAGAGGCCGAACTTGGAATAGTGCTCGCGGCGAATAGAAGTAAACGTCAACTCGTGCAACGGCTCGGCCGCGTGATCCGTCGCAAGAAAGATGGGCGTGCCGGAAAGCTTGCATACTTCTACGCGAAAGAGACAATCGAGGACCCCGAGATCTCTGGTGACGAACACCTCAATCAAGTGTTGCCCTACGCTCGGGACCTCGGCTGGTTTGACCTGCCAAGTGACCTTACCGAGGTGCTTGCTTTTCTGGACAACCCGGCCCCTGATGCACTTGCGCCAGAACCCACGCCTGGTAGACATCAGAAGCGGCAACCAGCTTTGCGCGTTCGCCCACTCATTGATTTGCAGGTCAAGTCAGGTGCCAAACCTGGGAACCGCGGGGACGATGAGAGCAACGAAGGCCCGAGCAAGAAGAACCGAGACAGGCGCGTTTCTCCAGATGCCAGCGAGCCGGGCGACTCTTCTGCGGGTGAGGATGAAGTTGAAGAGATTGAAATTTGGGACGGTGAGATACCGGAACAACTACGAGGGGTTGCTACCCTCGGGAAGGATTCCACGCACCTCTATTTGAAACAGATCAGCCAATTCAAGCTGCTCACAGCCGAAGAGGAGGTGTTACTTGGAAGAGAGATCGAAGTGGGCTTGCTCGCGCAAGAACAACTCGATGCTCAAAATTATCGCCTAAGACGAGAACGCCGAGATCTGGAATGGCTAGTCAAACGGGGGCGACACGCACATACGAGGTTCTTGTGCGCCAACCTTCGCCTGGTGGTCAGCATTGCAAAAAAATACACGGCTGGCGCGGGGACACTGGATCTATTGGACCTCATCCAAGAAGGAAACCTTGGGTTGGAGCGGGCAATACAGAAGTGGGATTTCCGAAAGGGACTCAAGTTTTCCACCTACGGAATATGGTGGATACAGCAGTCCATCACGCGGGCAACTGCAGATACTTCTCGCACAATCCGGCTCCCCGTTCACAAAGTTGAAGAGCTGAAGAAAGCGCAAAGCCTCAAGAAGGATGCAGAGCGCCATGCCGACGAGAACACTGCGCTCGCACTGGTAGCGACTCAGCTGCAGATAACTGAACGGGACCTTGATGCGCTCCTAAAACTAGATGAGACACCATTGAATATCGACCGAAAAGTTTGGCTCCTTGAGCCGGGGCACATCCAGGAAGTCTCATTCGGTGACACAATCATCGACGATTATGCCGCAGAAGTCGACCATGCCCTACTTGTCGAAGACCTACGCCTTGGCGTTGATGGTGTTCTGCGAAATCTGACCAGCCGCGAAGAAGAAGTCCTGCGAAAACGACATGGGCTCCCGTTCTACTTAACGTTAGAAGCGCCGCGGGAACCTATGACGTTAGACGCTATCGGTGAAGACCTGGGTGTGACGCGAGAACGTGTGCGTCAGATCGAGAAGCAAGCTCGCGAAAAGCTCATCGAACTCGCAAACAATCAGGGGAGGCAGCTGCGTGATCTGATTTAAGTTCACAACGCACCAGTGGTAACGAGGGAAACGCGTACCTGCTTCCGGTCAACGCCAAGTGTGCGGGCGATCGCGCGCATCGAGATGCCACCGCGGTGCAGTTTCACCGCCTCTGCGGCTTCCTCGATTGTGAGGCCGTGCTGACGGCGTACGACGTTGTTTCGGGTGAGGTGCTTCGAAACGGTTGCGCGGTGCACACCATACTTTTGAGCCAGGTATCCGACGCTGAGACCAGCGAGGTAATCGTCGACAAGTCGATCTACTTCAGCGGGGGTGAGAAGGGTTTGAGGTTTCCCAATCCTCCTGACGCAAGGTCCTCGGACGTCCTGAATCGGAGTGTTATCGGTCCGCTGAGACACCCGGTATACCCCTCGTTTCCAGCGAGAAATCAACGATTTCAGCTTCGGGGTGGGGTTTGAGAACTGTCTACGCAGGGACCCGGATCACAAGAACCCCTGTTCGTCAGGGGTTTTTGTGTTTGTGGCGCGTGTGCTGAGGCTATCGCCCATTCCCGGGGCGACACCGTCTCACGAGGTCGCGGTCGCTGCCGCAGCCGACCGCCAGGGACGCGGTCGAGCGGCACGGGCGCAGTCGACCGGAACGGGCGGCACGGGCGGCGCGCCCGCCCCGCCATCGCCGGTCGGTCGGCGGGGTCAGGATCGGCGGGCGATGTCCGCGAGCGTGTAGTCGGCGCGCGGGTTGAGGCCGACCCGCTGCCGTGCCGCGGCCAGCAGCAGGTGCCGCACGTGGGACGGCCGTCCGGCGCGCACGATGCGCGTGCGCAGCGCGTAGGCGTCGGTGTATGCGATGCGCGGGGCCCAGACCGGCGAGCGGCGACGGTTCGCGACTCCCGCGGTCAGGTGCAGGAACGCCTGAGCGCTGCCGATGGCCGACGCGGCGTCGACGCCGATCGAGATGGAGGGGAGCGGTGCGGGGGCCGCCCCGCCCTCTCCGGTCACGGCCTGCAGCGATCGCAGATCGGTGTATCCCGGGATGTACGGCAGGCAGCGCGAGAGATCGACACCCGTCTCGGCGATCTCGTCGAGCGGCGTGTCGGCGGTGAAGCCCATGAAGCGCTCGAACGTCCACGGCGACCGCGGCGCGAACGAGGTCACCTGCGCGGCGAAGCCCACGTTCATCACGAGCAGATCCGGGATGCCCTGCGCCCGAGCGCGACGCGCGATGAGCGTGCCGATCTCGGGCTTCGTGAGCTCCGACTCGTCGAGCACCAGCGAGGCGCCCCGCATGAACGGATCGATGTTCTCGGCGGTCACACCGTCGAGGAAGACCTCGACCTCGCTGTCGGGGTTGATGTCGAGCACGCGCTCCCGGAACACCTCGGCCTTGCGACGCCCGAACGACGAGGTGGTGGCGCCCTCCACCCGGTTGACGTTCTCGGGCTCGAACACCTCGGGATCCGCGATGCTGAACTTCGACACCCCCATGCGGGCGAGCTTGAGGCCCAGCTGGAACCCGTCGCCGCCCACTCCCGCGATCGCGACCCGCGCCTCCATGAGCGCTCGCTGCTCCAGCTCGCTCCAGAAACCGTAGTTCCGGGCGAACTCGGGGGAGGAGATGCTCCTCATCAGGCGGCCTGCTCGCGGCAGGAGCCGCCTGCGACGCGGCCGAAGAAGCTCATCGCCGGCTCCGCGGCGCGGTACCGGTCGACGACACCGCCCTCCCGGGCGTTCGCCAGCCGGGCGGAGGCGGGGATGTCGATCTCGATGGGCACGTTGTAGTCGAGGTAGTGCTCGACGTAGCGCGGCTCGCCGATCGCCGCGATCGCGATGATGCTCCTGAGGTGGCGCTCCAGCCAGGGCTCGATGATCGCGAAGGTGCGCTCGAGGCGATGGCTCGCGACGTACGCGAGCATGACCGCGAACAGGTGCCACTGCACGAGATCCTGCACCGCGGCCGACTCGTGGCGCGCGATGACGCGCGAGACCTCGACGCTCTTCGGGGTCAGCTCGCCCGGCGCGAACGAGTCGGGGCAGAACTCCTCGACCGGCAGCTCCTGCTCGCCGCGGATGATGAGGCGCGACACCCCGAGCACCCGTACGCCCGAGCGGTGGTTCTCGAACACGCCGAAGGTGATCGAGCGGGCGTCGTCGGCGTCGCGGTCGGTGCCGTCCGGCTGCAGCTCGCTCGCGTCGAGCTGGCCGGTCTGGTCGACGTACACCCGTCTGCGCAGCTGGAAGTGCGCCGCGTACTCCGCCTCCAGGCCGGGCAGGGGCGCTCCGTCGGCGGCGATCACGCCGCAGGCCAGCCGCGCGCCGGTGTTCTCGGCGAACAGCGCCGAGGCGACGACGGGGATCACTGCGTGATTCGTCACCGTGCGATCAATGCGTGACAATGGTCAGGACCTCCTGTGTGCTGCTCCGCCCCAACCGCGACGACCCGCTCATGCTTCCCCCGGACTCCGAACTCGAACGGCCCGGTCGAGGTTCTATTCTGCCCTATGCGACCGCATCGTCGTGGAAGACGCGGCCATGAAAAGCCGTGATGAGGCCGCCCAAATTGGTACGATGAAGCGACTGCGAAGTCGGAGAGAGGGGGCCGTCGTGCCTGAGGACAGTCGGAGCGAGGCGACCGGGCCGTCGACCGTGTCGGGTGCCGACGATGTGCGCACCAGGGTGCTGGTCAGCGCGACCCGTCACGTGGAGTCCGTGGGACTCTCCCTGGGGCTGAGCGGCGCGCTCATCGAGCAGCTCTCGTCGGAGGCGGGAGTGACCGCCAAGCAGTTCTCGCGGGTGTGGCCGACCCCCGACGCGTTCCTCGCCGACCTGTTCTGCGAACTGGCGAATCAGGCCCGCGATGATCGCGCCGACTCGCAGACGCTGCTGAGCACTTGGCAGCACCTCAGCATGCGGGTCGACGAATTGCGGTCGGGCGAGGGGCGCCGCAGGGTGCTCATCGACATCATTCGCACCGCCGCGCAGTACAACTTCGACGTGGTGACCGCCTCGAACAAGTGGCGCACCTACGCCGCGCTCTCCACGACGATCATGTCGTGGCCTCACGCGGCGACCCGCACGCGGGTGATCGACGCGCTCAGGGCGAGCGAACTCGCCTTCGTCGAGACCATGGAGAGCTTCTACCGCAACGTGCTTCCCACCGTCGGGTACCGCCTGAAGCCCCAGTTCCACGGTGACTACCAGCCGTTCGTCGTCGCCGCGGCCTCGGTCATCGAGGGGCTCGGGATCGTGCGTGCAACGGTGCCCGCCCTCGTCGAGTCCCACTTCGACTTCGTCACCGATCGCGGCGACGAGACCTGGTCGGTGGCCGCGCTCGCCTTCGTGGGCGTGGTCGACGCCTTCATCGAGCCCGACCCCGACTTCAACGTGCAGGAGGCCGTCGCGCGGCTCAGCGGCGGCATCGACGTCACTCCCGACCCCGATCCCGACTCGGGGTACTGAACCGAGGCCTGTCATCGAGGGTGGGTGGCGCCGGATGAGGTCGGAATCCGGATCCCGAACCCGATCCGCTACGCGTCGACGATGGCACCCGCCCCCGAGCGGCGCAGGCGCTTCATCGCCTGCTCGAACGAGAGCGGACGGCCGAAGTGGTAGCCCTGCGCGCTGCGCACGCCGAGACCCGTGAGCACCTCGGCCATCTCGTGCGTCTCCACGCCCTCGACGATCACCGTGTACCCGAGGTTGTCGCCGAAGCCCTGCAGCGCCTTGATGACCTCGCGCTGCCGCGCATCGTTGAGACCGTCGATGAGGCTCTTGTCGATCTTGAGGATGTTCATGGGGAAGTGCACGAGTGCGCCCACCGATGAGGCGTCGGAGCCGTAGTCGTCGAGCGCGATGACCACGCCGGCCGCCTGCAGCACCTCGGCGTCGCGCCGCAGCTCGTCGGTGACCGCGTGGAGCGAGCGCTCGTTGAGCTCGACGCAGAGCGAGATATCGGGGTGCGTGCGGGCCGCATTGCGCACGAACGGCCCGAGCTCGGCCTCCGTGATCTGGCCGAGCTCGAGATTGATGGTCATGCACCTGATGCCCGGCTCGACGCGGTGGAACTCGTCGGCCGCGTGGAGCGCCTTGGTGATGACCCGCCTCGTGAGCTCGTTCATGAGACCGAGGCTCTTGGCGCGTGCGACGAGCGAGGGCGGCGAGATGGGGCCGATCTCGGGATCGACGTATCGCACGAGCGCCTCGAACGCCCAGATCTCGCCGCGATCGAGGCTCACGATGGGCTGAAAGGCGACGAGCAGCCGATCCTCGCGGATCGCCCGCGCGACGATCTCGTTGGTGCGCGTCGATCGGTGGGAGGAGACGCTCACGCCGCTGCCCGAGGCCCGCCCGCCCCGGCGCCGCGAGCGCTTGACGTGCAGCATCGCACGGTCGGCGTCCTCGACGAGAGCCTGTGCGTCGAGTTCGCGGTGGCCCGAGAACGCGAGCCCGGCGCTGAGGGCGGGGCGCACGTGATGCCCCTCGATGATGAGCGGCTGGGCGACGGCCTCGATGATCCGGTCGGCCGACGCCTTCGCCTGCTCCAGATTGTCGAGGTCCGAGAAGATGATGACGAACTCGTCTCCGCCGACGCGCGAGACGAAGTCTCCGCCGCCCGCCTCCTCGCGCAGCCGCGCGGCGACGGCCTTGAGCAGCTCGTCGCCCGTGCGGTGGCCGTGGCTGTCGTTGAGCTTCTTGAAGTTGTCGAGGTCGATGAAGAGCAGCGCGATGCCCTCGTGGTAGGAGCGGTTCTCGTTGGCGTCGGTGAGTGCCCTCTGGAACGCCCCGTAGTTCGGCAGCCCCGTCAGGGCGTCGCTGTTCGCCCGACGCTCGAGGGTCTCGACCTCGTGATGAGCGCGGGCCGTCTCGCTCGCCACGTGGGCGAGGGTGACGAGGGCGCGCTCGTCCTCGCGTTCGAACGGGGCGCCGCCGGCCTTCTGCGACGCGATCACATACTGCTCCCGCCCGAACTCGAGCTGCACCGGTGCGCCGATCTCATTGCGCTCGGGGCCGCCGTCGCGCAGCTCCACCTGCTTGGCCTGCACGATGGTCTGCACCCGGCTCAGCAGGGCCGGGGCGAGCCCGCCCTCGGCGGTGACGCGGGGCAGCTCGACGGCCGCTTCCACGAGCGCGCTGAGTCGGCGTTCGATGCCCGCGAACCGGGTGCGCTGCGCGAACATGTAGAAGAGCGAGGCCGCGAGCAGCACGATGAGCGGCGTGAGGTCGGCCGTGGGATCCTGCTCGAGCCAGGGGATGACCTCGGAGTCGAAGTAGGCCATGGCGGTCGCCGTCGCGGCGACGACGAGCACGACCAGTCCGAGCCGCAGGGGGTCGATCGTGGAGAGGCGCACGCTGCGATCCGGCTCGGCGCCACTCCACTGCCGGGCGAACTCGCCGAGCAGGAACAGTGCGTAGTAGACGGCGGTCGCGGCGAGGAAGTCGAGCGGCAGCCACACCCCGAGATCGATCAGCGCGGCCTGGACCAGCACGAAGGCGAGGGCCGCGACCGAGCTCAGGCCGGTCAGATAGAGCGCGTGCACCAGGTTGCGACGCATGAACGTCTGCGAGATCAGCAGACCCGTCGCCCAGATGGACACGTTGAGCAGGGTGAGCTCCTCCATCGGCGGCATCGCGAGCATCGCGATCGCGACGCCGACGAGAGGGAAGCCGGGGGAGCGGCCCACGTGCAGCTGGAGCGGACCGCAGATGATCACGCTCGCGATGACGGTGAGCACGAGCGTCCAGGACTCGGGCACCGAGCCGATCAGGCGGTAGACGCCGTAGCCGATGACGGCCAGAGCCAATACGACGAAGGGGGCGGCGAAGAGATTGCCCCGCCTCGTCGTATCCATGAGCCTGAACACTAGCCCTCCTCTTGATGTCCGCACACTCCACGCGGCTGTCGAGACGCGGCCGCTGCGGTTTCGCAAGGTCAATCATGGCACGCGGAGCGCGCGAGGGGAGTGCTTTCCGCAGGCCCGCGAACGGCGTTTCGCGTCGCGAGGCCGGTGATCGCCTGTGTTCTGCGGGGGCCTCGAGAATCTGGGGTTCGCCGCTGCGACGGAGTGTCACGCGGGCGGGTCGGCGAGGGGAATGCGGCCGCGCCGCCGTTTCGTCAGCAGGTGTCGGTTACTGAGACGGCGTCTTGCGCCTGGCGAGAGAAGGACGCCACGCTCACCCCTGTTCGCACGCGGAGGGACGCCCCCGCCGATCCGGCGCTTCGAAGCGTGCGGCGACGGGGCGGAGGCGAGCCGGGCTCAGGGCTCGACGACGCCCTCGGGCTACTGCTGCAGGCCGTCGAGGATGGGGGCATACCGCGCGCTCGCGGTCTGCGCGAGGGCCTCGGACGCGGCCTTGTCGGGGCCGGGCCCCGCGGCCATCACGGTGCTGCGGAAGTAGGCCAGCTCCTGGATCGACTCCGCGATGTCGGCGAGCGCGCGGTGGCCGCCGCGCTTCTCGGGAGCGCCGAAGTAGGCGGCCGGATACCAGCGGCGGCTCAACTCCTTGATCGTGGAGACGTCGATGCTGCGGTAGTGCAGTCGCTCGTCGAGCCCCGGCAGGTACTTCGAGATGAAGCGGCGGTCCATGCCGATCGTGTTGCCCGCGACGAGCGGGCGACGGCCGGGCGTGACGAGCCCGCGCAGGTAGTCGAGCACCTGCTGCTCGGCCTGCTCGAGCGAGAGGCCGTTCTCGATGCGGGGCAGCAGGCCCGACTCGGTGTGCATCTTGCGCACGAAGTCGTTCATCCGCGCCAGCGCCTCGGCGCCCGGGTTGATGATCACCTCGAAACCGGGGTCGAGGGGCGTCAGTTCGAAGTCGGTCACGATGACCGCGATCTCGCACAGACCGTCCTGATCCACGTCGAGACCGGTCATCTCGCAGTCGATCCAGACGATCTGATCCGCTGGCACGTTCGACACGGTCGTTCCTCGTTCCCCGATGCGTAATTGCTCGTAGCTGGCTGCTCTGTGCGGTTCGGGATCGCCGATCCCGAACCGCACCAGTCTACCGCCGGCGCCGCGCAGCCCGCCCCTACACTGGTGCACATGGCAGTTCTTCCCATCGTGATCTCCGGCGAACCCGTGCTCCATCGTCCCGCGGCCCCCGTCACCGAGTTCGATGCCGGCCTCCGCACGCTCGTCGACGACATGTTCGAGACGACCGTGACCGCGCCGGGCGTCGGCCTCGCCGCCCCGCAGGTGGGCGTCGGCAAGCGGATCTTCGTGTGGATGTACGACGACCAGGACGAGGCGCCCGCCGAGGGCGTCGCCGTGAACCCCGAGCTGTGGATCGCGCCGATCGAGCCCGGCCTGCCCGGCGAGGACGAGGTCGAGGGCTGCCTGTCGTTCCCCGGCGAGCGCTTCGCCCTGCGTCGTTCGCCGCGCGCGCTGCTGCGCGCGCACGACATCGACGGCAAGCCGTTCGAGGTGCGGGCGAGCGGGTGGTTCGCGCGCATCCTGCAGCACGAGTTCGACCATCTCGACGGCCTGCTGTACGTCGACCGGCTGGTGCACCCCGAGAACCGCGGCGCGCAGAAGGCGCAGCGCAGGAACGGCTGGGGCCGCCCCGGCCTGAGCTGGCTGCCGGGCCTCGACGACCTCGAAGGCTGAGCGCCCGCCCTCGCGGCCCGACGTCCGGCGCCGAGCCCCGCGAGTTCGCTGCTGCGCGCTCTCCCGGAAGACGCGGAGGCCCGGATCGCCGCGTCCCGCGGCGTGAACCCGCCGATACGGGACTCCGCGATTCTGCAGGGGGTGGAGCTGGGCGGACCGCTTCAGCGGGCCGAATCCGCGGGGGCGAGGCCGCGGGAGTCCGGGATCAGCGACCACGCGATCGACGCTGCGACGAGCAGCGCCGCCGTGATCCCGAACGCCCAGCCGAAGCCCGCGAGGTCGACTACCGCGCCTGCGACGGCGGGCCCGAGCACGCCGCCCAGATCGCTCATCATCGAGTAGCCCGCGACCACCTGCCCGCCCCGGCGCTGCGCCAGCACGTCGGCGAGCACCGCCTGCTGGCCCGGATTGACGAGCGCCGATCCCGCACCCGCGACGAACATCACGGCCGCCGCCGTCCAGACCCCGGGGGAGGCGGGCACCGCGGCGTAGGTGACCGCGAGCACCGCCATGCCCGTGATGAGCACGGGTTTGCGGCCCAGGGTGTCGTTCCAGCGGCCCGAGGGGAAGATGAGGATCGCGTTGCCGGCGGCGTACGCGGCGAGCACCCAGGCGGCGACCGTCGCGTCGCCGCCGAACGCGACCGCGACGAGGATCGGCAGCACCGAGACTCGCACTCCGTACGACGCCCACCCGAACGCGAACACCGACAGCAGCAGCGCGCGGTACTGCGGCACCCGCAGGGCCTCGCCGAGCCGCAGCGCCGAGCCGGCCTCCGCCTCCGCGCCGCTCAGCGGCACCGGGGCGCCCGCTGCCCGGGAATGGCGCAGCGCAACCGCCACGACCGTCGCCGCGGCGAGCAGAGTCGCGAAGTAGAACACGAACGGCGCGCGCAGCCCGAAGCTCGCCACGATGCCGCCGAACACGGGCCCGAGCAGGCCACCCAGCAGAAAGCCCGCCGCGTTGAGGCTCGCGACGCGGCCGCGCGCGTCGGGCGGGCTCACCTTGACGAGCAGTGCCGTGGCCGCGACCGTGAACATGGTCGAGCCGACCCCGCCGAGGCCGCGCAGCACCACGAACTGCGTGTAGTCGGCCGCGAATGCCGCGGCTCCCGTCGAGAGCGCCACGATGAGGATGCCGACCGTGTAGGTGCGCCGCTCGCCGAAGCGGCCGACCACCCAGCCCGCCAGCGGTGCCGAGAGCAGGCGCATGAGTGCGAAGGCGCTCACGATGGCCGACGCCGCGAACGCCGAGACGCCGAACTCGAGCGCGAACTGCGGGATCGCGGGCGCGACGACGCCGTAGCCGAGCGCGACCGTGAAGCCGCCCGCGACGAGGGCCCAGACCTCGAAGGGGAGTCGGGGTCGGGTGGTGTCGCGCATCCGACGATCCTACCCGCCCGCCCTCGGAGCGCCCGGCCTGCGCGGCCCGCGGGCTGTGCCCGCGCGAGTGGTCGATCAGCGCTCGTCGCTCGCGGAGGCGGGGCATCTTTCGACCACTCGCGGGGTGCGGGCTGGTCTCGCGCGAGCGGCGCGGCGCCGGGCTGGTTGCGGGGACCGCTACTTAGCGTTACGGTGTAGTGGTACCCAGTAATGCTATGTAGTGAGAGGCGGGGCCGTGGCGCGGCAGATGACCGAGATGCTGAAGGGCGTGCTGGAGGGCATCGTGCTCGCCATCATCTCCGGACAGCCGAGCTACGGCTACCAGATCCGCGCACGGCTCCAAGAGCTCGGCTTCGCCGACATCGCCGAGGGAACCGTCTACGCCCTGCTCGTGCGCATCGAGCAGCGAGGTCTCGTCGCCGTCGCCAAGACCCCGTCCGAGAAGGGCCCGCCGCGCAAGGTGTACTCCCTCAATGCGCGGGGCGGTGCCTACCTCGACGAGTTCTGGGAGTTGTGGGGCTTCCTCTCCGACCGCATCACCCAACTTCGACAGGGAGCAGCCTCATGAGCACATTCCTCGACACCATCCTCGGCGACCTCGGCGAGAAGCGCCGCTGGCGCGAGTGCCAGGCGCGCATCAAGACGCTGCCAGCCGACTACCGCACGGCCACCCAAGCGGTCGAGCGCTACCTCATGCACTTCGGCGCCGTATCGAAGGGGGAGGTGCTGGTGCGCATGACCGAGGACCTCGCAGACCTCTTCGAGCAGGCCGCAGCAGACGGCACTCCGGTGCGCGCCGTCGTCGGCGACGATCCGGTCGCGTTCGCCGAGACCTTCCTCGCGAACTACTCGGAGGGGCAGTGGATCAACAAGGAGCGGCGCCGGCTTGCGGCCGCGATCGACGCGCTCGACGGCGCCGACGATGTCGACGGAGGTCGGAGGCCATGAGCGCCGCCGCACGGGCCTCCCAGGCGCTCCCGGCCCCCGCGATCCGCATGAGCGGGATCACCCGGTCGTTCGGCGCGGTCGAGGTGCTGCGGGGCGTCGACCTCGCGGTCGAACGGGGCGCGATCTGCGCGCTCCTCGGCTCGAACGGCGCGGGCAAGACCACGCTCGTGCGGATCCTCACCACCCTGCTGCGCGCCGACTCCGGCGAGGCCTCCGTCGCCGGCTTCGACGTGTCGAGCCGGCCCGCCGAGGTGCGCCGCGCGATCAGCCTGACCGGGCAGTTCACCGCGGTCGACGGCGTGCTCACCGGGCTCGAGAACCTCGTGCTGATGGCGCGGCTGCGGCACCTGCCGGATCCCGAGCGCGCGGCGCGCGAGCTGCTGCAGCGCTTCTCGCTCACCGAGGCGGGGGATCGGCGGGCCTCGGCGTACTCCGGCGGCATGCGGCGGCGCCTCGACCTCGCGATGAGCCTGATCGGCGACCCCGAGGTGATCCTGCTCGACGAGCCGACGACCGGGCTCGATCCCGAGGCCCGGCTCGAGGTCTGGCAGGCCGTGCGCGAGCTCGCCCGCGGAGGCACGACGGTGCTGCTCACCACGCAGTACCTCGAGGAGGCCGAGCAGCTCGCGGATCGCATCGCGATCCTGCATCGGGGCCGGATCATCGCGAACGGCACCCTGCAAGAGCTGAAGGAGCTGCTGCCGCCGGCTCGCGTCGAGTACGTCGAGAAGCAGCCCTCGCTCGAAGAGGTGTTCCTGGCGGTCATCGGGGCCGGCAGCCGAGAGGAGGAACGGTGAACCGCTACCTGATCCACGACACCGGTGTGCTGCACGCGAGGCTGCTGCGCCACGTGCTGCGCAGCCCCGACACCCTCATCACCACCGCCGTGATGCCGATCGCGATCATGCTGATGTTCGTCTTCGTGCTCGGCGGGGCGATCGACACCGGAACCACCCCCTACGTCGACTACATGCTGCCCGGCATCCTGCTCATCACCGTCGCGTCGGGCGTCTCCTACACCGCGATGCGCCTGTTCCAAGACCTCAACACCGGCATCTTCGAGCGCTTCCAGTCGATGCCGATCGCACGCTCGTCGGTGCTCTGGGCGCACGTGCTGACCTCGCTCGTCGCGAACCTCGTCTCGCTCGCGGTCGTCGTGGCCGCCGCGCTGCTCGTGGGGCTCAGGAGCGGCGCGGGAGTCGGGGAGTGGCTCGCGGTGCTCGGGATCCTGGTGCTGTTCACGCTCGCGCTCACCTGGATCGCGGTGATCCCCGGCCTCGCGGCGAAGAGCCTCGACGGGGCGGTCGCCTTCTCGTATCCGCTGATCTTCCTGCCCTTCGTCAGCTCCGCCTTCGTGCCGACCGGCACCATGCCCGCGCCGGTGCGGTTCTTCGCCGAGCACCAGCCGGTGACGTCGATCGTGGACGCGATCCGCGGCCTGCTCGCGCAGCAGCCCGTGAGCGGCGAGATCTGGGTGGCGCTCGCCTGGTGCGCGGGGATCCTCGTCGCCGCGGCGGGCGCTTCGATCGTGCTGTACCTGCGTCGGGCAGGCTAGGCGCCCGAGCGCGGGGCGGCACGCGCGTCGCGCGTCGCGTGGCCCGCGCCGCGGCGACCGGCGCGAGTGGTCGAAAAGCGCTCGGCTCGCGCCTCGGCGGTGCCCTTTTCGACCATTCGTCGGGATGCAGCTGGCTCGACTCGGCTCCCGAGCCCGGCTCCGCCGGACCCGGGCTGCGCACCGGGATCCTGTTCGCACGCCCCGCCTCGATTCGCGCCGCCTCGGCGCGCCCCGTCACGCGGTGATGTTGGCGCTGTCGCCGCCCGTCGCGGCGAAGCTCGTGCCGCTGACCGTGCGGGCCTCCTCCGACGCGAGGAACACGACGAGCGGGGCAACGTCGTCGGCTTCCACCCACGGCACCCCCAGGGGCAGCTTCTTGCGCTGCGCCGCCGCTGCCGCCCGTTCGTCCTGCCCCACGTCGCCGCTCGGCTCGTTGCCGCCGCTGCGGATGATCTGCGCGTAGCGATCCTCGTGCCGCGTGAGCTTCGTGTCGATCAGGCCGGGGATCACGGCGTTCACGGTGATCCCGTACCGCCCGAGCTCCAGCGCGGCAGACTTCATGAGGCCGAGCAGCCCCCACTTCGACGCCGAGTATCCGGAGCCGTCGAGGGTGCCGTGCTGGCCCTGAGTCGATGAGGTAATGATGATGCGCCCGCCGCCGCGCTCCAGGAGCAGGGGCGCGGCCGCGCGCAGCACGTTCGCTGTGCCGGTGAGGTTGATGTCGATATGGTCATCCCAGAGCTCGTCGCTCATCTCGAGCAGTGGGGCGAACCCCTGGATCCCGGCGTTGGCGAACACCACGTCGACGCCGCCGAACCGATCCGCGACCTGTGCGAAGCCCTCGCGGACGGCGCGCCTGTCGCGCTGATCGAAGACGACCGGCAGCCACTCGGCGCCGGCCTCCTCGACGAGCCGACCGGTCTCGGCGAGATCGTCGGGCGTCGCGGGCTCGTAGTCCATCGCGGAACTGACGGGCGCCGCGATGTCTGCGCCCGCGATGCGGTACCCGGCTCTGGCGAGTGCGACCGCGGAGGCGCGGCCGATCCCTCTCGCCGCCCCGGTGACCACCGCTACTCGACTCTCGCTCATCGCCCGCTCCTCGCCTCGCGCTGCTTTTCCCCAGCCTAACGAGCGAGCCGTGCGTGTTCCAGGGGCCTCCGGCATGGTTCGGGGCGCCCGGCCGGTGCGCGTCGAAGCGGAGCGGTGAGTGCCCCCGGCAGGATTCGAACCTGCGACCGACGGATTAGAAGGCCGTTGCTCTATCCACTGAGCTACGGAGGCAAGGGTTCCAGCGTAGCGCAGCGGGGCGCAGCGGGGCGCGGCCGCGCGCGATCGGCCATCGCGGCGGCGGCCGCCGCGGCCGCCCTCCTGGCAGTCGCTACGCTCGGGCGTCGGGCAGCTCGCGGTGGCCGCCGAACTGCTGGCGCATCGCCGAGAGCACCTGGTTGGCGTAGCGATCCTCGCCCCGCGACGAGAAGCGCTCGAACAGCGACGCCGCCAGCACGGGCACGGGCACGCCGACGTCGATGGCGGCCTTCACGGTCCAGCGGCCCTCGCCCGAGTCGGCGACCCGACCCGCGAGTCCGTCGAGGGAGGGGTTCTCGCGCAGCGCGGCGGCGGTGAGGTCGAGCAGCCACGACGAGACCACCGATCCGCGCCGCCACAGCTCGGTCACTCTCGAGGTGTCGATGTCGAATCGGTAGAGCTCGGGCTCGTCGAGCGGGGCGACCTCGGCGGCGTGCTCGGCGGAGAGCTCGTCGCGCTCGGCGCCGGCGTTGGCGTGCTCGAGCAGGTTGAGGCCCTCGGCGAAAGCCGCCATCATGCCGTACTCGATGCCGTTGTGCACCATCTTCACGAAGTGGCCGGCGCCGGTCGCACCGCAGTGCAGGTAGCCGAGCTCCTCGGGGCTGTGCTCGCCCTCGCGGCCCGGGGTGCGGGCCACGTCGCCGGCGCCGGGGGCGAGGGATCGCAGCAGCGGCTCGACGGCGGCGACGGCCTCGTCGGGGCCGCCGACCATGAGGCAGTAGCCGCGTTCGAGCCCGAAGACGCCGCCGCTCGTGCCGACGTCGACGTAGTGGATGCCGCGCTCGGCGAGTTCCCGGCCGCGGCGCACGTCGTCGCGGTAGTGGGAGTTGCCGCCGTCGATGAGGATGTCGCCGGCGCTCAGCAGCCGCGCCGTCTCGGCCACGGCCTCGCCGGTGAGGCCGGCCGGGATCATCAGCCAGATCACGCGCGGCGCGGGCAGCGCCTCGACCAGCTCGGCGATCCCGGCGACGCCCTTCGCCCCCTCGGCGGCGAGAGCCTCCACGGATCGCGGGTCGACGTCGTACGCGACGCACGCGTGCCCGACGCGCATGGCGCGGCGGGCGATGTTCGCGCCCATGCGGCCGAGTCCGATGATGCCGAAGTGCATGAGGGGGTCCTCCTGGTGCGTGGGCGTGGTGCGGGGTGGTGCGGCGTGGTGCGGATGCTGGGGCGGGGCCGGTCAGTCGCTCGGGATCGTGGTGATGGCCTCGGTGGCCCCGGGCAGCCGGCGCAGCCCGAGGCGTCGGATGATGTCGGACGCGAGCTCGCGGGGGCTGCGGTCGACGCCCATGACGATGCCGTTCTCGTCGGGCTCGAGGGGCTCGAGCGTCGCGTACTGCGAACCGAGCAGGCTCTGCGGCATGAAGTGGTCGAGGCGGCGGCTGAGCCGCTCGGAGACCACGTCGCGCGATCCCTCGAGGTGCACGAAGAGCACGCCGTGGCCGCCGATGCGGTCGCGGTAGATGCGCCGCAGGGCCGAGCAGGTGACGATGCCGGGCATGCCCGCCTGCTGGCGATCCCGGATCCACTCGGCGATCCTGTCGAGCCAGGGCCAGCGATCCTCGTCGGTGAGCGCTTCGCCCGCGGCCATCTTCGCCACGTTTGCCTCGGGATGCAGGTCGTCGCCCTCGGCGAGATCCCACCCGAGCGCGCCGGCGAGGAGACCCGCCAGGGTCGACTTGCCGCAGCCGGAGACGCCCATCAGCACGAGCACGGTCGGGGTGTCGTTCTGCGCCATGTCACACCACCAGGTCCAGCAGCAGCACGCCGATGAGGCCGACGACCGAGATGAGGCACTCGAGCACGCTCCAGGTCTTGAAGGTCTGGGGCAGGTTGGTGCCGAGGTACTGCTTGACGAGCCAGAAGCCGGCGTCGTTGACGTGGGAGAGGAACACCGAGCCGCTGCCGATCGCGAGCACGAGCAGGGCGACCTCGGGCGAGGGGAGCGTCGCGGCGACGGGAGCCATGAGCCCCGCGGCGGTGACGGTGGCGACCGTGGCCGAGCCGGTGGCGACGCGCACGAGCACCGCCACGACCCAGCCGAGCAGCAGCACCGAGATGCCGCTGTCGATCACGGCCCGTGTGATGACCTCGCCGATGCCGGTGTCGATGAGCACCTGCTTGAACGCGCCGCCCGCGCCCACGATGAGCAGGATCCCGGCGATGGGAGGCAGGCTCTCCTCGAGCGTCTTCGAGACGCTGGAGCGGGTCATGCGGGCGCCGCCGCCGAGCACGAAGATGCCGAAGATCAGGGTGATGAGCAGTGCGATGGCGGGCGTGCCGAGGAAGTCGATGATGCTCCACCAGAAGCCGCTCGGCTCGGCGACGAAGACCTCGGTGAGCGCCTTCACCATCATCAGCACGACGGGCAGCAGGATCGCGGTGAGCGCCGCCGCGAAGGAGGGGCGGGGGCGAGCCTCCGCCTGGTCGCCATCGGCTCCGACGAACATCTCGGGCACGGGCACCGGGGCCCACTTGGCGGCGTAGGTGCTGAAGAGGGGGCCCGCGACGATGACGGTGGGGATCGCGACGATGACGCCGAAGGCGAGGGTGAGGCCGAGGTTCGCGCCGAGCGTGTCGATGGCGACGAGGGGGCCGGGATGGGGCGGGACGAGGCCGTGCATCGCCGAGAGGCCCGCGAGCGTGGGGATCGCGATCTTCATGAGGGCGAGGCCTGAGCGGCGGGCGACGAGGATGATGATCGGGATCAGCAGCACGAGGCCGATCTCGAAGAACATGGGCAGGCCGATGACGGCGCCGACGAGGCCCATGGTCCACGGCAGCATGCGCGGGCTGGAGCGCTTGACGAGCGTGTCGACGATGCGGTCGGCGCCGCCGGAGTCGGCGAGCAGCTTGCCGAACATCGCGCCGAGGGCGATGAGCACGCCGACGCCGCCGACGGTGGAGCCGAAGCCCGCAGTGAAGCTCGTGAGGGCCTGCAGCGACTCCATGCCGGCTGCGATGCCCACGCCCAGCGCGCCGATGGTGAGCGCGAGGAAGGGGTGCACCCTGAGCCAGGTGATGAGCAGGATGATGANGACGATGCGGTCGGCGCCGCCGGAGTCGGCGAGCAGCTTGCCGAACATCGCGCCGAGGGCGATGAGCACGCCGACGCCGCCGACGGTGGAGCCGAAGCCCGCAGTGAAGCTCGTGAGGGCCTGCAGCGACTCCATGCCGGCTGCGATGCCCACGCCCAGCGCGCCGATGGTGAGCGCGAGGAAGGGGTGCACCCTGAGCCAGGTGATGAGCAGGATGATGACGGCGAAGCCGGCGAGCGCCGCGACGATGAGCTGCGCGTCCGAGCCGACGGGGACCACCTCGTCGGCCATGGGGAAGAGACTCGTGGGAAACATCCTCGTTCCTTATCCTTCTTCGGGCTCCGGGTGGAATCCTGCGGAGCGGCTGCCGAGGCGGCTGAAGCGAGACTAACCAAATAAGCAGTTTATTTCAAGAATGCTTCGGAAATAAGTCGTGTATATTTCGGGAGCGTGGAATGAACTCTGTTCATAACCGTAAGCTGAGGGTGTGAGTCAAGGACCGCTGCACGCCGAGATCGCCGAACGCTGGGGCGCCGAGATCGCCGCAGGGCTGCGCGCCCCCGGCGAGCGGCTCTCGGTCGAGGAGGCCGCCGCGGCCCACGGCGTCTCGCGCAGCGTGATCCGCGAGGCGGTGCGTGTGCTCGAGTCGCTCGGCATGGTCACCGCGCGGCAGAGGATCGGCATCACGGTGCAGCCCTCGAGCTCCTGGCAGCCCTACGACGAGCGCGTGCTGCGGTGGCGGCTCGACGGCCCCGAGCGCCCCGAGCTGCTCCGCACGCTCAGCGAGCTCCGCGCGGCGGTCGAGCCGGCTGCGGCGCGCCTCGCCGCGCACCGCGCGACCCCCGTGCAGTGCGGCGAGCTGGCGGCCGCCTACGTGGGCATGGCGAGCACCTCGCGATCCGCCGACGCCGAGGAGTACCTCGCCCACGACATCACCTTCCATCGCACGCTGCTCGAGGCCTCGGGCAATCCGATGTTCGCGAGCCTCGGCAGCGTCGTCGTGGCCGTGCTCGAGGGGCGAACCCACCACGCGCTCATGCCGCACGTCGCGAGCGCCGATGCGCTCGCGCTGCACGGCGAGGTCGCCGCGGCCGTGCGGGCGGGCGACGCGGATCGTGCCGAGGCCTGCGCCCGCTCGATCGTGGACGAGGCGGCGGTCGCGATGCTGCGCGAGGGGCGCGGCTGAGCGGCGTCAGCCCCGCTGCTTCGCCGCTGCCTTCGCGGCGCGCTTCGTCTCTCGCACCTTGAGCAGGGTCTCGGGGGAGGTGATGTCGGCGACGCTGCGGAAGGATCCCTCCTCGCCGTAGGGGGTCGACGCCTCCCGCCAGCCGGCGCCGTCGAAGCCGCACTGCTTGCCGAGCAGCGCGAGGAAGATCTTCGCCTTCTGGTCGCCGAAGCCAGGCAGCGCCTTGAGGCGCTTCAGCACCGTCTTGCCGTCGGGCTCATCCTGCTGCCAGATGGCCGAGGCGTCGCCGCCCCACTCGTCGACGATCGTGCGGCACAGCGTCTGCACCCGCGCCGCCATCGACCCGGGGAACCGGTGCACGGCGGGCGACTGCTTGAAGGCGGCGGCGAAGTCGTCGGGGTCGCAGTCGGCGATGGCGGCGGCATCGACGGCGCCGATCCGCTGCTCGATCTTGAGCGGCCCCGAGAATGCGACCTCCATCGCGACCTGCTGATCGAGCAGCATGCCGATCAGGAGCGCGAGCGGGTTGTCGGTGAGCAGGCGGTCGGCCTCGGTGTCGTCGGTGAGGTGCAGATCCATGGCCCCAGTATCGCATCCGGGGCTCCCGATGCGCTGCGGCGCTGCGCCGCGGGATGGGTCGGATCCGAGGAGACCGTGCTAATGTAAGCAGTGCTTACTTTGTGAAGGGGTATCGATGGGCTCCGAATCCGCTCGGGCGGCATACCACCACGGCGATCTGCGGGCGTCGCTGGTGCTCGCCGCCCTCGAGATGCTCGAGGCCGGCGAGTCGTTCTCGCTGCGCGCCATCGCCCGGCGAGCGGGCGTGTCCACGGCCGCGCCCTATCGGCACTTCGCCGATCGCGACGCGCTCGAGTCGGCGCTGGCCGTGCACGGCCTGCACGAGCTGATGGACGCGATCACCGGCGATGGGCGTGCGCCGGCATGCGCCGCCGACGTGGCCGAGCTCGCGGTCGGGTACGTGCGCTTCGCCCTGCGGCGTCCGGCGCTCTTCCGGCTGATGTTCGGGCGGGAGTGCGACGAGCAGGACGACGATCGGGTGCGCGCGGCCGGGGCCCTGCACGAGTACCTCGAGAGTGTGATGGCCGACATCTTCCCGCACGCCGACCCCGTCGCCCTGGCGACGGCCGGCTGGTCGCTCGCCCACGGGCTCGCCTTCCTGCACCTCGACGGCAAGCTGCCGAATGCCGACCCGAGCGCCGTCGACGAGCGCGTGCGCGCGACCTTCGCCGCAGTCACCCCCTCCCCATCATCCGATCCCGAATCGAGGGCCTCATGACCTCCAGACGCGTACTGATCGCGGTCACCAACGTCGACCGCTACGACGCCGACCCGTCGCACCCGACCGGCCTCTGGCTCTCTGAGCTGACCCACGCCTTCGACGTCTTCGCCGAGCGGGGCTTCGAGCAGACCCTGGTGAGCCCCGCAGGCGGCAGATCGCCTCTGGAACCCCGATCGCTCGCCTTCCCGAACCTCGACGGCTCCGCCAAGTCCTGGTATCGCGATCCGGTGCGGATGGCGCTGCTGGAGCATACGGCAGCCCCCGAGGAGGTCGACTCGGCCGACTACGACGCGATCTACTTCACCGGCGGCCACGCGGTGATGTTCGACTTCCCCGGCAGCGAGGGGCTGCAGCGGATCACGCGCGACATCTTCGAGCGCGGTGGCGTCGTCGGGGCGGTCTGCCACGGCTACTGCGGCCTGCTGAACACCCGACTCTCCGACGGAGGCCATCTGGTGGCCGGCCGCAGCATCACCGGGTTCTCCTGGCGGGAGGAAGTGCTCGCGGGCGTGTCGAAACTCGTGCCCTACAACGTCGAGGAGCGCATGAAAGCGCGCGGCGCGCGATACTCGAAGGCCCTGCTGCCGTTCGTCTCCAACACGGTCGTCGACGGGCGGCTCGTCACCGGGCAGAACCCCGGCTCGGCGAAGGAGACCGCGGCGGCGGTCTCAGCGCTTCTCTGACGCGCCGCACGACCACACCGAATCGACCAGGGAGACACACCATGCAGACGATACTCGGAGCCGGCGGCCAGATCGCCGAAGAGCTCGCCCGCGAACTCCACCGGAACTTCACTCAGGAGATCCGCCTCGTGAGCAGGAACCCCAGCAAGATCCACGACACCGATCAGCTCGTCCCCGCAGACCTCATGGATGCCGAGGCCACCGATCAGGCCGTGGCGGGCAGCGACGTCGTGTACCTCACCGTCGGCCTGCCCATGGACTCCACCCTCTGGGAGCAGAAGTTCCCCACCATGATGGCGAACACGATCGCGGCCTGCCAGAAGCACGGCAGCAGGCTCGTGTTCTTCGACAACACCTACATGTACCCCCGCACCGCCGCGCCTCAGACCGAGCGCACTCCGTTCGAGCCGGTCGGGCGCAAGGCGACGGTGCGGGCCCGGATCGCCACGATGCTGCTGCGCGAGATGGAAGCCGGTGCGATCGACGCCGTGATCTGCAGAGCCCCCGAGTTCTACGGGCCGGGCAAGACGCAGAGCCTCACCAACTCGGCCGTGTTCGATCGCATCGATCAGGGCAAGCGGCCCCTCGTCCCGCTGAACGCCCGCGCGAAGCGCAGCCTCATCTGGACTCCGGACGCCAGCCGGGCCATGGCGCTCATCGGCAACACCCCCGACGCCTACGGGCAGACGTGGCACCTGCCGATCGACCGGGATCGCCTCACCTACGCGCAGCTGATCGGCATCGCCTCCGAGATCTCCGGCCGGGAGATCGCGTTCACCACGGTGCCCGAGTGGGTGTTCAAGCTGGGCGGGCTGGTCAGCCCGGCGGTCAAGGAGGCGGCCGAACTGCTGCCGCGCTATCGCCAGGACAACGTCTTCGACTCGTCGAAGTTCGCGACGCGGTTCCCGGGCTTCGAGGTCACCGACTATCGATCGGGGATCGCCGAGATGCTCGGCGAGGGGTGACGGGCGCCGGCGGTCGGCCCGGGTCTGGCCCGGCGCCCAGGGGCAGACCGGGGCCAGACCCGCCGCCGTGATCGCCGGCTACTCGAAGCGGTTGACCATGGCGAGCGCGGCCCGCTCGACGTAGTCGCGGAACGCGGCATCGTGCATCGGCGGCAGCGCCGCCTCGTCGAGCGCGGCGTGCATGTGCTTCAGCCACCGCTCCTTCGCGTCGGGCGTGACGGGGAACGGCGCGTGACGCATGCGCAGCCGCGGATGACCCCGCTGCTCGGAGTAGGTCGTCGGCCCGCCCCAGTACTGCTCGAGGAAGGCGCGCAACCGCCAGATCGCGCCCTCCCAGTCGGCGTCGGGGTACATGGGCGCGAGCACCGGGTCTTCGCGCACGCCCGCGTAGAACGCGCGCACGATGCGCTCGAACGTCTCGGTGCCGCCCACCTGGGCCCAGAGGGTGTCGGTCACCGCGGGCCCCTCTTCGCTCGCCCGCAGGGTCAGCCTCGGCGGGGGCGGTTGCTGTTCGTTCACGCTGCACCTCCCGGGTACTTCGGCAGCTCGGTGGCGAGCTGGATGCCCGCTTCCTGGAAGCGGCGGATCAGTGCGGCGCGCAGCGCGCGCTGCACCGCCCACTGCGCCTCGGGGCGCGTGCGCACCGCGAGCCGCAGGGTGGCGCGGTCTCCGAAGGCGCTCTCCACACCCCAGATCTCGGGCTCGCCCGATATCTTCCGGGCGATCGCGGGGTCGTGCACGAGGCCCTTCGCCGTCTCGAGCGTGACGCGCTCCACCTCGGCGAGATCGCTGTCGGCGCGCACCGTCACGTCGATGAGCGCGCGGCCCCACCCCTGGGAGGAGTTGCCGAGGGTGAGGATCTCGCCGTTGCGCACGAACCAGAGCGTGCCATCCATCGCTCGCACCTGGGTCACCCGGATCCCCACGTCCTCGACGGTGCCGCTCACCTCGCCGATCGTGACGATGTCGCCGACGCCGAGCTGATCCTCGAACACCATGAAGATCCCGTTCAGGATGTCCTTCACGATGTTCTGCGCGCCGAAGGCGAGGCCCGCGCCCACGATGCCGGCGGAGGCGACGAGCGCGCCCACGTTCACGCTGAGCTCGGAGAGCACGAGGATCAGCGCGATCACCACCACCACCCAGGTGATCACCGCGCGGCCGACGGTGCCGAGCGTGCGCGTGCGCTGCACGGCGCGCGCGTTCACGTAGGGCGCGGCCTGGATCTCCGAGGTGGTGTCGACGTCCTGCGCGCGTTTCACGCCCTGCACGATGCGGGTGACGGTGCGCATGAGGATCCTGCGGAGCACCCAGTTGAGCACCACCGCGACCGCGACGATCAGCAGGATCCGCAACGGCACCTGATACGCCGTCACGAAGTCGACGAACGCGTTGCCGACCACCTCCGGCACGTCCTCGACGCCCTCGAACCGGAATGCCGCCATCAGGCCTCCCGGTCCGCCCGCTGTGCGCGGAGCGCGCGCTCGACGCCCGCGAGGTGCTCGACGATCATGCGGCGCAGCGCGGCGGGCGCGTCGACGTGGGCGGCGAGCCAGGCGCGCGTGGCCTCGGCAAGCTCGACGTTCGCGAGGGGGGCCGGGTAGAAGCCGTCGATCAGCTCCTCGGCGATCGCGTAGCTGCGCGACTCCCAGACGGGCAGCAGCGCCGCGAAGAAGCGGTCGATGAACGGCTCGAGTAGCGCGCGGTCGTGGGCGCGCGTGAAGCCCGCGCCGGTCGCGCGCACGATCGCGTTGGGCTTGTCGCTCTCATCGAACACCGAGGCCCAGGCGCGCTCCTTGTCGGCGGCGGTGGGCAGTGCGGCGCGGGCGTGCGCGGCCGACTGGTTGCCGTTCGCGGTGCGGTCGGTCTCGAGCTGGCGCTCGATCCGATCCGCGTCGGCACGACCGCCGGCGGCGAGCGCGGTGAGCAGCTCCCAGCTGAGATCGGTGTCGATCTCGAGGCCCTCGAGCGGGGCCGATCCGTCGAGCAGGCTCTGCACCCGGTCGAGGTGCGCGTCGCTCGCCGCCAGCTGCGCGAACGCCTTGACGAACTGGAACTGCGCGTCGGAGCCGGGCTCCGCCGTCTCGGCGAGGCCCTGCAATCCGTCGGCGACCCGGGCGAGCGAGGTCTCGCGCTGCGCGGGATCCACGTAGCTCGCGGCCGCGAGCAGCAGCTGGCCCAGCACGGTGCGCAGCGTGGTCGACGCGGTCTCGCGGCCGATGTGCGCGAGCACGATGTCGACGAAGCGGGAGGCGGGGAACTCGGCGTCGCGGGTCGCGTCCCAGAGCGTGCCCCACACGAGGGCGCGAGCGAGCGAGTCGTCGATGGCCCCGAGGCGCGCAGCGGCGGTGTCGAGCGAGCGCTCGTCGAGGCGGATCTTCGCGTAGGTGAGATCGTCGTCGTTCAGCAGCAGCAGCTCGGGCTGCTCGGCGCCGAACAGTTCGGGCACCTCGGTGCGAGCGCCGTCGACGTCGAGCTCGACGCGGTGCACCCGGCGCAGGGAGCCGTCGACGAGGGAGTAGAGGCCCACCGCGATGCGGTGCGGGCGGATCGTCGGGTACTCGGCGACCGCGCTCTGCTCGATCGCGAACGAGGCGTAGCGGCCGGCGTCGTCGAGCTCGAACACGGGGCGCAGCGTGTTGACACCCGCCGTCTCGAGCCACAGCTTCGACCACTCCGCGAGGTCGCGGCCGCTCTGCGCCTCGAGCTCGGTGAGCAGATCGACCAGCTCGGTGTTGCCGTGGTGGTGCTTCACGAAGTAGTCGTGCACGCCGCGCATGAACGGCTCCCGCCCCACCCAGGCCACCAGCTGCTTGAGCACCGACGCGCCCTTCGCGTAGGTGATGCCGTCGAAGTTGACGAGCACGTCTTCGAGATCGCGGATCTCGGCGACGATGGGGTGCGTCGAGGGCAGTTGATCCTGCCGGTACGCCCACGACTTCTCGGAGGCCGCGAACGTGGTCCAGCAGTCGCTCCACTCGGTCGCCTCTGCCACACCGAGCGTCGACATGTACTCGGCGAACGACTCGTTGAGCCACAGGTCGTTCCACCAGCGCATCGTCACGAGGTCGCCGAACCACATGTGCGCGAGCTCGTGCAGGATCGTGACCACGCGGCGCTCGCGCATGGCGTCGGTCACCTGACTGCGGAACACGTACGCCTCGGTGAAGGTCACCGCCCCCACGTTCTCCATCGCACCCATGTTGTACTCGGGCACGAAGAGCTGGTCGTACTTGTCGAACGGGTACGGGTAGTCGAACTGCTCCTCGAAGAACGCGAAGCCCTCGCGCGTCTTCTCGAAGATGTAGTCGGCGTCGAGGTGCTCGCCCAGCGACTCGCGGCAGAAGACGCCGAGCGGGATGGTGCGGCCGTCGCGGCTCGTGAGCTCGCTGCGCACCACGCGGTAGGGGCCCGCGATGAGTGCCGTGATGTAGCTCGACATCACCGGGGTGGGCTCGAAGCTCCAGGTGGCGATCGCCTGCTCGGCCCAGTCGTCGCCCTGCGCGCCGGCCTTCTCGCCCGCGGCGACGGGCTCGGGCGTCGGCTGGTTGCTCACGACCTGCCAGCGGGCGGGAGCCGTGATTGTGAACCGGAACGTCGCCTTGAGGTCGGGCTGCTCGAACACCGCGAACATGCGGCGGGAGTCGGGCACCTCGAACTGCGAGTAGAGGTAGACCTCGCCGTCGGCCGGATCGACGAAGCGGTGCAGGCCTTCGCCCGTATTCATGTAGCGCTGGGTCGATGCGATCCGCAGCACGTTCTGCTCGGCGAGTTCGGGGAGCTGCACTCGCGAGTCGGCGAAGACCGATACCGGATCGAGTGCGCGGCCGTTCAGCTCGACGCTCTCGACCGAATCGGCGATGAGATCGATGAAGGTGGAGGCGCCTGCGCGTCCGCCGAAGCGCACCGTGGTGACCGCGGCGAAGGTCTCCGCCCCGGTGGTGAGGTCGAGCTCGACCTCGTAGCTCTCGGTCGTGACGATGGTCGCGCGATCGCGCGCTTCGACGCGGGTCAGGTTCTCTCCGGACACGGTGCTCCTTCGGGCGTTACGTTCTGTGTCGGGGCCGGATCTCGCGAAGGATCGGCCCGCACGATGGGAAGTATCGGCACCAGCCTATGCCCGGACGCTATGGCCGGACTCAGGAAGCGGCCCCTCCTTCCGGGCGGCGGCGGCGGGTCGTAGACTGGGCCCATGAGCAACGCCACACCCGAAGTCGAGTTCTGGTTCGATCCGATCTGCCCCTGGTGCTGGATGACCAGTCGCTGGGTCGCCGAGGTCTCCGAGGCGCGCGGCTTCGAGGTGGCCTGGCACCCGATCAGCCTCGCCGTGCTCAACGAGGGCCAGAACGACCGCCACGGAGATGCGCACCGGCAGGGGCACCGACTCGGGCGCGTCGTCGAGGCCGCGCGCGTGGCCCACGGCGAGCAGGTCGTCGGCCCGCTCTACACCGAGATCGGCACCCGCGTGCACCCGGGCGGGCGCACGGACTTCGACGCGATCATCGCCGACTCGCTCGAAGCGCTCGACCTGCCCGCAGCGCTCGCCGCAGCGGCCGATGACGAGCAGAGCGACGCGCAGCTGCGCGCCAACACCGGCCACGCGATGGAGATCGCGGGCCCCGATGTGGGTGTGCCGATCATCTCCGTGAACGGCGTCGCGTTCTTCGGTCCCGTGGTCACGCCCGCGCCGACGGGCGACACCGCCCTGCAGCTGTGGGACGGCATCGTCGCCGCTGCGACCGTGCCGGGTTTCTACGAGCTCAAGCGCGGTCGCACGGTCGGTCCGCAGTTCTGATCGGCGTGAGCGCCGTTCCGACGGGGCCCGCGAACCGCACCCACTACTTTCCGACCAGCAGGTACGAGCCGCTGCTGCGCGAGCGCGTGATCGACTCCGCGCTGCGAGGCGGTCCGGCGCTCGTGGTCTGCTGGGGCGGTAGCGGGGCGGGCAAGTCCGTCGCCGCCGCGCAGATCGCGGTGCGGCTGAGCGGTGGCGACACGCCGGCAGTCTGGGTGAGGTTTGGCGCCGACCGGTCGGACGCCGCGGGCGCCTGGCAGGCGATTCTGCAGGCGCTCGTGGATTCCGGGCTCGTACCAGAGGATTCGGAGCTCGGACGCATGCGGGGCTCGGAACTGCCTGCGGGCGTTGAGCCCCTGACGCGGGCGATGCGCGCGGTCGGGCGCGGGTTCCCGGAGCGGCTCGTGCTGGTTCTCGATGACCTGCATCTCGTCGGCGACGGCGCCTTCGAAGCCGACCTGCTCGAGATGCTCGAGACGCATCGGATGCTGAGCGTCGTCGTCGCGTCGCGCTCCAGACATGCCCGGCTGGTCGATATCGACGCGCGCATGCGTGTCCCCGTGAGGGAGATCACGGCGAGGGAGTTGCAGTTCGGCCGCGACGAGATCTCGTCGTTGCTGGCGCGCAGGCTGCCCGAGCTCGACAGCGCAGCGCGTGATCGCCTCGCGGTCGCGATCGAGCGCGGTTCCGGAGGCTGGCCCTTAGCCGCCCACGCCGCGATCGTCGAGCGCGAGTCGGGAAGAGGTGCCGCCGCCCATCGCGTGTTCGTGCGGAATCACGTCTCCCGCATGCTCGCGCACGCCGGTGAGCACGGTCGGGAAGTGCTCTGCGCAACGGCGCTCTTCGACGAGATCTCGAGCGGCGTCGTCGCCCGGATGTTTCAGGTCGACGAGGAGCGGGCCCTCGAGATGCTCGAGGGGTCGTCGGAGACCGGATTCGGATACTGGGAGAGCGACGACGGCACGCGTTGGTACCGGCACCACGATCTGATCCGCGAGGAGCTGCGGCGACGCGCGGAGATCGAAGTCGGAGCCGTACGTCTGCGCACTCTCTACCGCCGCGCCGCCGTCGTCTTCGAACCGATCCGGCCCTTCCAGGCGGTGCGCGCCGCGCTCCAGGCCGAGGCGTGGGACCTCCTGGAACCCATGCTGCTGGCTCGCAGCTTTCAGCGTCTGGGCCGAAGAGAGGATCTGGTCGGCGAGAAGTGGCTGCGGGATATTCCGTCTGCGGTACGGGATCGGCACCCGGTGATCGCCGCGTTCGCGCTGATCGATGAGTTCGCGTACCCTCGTGGTCGATTCGACACGGTGATCAACGGCTTCAAGATGCTGACAGGCTCGCGGCTCGCGGAGGAGTCCGAGAAACGGGGGCTGCCCGGAGCCGTCGCATCAGCCCTGCGCATGGTGGCGGCTCGCCTCAGCGGTAACCAGGAGTTGGCGCTGCGCATGGCTGATCGCTTCGAGATCGCGATCGAGGATTTCGATGAAGCGACGCGCATGACATTGAAGCGTCCGCTCTGGACCGGCACGACCCAGGCCGCCGTCACCTATCTGCACGCGTCGCGCTTCGACGACGTCGAACGAGTGCTGCTGCGGTGCGACTTCGACGAGGAAGAGACGCCGCTCGGCGAGGTGCACACCCTCGCGCTCGGAGCCTTCTCCGACGCCTGGCGCGGCTGGATGCTGCGGCTGGGGGAGCGGATCGAACGGTGCGAGAGCCAGGAGACGCCGATGGGCTGGCGCACCTCCTATACGGGTTCGGGGTACCGCATCGCGGCGGCTGTGCAAGCGCTCGAGGCGGGCGACCCGGAGCGCGCCGAGAATCACCTCGACGCGCTCGTGCCGCACGAGCCCACCATCGAGCACTGGCCGTACCTCGAGGTGCTGCGCGCCCTCGTGCTCGAGGAGCGCACCGGCTCGCGATCCGCACTCGACTCGTTCGAGTGGCGCCTCCAGCAGCGGCGGAGGCGATTTGCGACGCTGCCCGCTCACCGCCGCATGCTGGCCGAGTTTCGGGCTCGACTGCAGTGGCGGGCCGGGATGGTCGTTCGCGGTTCGAAGCCGAGCAGCGCTGACCTCGGCAGCGCGTACGCGGCCCTGAGCCGGGGAGATGACGCTGCCGCCCGCATGATCGTCGCAGCCCTGCAGCGCGAGCCTGGGCTCGCCGGCGCTCCCCGCAGAAGAACCGAGCTCCTGCTCGTGCAGGCCGAAGCCGAGCGTCGAAACGGTGATTCCGGGTCTGCATCGGATAGCGCGAATGCCGCGGCCGGACTCATGCGTGAGCACGGCCTCAGCCTGCCTCGGCTCGCGGTCACGGACGATGCTCTGCATAGGCTCGCAGAGCTTGCGCCGTCACTCGCCGGGTGGGTGGAGCCGACGGGGACCGCAGCCGGTGTCGGCGATGAGATCCGCGCGCTGTCGGCCGCGGAACTGCGCGCCCTCGCGGCAACGGTGCGGCACGGGACGGTTCCGGCGGCTGCTCAGGCGTTGTTTTTGAGCACCGACACCGTGAAGTCCCACATCAGGCGGGCATACCGGAAGCTCGGCGTGAACAGCCGTGAGGAAGCGGTCCGGATGGCGATCGAGGCGGGGATGTTCGAAGGAGACGGCGGTGACCCGGATCTGCCTCGGGCGGCTTTCCGCGGTAACTAGGGATGGGTGATCGTGAGCGCCGAGACGGCCGGGCCGAGGTCGGCCCGTTGGGCGGTCGGAACGGCTCGCGCCGCACTGCCGTCGAGGTCAACATCGCGAAGCTCCTACTCCTCGCAGCGCTTGCTCCGCTCGTGGTCGGAGGCCTCGCACAGCGAGCCTCGGCGCTGGTGGGAGCCGCCGAGGCTCCCCGGATCGTGGCGGTCGTCGTGGCCGTCGGCGCGCTCTGCGCGGTCGTCGGTGCGCTTGGCTTCGGCGCGCTCACCGATCTGGTGCCTCGGCCGGGGAAGTGGTGCTGGGCGCTCATCGCCTCGGTGATCGGCACACTTGGTCTCGTGCTCGCGGCCGGAGAAGCGGTGCCCGCGCTCATCTGCGGGTGGGGACTCGCTCAGTTCGGGTACTCGGGTTCGATGGCGGTCCTGCGCTCCATGCTCGCCTCAGTCGCGGAATCGTACCGACGCCGCGGATCCGTCGTCATGGTGATGAGCGGCTACCTCGGTGCGCTGATCCCGATCTTGTTGCTCATCGCTCTGCCCGGATCCGCCTGGCACATCACCTTCGGCTTCGCCGCCGCGGGCGTGCTGCTTCCCCTTTCGGTGCTACTCGCGCGGCGTCGAGCCTTCCTGCGCGCGCGCGAGGACGATCCGCACGCGCGGATCGCGGAAGCCGCGACCCAGACTGCGTCCCCTGAGCCCCGGGCAACTCCGGCGTCCGCATCGCTTCGCCAGGCCCGATCCCTCCCGGGCTGGACAGTGCTGGTCGTGCAAGTCGCCTCCACTGCAGTGCTCGCAGCGTTCCTGACGTTCCACCCGCTCGATCTTGAGCACCGCCTCGGCGTTCATGGACCGGATGCTGTGCGCAGCAGCGCCCTCGTGCTGGCAGCCGGACTGTTCGGCCTCCTCTCCGTCGCCCTGCTGCTGTTCCTGCGACCGCGGCTGTTCGGGACAGGGGCCGCAGCGCTGCTCCTCGCGGCAGCGCTGCTCGCCGGATCCATCGGCGCGCGCGCTTTCGGGATCACCCTCGGCTCGCTCGCGATCGCGGCTCTCCTCACGGGAGCAGCCGTCGCTGTGAACGCCTCCACGCTGTTGGTGACGGCGCTCGAGGGGGTGCCGCGGCACCGCGCTGGGCGGTTCATCGGGGCGTTCAGCGCTGCCGGGGCGCTCGGTCAGTTCGTAGGGCCCCTGCTGGGGCTCGCCCTACTCGGAGCATTCCGGGCCACGGACGGGGGATACACCGCGATGATCCTCGTCCTCGGCGGCCTTCCGGCGGCGTGGGGAGCGATGATCCTCATCGTCACTGCGGTCCCTCGGCGGGCTGCGCGGAACGCGGAGCCCGGACGGGCAGTTCCGGGCGGCGGGGAACGGTACGATGGTGCCCATGCGCATTCACGTCGCCACTGATCACGCCGGACTCGAATTCAGCCAGCAGTTGCAGCAGCACCTGCGCGATCGTGGGTTCGAGGTCATCGACCACGGGCCCGAGCAATACGATGCGCTCGACGACTACCCGTCGTTCTGCATCAATGCGGCGGTCGGCGTCGCGCGCGACGAGCGCGACGGAGTCGAGGCGCTGGGTGTGGTGTTCGGCGGCTCGGGCAACGGCGAGCAGATGGCAGCGAACAAGGTCGAGGGAATCCGCGCCGCGCTGGTGTGGAACGAGTCGACCGCGCAGCTCGCGCGCGAGCACAACAACGCCAACGTCATCTCCATCGGCGCGCGCCAGCACGAAGTGGCCGACGCGATCCGCTTCATCGATCTGTTCATCGACACGCCCTTCACGGGCGACGAACGCCACGTGCGCCGCATCGGCCAGCTCGGCGAGTACGAGCGCACCGGCGAGATCGCCGGCAAGCAGGTCGACGAACTGTGAACCATGCCTGAGGGGCACAGCGTACATCGCATCGCGCGCCAGTTCGGAGTGAACTTCGTGGGCACCGCACCCGAGGTCACGAGCCCGCAGGGCCGCTTCGCACAGGGCGCGGCACTGCTGAGCGGGCGCGAGATGACCGACGCTCGCGCCGTGGGCAAGCAGATGTTCCTCGAATTCGAGGGCGACCACTGGCTGCGCGTGCACCTCGGCATCTACGGCGCGTGGGACTTCGCGGGCGAGGTCGCGATCGATCCCGCCATCCAGATCCACACGACCAAGTTCGGCCGCGGCCGGCTCGGGCAGACCGGCATGGCCGGGGTGGTCGACACCCCGGTGGACAGCGCCGGCGAAGATTCGGTCGCGTCGATCGGTGCACCCCGGCGGTCGCGCGTAGCGCGCGTGCACATGGCGGAACGCGATCGAGCGGAGGCTACGAACGGCGCGTTCCCGCCCGATCCCGTCGGGCAGGTGCGGGTGCGGCTGCTCAACGAGACGGTGTGCGCCGACCTGCGCGGGCCGACCGCCTGCGAGGTGCTGACCCCCGCCGAGGTCGACGCCGTGGTCCAGAAGCTGGGCCCGGACCCCGCGAACGCGAACACGCCCGAGGAGCGCGAGCGCTTCGTGACACGCGCCCGCAAGAAGAAGACCCCGATCGGCCTCGTGCTGATGGACCAGTCGATCATCGCCGGCATCGGCAACGTGTACCGGGCCGAGATGCTGTTCCGCGCGCGCCTGAACCCGCACACCCCGGCGAACACGCTGGATCCTGCGGTGCTCGAGGATCTCTGGGACGACTGGGCCCACCTGCTCGAGATCGGCATCACCGTCGGTCAGATGATCACGATCGACGGGCTCGAGGGCGACGACTACCGGCGGGCGCTCGCCGAGCGCGACGAGCGGCACTGGGTGTACAAGCTCGAGGGCACGCCCTGCAAGCGGTGCGGAACGAACATCGTGCTCGAGGAGTTCGGCGCTCGCAAGCTCTACTGGTGTCCCGGCTGCCAGCTCTGACCGCTTATCCGCTGCCCGCTCGCTGAGCGCTCGACCGCTCGCTGAGCGCCTCGCCTCGCGCTGCGCCGAGAACGTCGCGAGCCCTCACCCCACGCTGGCGAGTGCGAACGGGAGCACGGCCGGCGCACCCGCCGCGCGCAGGGCCCGCGCCGCGACGGTCACGGTCCAGCGGCTGTCGACCAGGTCGTCGACGAGCAGGATGGGGCCGGGCGCCTGCGCCAGGGTCTCGGCGAGCTGCGGGCCGACGGCGAAGCGACCCCACACCGACGCCAGCCTGAAGGCGCTGTTACCGCCCGGGCCGGCGACCGGAACGGCCGGGTCGACGTCGAGGGAGCCGAGCAGCGGGAGGCGCCCGCGCTGCGCGATCGCCGCAGCCGTGCTGCCGACGAGCTGCGGCCGAGTGAGCGAGGGCATCGCGACGACACCCACGGGACGCGTCTCCCAGGGCCAGTCGCGCAGGGTGGCGATCACCCCCTCCAGCAGTCGGTCTTTTTTCG
>NZ_KB714604.1:268864-317853 GCF_000349545.1 Leucobacter sp. UCD-THU
AAAAGCGTCCAAAATGTATTCGAAAATCCGCGCCGGTCGGCCACATGCCGCGCGGCTCGATCGGCACGCCCACGCGTTCCAGCTGGCCCGAGGCCCGCTCGGCCGCCTGCGCCGGCACCTCCGAGGGATACCAGGCCCCCGCGCAGACGTCGCAGCGACCGCAGGGCGCCGCGCTCGGGTCGTCGAGATCGTGCTGCAGCATCTCCATGCGGCACCGCTCGCCGCGTTCGTACTCGAGCATCGAGCGCTGCTCGGCGATTCTCGCCGAGGCGATGCGCGCGTAGCGCTCGGCGTCGTAGCTCCATGGCGCGCCCGTGGAGACCCACCCGCCTGAGACCCGGCTCACCGCGCCGTCGACGTCGAGCACCTTGAGCAGCAGCTCGAGCGGGCTGCGCCGGATGTCGACGCGCGCCTCGAGCGCTGGCGTCGACAGGGGAGCTGAGCCGGGCGCCCCGAGGGCGGCCAGCACGGCCGCCGCCCGATCGGGGTCGGGCATCGACGCGGTGGCGAAGTACCGCCAGATCGCCTCGTCCTCGGAGCCCGGCAGCAGCAGTACGTCGGCGTTCGCCGCGCCGCGGCCCGCGCGGCCGACCTGCTGGTAGTAGGCGACGGGCGACGAGGGCGCCCCGAGGTGCACGACGAAGCCCAGATCGGGTTTGTCGAAGCCCATGCCGAGGGCGCTCGTGGCGATGAGCGCCTTCACCCCGTTCGCCTTGAGCGCGGCCTCGAGCCGTTCCCGCTCTTCGGGGTCGGTGCGCCCCGTGTAGGCGGCGACCTCGTACCCGGCGTCGCGCAGCAGCAGCGCGGTGTCTTCGGCGGCCGAGACCGTGAGCGCGTAGACGATGCCGCTGCCGGGCAGGTCGCCCAGGTGGGCGACGAGCCACGCCAGTCGCTCGCGGGGAGTCGGCAGCGACAGGCAGCCGAGCCGCAGCGAGTCGCGGGCCAGCGAGCCGCGCAGGGTCAGCACGTCGTGCCCCAGCTGGTCGACCACGTCGTCGACCACGCGGGCGTTGGCGGTGGCCGTGGTGGCGAGCACGGGCACGTCGCGGTCGAGCCCGGCGAGGAGCGCGGCGATGCGGCGGTAGTCGGGCCGGAAGTCGTGCCCCCAGTCGGAGATGCAGTGGGCCTCGTCGATCACGAGCAGGCCCATGCGGTCGAGCAGCCCCGGCAGCTGCTGCTCTCGGAAGCGCGGATTGTTCAGGCGCTCGGGGGAGACCAGCAGCACGTCGATCTCGTCGGCCGCGAGCCGGGCCTCGATCCGATCCCACTCGTCTGCGGTGGCGGAGTTGATCGCCGCGGCGCGCACGCCCGCCCGCTCGGCCGCGGCGACCTGATCGCGCATCAGGGCGAGCAGCGGCGAGACGAGCAGCGTGGGCCCCGCGCCCCGTCTGCGCAGCAGCGCGGTCGCCACGAAGTAGACCGCAGACTTGCCCCAGCCGGTGCGCTGCACCACGAGCGCCCTGCGGCGGTCGGCCACGAGCGCGTGCACCGCCTCGAACTGCCCGTCGTGGAAGTCGGCGTCGGGCCGCCCGGTGAGCTGGATCAGCAGTTCGCGGGCCTCGGTGCGCAGGGTCTCGTGCTGGGGTTCCATGCCCCGATGATGGCAGAGACCGCTGACATCGACCGGTCCCGCACGGCTTCGGTCAGAGATCCGGCTCCGGTGAGGGGAGAATGGGCGGGGCGGTCTCGCCGAGGCCGGATCACGCACCGAGCGCACGCCGAGACACGGCTTCGACCTCCGCCGCCGATGTGGCATAATAGTTCCTTGTGCCACGGTGCGGCACTGCCGTAAGGGTCCGCACACGCCGTGAGCCGAACACCCAGTACTTTCACCTTCATTCCGCGTTCCGACTTGCGGCGGGCGCAGAGAGAGACAATCATGCAGAAGCTCGACCACGTCGACGCCTCGTCGCTCAAGAGCGACATCCCCGAGTTCCGCGCCGGCGACACCGTCAAGGTGCACGTCAACATCGTCGAGGGCAACCGCTCGCGTGTCCAGGTGTTCCAGGGCGTCGTGATCGCTCGCCACGGCGAGGGTGTGCGTGAGACCTTCACGGTGCGCAAGATCAGCTTCCAGGTGGGCGTGGAGCGCAAGTTCCCCGTGCACTCGCCCGCGATCGACAAGATCGAGGTCGTGACTCGCGGCGACGTGCGCCGTGCGAAGCTCTACTACCTGCGCGGCCTCACCGGCAAGAAGGCCAAGATCAAGGAGAAGCGCGACATCTGAGTCGGGCCTTCCTGAGCAGAAACCCCCGCTTCGGCGGGGGTTTCTGTTTTCCCAGGGCTCGGGTGGCAGGATGGACGGGTGCGGCCGACGGATCGGCGGCACCGGAGAGGGAATGCGAGATGAACGAAGCGGCTGGGAGGCCTCGGCGGCGCGGGAGCGGGATCCTCGGGTTCATCCGCGACCTGATCGTGATCCTGGTGGTCGCGTTCCTCGTCTCGTTCCTGCTGAAGACCTTCCTCGTGCGCAGCTTCTACATCCCGTCCGAGTCGATGGAGCAGACCCTCCAGGTCGACGACCGCATCCTGGTGAACCAGCTGGTGCCCGACGTGGTCTCGGTGAACCGGGGCGACATCGTGGTCTTCAAGGATCCGGGCGGCTGGCTGCTGCCGCGCGGCACCGAGCCCCCCCAAGGCTTCGAGAAGGTGCTGCAGGCCGTGGGCCTCGCGGCCGACACGAGCAACGAGTACGTCGTGAAGCGCGTGATCGGGGTCGGCGGCGACCGGGTGCAGTGCTGCGACGCCGACGGCCGGGTGACCGTGAACGGCGTGCCGCTCGACGAGCCCTACATCGTGATCCCCGACGGCGAGGGCGGCCGCGCCTCGAAGATCGACTTCGACGTCACCGTGCCCGAGGGGTCGGTCTGGGTGATGGGCGACAACCGCTACCAGAGCAAGGATTCACGCTACAACCAGGATCAGCCCGGCCGCGGCTTCGTGCCCGAGACCGAGATCGTGGGCCGCGCGTTCGTGCTCAACTGGCCGCTCAACCGCTTCACCTGGCTGGGCACGCCCGAGCACACGTTCACCGGCGTCGAGCAGGCGCGAGAGCAGTGAGCCGGGACTCCGCGGACGCGCTGGCGCTCGCTCCCGATCGGGCTCTCGTGGTACCCGCCGGTTCGCGTGGGGCCGTCGCGCAGCAGGCTGAGGTCGGCGCGGGCGCCCCTCGGCGGGCCGAGACGCAGGCGCAGGCGCGAGCCGCGGTGCCGCCGAAGGATCCCACCCTCGACGTCGAACTCGGCTGCTTCGACGAGGGCTTCGACCTCGTGATCGGCGTCGACGAGGTGGGGCGGGGCGCCGTAGCGGGCCCGGTCGCGGTCGGCGTGCACGCCGTGGTCCGCGGCACGTGCGAGTTCCCGGAGGGGCTGCGCGACTCCAAGCTGCTGAGCGAGAAGCGGCGAGAGGCGATGGCGCCGCTCGTGCGCGGCTGGGGCGCGGGCGCGGTGGGCTTCGCGAGCGCCGAGGAGATCGACGAGCACGGCATCGGCGCGATGCTCGGCGAGGCGGGCCGGCGTGCGCTGCTCGAGCTGCACGCGGCGGGCGTGGCGGTGGAGCGGGCGCTGATCCTGCTCGACGGATCGCACGACTGGCTCACGCCCGCGCTCCGCTCGCCGCTGCGCGTGCGCACCCGGGTGGGCGCGGATCGCAGCTGCGCCTCGGTCGCAGCCGCCTCCGTGCGCGCGAAGGTCGAGCGCGACGCGCTGATGCGCGAGGCGCACGAGGCGCATCCCGAGTACGGCTGGTCGTCGAACAAGGGCTACGGATCCCGGGCGCACTACGAGGGGATCACCGCCCGCGGCCTCACCGAGCTGCACCGGCACACCTGGATCACACGGCCCCGCGCGTAGCCGAGCCGCTGCGGGGCGCTCGGCGGAGGGTCGGGACGGGACGATAAGCTGGTGCGGTGAGCAACCGCGATATTTCGCCCGATGCGCCGATCGGGGTGTTCGACTCGGGAGTCGGCGGCCTGACGGTGGCCCGGGCGATCCGGGATCAGCTGCCGCACGAGTCGATGATCTACGTGGGCGACACGCTGCGCACGCCGTACGGGCCGCGCCCCATCGCCGAGGTGCGCCGCTTCGCGCTCGAGATCCTCGACGGCCTCGTCGCGCAGGGCGTGAAGATGCTGGTGATCGCCTGCAACACCGCATCGGCGGCCGTGCTGCGCGACGCGCGCGAGCGCTACGACGTGCCCGTGGTCGAGGTCATCGGCCCGACCGTGCGCAGCGCCGCCGCGATCACCCGCAACGGTCGGGTCGGCCTGATCGGCACGCAGGGCACCATCCAGTCGCGCGCCTACGACGACCTCTTCTCCATGCGGCCCGAGATCGCGCTCACCGCGGCCGCCTGCCCGCGTTTTGTCGAGCTCGTCGAGGCCGGCCTCACGAGCGGACCCGAGGTGCACGCGATCGCCGAGCAGTACCTCGCCCCGCTCGTCGCCCAGCGCATCGACACGCTCGTGCTGGGCTGCACCCACTACCCGTTCCTGCGCGGGGCGCTGGCCCGCGTCGTCGGACCCGACGTGGCGCTCGTGTCGAGCGACATCGAGACCGCGAACGAGGTGTTCCGGGTGCTGACCGAGCAGGAGCTGCTGCGGCCGCCGGCCGCGGGCGATCCGATGCTGCGCTACGAGGCGACGGGCGATGACACCCGCGGCTTCGTCGACCTCGCGCGACGCATGCTCGGGATCGGCATCGACGCCGTCGACCGCCTCGAGACCGGCGCGATCACACTGCCCGGCTGACCCGCGCGCCGATCCCGATGAGTGTCGGCGGCTGCCGGTAGCGTGCTGGCAGAGCCGAACCGAGGCGGTGCCCCCCGACCCGACCCCCGACCGAAAGAGAGAACATGAGTGATGAGACCCGCGCCGATGGGCGCACCCCGCAGCAGCTGCGCCCGGTGACGATCGAGCGGGGCTGGAGCTCGCAGGCCGAGGGCAGCGCGCTGATCTCCTTCGGCGGCACGCGGGTGCTCTGCACCGCCTCGTTCACCCCCGGCGTGCCGCGCTGGCTGGCTGGGCGGGGCACCGGCTGGGTCACGGCCGAGTACTCGATGCTGCCGCGCTCCACCAACGAGCGCATGCAGCGCGAGTCGGTGCGCGGCAAGATCGGCGGTCGCACGCACGAGATCTCGCGGCTGATCGGCCGCAGCCTGCGCGCCGTGATCGACACGAAGGCGCTGGGCGAGAACACGATCGTGATCGACTGCGACGTGCTGCAGGCCGACGGCGGCACCCGCACGGCGTCGATCACCGGCGCTTACGTGGCGCTGGCCGACGCCATCGAGTGGGCCCGGTCCGAGGGCCATATCGCGCGCAAGGCCCAGCCGCTGCGCGACAGCGTCGCCGCGGTGTCGGTCGGCATCGTCGGCACGACGCCGATGACCGACCTGGCCTACGTCGAAGATTCGAGTGCAGAGACCGATATGAACGTCGTGGTGACCGGATCCGGCGACTTCGTCGAGGTGCAGGGCACCGCCGAGGGCGTGCCGTTCAACCGCGCCGAGCTCGACGGGCTGCTCGATCTCGCGCTGACGAGCGCCTCCGAGCTCGCCGAGATCCAGCGCTCGGTGCTGGCCGAGGGGCGATAATCGTGACCCGGCTGGTACTCGCCTCCCACAACGCCCACAAGCTCGAGGAGCTGCGGCGCATCCTCGGCCCGCTGATCCCCGGCATCGAGCTCGTCGGCTACAACGGCCCCGAGCCGGTCGAGAACGGGCTCAGCTTCGAGGAGAACGCCCTCATCAAGGCGCGCGCGGCCGCGGCCCACACCGGGCTGCCGGCCATCGCCGATGACTCCGGCATCGCGGTCGACGTGCTCGGCGGCTGCCCGGGCATCTTCTCGGCGCGCTGGGGCGGCCCGTCGCGCAGCGACACCGCCAATGTCGATCTGCTGCTGTGGCAGCTCACCGACGTCGCCGACGAGCATCGGGCGGCGAGCTTCGTGTGCGCGGCCGCTCTCGTCGTGCCTCCCGGTGAGGGCGCCGATCTCACGGGCGGGCCCGGAGCGGGCGAGGTCTGCGAGCTGGGCGTCTGGCCCGGCCGCGTGCTGCGGCAGCCGGCGGGAGAGCACGGCTTCGGCTACGATCCCGTCTTCCAGCCGCAGGGCGAGCAGCGCTCGGCCGCCGAGCTGACCGGGGCCGAGAAAGACCTGCTCTCGCACCGCACCCGCGCGTTCTCCGCGCTGGCCCCCTCGATCCGCTCCCAGCTGGGCGGCGAACACCTTCCGAGCTGAACCCGACGAGGAGAACGCGACATGACCGAACCCCAGGGCGGCCTCGTGCGGCCGAACGTGTCCGAGGTCGACGCGGCGGCCATCGCGCGCGAGTGCTTCGGCATCGAGGCCGAGGCGCACGAGCTCGGCAGCAACCAGGACCGCAACTTCGTGCTGCTCGAGGCCGACGGCGGTCGCAGCGTGCTGCGCGTCGACAACCCGGTCTTCGGCGACGCCGAGCGCGACGCCCAGCATGCGGCGCTCGATGCGTACCGCGCCGCCGGCGTGCCGGTCGCCTCGGTGCTGCCCGGCCTCGACGGCTCCCTCACGCAGCGCTGGCGCGGCTTCGCGGTTCGGCGCAGCGAGTTCGCGGAAGGCGAGCCGCTCGTCGACGCGGGCTACCTCGCCCCCGTGGTGCTCGAGGAGTTCGGCGCGCTCGCGGCGGCCTCGGTGAACGCGCTCGAGGGCCTATCCCACCCGGGCCTCGCCCGCGACCACATGTGGATCATGGGCGTCGCGCACGAGCAGACCGCGGGGCTCGGTCACTCGATCGCCGACGAGGAGCTGCGGCAGCGCGTGCTCGCGGCGGCCGAAGCGGCGCAGCGGCAGCTCGACCTCGTGAGCGCGGCGCTGCCGACGCAGGCGATCCACGGCGACCTCACCGACGACAATGTGACGGGTCGTCGCGGCGATGATCGCCGCCTGCACCCGCACGTGGTGCTCGACCTCGGCGATCTCGCCTACGGCTGGCGCGTCTCCGAGCTCGCCGTCACGGCGAGCTCGATGCTGCACCACGACCCCGAGCGGCCCCTGCGGGTGCTCGACACGATCGCGGCGTTCCACCGCGCCGCGCCGCTCTCCATCGCCGAGGCGCGCGCCGTCTGGCCGCTGATCGTGCTGCGCGCGGCCGTGCTCGTCGCGAGCGGCTGGCGCCAGCTCGAGATCGACGGCGGCAACGACTATGCCCGCGAGCGCATCGCGGGGGAGCAGGCGATCTTCGACGCCGCGACCGCGCTGCCGCTCGCGGAGGCGACCGAGCAGGTGCTCGCGCGCCTCGGCATGCAGGGCGTCCCCCACGGGCAAGGGCTGCGCCTCGTCGCCGCGCCGAGCATTCCTCGCCGTGCGGGCGTCGACGGGCCGGGCGGTCCCGGCCAGCGCCCGCTCGGCGCGCTGCTGGCGGGCCTCACCGGCGGGGTCGCCATGGTCGACCCGGGCGTCGAGAGCGAGGCGCTCGACGCCGGCACGTGGCTCGAACGAGACGTCGCGGAGCGTCGTCTGGTCGATGCCGCGTTGCGCGACGGCGCCGCAGTCGCAGTGCTGCCGTACGGCGTCTACCGGCTCACGCGCACGGCGATCGACTCCGTCGACGCGGCCGAGACCTGGCCCATCGGCACCGAGCTGTGGGTGGGCGGCGGAGGCGCGCTCGACGTGCTCGCGCCCCTCTCGGGCAGTGTCGCGGCGGCGACGGAGCGCGGCGTGCTGCTCGAACTGCAGAACGGCTGGTTCCTCTCGATCGACGGTGTCCCGGCGCAGGTGGAGGTCGGCGCCGACGTTCGTGCGGCAGACCCGATCGCACGCCTCGCGGCGTCCTCGGATCCCCGTCCTCTCACGGTGACGGTGTGCCGCGGCGACGCGCTCGACGGAGCCGAGCCGCCCATCCTCTCGGTCGAGGTTCCGCAGCAGGGGCGAGCGCAACTCGTCGCCCCCGAGCGCGTGCCGGCGTGGGCGCGCTTCACGCACGACCCGGCGTCGATCCTCGGCCTCGACTCGCTCGTGCAGCGCGACGAGTCCGCCGACGAGCAGACGAGGCGCGAGCAGATCTTCGCGAGCGCGCAGGAGCGCTACTACGCGAGCCCCATGCAGATCGAGCGCGGCTGGCGCCACCACCTCGTCGACACCACGGGGCGAGCCTACGTCGACATGGTCAACAACGTGACCGGCCTCGGGCACGGGCATCCGGGCGTCGCCGACGCGGTGAACCGGCAGATCCGCATCCTGAACACCAACTCCCGCTTCCTCTACCGCGAGCTGGCCGAGTACAGCGAGCGCCTCCTCGCCCTGCTCCCCGAAGGCTCGGATCTCGACACGGTGCTGCTCGTGAACTCGGGTTCCGAAGCGGTCGACCTCGCGCTTCGGCTCGCTCAGGCCGCCACGGGCCGCAAGACGGTCGTCGCGCTGCGCGAGGCGTACCACGGCTGGACCATGGCCTCAGACGCCGTCACCACGAGCGCCTACGACAACCCGTACGCCCTCGAGAACCGCCCCGACTGGATCCACGTGGCCGACGTGCCCAACCGGTTCCGGGGCACCTACCGCGGCGAGGCGGGCGACACGAGCGTCGGGGCCCGCTACGCCGCCGACCTCGGGGGCGACCTCGGCGCCCTCGCGGCGTCGGGGCGACACATCGCCGGTTTCATCTGCGAATCGGTGCTCGGCAACGCGGGCGGCGTGCTGCTGCCCGACGGCTACCTCGCCGAGGTCTACGACCGGGTTCGCGCCGCGGGCGGTCTGTGCATCGCAGACGAGGTGCAGGTCGGGTTCGGTCGCATGGGGTCGAGCTTCTGGGGCTTCGAACAGTCGGGAGTCGCCCCCGACCTCATCACCATCGCGAAGCCCATGGGCAACGGATTCCCGATCGGCGGTGTCATCACCTCGAAGCGCATCGCCGATGCGCTCGCCACGCAGGGTCAGTTCTTCTCGTCGGCGGGCGGCAACCCGCTCAGCTGCCGCGTGGGGCTCGCAGTGCTCGACGCGATGCAGAGCGAGGGGCTGCAGCAGAACGCGCACTTCGTCGGCCGGCGCCTCGCCGACGGCTTCCGGGCTCTCGCCGAGCAGCACGACATCATCGGCCCCGTGCACGGCGAGGGGCTCTACCTCGGCGTCGAGCTGGTGCGCGACCGCGAGACGATGGAGCCCGCCACCGAGGAGGCCGCCGCGATCTGCGAACGGCTGCGCGAGCTCGGGGTGATCGTGCTCACCACCTCGGAGCGCTCGAACGTGCTCAAGGTGAAGCCCCCGCTCTGCCTCACCGAGGAGAGCGCCGACTTCGTCGTCGCCCAACTCGATCGCGTGCTGAGCACCGGCTGGTGATCCCGCGGCCGGCGGCTCGCGTCGCGTCGCAACCCGCCGGCCGCACCGCTCTCACAACTGCAGGATCGTCTTCGCGATCATGAAGTAGACGATCAGACCGGTCGCGTCGACGAACGTCGAGATGAACGGGTTGGAGAAGACCGCCGGGTCGACGCGCACCGCCCGTGCCAGCAGCGGCATGCAGCCGCCCACGGCAGCGGCCACCGTGCAGACGGTGAGCAGCGTGATCCCGATCACCGCGCCGATCTGCGGCGAGTAGACGAGCCCGGCGACCGCGAAGCCCAGCCCGCCGAGCAGCAGGCCGAGCATCGCCCCGGTGCGCAGCTCGCGCGAGAGCACCCGCAGCAGGTCCCTCGGGCCCACGTCTCCGAGGGCGAGTGCCCGAGTGACGGTGGTGGCGGCCTGGTTGCCCGTGTTGCCGCCGGTGCCGATGAGCAGCGGGACGAACAGCGCCAGGACCGTCACCCGCTCGAGCGTCGACTCGAACACCGACAGCACCTGCACCGTGAGGGTCGCCCCGATCGCGAGCACGAGCAGCCACACCACTCGGGAGCGCACGATCGAGCGCACGGGCGTCGACAGGTAGGGGCGCCGCAGCGGCTCGGTGCCGCCCTGCCTCGCCGTGTCCTCGTTCTCCTCGCGCTCGAGGATGCGCACGGCGTCGTCGATGGTGAACATGCCGACGAGGCGCTGCTCGCTGTCGACGATCGGCATCGCGAGCAGCGCGAGATCGGCGCACCGGCGAGCCGCGCTCTCCGCGTGCTCGACGGCCGCGGCGGTGTGCGCCTGCTGCATCAGTTCCTCGACGCTCGCGCGGGGATCGGCGCCGAGCAGGTCTCGCAGGCTGACGACGCCGACGACTCGTCTGACGTCGTCCAGCACGGGGATCGTGTAGACCGTCTCGGCGTCGTCGAGCCGGGCGCGCACCCGGGCGAGCGACTGGTCGACGGTCAGCCCGATCCTGGTCCATACGTACTCGGGCGTCATGCGCCGGCCGACGCTGCCCTGGGGGTAGCCGAGCACGGCCGCAGTGAGCACCCGATCCGTCTCGGGCAGGCCCCGCAGCAGTCGAGTCGCGAGCGACGCGGGCAGCTCCTCGAGCAGCCAGGCGCGATCGTCGGGATCGAGCTCGGCGAAGAGCCGCGCGACCTCGGCATCGTGCAGCCCTGCGAGCAGATCGCTCTGCAGCTCGGGGTCGAGCGATTCGAAGACCTCGAGCGCTCGCTGCTTGCCGAGCAATCGGAACACCACCGCTCGTCGCCGCAGGCTGAGGCGGTCGAAGAGCGGAACCAGGTCGGCGGCCGTGAGCGGGGCCAGGGTCTCGGTCAGCGCGTGCAGGTCACGGGCGGCGAGCTGCTGCTCGATGGTGTCGATGAGCCCGTCGACGACGGGAATGCTCTGGGTGGTCATGTGAGCTCCTTCACAGGAGGCGCACGCCTGGACGGCGCGGGCGCGGGTCGGCGCACCGCGAAACCTGTGCGGAACGCGGCGCTCAGAGAGATGCGCCGGGCCGCAGCGCCGCCTCGACTAGTCGGAGCGGGTCGAAGGGGCGAGCACGTGGCCCGGCTGGTGACTGCAACTGTCACTGGGCATGGGCTCACCTCGCTTCGGGTCGTGGGTCGGGGACCGCGAGCTCCGGCACAGCGGGCGCGACACGATCCGCAGCGACCCTAACAGGAACGCGGATCGGCGACAAGCCCGGTCGACGTGTCGGCGTGCGCCGGTACGCCGTGCGAGCACCTCCCGACGTCCCGGCCCGCGGCGCGGAGCCGTCCCGCGCCGAGCCGCTCCGTTCAGCGGACGACTGCGAGAACCGCCTCCGCGAGGATCGCCGCGGCGATGACCACGAAGAGCGCCCCCGCCACGATGTCGAACCAGGGGGCGGCGCGACCGAACCAGCCGCGGAACGCGGCGGCCGACGACGCGATCGCGATCGAGAGGAACCAGGCGACACCGACGGCGACCATCGCGGCGATGATCGCGATCCGGGTGTCCCAGCCCGCCCCCGCGGGCAGGAACTGCGCCAGCAGCGCCGTGAAGAAGATCAGGGCCTTCGGGTTGGCGAGGTTCGTGGTGAATCCCAGCAGCCACGGCCGGGACACCGATCCCTCACCCCGATCCGCCTCTGCAACGCGCAGCTGCGCGATCCCGCTCCGCATGCTCTGCGCCCCGAGGAAGCCGAGCACCAGTGCGCCCGCGCTCTGCATGATCGGCAGCAGGCCGGGCAGCGCTTGGAAGAGCGCGGCGAGCCCCAGCACCGAGACGACGATCCAGAGCAGGTTGCCGCTCATGATGCCGAGCGCCGCGAGCACGGCTGCGCGTCGCTGCCGCACCCCGAGGCGCAGCAGCAGGAAGATGTCGGGCCCGGGCAGTGCGAGCGCCGCGAACCAGGCCAGGAGCAGCCCGCCCCAGCCGGCCGCGGTCATCGGCGCGGCCCCGGTCGGCTCGGGGCTGTATCGGGGCGGCGGAGCGGGGCAGCGGGCACGACCCCCATCCTCTCAGACGCGGCCAGAGGAGACTGCGGGCCCGGCCCGGCCTGCACGACTCAGGCGGACTGCGCGCGAGTCTCGGCGAGGGAGTGCTCGAGCAGCTCGCGCAGCGCCCCGCGGTCGACCTTCGCGAGCCGCGTGAGGTAGAGGCAGGCCTTGCTCGCGCGGTATGCACCGAGCCGCTCCATGAGGTCGGGCCAGCGCTCCGAGAAGCCGTCGACGAGGTAGAGCGTGTGCTTCGCCGATCCGGTGGCGAACGCGAGCTCGGGGGCGCGGCCGCCGTGCCCGCTCTCGTACCGGTACTCGTACTCCCCGAAGCCGATGATGCGGCCGGCCCAGACGACGGGCTCGGCGCCGCTGAGTTCCCGGTGGAGGGCGAGCAGCTCATCGGCCTCGGCCCGGCGCGGGCCGGCGACTCGGTCGAGCACCTCGGCGACGGGCGTGTCCGAGGGTGACATCGCGGGCTCTTTCGCTGCCATGGGATCTCCTCGCGGTTGATGGGGGCCCTGCAGGGTGTGCACACATCGTACTGCGCGGCGGGGGTCGGGGCGCGGCGATCCCGGAGCGGGCGCGGGGCGGGCTGAACGGGGCGGGCGCGGATCTCAGGGGCGCCGGGGGCGGTTCGCGAGCGGCGGCCGCGACTGTACTGAGTGATGAAGCGGTCGGGTTTGTTGTGCGATGATCTGATCATGGCAGAGTCGGGATCCGTGATGCTGGTCGAGGACCTCGTGTCGACCGCGAGCCTCGGCATCGAGGTGCTCGCGGGCGGGGGCGGGCTCGGCCGGGAGGTGCTGTGGGCGCACAGCTGCGAGATGCAGGCGCCGGAGCAGTGGCTCGGGCCGCACGAGCTGCTGATGACGGTGGGGCTCTGCGTGCCCGCGAATCCGGATGAGCAGCGCGGGTTCATCCGCCGCCTGGACGATGCCGGGCTCGCGGGCCTGATGATCGGCGACCACGACGTCGCGCCTCCCGTGAGCGAGGCGATGCTCACGGAGGCCGAACGCCGTGATTTCCCCCTGCTGCTGGCCGCCACCGAGACCCCGTACGCGGTCGTGTCGCGGCACGTGGCCGCCGCGACCTCCTCATCGCAGATCTTGCAGGTGCTCAAGCTGAGCAAGCTCTACCAGGTCGCGGCGAACGCCGACGACGACTTCGCGGGGCTCATGGCGGGGCTCGGCGCCCTGCTCCGGGCCGATCTGCGGGTCGTGGACAGTGCGACCGGCATCACGGTGCTCGAGACGGGGCGGGCGCAGCAGGGGGCGCGAGCGAGCGAGCGCCGGGTGCGCAGCTACCCGCTGCGAGGGCGGCACGCCGCCGAGCTGATTCTCGTCGAGTACCCGGGGGAGCCCGTCGAGAGCTTCATCCTGGTGCACCTCATGAAGGTGCTCGAGGTGACCATCGATCGGGTGCTCGGGGCCGCCGATGCGCGTGCACAGCGATCGGCGCAGGCGCTGGCCGGCCTGCTCGCCGGAACCCAGCCCGACGAGGCCGAGAGGATACTCGGCGACTCGCTGGCCGGCGGGTACCAGGTCGCGGCATTCGCCGAATCAGCGGAGCGGATCGCGCGCGGGGTGGCTCTGCGAGAGCTGCCGGTGCTGGTCGGCGCGGGGCGCACGAGCCACCTCGCGCTGATCCCGCTGTCGCAGGTGGCGCAGATCCGCGAGCTTGCCGAGGCCTCCGAGGCACGGTTCGGCGTCTCCTCGGTGTTCATCGATTATCGCGATGTGCGGTCCGCCGCCGAGGAGGCGGCGCGGGTGCTGACCGCCGCTCAGTTCAGCGGCCGCGCGTGGACCGAGTTCGAGGGCACGACGATCGCCGTGCTCTCGCGATCGAATCGCGAGGCCGAGGAGATCATCGGGGGCGTGCTCGGCCCGCTCGCCGAGGGCTCCGACGGGGCGCGCAAGCTGAGGGAGAGCCTCTTCGCCTATCTGCGGCACGATCGCCACTGGCAGCGCGCAGCCGACGAGCTCGGCATCCACCGCCAGACGCTCTCCTATCGCCTGAACCGCATCGAGCAGGAGACGGGCCTCAGCGTGACCCGATCCGCCGACATCGCCGCCTTCTGGGTGGCCTACCAAGCCTGGGAGAGCGTGCGCGCGGCGGAAGGGTGAGCGTCCGCAGTCGGGGGACCCGTCTGCCGGTATTCATACCAGGGTACATATGATTAATCATTTTTGATCTCCGTGACGATGCTCATCGACATTCTCGGTGCGTAGGCTCGCTGCATCAGCTTCCGCCGTCTCAACGAGGATATGGATTTCATGACGCAGCAGAGTTACTCGGCCCCGGGGTTCGTCAACGGAGAGGTCTCGTTCTGGATGCGCAGCACCGGCCGGCCGACGCCGAGGCCGGCCCTGCCGGGAGACGTCTCCGCCGACGTCGCGATCGTCGGCGCCGGCCTCACGGGGCTCTGGACCGCCTACTACCTCAAGAAGGCGCGGCCCGAGCTCGAGATCGTCATCATCGAGCGCGAGTTCGCGGGATTCGGAGCCTCGGGCCGCAACGGAGGCTGGATGAGCGCGGAGCCCGCGGGTCAGTTCCGCCGGTATGCGAAGTCCGGAGGCGTCGAAGCCGCCCGCGCGCTACAGCGGGAGATGTTCGGCGCGGTGCGCGAGTCGATCGAAGTCGCACGGGCCGAGGGCTTCTCCGAGGATCTCGTGCACGACGGCCTCGTCCACGCCGCCACCAACGCCGCCCAGCTCGCCCGCGCCCGCGCTCACATCGCCGAGATGCGGCAGCAGGGCTGGGGCGAGGGCGACGTGTTCGAGCTGTCGCCCGCCGAGCTCGGCGAGCGCGTGCGCATCGAGGGCGCCCAGGGCGGCTACTGGACCCCCCACTGCGCCCGGGTGCACCCCGCCAAGTACACGCGCGGGCTCGCGGCGACCGTCGAGGGGCTCGGGGTCACGATCTACGAGGGCACGACCGCGATCAGCGTGGAGCCGCATCGGGTGCACACCGACCGGGGCGTCGTCGGCGCGAAGTTCGTCGTGGAAGCGCTCGAGGGGTACACGCTCTCGCTGCAGGGCAAGGCCCGCAAGCTGCTGCCGATGAACAGCAGCATGGTCATCACCGAGCGGCTCTCCGACGCCCAGCTCGATGCGGTCGGGTGGCGCGGAGCGGAACTCGTGGGCGATGTGGCGCACAGTTTCACCTACATGCATCGCACGCAGGACGGCCGCATCGCGATCGGCGGCAGGGGAGTGCCCTACAACTTCCGATCGAGCTTCGACCGCGAGGGGCGCACCGCCGACTCCGCCGTGCTGCAGCTGAAGAAGCGGCTGGGCGAGCTCTTCCCGGCTCTCGCCGACGTGCGCCTGGAGCAGTCCTGGTCGGGTGTGCTCGGCGTTCCGCGCGACTGGTGTGCCTCGGTCAACTTCGACCGCTCATCCGGTGTGCTGACCGCCGGCGGCTACGTCGGCCACGGCCTCTCGGGCACGAACCTCGCCGCGCGCACCATGCGCGATCTGATCCTGGGCGAGGACACCGCGCTCGCGCGCCTGCCGTGGATCGGCCGCCGGGCGCGCAACTGGGAGATCGAGCCCGTGCGCTGGATCGGAGCGACCGCGCTCTACGCCGTCTACGGATACGCCGACAAGCGCGAGTATGCCCTCGACGCGCCCCGCACACACTGGACCGCGCGCATGGCCAACCTCGTCAGCGGCCGCTAGCGAACCCCCGGAGTCGCGCCCCGCCCCTCCGCCGCGCCGCGCGAGGGCGTTTCAGCGCGCCCCCATCCCTTCCCACCCCCTTCTCAGAGAGCAGAGGAACACACGTGAGTTTCGCAGAGACCGAAGCCGTCGACTCCGACCGGATCCAGTGGCCCGCCTTCGTCGCGGTGCCGCAGGCGAAGGTGCTGAGCGGCGCACCCGAGACGTCGACGCACGTGCTGCGCGACACGCCGAAGGCTCAGATGGGTCTCTGGCGGGTCACTCCCGGTGCGTTCTCGACCGACCACGCGGGCTACGTCGAGTTCGTGCACATCATCGGCGGCAGCGGCCGACTGGTCAGCGAGCACGGCGCCGTGACCGAGCTCCGGTCGGGGTCCACGGCCCTTCTGCCCGAGGGGTGGCGGGGACGCTGGGAGATCGACGCGACCCTGACCAAGTCCTTCACCATCATCCGCGACTAGGAGGCCGCACCATGCTTCGTGAAACCTCGACGAGCACGATCTCGGTGAACCAGCTTCCCTGCACCATCTGGGGGCTCGCCTTCACCGAGCTCTGGGAGCGATTCTCCTTCTACGGGCTGAACGGCATCCTGACGCTCTACCTCTACTTCAACCTGCAGGACGGGGGACTCGAGCTGCCCAAGGCGGCCGCGGCCGGAATCGTGGGAGCCTACGGCGGATCCGTCTATCTCGCGCAGCTGCTCGGCGCCTGGCTCGGCGAGCGCGTCATGAGCCCCAAATGGATGGTGTTCTGGGGCGGACTCGTCATCACCGCGGGCCACCTGGTGCTGGCCGTGATCCCCGGCATCACCGGGGTGGCGGTCGGCCTCGTGCTCATCATCCTCGGCACCGGCGCGCTGAAGACCAACATCACGAACATCGTCGGCATCGTCGTCGACGGGCGGGATGAGGGGCAGCGCGACGTCGGCTTCGCCTACTTCTACCTCGCGATCAACGTGGGCGCGGTGCTCGGCCCGATGTCGACGGGCTTCGTGCAGAACGAGTGGGGCTTCCACTGGGGCTTCGGGCTCGCCGCGATCGGCATGACGGGCGCGCTGGTGCAGTACGTCGTCTCGATGCGAAAGCTGCCGGAGCGCACCAACGTGGTCGCGCGACCCATCGCCCGTGCGAGGGCGCTCGGGATCGCGGTCGGCGCCGCGCTGGTCGGAACGGTCGTCGGCCTGCTGCTCGCGACGGGCTCGGTGCGCGCCGAGCAGCTCGCCTCCGTCGCCACGGTGCTCATCCTGCTGGCCGCGGCCTGGTACTTCATCATGATGCTCTCGGCGAAGAGCGTGAGCCGGGACGAGAAGCGTCGCGTCGCGGCGTACCTGCCGCTCTTCCTCGCCGCGGGCGTCTACTTCGGTCTGCTGTTCCAGCAGTTCACCGCGATCACGTTCCTCATCACCGAGCGCGTGGATCTCGTGATCGGCGGCTGGAGCATGCCGGTGCCCTGGATCACGATGATCAGCCAGCTCTCGGCCGTGCTCATCACGCCGGTGATCGCCCGCTTCTGGGGTCGCAGCGGCAACGACGGGCCCGGTGCACCCGCGAAGTTCGCCCTGGGGCTCGTGCAGATGGGGCTCGCGTACGTGCTGATGATGGTGGCGCTCATCCTCTTCCCCGAGACCCCGGGGGTCCAGATCCCGTTGCTGCTCGTGATCGTCGTGATGATCGTCGCCGGCTCGTCCGAGGTCTTCATCGGACCGATCGGCCTGTCTCTGGCGACGCGGATCGGCCCGGCCGCCTTCAAACTGCAGCTCATCGGCCTGAACGCGCTGACGCTGGCGCTCGGCTCTTCCATCTCGGGGCTGCTCGGCCAGCTGTTCGAGGTGATGGATCCCGTGCCGTACTTCGTCGTGATCGTGGCCATCGGCCTCGGTCTCGGTGTCGCGCTCTGGCTGTTCCGCACCCCGCTGCAGCGAGCCCTCTCCGCGGGGCTGCGCTGATCCTGCCCGAGCGCCGCCTCCCGCCGCCGCTCCCCGCCTTCGTATACTGAGCGCGGGGAACGGAGGCCCGGATGTCGATGACCGATGAGCTGCTCGGCGACGAGAGCGTCGGATCGCTGCTCGGCGCGCTGCAGGACGCGGCGCCCGGCCGTCGCTTCGAGGCCACGCGCGAGGCGGCCGCCGGGCTGAGCGCGCTGACGCTGAGTCGACGTGCGAGGAGCCTCGCCGACGGGATCCTGCTCGATCTGCCCGGCGATCACGCCGAACTCGCGCGCGTGGTGCGCGCGGCGATCGAGCACCCCGGCTTCGACGGGTGGGCGCTCTGGCCGGTCGGGCTCGCCTCCGCCCGGCGCGCGGTCGCCGAGCGCACCGAGTCGGCGTTCGACGACTCGCTCGAGGTGCTGCGGCAGCTGACGAAGCGCTTCACCTCGGAGTTCGCGATCCGCCCGCTGCTGCTGCACGACCTCGATCGCGGGCTCGACCGCATGGCGTCGTGGACGACGGACCCCGACTGGAGGGTGCGCCGGCTCGCGACCGAGGGCAGTCGCCCGCTGCTGCCGTGGGCCGAGCGCCTCCCCGCCCTCGTCGCCGACCCGTCGCCGACGAGGGTGATCCTCGACGCCCTCCACGACGATGCCGAGGAGAACGTGCGCCGTTCGGTCGCGAACCACGTCAACGACCACAGCCGCGGGCATGCCGCGTTCGCCGTGGAGGTCGTGCGCGGCTGGCGGGACGCGGGCGGCGATCATCTCGAGCGGGTGTCCCGCCATGCGCTGCGCACGCTCGTGAAGCGGGGCGACGCCGGTGCGCTCGAGCTGCTGGGCTTTCCGCCGGCGCTCGTCGAGGTCTCGCCGCTCGAGGTCTCGCCCGTGCGGGTCGAGGCGGGCGGCGCCGTCGCCTTCGAGGCGGAGGTCGAGAACACGGGGGCGGATCCGGCGCGCCTCGTGATCGACTACGCGCTGTTCTTCCCGGGGGCTCGAGGCGAGGAGCGCTCGAAGGTCTTCAAGATCGCGCAGCGCACGCTCGGTCCGGGGGAGCGCACCGTCGTGCGGGCCTCGCACTCGTTCAGGGCGATCACCACGCGCCGCTACTATCCGGGGCGGTACGGCGTGGCGCTGCAGATCAACGGGGTCGCTCACCCGCGCACCGGGTTCGAGCTGGGGTAGGGCGGCCGCGGTCGGAATGGGGTGAGCCCGCGGGCCAGGTCCGCGCCTTCGGGTGACCGTCTCGTCTCCCGGGCGCCGCGCCTCGGGGCGTTCAGACGAGACCGAGCGCGGTCACGGTCTCGACGACCCGAGCGCGCTGCTCTCGCGCGAGACCGCGGAGCGGCAGCGGCAGGCACCCCTCCCGTGCGAGACCGAGGTGCTCGGCGATCGCCGCGACGACCCGCACGCTGCCGCCGAACTCGGCGAACAGCGCCCAGAGCGGCGCGAGGCGCTGCGACTCGGCGGTCGCCTCATGAGGCCGGCCGCCGAGGGCGGCGCGTGTGATGGCGACGGCCGGCTCCGGCAGCGTGCCGCCGATGACCGAGTACCAGGAATCGCATCCCGCGTTCAGACCTGCCGCCGCGAAGGCGTCGCCGGATATCCCGACGGTGACGCGTTCGGGCACCGCGGCTCGGATCGTGTCGACGTGGCGGCGGGCGTCGACGGGATCGCGGGGTGCACCCGGGATCTTGATGGCGGAGACGCCCGGCAGCTCGGCGATGCGCGCGTAGAGCTCGACGGTGAAGGCGAAGCGGGTGGTGCCCGGGTTGTCGTATACGATCACGGGCAGCTCGGTGCGCTCGGCGACGCTGCGGAACAGCTCGAACACGTCGTCGTGCGTCAGCGGTTGATAGGTCATGGGGGCGAGCAGCAGCCCACGTGCGCCGGCCTGCTCGGCGTGCTCGACGTTCGCCAGCACGTGCGAGGTGCGCAACGCGCCGACGCCGACGAACACCGGCACGTCGCCCGCGTGCTCGACCGCGAGAGCGGCCACCCGTGCGCGTTCCTCCACGGTGAGGTAGGCGTAGGAGCCGGTGGAGCCGAGGGCGGTGATCGAGTCGACCCCCGCGTCGGCCAGGCGCTCGATGATGCCGGCGAATGCGCGCTCATCGACGGCGTCGTCGAGCAGTGGCGTGAGGGGAAAGGCGCTGAGGCCGGAGAACAGGCTCATCGCTCGGGCTCCGGCCGATGCTCGAGCCCGAGGACCGCGTCGCCGTAGACGGCCGTCACCTCGGCGATGACGACGCGGTAGCCGCCGAGCCATTCGCCGTATCGGCTCTTCGCGACGCGATGGGTGTCCATGCCGATGAGTTCGCGCAGCGCCTCCAAACTCGACCAGTAGTAGACCTCGGCGTGCAGGCCGGTCCGCTCGTTGTGCCAGGCCTCCTCTCCGAGGAAGCCCTTGATGCGCCTGGCGCGCTGCGCGATCTCGGTGTCGATGCGGTGGAACTCGTCATCGAGAGCGCCGACCTCGAAGATGAAGGTCGAACTGTACTTCGGAGTCTTCGACATGCGGGCCTCTCAGGCGGGGGTGCGCTCGAGCCAGTCGAGCACCTGCCGGGCGTGCGCGTCGGGCGGGAAGATCGGGTAGAAGACGTGCTCGATCAGGCCGTCGCGAACGATCAGCGTCAGGCGCGAGTACAGGCGGTCGTGACCAGCGGCGGCGAACGTCGGCAGCCGCAGCGCGTCGGCCAGCGCGAACCCCTCGTCCGAGATCATGGCGAAGGGCAGCCGCAGGCGGTCGACGACCTCTGCCTGGTACGCGGGATCCTGGCTCGACATGCCGTACACCCGTTCGGCGCCCGCCGCGAGCAGATCGCCGAAGTGGTCGCGGAAATCGCAGGCCTCTGTCGAGCAGCCCCGGGCGCCGGGGATGGCGTCCCAGCCCTCGGGCAGGTCGACGCCCGGTCGGCCGGTCAGCGGGTAGAGGTAGACGACGGTGCGGCCGCGGCCGAGGTCGGCGAACCGCAGCGTGCGGCCGTCGCTCGTCGGCAGTTCGAGCCGCGGCACGCTCATGCCGGGCAGGTGATCGGCGGCCCCGTCGTCCTCGGGCCGCGGCAGCCCCTCGGGCAGGATCGTGTAGTCGGTCATCGTCTGCTCCTTCGTGAAGGTCCGTCCGGCGCCCGCCTCCAAGCGGTGCCGCAGCGCGGCGCGCCGCGCTGCGAGCGCGTCGATCATGCGGGTGAGGTCGGCGATCGTGTCGCGATAGACCGCGAGCGAACTCACGCAGTCGTCGCCGTGCTCGTGCCCCAGACCGAGGCACTCGAGGAAGGGCGCCGCGCGCTGGGGAGACACGCCGAGGCCCGCGAGCTCACGGATCTCGGTCACGGCGCGGGCGTGGTGCTCGTCGAACACCCGGTACCCGTTGTCGAGACGGGCGGGCTCGATCAGGCCGATGCTCTCGTAGTAGCGAATCGCCTTGACCGATGCCCCGGTGCGCTTCGCGAGTTCTCCGATACGCATGCTCCTCCTCTGCCGTCAGCGTAAACCCTGCCCCCGGGGGCAGGGTCAAATCGGAGGGGAGCGAGCCGTCCGAGCCGCGACTCGGCGTCGGCGGGACCGTCGGCACGTTCCCGTGGCCCGAAGCGGTCGCGGTCGGCGATATCCTGGCGGGCAGTGCCGTCTCATGACGGGTTCAGGCGATTCACGGAGGTGCCGATGCCGGTTGCGACGCGGGCGATTCCCGTCACCGGATTCCTGCTCGCGGTCGGCTCCGCGGCCTCGTTCGCCTTGTCGGGCAGCTTCGCGAGCGCGCTCCTCGCAGCGGGGTGGTCGGCGGGAGCCGCGACGACCGCGAGGATCACCCTCGCGGCCCTCGTGCTCGCGGTGCCCACCGCGCTCGCTCTGCGGGGCCGGTGGCGCACGGTGCGGGCCGCGTGGCGGCCGATCCTGCTGTTCGGCGTGCTCGCGGTCGCCGGCTGTCAACTCGCGTTCTTCATGGCGGTGCAGTTCATCCCACCGAGTCTGGCGCTGCTCATCGAGTTCATGGGGCCCGTGATCCTGATGCTCTGGATCTGGGCCCGAACGCGCGTGGCGCCGGCCGCGCTGACGCTGATCGGCGCCGCCGTCGCCGTGCTCGGCCTCGTCGCGATATCGGGCGCCGGAGCGGGCGGAGCACTCCACCCGATGGGCATCGTCTTCGCGCTCATCGCGGCGATCGGCAATGCCGCGTACTACGCGACGGGGGCGAGCAGCGACCACGGCATCCCGCCGATCCCCTTCGTGGGGCTCGGCCTCGCGGTCGGAGCGGTGATGCTGGTCGTGGTGAGCGCGACGGGCCTGCTGCCGTTCGCGGTCACCGGCGCCCCGGCGGCGATCGCGGGCGCCGAGCTGCCTCCCGCGGTCGTCGTCGCGGGCATGGTGCTCATCTCGACGGTGCTCTCCTACGTGCTCGGCGTCGCCGCCTCCCGCAGGCTCGGAGCGACGGTCGCGAGCTTCACCGGGTACTCGGAGGCGCTGTTCGGCATCGTCTGGACCATCGTGCTGCTCGCGGTCGTCCCCACGGGCGCGCAGTGGGCGGGCGCGGCGCTGATCATCGCCGGAGTGGTCGCGGTGAAGACGGGGGAGATCCTGCGGGCTCGCCGGCCCGCCGCCTCCGCAGTGTGACCGGCGCGGCGGCGAGCAACACTCCGAAGCCGCCCATCACGGCGAGCCCGGGGCGGGGCGGACGCCTCCTCCCGGGTGCCGCCGATGCTCCGAGCGCCGGGCCGTCGTCCGGCCCAGGGGCCGTCTCAGGTGCGCGAGGGGGGACTTGAACCCCCACGTCCGAGGACACTGGAACCTAAATCCAGCGCGTCTGCCAATTCCGCCACTCGCGCGCGGCCCCGGTCCGCGGGGCAGCTGACAGCCTATCGGCTCGTGGCGGCGGCCCCTGGGCGGTCGGATCGGAGCGATCCGACCGCCCGGCGAGCAAGATTTCCGCCGCGCAGAAATACCGCGAATCTTCATCCCGGGATTCGTGCGTGGCGGGGGTCTGGCGTACCCCAGAGTAGAAGTAGTTCATTTCGGAGCTAGCCGCCATCATACGAAGGAGTCAGAATGAGTGCGTTCCAGAACGACAGGGAGGCCGTCGAGGCGCTCAAGGAGCAGAACGGTCCGAGCTGGGATGCGATCAACCCCGAGCACGTCGCCCGCATGCGGGCTCAGAACCGATTCAAGACGGGCCTCGAGATCGCGCAGTACACCGCCGACATCATGCGACGCGACATGGCCGAGTACGACGCCGACTCGTCGGTCTACACGCAGTCGCTCGGCGTCTGGCACGGCTTCATCGGGCAGCAGAAGATGATCTCGATCAAGAAGCACCTCGAGACCACCAACAAGCGCTACCTCTACCTCTCGGGCTGGATGGTCGCGGCCCTGCGCTCCGAGTTCGGGCCGCTGCCCGATCAGTCGATGCACGAGAAGACCGCGGTGCCCGCGCTCATCGAGGAGCTCTACACCTTCCTGCGCCAGGCCGACGCCCGCGAGCTCGACCTGCTCTTCACCCAGCTCGACGACGCCCGCCGGGCGGGCGACGAGACCGCCGTCGAGTTCATCCAGTCGCAGATCGACAACTACGAGACGCACGTCGTGCCGATCATCGCCGACATCGACGCCGGCTTCGGCAACCCCGAGGCCACCTACCTGCTCGCGAAGAAGATGATCGAGGCCGGGGCCTGCGCCATCCAGATCGAGAACCAGGTGTCGGACGAGAAGCAGTGCGGCCACCAGGACGGCAAGGTCACCGTGCCGCACGAGGACTTCATCGCGAAGATCAACGCCGTGCGATACGCGTTCCTCGAGCTGGGGATCGACAACGGCGTGATCGTCGCCCGCACCGACTCGCTCGGCGCCGGCCTCACCCAGAAGCTCGCGGTGACGAACGTTCCCGGCGATCTCGGCGACCAGTACAACTCGTTCCTCGACGTCGAGGAGATCTCCGAGGACGAGCTCGGCAACGGCGACGTCGTGATCAAGCGCGACGGCAAGCTGCTGCGCCCGAAGCGCCTCGCCAGCAACCTGTACCGGTTCCGCTCCGGCACCGGCGAGGAGCGCTGCGTGCTCGACTGCATCACCTCCCTGCAGAACGGCGCCGACCTCCTGTGGATCGAGACCGAGAAGCCTCACGTCGAGCAGATCGCGGGCATGGTCGACCGTATCCGCGAGGCCGTGCCGAACGCGAAGCTCGTCTACAACAACAGCCCCTCGTTCAACTGGACCCTCAACTTCCGTCAGCAGGCCTACGACCTGCTCGTCGAGCGGGGCGAGGACGTGGCGGCCTACGACCGCGACAACCTCATGAGCGTCGAGTACGACGGCACCGAACTCGCGCGCCTCGCCGACGAGAAGATCCGCACCTTCCAGCGCGACGGATCGGCTCGCGCCGGCATCTTCCACCACCTCATCACCCTGCCGACCTACCACACGGCTGCGCTGTCCACCGACAATCTCGCGAAGGGGTACTTCGGCGACGAGGGCATGCTCACCTACGTGCGCGACGTGCAGCGCCAGGAGATCCGCCAGGGCATCGCCACCGTCAAGCACCAGAACATGGCCGGCAGCGACATCGGCGACAACCACAAGGAGTACTTCGCCGGTGACGCGGCCCTCAAGGCAGGCGGCAAGGACAACACCATGAACCAGTTCTGATCCGAATTTTCGAACGGGTTTTTACTGCTGGTCGNCGATTTAATTCGAAAACAAGTTCGAAAACCGAAGTCGGGCCCCCGTTCGCGCGTTTCAGCGGTCCGCGTTCACTCGAGGATGCGGGCGCCCTCGGGAAGCTGCGAGCCGGCGGGGAGCCGGACGGTCACGTAGCCGTCGGCCGCGGGGGCCGGGGCGGGGTCCCGCAGCGACGCCTCCAGGCGCCCAGCCGTGAGCTGCTCGTTCTTCGGCGCGGCGGGGTGCTGGTGGCTCATCTTGTCGATCCAGGCGAGCGCCAGAGCGGAGACGATGAACGCGAGGTGGATCACCACCTCCCACAGCACGCCGTCCCACGAGTAGAGCACCGTGCCGTTCGCGTTGTGCACGAGGCCGCCGTCCATGCGGCCGACCTCGATGAAGGTCTTGAGCAGATGGATCGACGAGATCGAGATGATTGAGATCGCGAGCTTCACCTTGAGCAGGTTGGCGTTCACGTGCGACAGCCAGTCGGGCTCATCGTGGTGGCCCTCGACGCGGATCTTCGAGACGAAGGTCTCGTAGCCGCCGATGATCACCATGATGAGCAGATTCGCGATCATCACGATGTCGATGAGCGCGAGCACGCTGAGCATGACCTCGGTCTCGCTGATGTGGCCCTCGAGGATGGCGCCCTCGATGAGGTGCCAGAGCTCGACGAAGAAGAGCACGACGTAGACCGCCTGGGCGATGATGAGGCCGAGGTAGAGCGGGGCCTGCAGCCAGCGGCTCGCGAAGATGAATCCGGCGAGCGTGCGGGAGGCGGGGCCGGGACCCCGCTGGGTGCTGCGCTCGATCGGAGGGGTCGAACGGTCGGTCACGGGCGTCCTTTCGTCTGCGGAGGATCACATCGTAGCGAGGCGAACCCCGTCTCGCGCTGGGAACGCGACGGTGCGGGGCGCTGCGCGCACCCGCCCGTCGATCGGAACGAGCCGGGAGCGCCGATCTCTCGGCGGACCCCGCGACTCGCCGACGAGCGCTGAGCGCTCGGCCCCGCCGGGGTATGATGGTGCCTTCGAGAGGGAGTATTCCGTTTCGTCCGTGTCGTCAGTACGCCGGGCTCCGTGGCCCGGCCGGTGCGGACGCGGTGGGGTTCCGCCGCTTCGCGGGGAGCCTCGCCGGGGAGAGACTTTCGGTTACTCCGCGTACCCGCGCCACACCGAAAGAGTTGCCGTGACCCCTGTTCTTCCGCTCTGGTTCGAGATCGGATCGATGGTCGTGCTCGTCGCGATCCTCGTCATCGACCTGCTCCTCATCATCAAGCGCCCGCACGTGCCGAGCATGCGCGAAGCCAGCCTCTGGGTCGGCTTCTACGTGCTGCTCGCCCTCGTCTTCGCCGGCTGCATGTTCCTGCTGGGCGATGTGCAGCACGGCACCGAGTTCCTCGCGGGCTGGCTCACGGAGTACAGCCTCTCGATTGACAACCTCTTCGTGTTCGTGCTGATCCTCGGCAGCTTCAAGGTGCCGTACGCCTACCAGCAGCGGGCCCTCATGATCGGCATCATCCTCGCGCTGATCTTCCGCGGACTGTTCATCCTGGCCGGCGCGGCCATCATCGAGCGCTTCATCGCCGTGTTCTTCCTGTTCGGAGCCTGGCTCATCTGGACGGCGTGGCAGCAGGTCAAGCCCGGCGGGCACGACGAGCAGGGCGACGGGCTCGCCGTGCGTCTCGCGAAGAGGATGTTCCCCTTCAGCGACCACTACGACGGCGGCAAGCTGCGCACCACGGTCGACGGCAAGCGCATGTTCACGCCCTTCCTGCTCGTGCTGATCTCGCTCGGCGCCACCGACCTGCTGTTCGCGCTCGACTCGATCCCCGCGATCTTCGGCATCACGCAGAGCCCCTTCATCGTCTTCACCGCCAACGTCTTCGCGCTCATGGGCCTGCGCCAGCTGTACTTCCTGCTCGGCGGCCTGCTCGATCGCCTGGAGTACCTCAAGTACGGCATCGCAGCGATCCTCGCTTTCATCGGCGTGAAGCTCATCTTCCACGCCCTGCACGAGAACGAGCTGCCCTTCATCAACGGCGGCGAGCACGTGCCGGTGCCCGAGATCAACACGTGGGTGTCGCTCGGCTTCATCGTCACGGCGATGGCGATCGCGACGGTTGCGAGCGTCGTGAAGATGAACCGCGAGGCGAAGCGCACCGGCGAGCGGCTGCACCTCGGCGCTCACGAGAACCCCGGCGACTGAACCGGTCGCACCGGGTGCCCGCTTCCAGGGAACGCGGGCACCCGGTGGTAGACTCTTCGCTATGCGTCGTCGGCAGCTTCTTCTTCCTTGCCGCGACGGGGTGTAGCATTTCGGCCCTCCCGTCGCGGAGTCCGGCACGGCCGAAAAGCAATCGCGCGCGTTGGCGCATGCAAGTTACGGAATAGAGAAGCGCACGTATGACTGAAGCAACCAAGCCCCGAACTCTGGCCGAGAAGCTGTGGGACGACCACGTGGTCGTGAAGGGCGAGAACGGCGAGCCGGATCTCATCTACATCGACCTGCACCTCATCCACGAGGTCACCAGTCCGCAGGCCTTCGACGGCCTGCGCATGGCGAACCGGCCCCTGCGCCGCGTCGATCTCATGATCGCCACCGAGGATCACAACACCCCCACGGTCAACATCACCCGTCAGATTGAGGATCCGACGAGCCGGCTGCAGATCGAAACGCTGCGCCACAACGTCGAGGACTTCGGCGTGCGCGCCCACCCGCTCGGCGACAAAGAGCAGGGCATCGTGCACGTCGTCGGTCCGCAGCTCGGCCTCACGATGCCGGGCATCACGGTGGTCTGTGGCGACAGCCACACCTCGACCCACGGCGCCTTCGGCGCTCTCGCGTTCGGCATCGGCACGAGCGAGGTCGAGCACGTGATGGCGACCCAGACCCTGCCGCTCAAGCCGTTCAAGACCATGGCGATCAACGTCGAGGGCGAGCTGCGCCCCGGCGTGACCGCGAAGGACATCATCCTCGCGGTCATCGCGAAGATCGGCACCGGCGGCGGGCAGGGTTATGTGCTCGAGTACCGCGGATCGGCGATCCGCAGCCTCTCGATGGACGGCCGCATGACGATCTGCAACATGTCGATCGAAGCCGGTGCCCGCGCGGGCATGGTCGCGCCCGACGAGATCACCTTCGACTATGTCAAGGGTCGTCCGCACGCGCCGCAGGGCGACGACTGGGATCGCGCCGTCGAGTACTGGAAGACGCTGCCCACCGACGACGGCGCCGTCTTCGACCGCGAGGTGTTCATCGATGCCGGCGAGCTCGAGCCCTTCGTGACCTGGGGCACGAACCCCGGCCAGGGCGTGCTGCTGAGCGATCGTGTGCCGAACCCCGTCCACATTGAGGATCCGAACGAGCGCGCCGCCGCCGAGCGAGCGCTCGAGTACATGGACCTCGAGGCCGGCACGCCCATGAAGGAGATCGCGGTCGACGCGGTCTTCATGGGCTCCTGCACGAACAGCCGTCTCGACGACCTGCGCACCTTCACCAGCATCATCAAGGGCAAGAAGAAGGCCGAGGGGGTGCGCCTCATGGTGGTGCCCGGCTCGGCCCGTGTGCGCCTCGAGGCCGAGGCCGAGGGCCTCGACAAGATCGTCGAGGAGTTCGGCGGCGAGTGGCGCTTCGCGGGCTGCTCGATGTGCCTCGGCATGAACCCCGATCAGCTGGCCCCGGGGGAGCGCTGCGCCTCGACCTCGAACCGCAACTTCGAGGGCCGCCAGGGCAAGGGTGGCCGCACCCACCTCGTGTCTCCGCTCGTCGCCGCCGCGACCGCGATCCGCGGCACGCTCTCGAGCCCCTGGGATCTGAAGGAGGATGCCGAGAACGGCATCACGCACGACGCGGACGGCGCGGCGCACGCCGCCGAGAAGGTTGAGGCAGCGTAACCATGGACAAGTTCATCACGATGTCGGGCATCGCCGCACCGCTGAAGCGCTCCAACGTCGACACCGACCAGATCATCCCCGCCGTCTTCCTGAAGCGCGTCACCAAGACCGGCTTCGACGACGCGCTCTTCTACCACTGGCGGCAAGATGAGGGCTTCGTGCTCAACCAGCCCGTCTTCCAGGGCGCCGAGATCCTGGTCGCCGGCCCCGACTTCGGCACCGGATCGTCGCGGGAGCACGCCGTCTGGGCGCTGCGCGACTTCGGCTTCAAGGTGGTCATCTCGCCGCGCTTCGCCGACATCTTCCGAGGCAACTCCGGGAAGCAGGGTCTGCTCGCCGCCCAGGTCGAAGAGGCCGACGTCGAGAAGCTCTGGGCGGCGATCGACGCCGAGCCCGGAGTGCAGCTGACCGTGAGCCTGGAAGACCGCACCGTCTCGGTCGGCGACCTGACCGTGCCGTTCCAGGTCGACGATTACACCCGCTGGCGTCTGATGGAGGGGCTCGACGACATCTCGCTGACCCTTCGCAACGAGTCGGCAATCACTGAATTCGAGGCTCGGCGACCGACCTGGATGCCGACCACAACCCCGCTGGAGGCCGCGTGAGCGAGCAGGACGCACCGAACGACGACACGACCGCCGAAGGGCTCAAGAAAGACGCTCAGAAAGCCGGCGCCCGCGTGGGGCTGACCTCCGATGAGATCCTCATCAACGGCGGTCGGCCTCTGCAGGGGCGGATCGAGGTGCGCGGCGCCAAGAACCTCGCCACCAAGGCGATGGTGGCGGCGCTGCTCGGCAAGTCGCCCAGCGTGCTGCGCAACGTGCCGAACATCTCCGACGTGCGCGTCGTCGCCGGTCTGCTGGCCCTGCACGGCGTGTTGATCACCCGCGGCGACGAGCCGGGCGTGTGGCGCCTGGACCCCTCGAACGTCGAGGTGGCCCACCAGGCCGACATCGACGCGCACGCGGGGTCGTCCCGCATCCCGATCCTCTTCTGCGGCCCGCTGCTGCACCGTCTCGGCGAGGCGTTCATCCCCGACCTCGGCGGGTGCCGCATCGGCGACCGGCCCATCGACTTCCACCTCGACGCACTGCGCAAGTTCGGTGCGGTCGTCGAGAAGCTGCCGAGCGGCATCAGCCTCACGGCCCCCAACGGGCTCAAAGGCGCCAACATCGAGCTGCCCTACCCGTCGGTCGGCGCCACCGAGCAGGTGCTGCTCACGAGCGTGCTCGCCGAGGGGCAGACCGAGCTGCGCAACGCGGCGATCGAGCCCGAGATCATCGACCTCATCTGCATCCTGCAGAAGATGGGCGCGATCATCACGGTCGAGCCCAACCGCGTCATCTTCATCGAGGGCGTGAAAGAGCTGCGGGGCTACGACCACGCGGCGATCTTCGACCGCAACGAGGCCGCCAGCTGGGCCGCAGCCGCCCTCGCCACGAAGGGCGACGTGTTCGTCGGAGGCGCGAAGCAGGAGGAGATGATGACCTTCCTCAACGTCTTCCGCAAGGTCGGCGGCGACTTCGACGTGCACTCTGACGGCATCCGCTTCTGGCATCCCGGGGGCGACCTCAAGCCGGTGACCATCGAGACCGACGTGCACCCCGGCTTCATGACCGACTGGCAGCAGCCTCTCGTCGTCGCCCTCACCCAGGCCCAGGGCGTGTCGACGATTCACGAGACGGTCTACGAGAACCGTTTCGGATTCACCGAGGCCCTCAACAAGATGGGCGCCGACATCGTGGTCTACAAGGAGGGGCTGCACGACAGCACCCGCCGCGTGATGCGCCGCGAATTCGAGCAGGCCGCCGTGATCACGGGGCCCACCCCGCTCACGGGTGCCGACATCGAGGTGCCCGACCTGCGGGGCGGTTTCAGCCACCTCATCGCGGCGCTCACCGCCGAGGGAAGCTCGAAGGTCACGAACATCGGCATCATCTCGCGCGGCTACGAGAACTTCATCGAGAAGCTGCGGCAGCTCGGCGCCGACTTCGTCTACGAGAGCTGATCCCTCGATATCGCCTCCCCGGCACGGTATGCCGTGCCGGGGGCGCGGGAGCGGGATAATGGGACCATGACTGACACGGTAAAACTCCGCAGCCGCCCCTCCGCGGAGAAGCGTCGACCCTCCGTGTTTTGGTTCCTGGCCGGGATGATCCTGCCGGTGTGGTCCGTCATGGTGCGCTACCGCTTCGCGCCGCAGTCGAAGCTGCCCAAGACGGGCCCCTTCATCCTCGCGCCGAACCACTACAGCGAGATCGACCCCATCGCGATGGGCGCGGCCGTCTGGCATCTCGGGCGGCTGCCCCGGTTCATGGCGAAGGCGAGCCTCTTCCGCGTGCCCGTGCTGGGGTGGGTGCTGCGAGCCTCCGGTCAGATCCCGGTCGAGCGCCAGGGATCCACCCGGCCCGCACGCGACGGAGTCAACCCGATGGGGGCCGCCGGCCAGCTCATCGAGCGCGAGTCGGGGGTGATCGTGTACCCGGAGGGGTCGCTCACCCGCGATCCGGATCTCTGGCCCATGCGGGGCAAGTCGGGCGCCGTGCGCCTCGCTCTCGAGTCGGGTATTCCCCTGATCCCCGTCGCCCACTGGGGCACCCAGGATCTGATGCCGCGCTACGCGAAGCGCATCCATCCGTTCCCGCGCAAGACCATCCGGGTCTCGGTGGGCGAGCCGCTCGACCTCAGCCGCTTCGAGAACCGTCCCGTCGATCAGCGCGTCGTCACCGAGGCCACGAGCCTGCTCATGGACGCGATCACCGCGCTGCTCGCCGAGTTGCGCGGTGAGCAGCCGCCAGCCGAGCGCTGGGACCCCAGCAAGCACCAGCAGAACGAGACGGGCCGCTTTTGAGCACGCGGCCGATCCCGATCGTCACCGGTAGGAATCTGCGCAACCGCGGCCGCAGGGTCGCGGTCATCGGAGCGGGCAGCTGGGGCACCACGTTCGCGAAGGTGCTCTGCGACGCGGGCTGCGATGTCACCGTCTGGGCGCGTCGGCGCGAGGTCGCGCACGAGATCCAGGTCGCGAAGCGCAACACCCAGTACCTCGCCGGCATCAACCTGCCGAAGAGCCTGAAGGCGACCGACGACCTCAGCGTCGCGCTGCGCGGCGCGGGCCTCGTCTTCCTCGCGGTGCCGAGCCAGACCCTGCGGCAGAACCTGCTCGACATCGAGCCCTACCTCGACCGGCGCAGCGTGCTCGTGAGCCTCGTGAAGGGGGTCGAGAAGACCACGACCATGCGCATGTCGCAGGTGATGGCCGACACGCTCGACCTCGACCCGACGCGCATCGGCGTGATCTCGGGCCCCAATATCGCGCTCGAGATCGCGAAGGAGCAGCCGACCGGCGGCGTCGCATCCTGCGCCGATCTCACCGTCGCGCAGGAGATCGCGACTGCCGCCTCCGCGCCCTACTTCCGCACCTACGTCAACACCGACGTCGTCGGCACCGAGCTCGGCGGCGTGCTCAAGAACCTCATCGCGCTGGCGATCGGCATCGTCGACGGCGTGGGCTACGGCGAGAACACGAAGGCCGCGATCATCACGCGCGGCATCGCCGAGATGACCCAGTTCTCCGTCGCGCACGGCGCGGATCCCGCGACCCTCTCGGGACTCGCCGGCCTCGGCGACCTCATCGCTACCTGCCAGTCGCCGCTCTCCCGCAACAACACCGCCGGCCGCCTCATCGGGCAGGGCTACACGCAGGAGGAGACGCGGGAGCAGATGCAGCAGGTCGCCGAGGGCATCACGTCGGTGCCCCCGGTGCTCGAGCTCGCCCGCGAGCTGGGCATCCGCATGCCCATCGTGGAGCAGGTGCAGATGGTGCTCGACGGCCGCATGGCCCCGAAGGATCTCGGCCCGCACCTCGCCACCGAAGACGACGTACCGCAGCCCGAGCAGGCGATTCCCGACGGAGCCCACGAGGGCACGTGGCGGCGACTGCTCAACCGTTTGAAGGGAACCCAGGCGTGACCGCAGCATCCTCATCCTCCCCGTCGGAGCGCCGCGCCGACGCGCCCGGCGCGGGCGAGAAGCGCACGGTCGCGCTGCTCTTCGGCGGCCGCTCCAGCGAGCACGGCATCAGCTGCGTCACCGCCGCGGGCGTGCTGCGCGCGATCGACCGCGCGAAGTTCGACGTGATCCCGGTGGGCATCACGAAGCAGGGGGCCACCGTGCTCATGCGGGAGGAAGACCTCGAGGGGTACCGGCTCGAGCCCGGCGCGCTGCCCGAGGTCGGCGACAACGGCACGCGCGTGCTGTGGCCGGCCTCCACCGCGACCCGCACGCTCACCGTCGTCGATCAGGCGGGCGCGCTGCGATCGCTGGGGCACGTCGACGCGGTGCTGCCCATGCTGCACGGCCCGTACGGCGAAGACGGCACCGTGCAGGGCATGCTCGACCTGGTCGACCTGCCCTATGTGGGCAGCGGCGTCCTGGGCTCGGCGCTCTGCATGGACAAGCACGCGGTCAAGACCGTGCTGGCCGACGCCGGCATCCCGGTGGCGCCCTGGCGCACGGTGACGCGCGAGCAGCTCTCTCGCGACCCGTACCTCTCGGAGCGTCTCGACGAGGGGCTCTCCTACCCGCTGTTCGTGAAGCCGGCCCGGGCCGGTTCGTCGGTGGGGGTGAGCCGGGTCGCCGAGCTCGCCGAGCTGCCCGCCGCGCTCGAGGTGGCGTTCGCAGAGGATCGCACGGTGCTCATCGAGTCGGGCGTGACGGGGCGCGAGGTGGAGATCGCAGTGCTCGAGGGTCGCGGCGAGGATCGTCCGCGCACCAGCTCGGTGATCGGCGAGATCGTGTTCACCGGGCGCGACTTCTACGACTTCGAGGCGAAGTATCTCGGGGCCGCGGGCGTCGAGCTCGCGCTGCCGGCGCAGGTCACGGAGCTCGAGTTCGAGGCGATTCGGGATGCCGCGGTGCGCGCCTTCGAGGTGACGCAGTGCGCCGGGCTCGCGCGCATCGACTTCTTCCTCACCGACGAGGGGCCGGTGCTCAACGAGATCAACACGCTGCCCGGCTTCACCCCGATCTCGATGTACCCGCGGCTCTGGCAGGAGTCGGGGCTCGAATACACCGACCTCATCACCGAGCTGGTCGAGCTGGCGATCGAGAAGAAGCCCGCCTACTGATCCCCGGTCCGTCGCGGGTGCGGGTGCTTCCGATCTCTCGGACGGTACCGGTATCTCGGACGCGATCCCGGGCCTCGATCCGAAGCACCGGTCCCACCCGAGACACCGGTGTCACCCGAGACACCGGACACGAGGGTCGACGCTACAGATCGAGCGTGTCGACGAGGCCGACGCACTCGCGTGTCTGCGGCAGCTCCCTGACGACGGTGCCGAGGTCGAGCACCGCCGCGGTACCGCTCGCGTACTCGGAATTCACGAACACGGCGAGGCCGGGCGAGCGCCCGTAGGCCTCGAAGCGGTAGAGCGGCGCCTGCGAGTCGTCCATGATCCAGTCGACCCCGTCGACGTTCACGCAGGTGTCGGTGGTGGGGCCGCTCGGCTCGACGCCGCACTGCAGCTGCACGCCGGCCGGATCGCCCCACGCGCCCGTCGACTGGGCGTTGGTGGTGCGCCGCTCGAGGCCGGCGACCGTGTCGGGCAGGCGCACGATCACGTCGGCGCAGGCCGGGTCGTTGGCGTTCTCGGCCGCCTCCATGGGCACGTCGCCGGCGCAGCCGGTGAGCAGCGTCGCAGAGGCGAGCGCCGCGGTGGCGAGCGCGAGCAGGCGGGTGCGGTGCGAAGTCACGCTGCCAGCCTAGCGAGTGCCGCCTGTGCGCTAGTTTGAGAGTGTGAACGCGACCGTGGGGGAACTGGGGGAGCGCGAGGTGCTCGCCCGCGTGCTCGCCCGCCTGAGCCCCTCCGCGAGCGCGCGGCTCGGTCCGGGCGACGACTGCGCGGTGCTCGGCTTCGAGGGCGACGCGGTCGTGACGACCGACACGATGATCGAGGGGCCCGACTTCCGTCTGGCCTGGCACGACGGATTCGAACTGGGGTGGAAGCTCGCGGCCACCAACCTCTCCGACGTCGCGGCCATGGGTGCGCGGCCCACGGCGCTCACCGTGGCGCTCGCCGTGCCGCACGAGACACCGGTCGATCTGCTCGAGCGGATCGCGCGCGGCCTCGACGCCGCCTGCCGGCAGCTCGCGCCGGGCTGCGGTGTGATCGGCGGCGACCTCGGGCGCGCGCCGGTGGTGACCGCCTCGGTGACGGCGCTCGGCGACCTCGAGGGGCGGCCGCCCGTGACCCGCTCGGGCGCGAGGCCGGGCGACAGGGTCGCGTACGCGGGGCAGCTCGGGCTCGCGGGGCTCGGGCTGTCGCTGCTGTTCGCCGAGGCCGCCGATCCCGACGGTACCGCCCACTCCCGGTCGCTGCCCGCCCTGCGGCGGGCCTACCCCGCGGCCGTCGCCGCGCAGCTCGCCCCCGAGCCGCCCATCGCGCTCGGAGCGGCCGCGGCCGACGCGGGAGCGACCGCGATGATGGACGTCTCCGACTCGCTGTCGATCGACGCCGACCGCCTGGCGCGGGCGAGCGGGGTGACGGTCGACCTCGACGAGCGTCTGCTGGAGCGCGGCTTCGGAGTGCAGCACGGCGCTGCAGTGCCGATCGGGGCGATGCTCACGGGCGGTGAGGATCACGGGCTGCTCGCGACGTTCCCGGCGTCGGCGGCGCTGCCGCACGGCTTCCTGCCGATCGGCGCGGTGCGGGATATCGATTCGGGATCCGCGGCCGCGCCCGGGATCCGTCTCGACGGCGGCGCGCTCGACCCCGCCGGCTGGGACCCGTACACGGTGCGCCCGCCCGGATCCTGATGCTCGACACGCCCGCAGGATCGGCGACCCGGCGGAGGAGGGGGTTCAGGCCCTCTTCTCCGCCAGTCGCAGCGCCGTCCACAGATCGGCGCGCGTGTCGGGGGAGTCGAGGTCGGCCTGCAGCAGTTGCGCGGCCGTCTGCACCCGGGCCTTGAGCGTGTGGCGGTGCACGCCGAGCTCGGTCGCGGCCGGGCTCGTCTGGCCGTGGTGGGCGAGCCAGACGCGCAGGCTGTGCTCGATGGTGTCGTCGTGCCTGCGGTCGTGCTGGCGCAGCGGAGCGAGCAGGCTCTCGGCGCGGTGCCGCGCATCGGGCATTCCGCTCAGCAGGTGCAGTACGCCGTCGTGCAGCGCGGGCAGGTAGTCGACCGGCCCCTCCGCGCCGCTCGCGACCGCGTACTCGACCGCCCGGTCGGCCTGGTCGATCAACTCGGCCAGCTGCGGCAGCGTTCCGCGTTCCGAGACCCCCGACAGGATGCGGCGCGTGAGCAGCAGGCGGCGGATCGCGGGCAGGTGCCGCGTCTCGGCGATGATCAGCGGCGCATCGCCGAGGGTCGCCCTGATGAGCCCGGGGCTGCCCGCGTCGAAGGACTGCAGATCCTCGACGATCGCGGGATCGACCCCCTCCGGCGTGCGGTAGCGCACGGCCACGACGGATCCGCGCGGCACCCGGGTGAGCGCGCCCGCGGCGATCCTCTCCGCGAGGGCGAGGTCGCCGTCCAGCAGCAGCTGCACGATCGCGTCGCGCAGCGACGACTGCGCCTCGTCGATGCCGCCGCGGTGCTCGAGCTGCACGGTCGCGAGCGCGGCCACCAGGCCGATGAGGGTGCGCTCGGCGGTGTCGGGGGCGCCGCGATCTTCGACCGCCAGCACCCCGAGCACCCGGCCGCGTCGGCCGAGCGCCTGCATCTGCACACCGCCGCCCGCGCCGCCGATGCGGCCCGCGCTCACGCCCCGCTCCACAAGGCGGCGGGTCTCGCGGCGGATCCACTCGGCCTGGACGTCGGAGCGGGCGGAGCCCGGGGAGAATTCGACGATGCGCCCCGACCTGTCGGTGATGCACACCCATCGCCCGAGACGGGCGGAGGCCTCGCGCACGGCCGACCCCAGCCCGTCGCGCTGCAGCGAGGCCGAGGCCACCGCGCGCTGCGATTCGAGCGCCCAGACGTCGCGCTCCCTCGCGCCGGCCTCGAGCAGCCGCGCCGCGGTCTGCACGATCTCGATGAACGCCGTATCGTAGGGCACGCGGAAGAGCGGCAGGCCGAGCCGGTCGCAGGCCGAGACGATCTGCGCCGGCACACGGTCCCAGTGCAGGCCGACCGCGACGCCGAGGGCGGTGACGCCGGCGCCGACGAGCCGCTGCACGTACGCGTCGGCGTCCTGCTGGTCGTGCACCGCCGAGAACCGGGCGCCGGTGGTGAGCAGCACGGTGCGGGGCGTGAGGAACGGGGCGGGATCCTCGAGCTCGCTGACGTGCACCCACTGCACCGGTCGCTCGAGCACGTCGGCGCTCGCCCCGGCGATCAGCACGAGGCCGAGCTGGTACTGGCGCAGCAGCTCGCCGAGCTCGATGGCGGGGGAGTGCGTGGCGGGCGTCCCGCCCCTCGCGGCCCGCTCATCCGGCGCGGAGCTGGCTGCCATGGCCCTCCCTGAATGGTGTCTGCCGAAGTGGCGAAAGTTCGAGTCTATTTAGTCCATTGTGGCACAGGAGCGGGTAGGCGGACGGGGCTAGGCTGATCCGGAATCACATTCGAACCCGCGAGGCGCTCACCCGAGCGCAGCGCGGTGAGCCCCCAGGCAAGGAGAACCTCATGGCTGATGCCAGCATCATCGGCGGCCCCTCGCTCCCGCAGGAGCGCAAGCTCGTCACCAGCATCCCCGGTCCGAAATCGCAGGAGATCATCGCGCGCAAGAGCGCCGCGGTCGCGGCCGGCGTCGGTGCCGCCCTGCCCGTGTCGATCGTCGCAGCCGGTGGCGGCGTCATGGTCGACGTCGACGGCAACTCGCTCATCGACCTCGGCTCCGGCATCGCCGTGACCGGCGTCGGCAACTCGGCCCCCGCCGTGGTGAAGGCCGTCACCGAGCAGGTGCAGCAGTTCACCCACACCTGCTTCACCGTCACCCCCTACGAGGGCTACGTGCAGGTCGCCGAGAAGCTCAACGAGCTCACCCCCGGCGACCACGAGAAGCGCTCCGCACTCTTCAACTCGGGCGCCGAGGCCGTCGAGAACGCGATCAAGATCGCCCGCCACTACACCAAGAAGAACGGCGTCGTCGTCTTCGACCACGCCTACCACGGCCGCACCAACCTCACCATGGGCATGACCGCCAAGAACATGCCCTACAAGGACGGCTTCGGCCCGTTCGCCCCCGAGGTCTACCGCGTTGCGACCTCGTACCCCTTCCGCGACGGCCTGACCGGCGCCGAGGCCGCCGAGGTCGCGCTCACCCAGATCGAGAAGCAGGTCGGCGCGTCGAACCTCGCCGCCATCATCATCGAGCCCATCCAGGGCGAGGGCGGCTTCATCGCCCCCGCCGAGGGCTTCCTCCCCGCCCTGCAGGAGTGGGCGACCGCCAACGGCGTCGTCTTCATCCTCGACGAGGTGCAGACCGGCTTCGCCCGCACCGGCGACCTCTTCGCCGCGAACCACGAGGGCGTCGTGCCCGACCTGGTTACCACCGCCAAGGGCATCGCCGGCGGTCTGCCCCTGTCGGCCGTCACCGGCCGCGCCGAGATCATGGACTCGGCGCACTCGGGCGGCCTCGGCGGCACCTACGCGGGCAGCCCCATCGCCTGCGCAGCGGCCCTCGCCACCATCGAGACCTACGAGCAGGAGAACCTCTCGCAGCGCGCCCGCGAGATCGGCGCGATCATCGAGGAGTTCTTCGCCGAGCTGCAGAAGAACGACGACCGCATCGGCGACATCCGCGGACGCGGCGCCATGCAGGCCGTCGAGCTCGTCGAGTCGGGCTCGAAGAAGCCCGCCGCCGCCCTCACCGGCGCGATCGCGAAGCAGGCCGGCGACCAGGGCGTCATCCTGCTCACCTGTGGCACCTACGGCAACGTGATCCGCTTCCTCCCGCCGCTCTCCATCTCGGACGAGCTGCTGCGCGAGGGCCTGCAGGTCGTCGCCGACGCGCTGGCCGCCAACTGACCGACGCAGCAGACTGACGAACAGAAAGTAGACATCATGGCACTGAAGCCCAACGAGCAGGAGCTGCTCGATCGTGTGGAGTCCGGTCTCGGCATCGGCGGCAAGTGGGAGGCGTCCACCTCGGGCGCGACCTTCGACGTGACCGACCCCGCCACCGGCGAGGTCATCAAGACCATCGCCGACGCGACCGTCGAGGACGCGGTGCGCGCGCTCGACGCGGCCGTCGAGGCGCAGGAGGAGTGGGGCAACACCCCCACCCGCGTGCGCTCGAACATCCTGCGCCGCGCGTTCGATCTGCTGATGGAGCGCAAGGAGGAGTTCGCGCTGCTCATGGCCATGGAGATGGGCAAGCCCATCGCCGAGGCCCGCGGCGAGGTCGTGTACGGCGGCGAGTTCCTGCGCTGGTTCTCGGAGGAGGCCGTGCGCGTGCAGGGAGACTACCGCCAGAACCCCGAGGGCACCGGCAACATGGTGGTCTCGCACATCCCCGTCGGCCCGTGCTACTTCATCACGCCGTGGAACTTCCCGCTCGCGATGGCGACCCGCAAGATCGCTCCGGCACTCGCCGCGGGCTGCACCTCGGTGATCAAACCGGCCGCGCTGACTCCGCTGACCACGATCTTCTTCGTGCAGCTGCTCGAGGAGGCGGGCCTCCCCGCCGGCGTGGTGAACGTCGTGCCGACCTCGAAGTCGAGCGCTCAGTCGTCGGCGCTGCTGTCGGATCCCCGCCTCCGCAAGCTGTCGTTCACGGGCTCCACCCCGGTGGGCGTGAAACTGCTCGAGGCCGCCGCTCAGAACGTGCTGCGCACCTCGATGGAGCTCGGCGGCAACGCGCCGTTCGTCGTGTTCGAGGACGCGGATCTCGATAAGGCCGTCGAGGGCGCCATGCTCGCGAAGTTCCGCAACATCGGCCAGGCCTGCACCGCGGCGAACCGCATCATCGTGCACGAGAGCGTGGCCGACGAGTTCGCGCGCCGCGTGGGCGAGAAGGTCTCGGCGATGAAGATCGGCCGCGGCGCCGACGAGGGCAACGACATCGGCGCGCTGGTCGAGGAGAAGGCCGTGGCCAACACGGCCCGCCTCGTGGCCGACGCCGTCGAGACCGGCGGCACCATCGTCACCGGTGGCGAGACGATCGACGGCCCCGGCAACTTCTTCCAGCCGACCGTGATCGACAACCTCGGCCCGCAGGCCGCGATCATGCGCGAGGAGATCTTCGGCCCGGTGCTCGGCATCGTGCGCTTCTCCACCGAGGACGAGGCGGTCGAGATCGCCAACAACACCGAGTACGGCCTCGTGAGCTACGTGTTCACCGAGAACCTCGCTCGCGGTCACCGCATGATCGAGAAGCTCGAGACCGGCATGATGGGCCTGAACACGGGCCTCGTGTCGAACGCCGCGGCTCCGTTCGGCGGCGTGAAGCAGTCGGGCATCGGCCGGGAGGGCGGCTTCGACGGCATCCACGAGTTCCTGTCGACGAAGTACACGCTGATCCCGCGCTCATAGTTCGAGCTCGGAGTCCGCACTCGGGCCCGGAACCTCTGAGGTTCCGGGCCCGAGGTGTGTCCGGAGAGGGCGGATCGCGGTTCAGGCGGCGGATCGCGGTTCAGGCGGGCTCTGCCCACCACAGCGCGGTCTCGCCGTAGCGCTTCTCTCGCACCGGGGCCAGCCCCGCGGGCCACTCCGGCTCGGGGGAGCGGGTGCTGCGCTCCACGAGCACGGCGGCGTCGTCGGCGAGCAGCGGCACGAGCGCGGCGAGGTTCGCCGCGAGCTCGGCGTCTCCGAGATCGTAGGGCGGGTCGATGAGCGCGACATCCCAGCGCGGAGCGGACGGATCCTCCCCGGTCGAGTCGAGGAACGCCTGCACCGACTGCCGCACGACCTCGACGGCGGGGGCCGACCCGGACCGTGTGAACGCCCCGAGCACCGTTCGCGCGTTGCGACCCGCGACCTGCGCCGCCTGGGGGTGCTTCTCGACGAGCGTGACGGCGGCCGCACCGCGGCTCGCCGCCTCGAGGCCCAGCGCTCCCGATCCCGCGTAGAGGTCGAGCACGCGTGCGCCGTCGACGAGGCCCCACGACTCGAGCGCCGAGAAGATCGCCTCGCGCACGCGATCGCTCGTGGGCCGCGTGCCGGAACGGGGCACGTCGAGGCGCAGCGATCCGGCGGCTCCGGCGATGATTCTGGTCATCACACGAGGGTACCGCCTCGCCGCCGCGAGCGTCTGTCGGGGGTCGCCGCTACGCTGGAGACATGACCCAGGCCACGCTCGACACCCGCCTCGACGGTGTCGTGGGGGCGCGCACGGCGAAGCCGCTGCAGCGGGCCTTCGAGATGCTCACGGTCGGCGACCTGCTGCACCACTTCCCGCGCCGCTACTCCCGGCGCGGCGAGCTGACGCCGCTGCGCGGGCTGCCGACGGGCGAGCAGATCACGGTGGTCGCCCAGGTGCTCGACGTGCGCGAGCGCCGCATGCAGCGCCGCAACGGCAGCCTGCTCGAAGCCCGCATCACCGACGGCACGGGAACGCTCACGCTCACCTTCTTCAACCAGCAGTGGCGCAGCCGGGAGCTGGTGGCGGGGCGACGGGGCATCTTCGCGGGCAAGGTCAGCGAGTACCGGGGCAACCTGCAGCTGCAGCACCCCGAGTACGAGCTGTTCGAGAACCGCGACGAGGCCCCCGGCGCAGAGCAGCTCGACGAGGCGGCGGCGAAGGCGTGGGCCGAGACGCCGGTGCCGATCTACCCGGCCACCGCGCAGATGCCCAGCTGGACCATCCAGCGGGCCGTCGAACTCGCCCTCGACGCGCTCGGGCCGGTGGCCGACCCGCTGCCCGCCGAGATCCGCGATGCCGAGGGCGTCATGGCCTACGGGCGGGCGCTCGAGCTGATCCACCGCCCGCAGACCGATGCCGACTGGCGCGGCGCGCAGCAGAGCCTGCGCTTCCGCGAGGCGTTCGAGCTGCAACTCGCGCTGCTCGACCGCCGGCGTCGCGCCGGGCTCGAATCCAGCACCCCGAGGCCGCTCACGAGCGGCGCGGCGGGCGAGCCGGGCCCGCTCGACCGATTCGACGCCGCCCTGCCCTTCGACCTCACCGGCGACCAGCGCCTCGCGGGCGACACGATCTCGGCCGAGCTCGCTCAACCGCACCCGATGCACCGTCTGCTGCAGGGCGAGGTCGGCTCGGGCAAGACGCTCGTGGCGCTGCGCGCCATGCTGCAGGTCGCGGGCAGCGGCGGCCAGAGCGCGCTGCTCGCGCCCACCGAGGTGCTCGCGGCGCAGCACTTCCGCTCGATCACGGAGGCGCTCGGCCCCGACCTCACGGCCGAGCTGAACCCCGTGCTGCTGACGGGCCGCATGCCGGCCGCCGAGCGCAAGCGGGCGCTGCTCTCGCTCGCCTCGGGCACCTGCCGCATCGCGGTCGGCACGCACGCCCTCATCAGCGAGGGGGTCGCGTTCTACGACCTCGGGTTCATCGTGGTCGACGAGCAGCACCGCTTCGGCGTCGAGCAGCGCGAGGCGCTGAGGCGCAAGGGTGCTTCACCGCACGTGCTCGCGATGACCGCCACCCCCATTCCGCGCACGGTCGCGCTCACGGCCTTCGGCGACCTCGAGGTGACCACGATCCGAGAGCTGCCGCCGGGGCGGCAGGGCATCGAGACCTTCACCGTGCCCGAACTCGAGATGCCGAACCGCGCGGCCCGCGTGTGGGCGCGCGCTGCGGAAGACCTCGCGGGAGGCCGACAGGTGTACGTCGTCTGCCCGGCGATCTCGGCGGGCGAGGTCGATCCCGAGCTCGACGGCGACGAGGCGGGCGCCGAGGAGCGGCCGCGGCCGCTCGCGAACGTCGAGGACACCGTCGCCGAGTTGCGCCGCCGCCCCGAGTTCGCGGGCGTGCAGATCGAGGGGCTCGACGGCGGCATGGCCTCCGACGAGAAGGACCGCGTGATGCGGGGCTTCGCCGATGGGCGCATCGGCGTGCTCGTCGCCACGACCGTCATCGAGGTGGGCGTCAACGTGCCCAACGCCACGATCATGATCGTGCGCGACGCCGACCGCTTCGGCATCTCGCAGCTGCACCAGCTGCGCGGCCGGGTGGGGCGCGGCGAGCACCCGGGTCTCTGCCTGGTCATGACCACGGCCGAGCAGGGTTCTGTGGCGCGAGAGCGCATCGAGGCCGTCGCGGCGACCTCCGACGGTTTCGCGCTCGCCGAGGTCGATCTCGAGCTGCGTCGCGAGGGCGACATCCTCGGTACGGCGCAGTCGGGTGGGCGGTCGACGCTGCGCCTGCTGCGCGTCGCCGAGCACGGCGAACTGATCGCGCATGCCCGCGAGGTGGCGGCGGCGCTGCTCGAGCACGATCCCGAGCTCGAGACCGCCCCGGGCCTTGCCGAGCTCATCGCCCGCGAGCACGAGGCGGGTCTGCTCGACAACCTCGCGAAGTCGTAGCTGCCGGGGTCGCGCGCCCGTCGAGCACGGCGTGGACTCGGCGCCGCGGAGGGCGCGTGCTCGGATCGCGTCGCGCACCCGCGATCGGGGATCCGGCGGCCGCGCCGTGCGACGCCGCCGCTCGGCCGGCCCCGAAGCGGTACCCAGGTACCATCCGCCAGGCACCGGGGGCCGATCCGTCGCCGCTCGCGCGGTCCTAGCGTGGAAGCAACGATGCACCACGAGCGCATCACCCCAGGCACCACGCGAAGGAGAGCACCATGATCGAGGCACGAGGCCTGAGCAAGCAGTACGGCAAGAAGACCGCCGTCGACGACGTCAGCTTCTCGATCAGGCCGGGGCAGGTGACGGGATTCCTCGGCCCGAACGGTGCGGGCAAGTCGACGAGCATGCGTCTCATGGCGGGGCTGGATCGCCCGTCGGCGGGCACCGTCACCGTGAACGGCAGGCGCTACGCCGACTCCCCGGCGCCGCTCGCCGAGGTGGGTGCGCTGCTCGACGCGAAGGGCGTGCATCCGGGCCGCAGCGCCCGCAGCCACCTGCGCGCCCTCGCCGCGACGCACGGCATCCCGGATCGCCGCGTGCACGAGGTGCTCGAGCAGACCGGGCTCGGGGCGGTCGCGAACAAGCGCGTCGGCGGCTTCTCGCTGGGCATGGGGCAGCGGCTCGGCATCGCGGCGGCGCTGCTCGGCGACCCGCAGACGCTCATCCTCGACGAGCCCGTGAACGGTCTCGACCCCGACGGCGTGCTGTGGGTGCGTCAGCTGCTGCGCCACCTCGCGGGCGAGGGGCGCACCGTGCTGCTGTCGAGCCACCTGATGAGCGAGATGGCGCAGACCGCCGACCACGTGATCGTGCTCGGGCGCGGACGCGTGGTGGCCGACGCCCCCATCGCCGAGTTCGTAGCCGGGGGCCAGAGCGCGCAGGGCGAACGCGTGCGGGTGCAGAGCCCCGACGCCGCGAGGCTCGCTGCGCTGCTCATGAACGCCTCGGGCGTGGAGCTCGAGCCGGAGGGGGAGCAGGGCTTCACGGCGCGCGGGATCGCTGCGGCCGAGATCGGCCGCGCCGCCGCCGCGCACGGCATCGAGCTGCACGAGCTCAGCCCTCTCTCGTCGTCGCTCGAGGACGCCTACCTCGCGCTCACCCGCGGCGAGCTCGAGTACCAGTCCGCGTGACTCGGCCGGCGGAGGCATCGCCCGCGCGAAGCCGGACGACCGCCACCTCCGGCGGCCTCGGGAACGGGCCGTCTCCGATCCCCAGACGCACCACATCTTCCAGCGAAAGAAGCAGATCATGACCTCCACCATCACCATCGACGCGAGCCAGGTGCCCGGCCAGCAGGCCGGCGGATCCGCGCCCGCTCCAGAACGCCGGCCCGCCATGGGCGGCGCCCCGCGGCTCACCTTCGGCGGTGTGCTGCGCTCCGAGCGCATCAAGCTGTCGTCGCTGCGCAGCATCCGCCTCACCCTGCTCATCACCGCGCTCGTCGGCCTCGGGCTCAGCGCGATGATCGCCCTGCTGTGGAGCGGCCAGATGGACGGCGCCGACGCCATGATGACGTCGGATCCCGCCGGCCTGCAGACCTACCTGCTGATCGTGTCGACGTTCACCGCGCCGTTCCTGGCCCTCGTCTTCGGCGTGCTGGGCGTGTTCGCCGTCACGAGCGAGTATTCGAGCGGCATGATCCTCTCCACGCTCACCGCCGTGCCGCGTCGCACCCCGGTGCTGATCGCGAAGGCGATCGTGACCGCGGCCGTCGCCGCCGCGACCGCCCTCGTGCTCGTGCTCGGCGGCCTCGCGCTCGCCGTCGCGTTCCTGCCCCAGGCCGCCGAGCAGCTCGGCTCCACCGCGGTGATCTCGGGCGGACTCGGAACGGTGGCCTACCTCGTGCTCATCACCCTGCTCGCCTTCGGCATCGCGACGCTGCTGCGCTCGACCGCGGGCGGCATCGCGGTGATCGCGGGCCTCACCTTCGTGCTGCCGATCGCGATGCAGGTGCTCATGCTCACCGGCTGGGAGTGGCTGCCCACCGTCTCCGCCTATCTGCCCGCCGACCTCGGCGGCACGCTCGCAGCGGGCATCTCCGACAGCGCGCTCCCCGAGGCCGTCACGGTCGACGGAGAGGCGCTCGCGGTCGACTCCGGGCCCGGCTACTGGACGGCGCTCGCGGCGATGACCGCCTGGGCCGTCGCCGCCCTCGTGCCCGCCGCGATCCTCTTCAAGCGCCGCGACGCGCGCTGATCCGCGCGGTCGGGCGAGTCAGTAGGGTGAAGGGGTGAACGCAGAACTGTCGACCGCGGCCGAGGTGCGGCTGCCGCGCCCGCCGGGAGTGATCCGGCGGGCGCTGGCGGCGCACCCGCTCGCGGTCGACGTGTTCATCGTGACCTGGTACGTGCTCGGCTGCCTGCTCGGCGTGTTCATCGACCTCGTGGCCGCCCAGGCCCCGGTCGACGGCCTCGCCGTCTCCGACTGGTTCGCGCTGCCCGGCTACCTGCACTGGCCGTGGTGGCCGCTGGCGGTGCTGCGGGTACTGGTGATCGGCGCCGCGCTGCTCTTCAGACGCCGCTATCCGCTGGCGGGGCTCATCGTGGTGACGGTCGCCATGCTCGGCGACCACGGCGCCCAGGCGCTCGCGTCGGGCGTCGCACTGCTCTTCATGATCTACGCCGTTCCGGTCTACCGCAGCGTCGCCGCCGGATGGATCGGCTACGCGATCGTGGTCGTCGCGAGCGTGGGCGGCAGCCTCGTCTCGATGCTCTCGGGCTCGACGTGGAGCACCACTGGCGAGATCACTCCGGGCGGGGTCGTGCGCGCCGGTGACGCGGCCGCGATGTCGATCCCGGACTTCATCGTCGTGAGTGTGATGACCGCGATCTGGTATCTCGCAGTGCTGATGCTCGGCATCAACCTCGGCAACCGCCGCCGGTATCTGCAGGCGATCATCGACCGGGCGCATCAGCTCGCGCGGGAGCGCGACCAGCTCGCGCAGCTCGCGGTCGCCGAGGAGCGCTCGCGCATCGCCCGCGAGATGCACGACATCGTCGCCCACTCCCTGTCGGTCATGATCGCGCTCTCCGAGGGTGCGGCGCGAGCCGCGCAGGCCGCCCCCGACGCGGCGGTCGACGCCATGACGCGCAGTGCCGAGACCGGGCGCACGGCGCTCGCCGAGATGCGGCGCCTGCTCGGCGCGCTCACCGAACAGGGCGAGCAGGCCGAGTTCGTGCCGCAGCCGGGTGTGCAGGATCTGCCGGAGCTCGCGCGCGGCTTCCGCGACGCGGGCGTCGATGTGCGCCTCGAGGTCTCGGGCGAGGCCTCCGGCGACCGCGGACAGGATCTCGCCGTGTACCGCGTGGTGCAGGAGGGGCTCACGAACGTGCTGCGCTACGCGGGCACGGGCGCCCGGGCCGAGGTGCGGATCGAGCGCCTGCCCGACCGCACCGTGATCGAGGTGCGCGACTTCGGCGCGAAGCCCGGATCGTCGGCGCCGGTATCCGGCGTCGGTTCGGGGCGCGGCATCGCCGGCCTGCGCGAGCGCGCGCGGGTGTTCGGCGGCGAGATCTCGGCGGGGCCCGTCGCGGGCCCGGGCGCGGGCTGGCTGCTGCACGCCGAACTGCCCGTCAGCGCGGCGGCGCGCGAACGCGTGCCGGGCGATCCCGCCGCGCAGCAGGAGGGCGGCGCGGACGACCGAGATCCCGAACCCGACGAGGAGAGACGATGAGCGACGCACAGATCCGGGTGATGCTGGTCGACGACCAGGAACTGATCCGCACGGGCTTCCGGCTCGTGCTGCTGGGGGAGCCCGGCATCGACGTGGTCGCCGAGGCCGCCGACGGCGAGGCGGCGCTCGCCGAGCTCGCGAGTCTGGAGGCGAGCGGCGGCGGGTGCGACGTGGTGCTCATGGACGTGCGCATGCCCGGCATGAACGGTATCGAGGCCACCGGTCGCATCGTCGCCGAGCACCCGGCGACGCGCGTGCTCGTGCTCACCACCTTCGACCTCGACGAGTACGCGACGGGAGCGATCCAGGCCGGCGCGAGCGGCTTCCTGCTCAAGGACGCCCGCCCCGACGACCTCGTCGATGCGATCCGCCGCGTCGCCGGCGGCGACGCCGCGATGGCGCCGAGCGTCACGCGCCGGCTCATCGAGCAGCTGCGACTCGCGGATCCGGCTCAGGGGCCGTCCAGCTCCGCTTCGCCCGAGGTGTCGCGCGCCGCCGGCGCTCCCGGCGCCGAGGCCGACCCGCACGCGGTATTCGAGGTGCTCACCGAGCGCGAGCTCGACGTGCTGCGCCTCATCGCCGAGGGACTCAACAACGCCGAGATCAGCGCCGAGCTCTTCCTCTCGGAGTCGACCGTGAAGACCCACGTCGGGCGCGTGCTCGCGAAGCTGCAGCTGCGCGACCGCGTGCACGCCGTCATCTTCGCGAAGCAGCACGGACTCTGAGAGATTCCGCTGACAGCGGCGACGCAGCGCTCTTCCAAGCTGCGGCAGATAGGGTTGAAGGCATGAGCAATATCGCCGTCGTACCCGGGTCGTTCGACCCGATCACCCTCGGGCACCTCGACGTGATCCGTCGGGCTGCCGACATCTTCGACGAGGTGCACGTCCTCGTCGTGCACAACCCCGGCAAAGACGCGATGCTGCCGATCTCGGAGCGCGTCGGCCTGATCCAGAAGGCGCTCGACGAAGACCCCCAGATGCCGAAGAACATCCTCGTGGCGTCATGGTCGGTCGGCCTGCTGGTCGACTACTGCACGGAGGTCGGGGCCTCGGTGCTCGTCAAGGGCATCCGCTCCCAGATCGACGTGGCCTACGAGACTCCCATGGTCATCATGAACCGCAGCCTCGCAGGCGTCGAGACCGTGTTCCTGCTGCCCGACCCGGCCCACGCGCACGTGTCGAGCACGCTGGTGCGCCAGGTCTCGTCGATGGGCGGCGACGTCTCGCAGTACGTGCCCCCGGCCGTGGCCCGCTTCCTCGCGAAGACGAGGCCCGCGTGATGAGCGGCGCACGAGTGTTCCACGAGAACATCCGCGACATCTACAATCGTCCGGGTGAGATGCGCGAGCGCACGCGCACCGTCGCGGCGCCCGAACGACTGGGCGAGGGGCTCGCCTGGGTGGTCGAGGGCGAGAACCTCGACCTCGACCTGCGGCTCGAGTCGGTGCACGAGGGCATCCTCGCCACCGTCGAGGTGAACACCACCGTGCACGCGGAGTGCGGGCGCTGCCTGAAAGAGTTCGCCACGCCGTTTCAAGTCGAGTTTCAGGAGCTTTTCGCGTATACTCCTACGGAGGCCGACGAGTATGGGGTTCACGGTGATCACGTGGATCTTGAACCCCCGCTCCGAGACGCGGTAGTGCTTGCACTGCCGTTCCAGCCAGTGTGTCGCCCGGACTGCCCGGGGCTCGATCCCGAGTCCGGTGAGTTGCGCGAGGCCGAGGCTGCAGCCGAGTCCGACGCGGTTGATCCGCGCTGGGCTGCGCTGGCCGGGTATCTGGCCGAGGAAAAAGACGTGGATCGGTCCGCCGATCCTGAAGGCAACTAGGAAAGAGAGCATCATGGCTGTTCCCAAGCGCAAGATGTCGCGTTCGAACACCCGTCACCGCCGTTCGGCGTGGAAGGCCGAGGCCCCGAAGCTGGTGAAGACCGTCGAGAACGGCCGCACCGTGTACAGCCTCCCGCACCGCGCTCGCGTGGTCGAGGACTCGCAGGGCAACGCCCTCTTCCTCGAGTACAAGGGCCGCAAGGTCGCCGACGCGTAAGTTGGCATCGAACGCTCGAGAGCCGTCGGGAACGCCGCAGGGCGAGCCCGGCGGCTTTCTCATGCCCTTCGGGGTGCGAGTCGATCCCGAGCTGCTCGAGCTCGCCCTCACGCACCGTTCCTGGGCGTATGAGAACGGCGGGGCGCCCCACAACGAACGCCTTGAGTTTCTCGGCGACTCCATCCTGGGTCAGGCCGTCACCCTCAAGCTCTACCGCGACTACCCCGAGCTGAGCGAGGGCGAACTCGCGAAGCGCCGCTCGGCGCTCGTGTCGACCGTGGCGCTCGCCGAGGTGGCGCGCGGTCTCGGCATCGGCGCCTCGCTGCGGCTCGGCAAGGGCGAGCGCCAGACCGGTGGGCGCGACAAGGACTCGATCCTCGCCGACACCGTCGAGGCGATCATCGGCGCCGTCTACCTGTCGACCGACGGCGAGACGGCGAACCGTTTCGTGCTCGACCTCGTGGCCCCGCTGTTCGCCGACCCCGAACGGTTCACGGCGGCCGTCGATCCGAAGACCTCGCTGCAGAAGGAGGCCGCCCAGCGCGGCCTGCCGCACCCGCCCTACGAGACCACCGGCACCGGCCCGGATCACGATCGGCGATACACCTCGCGCGTGACGCTCGACGGTGCGACCGGAGTCGGCGAGGGCACCAGCAAGAAGGTGGCCGAGCTCGCCGCCGCGCGCGACGCCGTCGAGCAGCTGCTCGAGGCCCGTCGCCGTCGCGCCGAGCGCGGCGCCGGGAAGTAGCGCGGCGTGCCCGAACTGCCCGAAGTCGAGGTGGTGCGCGCCGGCCTCGCCCCCGCCGTGACGGGTGCGCGGATCGTCGCCGCCGAGGTGCGTGACCCCCGCGCGCTAAAACGGCTTCGAAAA
>NZ_KB714604.1:317930-443492 GCF_000349545.1 Leucobacter sp. UCD-THU
GGCATCTCCGAGCGCAAGCTTTTCGGACCGCTTTTCAGCGGCGCGGTAAGTTCATGTGGATCCCCGTAGCGAACCCGAACGGCGGCGCTCCCGGATCGGCGCTCCTCGCGCACCTCGGCATGAGCGGGCAGCTGCTACTGCGCTCGCTCGAAGCGCCCGACGACCGGCACGTGCGCGTGCGGCTCTGGATCGAGCACCCCGAGCACGGCGACCTGCGTCTCGATTTCGCCGACCAACGGCTCTTCGGCTCGCTGGCGCTCGACGCGCTCGTCGAGGCCGCGGGCGGCGGCGCGATCCCGAGCCAGGCGCGCCACATCGCGCGCGACCCGCTCGATCCGCTCTTCGACGACATCGGCTTCATCGCGGCGCTGCGCTCCCGCAGCGCCGGTGTGAAGAAGCTGCTGCTCGACCAGGGGCTCGTGAGCGGCGTCGGCAACATCTACGCCGACGAGGCCCTGTGGCGGGCGCGACTGCACCCCGAGACGGCGGGCACGTCGGTCGGGCCGCGCAAGGCCCGCGAGCTGCTCGCCGCGCTGCGCGACGTGTTCGCGAAGGCGCTCGCCGAGGGCGGCACGAGCTTCGACGCCCAGTACGTCAACGTGAACGGTCAGGCGGGTTATTTTGCGCACTCGCTCAACGCCTACGGCCGCACCGGGCAGCCGTGCCCGCGCTGCGGGGGGCCGATCCGGCGCATCGTCATCGGCGGACGCTCCTCGCACTTCTGCTCGCGGTGCCAGAAAAGGGGCTCCGCCCCGCGGTCCCGCACCTCTGTCTGAGGCGTTGGGGCAGGATCCGCCCGGTCCGATTCGCTGCTCCCTCTGGCGGTGCGCCGCCGCGGCGGAGTGCTAGGGCCGGGCCGTCGAGGCCGCAGCGGTTGCACGCACGGCGGCGGTGATGCCGTCCTTCCAGGGGGCGCCGTGTCCGGGGAGTACCCATGTCGCTTCGGTCGGGAGCAGATTCTGGAGAGAAGCGATGGCTTGCTCTGGGTCATCGGTGAACGGCGCGGGCTGGGGGCCGGTCACGCCGGTCAGGACGTTGCGTGTCGTGAGTCCATCGCCGACGAACACTGCGTCGGCGAGCGGAACATGCACGGCGATGCTGCCCTCGGAGTGCCCTGGAAGGCCGATGATGCGGGGGGATCCCGGAAGATCCAGGACTTCTCCGTCGCGCACGTCGATCGTGCGGGTGAGCCACGAAGTGCGAAGTCCGCCTTTGCGGAGGGCGTATGTCAGGAATTCGACGAGGGGCAGGAATCTCATCTGCTGCTTGGCGTTGGGCGGCTTCGGTCCGCCCATGGCACGCGCTGCATCTGCGTGGTGGACGTAGACGGGTATTCCGAGGTGCCGGCGCAGGCGTTCAGCGAAGCCGAGGTGGTCGGAGTCGCCGTGCGTCAGAATGATGCCCTTGACGTCGCCCAGGGTTCTGCCCGCAACTGTGAGTTCGGCGCGGAGATCGCGCCAGTGGCCGGAGAGCCCCGCATCGATGATCGTGACTCCCTCGGGGGTGACGACGAGGTAGGCGGCCACGATGTCATTGCCGACTCGGTAGAGATGGGTGCTCAGCTTCATGAAGGCTAAGATATATAGCCATGAAGGCTACTGTCAATAGCTATACTTGGGGGATGCCAGCTCCTGACAAGACTTCCCTGGGTGCGATCGTGCATGCTGCCCGGCAGCTTGTGGAATCCGACGGATTGCCCGGCTTGACCATGCAGAGCGTTGCTCAGCGTGTGGGAGTTCGTGCGCCTTCTCTCTACAAGCGCGTCGGAAATCGAGACGAACTGATCCGACTCGTCGCTGAAGCTGCGCTGAGCGACCTGTCCGATGCGTTGAGGGCGGCTCCCGACCTCTACCGCCTTGCGGAAGCGTTTCGCAGCTTCGGGCATCTGCATCCTGCCGCATTCCAACTGATCATGGCTCCCGGTGCAGGTGTTCCGGTTGCGAGTCTCGCGGCGACGGCGGCGGTCACGCAGCCGGTGATCGACGCTACACGGGCCCTCTGCGGCGAAGCTCGAGGGCTTGACGCTGCTCGCACCCTCACTGCGTGGGCGACGGGCTTCATCATCATGGAGAACAACGGGGGTTTCCGCCTGGACGGAGATGTGGAGGAGGCGTGGCGTTTCGGGCTCGAGAGAATTCTCGAAGCGATAGCGCGCTCGCGCTGAGGCGCGGTCTCCAGGTCCCGACTGAAGCGTGAGACGCAGAAGCCTGCTGTCTGCAGCAGATCGTCCACGCGAACCGCGATGGGGATCAACAGCCCGAGCGCGGCCGATCCACCGCGAACGCCAGATGCGGCATCTCAACGCCGCGGTAGTGCTTCACGAAGCGTCCGCGGACGGTCATGCCGAGGCGGATCGCGACGTTCATCGAGGCGAGATTGGTGTCGCGCACCTGCGCCCACACCCGCTCGGCGGCGAGCTGATCGAAGGCGTACTCGCGGCAGGCGGTGGCCGCTTCGACGGCGTATCCGCGGTGCCAGTGGGCGCGGTTGAAGAGGTAGCCGACCTCGATGACGTCGGCGCCGAGGATGCGCTGCCGGGTGAGCCCGCACTGCCCGATCATCTCGCCGGTGTCACTCAGCTCGACGGCCCACAGCCCGAAGCCGTCCTCCCGATACCGCTCGCGCATGCGCTGCAGCCAGCCGCGCACCATCGGCTCGTCGAACGCGCCCTCGTAGGCGGTCATCGTCTGCTCGTCCTGCAGGATCGCGCGGAGCGCGGGCAGGTCGCCCTCGTTCAGCTCGCGAAGTTGCAGGCGCGGGGTTTCGAGACGCATCCGACCATTGTCGCAGGCGCCGGGTATGCCAGGGTTCGGGCCGCTAGCCTGCTCGGTGCTGCCGCAGTTCGAGATCGATGGAGGCTCCGATGAGGGCACGGTACGCGGCCTCGACCACCTCGGGGGAGGCCCCGCGCTCCTCGGCGAGGCCCCGCGCCTTCTCGATGACCTGCTCCACCCTGGCGGGCGCCCGCACCTCGCCCTCGTTCTGCTTGAGGGAACCAGCCGTGAGCACCCACCGCTGCCGCTCGGCGATGAGTGAGACGATGCGCTGATCGATCGCGTCGATCTGCTCGCGCACATGGTCGAGGGTGAGGCTCTGAACCGGGTCGGTGCTCATCGCATCAATATAGTCGGGGTGCAGGTCTCGAGCCCCGGTCTCGGGGCAGGCCAGGCGCCTGCGCCGATACCCTTGAACGATGATTGCGCAGATCCTCGGCGAGGGAACCCCGCTCATCGCGATTCACGGCTTCGGTGTGGATCACCGCATCATGCTGCCGCTCGACGACGATCTCGCGAACCGGGGGTGGCAGCGCATCTACCTCGACCTTCCATGGGCGGAGGGCGCTGCGGACACCGGCGAGCGCACCCCGCGTGAGCTTGCGGACGCGGTGCTCGCCGAGGTCCGTGGCACGATCGGCGAGGCGCCCTTCGCGGTGATCGGCAACTCGTTCGGAGCGATGGTCGCGCGCCACCTCGCGCACGCGCTGCCGGCGCAGTGCCTGGGTCTTGCGACGCTCGGCGGGATGTTCGAGCCGGATCGTTCGCGGCGCATCTGTCCCGACCGTCAGGCGGTCGTGCTCGACGACGAGGTGCTCGTGCGGGCGGGGGAGGCGCGGGCGGATTTCGAGGAGATGGCGGTCGTGCAGAGCGAGGCGGCCCTCGACGCGTTCCTCACCTCCGCGCTGCCGGGTCTGCGCGGTGCGGATCAGCGGGTCATGGGGCGGATCGCGGCGAAGTACACGCACGCCTACTCTCCTGAGGCGGGCGCCGCGGAGCCCTTCGATGCGCCGTCGCTGCACGTTTTCGGCAGGCAGGACCACGTCGTCGGTTTCGAGGACGGCCTGGCGCTGCGAGACCACTACACGCGGGGTGCGTTCGTCGTGCTCGACGCCGCCGGGCACAATGTGCACCTGGAACAGCCGGCGGTCGTCGGCGCCCTGCTGCGCGACTGGCTCGACCGGACGGCCGTCGCTCGCTGAGGCTCCTTCGCGGCACCGAAGGTTCCGCAGGGGGCTCAGCTCGCCGGCTGCAGGCGTCGCAGCGCGACGGCCTGGCTGGCGGCGAAGAGGGCGATATCGACGGCGATGGCGAGCACGGCGAGGGCGACCAGCACCGCGGCGCCCGTCGCCGAGACCGCAGCGACCGCGGCGGCGGCGAGCAGGTTCGCGATCATCACCAGCCGGAGCGCGGTGCGCAGCGGAAGTCTCGCGAGCATGAGCAGGATCAGGCCGGCGCAGACGACCACGGCGACGCCGACGGCGGCGACCAGCCATGCCGGCAGCGCGAGGGTGGGCGCGATCGCCGGGGCGGCGAGTGCGACGCCCGCGCCGAGCAACCCGCAGTACGCGGCATCGAGACGGAGGCTGAGGCGGCCGAGGCGTTCGCCGTTCCATGCGTGCCTGACCTCATCCTACGCGGCACGACGCCGTTCCCCGGCCGGGGCAGCCACGAGCGCTGGCACGCGCGTGTGCCGGCCGCCGCTTCGAAATAGACTGCGCGCATGGGCCCGAAAGTCTCCGCAGGTGCGCATGCGCACGCGCATCTGCGGCTGCGTTCCTGCGTCTCCATCCTGCTCGGCATCGGTGCGGGGGCCGTCGTGGCCCCCTCGCTCGGAGTCGCTGCGGGACTGCTCGCGGGCTGGGGGCTCGTGGCGCTCATCAACGTGGTCTGGGTGCTGCTGGTGGTCTGGCGCATGAACCCGCAGCAGACGAGGGCGCACGCGACCGCCGAGGATCCGGGGCGCGGGCTCGCGCGCGTGGTCGCCGTGGCCGGCAGCGTCGCGAGCCTCGTCGCCGTCGCGGTGGTCGCGGCGCAGGCGCAGCGAGCCGACGGGATCGAGGCATACCTGCTCGCGGGGATCGCGCTGCTTAGCGTTGCGAGCTCCTGGGCGCTGATCCACACCGACTACATGCTGCGGTATGCCGCGCTCTACTACGGGAGCGGCCCCGATGGCGCACCGCGCGGCGGTATCGACTTCAATCAGGCGGATCCGCCGCAGTACACCGACTTCGCCTACTTCTCGGTGGGGCTCGGAATGACCTATCAGGTGGCCGACACGAACGTGAGCAGTTCGGATCTGCGCCGGGTCGTGATCGCGCAGACGCTGCTCGGCTATCTCTTCGGCGTCGGCATCATCGCGAACGTCGTCAATCTCATCTCGGGTCTGGGATGACGGCCTGGGATGACGGCCCGGGGTGACCGCCCGGGCTCCGGTGCGAGCGCCGCGTGCGCCCATCGGTAGGGTGAGGGGATGACTCAGTCTTCGCCGGGCTCGGCCCGCCCAGCGCTCACCCCGGGGCTCTCCGGCGACGAGCTGCGACGCTGGTACTGGCTGAAAGACGAACTGAGCGACTTCGCGCGGTCGCTCGGCATCCGCACCACCGGCGGCAAAGAACTGCTGACGGAGCGGATCGCTGCTCGCCTCGACGGCCGCGAGTTCGTCGAGCCGTCGCAGCGGAGGCGCACCGGTGGACGTCAGCTCGCGGGTGAGCTGACGCCCGAGACCCTGATCCCGGCGGGTCAGCGGTGCAGCCAGACGGTGCGGGCGTGGATGGCTGAGCAGGTGGGGCCGGGCTTCCACTTCGACGCCGAGATGCGCGCCTTCTTCGCGGCCTCGGATGGCACGCAGACCCTGCAGCACGCCCTCGAGCACTGGGTCGCGACGCGTGAGCAGGGGAAACGCGGCATCGACGCCCAGTTCGAGTACAACCGCTTCACCCGGGCCTGGCATACCGCCCACCCGGATGGCAGCCGCGAGGATCTGCTCGCCGCTTGGCGGGAGTACCGCGCACGCCCCGTCGACGAGCGCGGCCGAGCGTAGGGCGAGGGCATGGTCGACCTGCATCAGACCGAGCCCGGGCTGCCTCCGGATCACCCGTGGCTTCTGCTCTCGCGGTGGGGGATCGCGTGGCGCTCGGCGCTCGGGGCGATCGTCGCCGGGCTCTGCGTGGTGCTGGTGATCACGCTCTTCGGCCTGCTCGGTGACAGTCCCATGCCCCAGGCCACGCTCAACCTGGTCTGGTTCGGAATCCCGCAGCTGCTCGTGATGATCGCGACCGCGGCGGTGCTCGGCCCCTGGCTGCGGCGCTTCTACCCGTTCGGGCAGGCGCTGCTGTTCAGCGGCATCGCGCTCGCCGCAGCGTTCGTGCTGGCGATCCTGGTCGAGGCGGCGAACCGGCTCCTCGACCCGAGCACGGGGGGAGTGGGGGTCTTCCTCGTGCTCTTCTTCGCGGGGTTCCCGTACTTCCTGACCGGGGCGATCGGTTACGGCCTCGCGATCTGGTCGGTGACGCCGCGCGGCAGGCGGGTGTTCTGGACGCTGCTGGCGGGGGTGATCCTGCTCTTCGCCGGGTGCTGGATCGCGGCCCAGCAGACCGCGGGGTGAGCAATAGCATTGACCCATGAACTTCATGCGTGTGAGCTGGGGCATGAGCGCCCTCGTCTGGTTCGGTTTCATCGTGCTGGCGTGCGTGGCGCTCGGCTGGCCGGCCGTGGGGGTCACGGTGCTCTTCGCGGTGCTGCCCGATGCGGCGCTCATCGGCGGTTTCGCCGCGCAGGGTCGACTCAAGCCCGAGCGCGTGCGGCTCTACAACACCCTGCACTCGATGCCGGTGCCGCTCGCGATGCTCGCGCTCGGGGCGATCGCGTTCTTCGTCACGGGCGGCTTCGCAGGCGGCTTCTGGCCGCTCGCGCTCGCGGGCGCGGCCTGGTTCGTGCACATCGCGGCGGATCGCGCCTTCGGGTACGGCTTCCGCGACGCCGACGGCGACATCATCCCGGTGGGCAGCGTGCTGGGGTGAGCCCGGGGCGGACCTCGCCGCCGCGGTTCTCGTGTTCTCGCAATAGCGGGCAACCGGCCGTGGGCCGGGTACAGTCGTAGAGATCGACGGATCCCTGTCGGCCGAGCGAGAGACGGAAAGGCGGCGGCGTGCACCTCAAGAGCCTCACGCTCAAGGGCTTCAAGTCCTTCGCCCAGCCGACCACGTTCCAGTTCGAGCCCGGGGTCACCGCCATCGTCGGCCCGAACGGTTCGGGCAAGTCGAACGTGGTCGACGCCCTCGCCTGGGTGATGGGCGAGCAGGGCGCGAAGACGCTGCGCGGCGGCAAGATGGAGGACGTGATCTTCGCGGGCACCTCCACCCGCGGCCCGCTCGGCCGGGCGGAGGTGCGCCTCACGATCGATAACTCCGACGGAGCGCTGCCGATCGAGTACACCGAGGTGACGATCAGCCGCACCCTGTTCCGCAACGGGTCGAGCGAGTACGCGATCAACGGCGAGAGCTGCCGCCTGCTCGATGTGCAGGAGCTGCTGAGCGATTCGGGTCTGGGCCGCGAGATGCACGTGATCGTGGGCCAGGGGCAGCTCGACGCGGTGCTGCGCGCGACTCCGGAGGATCGCCGGGGCTTCATCGAGGAGGCCGCGGGCATTCTCAAGCATCGTCGTCGCAAGGAGCGCACGCTGCGCAAGCTCGACGCGATGGAGACGAACCTCACCCGGTTGAATGATCTCGCGGGTGAGATCCGCCGCCAATTGAAGCCGCTGGGGCGTCAGGCCGAGGTGGCGCGGCAGGCGCAGACGATCGCGGCGGAGGTGCGCGACGCGAAGGCGCGGCTGCTCGCCGACGATGTCGCGCGGCTGCGCGCCGAACTCGACGAGCTGGCGAAGGATGAGGCCGAGCGGCACTCGGAGCGGATCGTGCTGCAGGAGCAGGCGGAGCAGAAGCAGCTGCGCGTGCAGCGTCTGGAGCAGGAGCAGCAGAGCGACGAGCTCGATGCGGCGCGGCGCGTGACGATCGGCCTGGAGTCGGCTCAGTCGAAGCTGCGGGGCCTGTTCTCGCAGGCGCAGCAGCGGCTCACCTTCCTGGCGACGCAGGCGGAGGCCCCCGAGCAGGTGAACCGTGTGACGCGCGCGGCCGTTGAGGAGGCCGCCGAGGAGGTGCGCGCGCTGGAGACGCTGATTCCGGAGGCGGAGGCGGCGTGGCAGCAGGGCGGTGCGGTGACGCGGCAGGCGCAGCGCGCGCTCGACGCGATCGACGAGCACATCGCGGCGCAGAGCGCGCTCGTGTCGAGGCACGATCTGCAGCTGTCGCAGTTGCGGGGGCGGGCCGAGACGGCCGAGCAGAAGCGTGCGACCGTGGCGCAGGAGTTGGCGCGGCGGCAGCACGCGGTGGCGCAGGCCGAGGAGCGGGCTGAGGCGGCTCGCGGTGAGCTTGCGGGTTTCGAGGAGCGCGCGGAGGCTGAGGATCCGGGTGCGGCGACGGCCGGCGACGGCGACCGCATCGCCGACTGGGATGCCGCCTACCGTGCCGCGCAGGAGCGGCAGGGCGATGCGGAGCAGCGCCGCGATGAGGCGCGGGACCGGCTGCACGCCCTCGAGCAGGAACGGGCGGGCCTGGAGGCGCGGGTGAGCGCTCTCACCCGCTCGCTGGATCAGCGCGACGCGTCGGGGGCGCTGCTCGCCGATGCGCCGAACGGGATCGCGGGCCGTGTCTCCGACCATGTGCGGGTGCGCGAGGGAGCGGAGGCAGCGGTCGGTGCGGCGCTGGGCGTCTTCGGCGACGCGCTGCTCGCCGAATCGGCGGCGGCTGCGGGCCTCGCCGTTGCGGCGGCGCACGAGCGCGATCTCGGCCGGCTGCGGGCGGTGCTGGCTGGCGGTGCGCGGGGCGATGCGGATCCCGCTGCGGGTGCCGGCCCCGAGATCGACGGCGCGACCAGGGCCGTCGACGTGATCGTGGATGCGCCCGCCGGGGTGCGCGGTCTGCTGGCCCGCAGCTACATCGTGGAAGACCTGGCGTCGGCGATCCGCGTCTCCGATGCCCTGCGCGAGCGGTGGCCCGGCGGCGCCTACACCGTGGTCACCGGCGGGGGAGACGTGCTCACCGAGCACACGCTGAGCGGTGGATCGGGCCTGGCGCCGTCGCGCATCGAGCTCACCGCCGAGCTGGAGCAGGCGGAGCAGGCTCGCACCCGCGTGGCGGAGCGGATCGCCGAGACGGAGGCCGAGCTCGCCGAACTGCGTGAGGCGGCGGCGCGCGCCAAGACCGACGCCCAGCAGGCGTTCGCCGAGCTGCGTGCCGCCGACGCGCGTCTCGCGGAGGCCGCGAAGGAGCGCAATCGGCTCTCCACCCGGGCCGAGGCCGCGCAGGCCGAGACGGAGCGTGCCCGGCAGGCGCTCGTCGCCGTCGAGCAGTCAGTTGGCGAGGCCGCGGCGGAGGCGCATCGTGCGGCTCAGGCGTTCGAGGCGGCCGAGGCGGAGCCCCGGCCGATCCTCGATGCGAGTCAGCGCGACGAACTGCTCGCCGAGCTGGAGCGGGCGCGTTCGGCCGAGGTGGAACTGCGGCTCGCGCTCGAGACCGCCCGTGAGCGGGCGCGCGCCGCCGAGGCGCGCCGCAGCGCGCTCGCCGATCAGTTCGACGCGGAGCGGCAGGCCGCCGAGGAGGCTGCGCGCCGGGCCGTGCTGCGGTCGCGGCAGGTGGCGCAGGCCGAGCGGGTGGCCGAGTTGCTGCCCGCGATCCTCGACGCCTGCGACCGCTCGCTCACCGAGGCGCGGCTCGCTCAGCAGACCGCTGAGCAGCAGCGAGCGAAGCACAGTCAGGAGCTCACGCTGCTGCGCTCGGAGGAGTCGGAGCTGCGGCAGAAGCTGCAGACCCTCACCGAGCGCGTGCACGGCGCAGAGCTGAAGAGCTACGAGCGCAAACTGCAGCTCTCGGCGCTGCTGGAGCGTTCGGGCAACGAGCTGGGGCTCGTGGAGGATGTGCTCATCGCCGAGTACGGCCCCCTGGTGGGGATCCCGGTGCCGGCGCAGCACGACGACGAGCCCCGGGCCGCGGTGCAGCCGGATCCCGAACCCGCATACGCGAACGCGCTCGAGGCGGAGCTCGCGGCCGAGCTGGGGTTGCCCGGCGTGCAGCCCGCGGCGTCGGACGGGCCCGCAGCACCGGCGGATCCGCCCCCTGCGGCGCAACATGACACCGTGCCCTACGTGCGCGCGGAGCAGGAGCGGCGTCTCGCTAGGGCAGAGAAGCAGCTCGCGCAGCTCGGCCGCATCAATCCGCTCGCGCTCGAGGAGTTCGCGGCGCTGGAGCAGCGCCACCGCTTCCTCGGCGAGCAGCTGAAGGATCTCGCCAAGACCCGTTCCGACCTGCTGGCCATCATCGAAGAGCTCGATCGCAAGATGCAGGGCATCTTCGCGGCGGCCTTCGAGGACACGAAGGCGGCGTTCTCCGAGGTCTTCCCGATCCTCTTCCCCGGCGGCTCGGGCGAGATCGCGCTGAGCGACCCCGACGACCTGCTGAACACGGGCATCGACATGGCCGTGAAGCCGGCCGGCAAGAAGGTCGAGCGCCTGTCGCTGCTGTCGGGCGGCGAGCGCTCCCTCGCCGCGGTCGCCTGGCTCATCGCGATCTTCCAGGCGCGCCCCAGCCCGTTCTACATCGTCGACGAGGTCGAGGCCGCGCTCGACGACGCGAACCTCGGGCGCCTGCTGCAGGTCTTCGAGCGGCTGCGCGAGAACTCGCAGCTGATCGTGATTACTCACCAGAAGCGCACGATGGAGATCGCCGACGCGCTCTACGGCGTCTCGATGCGCCAGGACGGCATCAGCGCGGTCGTCGGTCAGCGCGTCGGCCGCGAGGAGTGACCGCGTGGCCGGTGGACCGATCTCGATAGACTTGAGCAATGGCTGAGCGATCCTGGTCCTTCTCGAAAGCGTTCCGCACCCTGTTCACGGGCCCGGAGCTCATCACCGAAGAGACGTGGGACGATCTCGAGGCCGCGCTCATCACGGCCGATTTCGGCCCCGAGGTCACCGAGTCGATCCTCGACCAGCTGCGCGCCGACGTCGAACGCCACCGCGTCACCGAGGTGAAGGACATGCGCCGCATGCTGCGCGACGCCATCGAGGAACGGCTCGCGGCCTACGACCCCACGCTGCACCTCTCGGAGCGGCCCGCGGTGATCCTCGTCGTCGGCGTCAACGGGGTGGGCAAGACGACCACCATCGGCAAGTTCGCGAAGTACCTCACCGCCTTCGACAAGAAGATCCTGGTCGGTGCCGCCGACACCTTCCGCGCCGCCGCGGTCGAGCAGCTCGGCACCTGGGCCGAGCGGGCCGGTGTCGACATCGTGAAGCCGCAGCAGCAGGGTCAGGATCCCGCGTCCGTCGCGTTCCAGACCGTCGAGCGGGCGAAGAACGAGAGCTACGACATCGCCATCATCGACACCGCCGGCCGCCTGCAGACCAAGGGCGGCCTCATGGACGAACTCGGCAAGGTGCGCCGCGTGATCGAGAAGCAGGCGCCCGTCGCCGAGGTGCTGCTCGTGCTCGACGCCACCACCGGGCAGAACGGGCTCGCGCAGGCCGAGGCCTTCATCGAGCACGCGGGGGTCACCGGCCTCGTGCTGACGAAGCTCGACGGCTCCGCGAAAGGCGGCTTCGTGCTCTCCGTGCAGCAGAAGACGGGCCTGCCGATCAAGCTCGTGGGGCAGGGCGAGGGCATCGGCGACCTCACCGGCTTCACCCCGCACGTCTTCGCTCAACAGCTGGTCGGCTGACGCCGCCCACGAGCTCAACAGCTGGTCGGCTGACGCCGCCCACGAGCTCAGCAGCTGGTCGGCTGACGCCGCCCGAGCAGGGTCAGCGGCGTGGGATCGCTGTAAGCAGCAGCGGCACGCGCACCTCGCGCCACCAGCGGAGCGCGAGCATGCCCGCGGACATGCCGTGGCCCGGGTTGAGCTCGGACGCATGGGCGATGCCGTCGCCTTCGAGCCGGTCGAGCGAGACGCCGGCGATGCGTTCGATCTCGTGGTGCAGCGCCCGCCTGACCTCCTCGAGCTCGAGGGACGCGGGCGTATCAGCGAGGCGACCCCGCAGCAGTGCCTCCAGATAGATGTCGCCGCGATAGGGGCCCAGCTCCGAGCGCGGCGGATCCGTGCTCGGCGGCACCGCGTCGAAGAGGGCGCCGATCGATCCCTCTGCCGGGACGGGTGGGCGCAGGAGCCAGAGCATGGCCTGGAGTCGTGTGAGCATCGCTTCGTCAAACGCGATGAATCGAACCTCGTCGGCAGTGGTGAGGCCCGACTCCTCAGCTGAGATGACGGTGCGGATCGCCGTCTCGACCGCTTCCCCGAGCGGCCAGCCGTAGGTGCCGGTGGAGAGCACGGGGAAGGCGATGCTGCGCGCGCCGAGACGCTCGGCGACTTCGAGGGACCGCCGGTAGCACGACGCCAGCGTCGACGCATCGCGCTCGCCGGCCCTGAAGTCCGGGCCGACCGTGTGCACGACCCACCGGGCGGGCAGCTCGCAGCCGGGCGTCCACCCGGCGTCGCCGGTGGCGAGGCCGTCGGGGAAGCGCTCGACGCACTCGCGCAGCAGCGACGGTCCTGCAGCCCGGTGGATTGCGCCGTCGACGCCGCCTCCGCCGCGCATGGCGCGATTGGCGGGGTTCACGATCGCGTCGACGCGCTGCCGGGTGATGTCGCCCAGTGCGATGGTGAGTGAGGTCATGGTCTCATTATCACGCCCTGAGCGAAACTGACCGATCGGTGCAAAATAGGGGAGTAAGACTGAAGGTGAGGCCTGACGGCCGAGCCCCGCGCTGCGACCGCCGGACCGGATCACCGCCCACGAGGCGGATCATTCGAGAAAGGCATGACATTGCAGAACCTCACCGTACTCGGAACCGGCGTACTCGGATCCCAGATCATCTTCCAAGCCGCGTACTCCGGCAAGAACGTGGTCGCCTACGATCTGAGCGACGAGATCCTCGCGAAGCTGCCGGCCCGCTGGGAGTACCTGAAGCCGCTCTACCTGCGCGACCTGCCGGACGCGACGCCCGAGAAGCTCGACGCCGCTGTGGCGCGCATCCGCACGAGCTCCGACCTCGCAGACGCGGTGCGCGATGCCGACATCATCATCGAGGCCGTGCCCGAGCGTCTCGACATCAAGCAGCAGACCTGGGAGAAGGTCGCCGCGGTGGCCCCCGAGCGCACGATCTTCTGCACGAACTCCTCGACCCTGCTGCCGAGCGACATCGCTCCGTTCACGGGGCGGCCCGAGAAGTTTCTCGCGCTGCACTTCGCGAACGAGGTGTGGGCGAAGAACACGGGCGAGGTGATGGGGCACGCGGGCACCGACCCCGAGGCCTTCGAGGCCGTCGCCCAGTTCGCCGAGCAGATCGGCATGGTGCCGATCCGCATCCGCAAGGAGCAGCCGGGGTACGTGCTGAACTCGCTGCTCGTGCCCTTCCTGAATGCGGCCTCGCGGCTGCTGGTGCGCGGCGTGGCGACCCCCGAGGACATCGACCGCACCTGGAAGATCGCGACCGGGGCACCGGCCGGGCCGTTCGAGATCTACGACGTCGTCGGCATGATGACCCCCTACAACCTGGGCAAGGACAGCGACGATCCCGAACAGCGCCAGTTCGCCGAGTACATCAAGCGCGAGTACATCGACAAGGGCTACCTGGGCAAGGGGTCGGGCCGGGGCTTCTACTCCTACGAGTGAGGTCCGAAGGCCGGGGGCGAGCCGGGTAGACTGAATCCGCTATGGCTACTTTCGGAAACCTGTCTGCTCGGCTCACCGAGACCTTCAAGAACCTCCGTGCGAAGGGCAAGCTGTCGGCCTCCGACGTCGACAGCACGGTGCGCGAGATCCGTCGCGCCCTGCTCGAGGCCGACGTCGCGCTCGACGTGGTCAAGGAGTTCACGGGCAAGGTGCGCGAGCGCGCGCTCGGCGACGAGGTCAACCAGGCGCTCAACCCGGCGCAGCAGGTGGTGCAGATCGTCAACGAGGAGCTCGTGGGCATCCTCGGCGGCGAGCAGCGCCGGCTGGAGTTCGCGAAGAACCCGCCCACGGTCATCATGCTCGCGGGCCTGCAGGGTGCGGGCAAGACGACGCTCGCCGGCAAGCTCGCGAAGTGGTTGAAGGATCAGGGCCACACGCCGATGCTCGTGGCCTGCGACCTGCAGCGCCCCAACGCGGTCACCCAGCTGAGCGTCGTCGCGGAGCAGGCGGGCGTTGCGATCTACGCGCCGGAGCCGGGCAACGGTGTCGGCGATCCGGTGAAGGTCGCCAAGAACGGCGTGGCCGAGGCGAAGTCGAAGCAGTACGACTTCGTCATCATCGACACCGCCGGCCGCCTGGGCGTCGATGCCGAGCTGATGCAGCAGGCCTCCGACATCCGCAAGGCCACCGAGCCCGACGAGGTGCTCTTCGTCATCGACGCCATGATCGGCCAGGATGCCGTCGCGACGGCGCAGGCCTTCCAGGAGGGCGTCGATTTCACGGGTGTCGTGCTGACGAAGCTCGACGGCGACGCCCGGGGCGGCGCCGCACTCTCGATCCGCAGCGTGACGGGGCGCCCGATCCTCTTCGCCTCCACCGGTGAGGGCCTCGGCGATTTCGAGCCCTTCCACCCGGACCGCATGGCGAGCCGCATCCTCGACCTCGGCGACATCCTCACCCTCATCGAGCAGGCCCAGCAGGCTTTCGACGAAGACGAGGCGCGCAAGGTCGCGGAGAAGATCGCCACCGACGCCTTCACCCTCGACGACTTCCTCGGCCAGATGCAGCAGCTGCGCAAGGCCGGCTCCCTGAAGAAGATGATGGGGATGCTGCCCGGCATGGGCAAGATGAAGGATCAGCTCGACAACTTCGACGAGCGCGAGATCGTGCGCACCGAGGCGATCATCCAATCGATGACGAAGGCCGAGCGGCAGAACCCGAAGATCCTCAACGGCTCGCGCCGTCTGCGCATTGCGAAGGGTTCGGGCATGACGGTCACCGACGTGAACCAGCTCGTGCAGCGCTTCGAGCAGGCCGCGAAGATGATGAAGACGGTGGCCCGTGGCGGCGTGCCGCAGATCCCGGGCATGGGGCCGATGCCGGGCATGAGCCACGGCGGCAAGAAGAAGCAGCAGGCGAAGGGCAAGGGCAAGAAGCAGTCGGGCAACCCGGCCAAGCGCGCCCAGGAGGCCGCCGGCGTGGCCGCTCAGCAGGCTGCGGCTCCCGCGGGCTCCGGTTTCGGGCTCGGCGCGGCGGGCAAGGCTCAGCCGAGCGAGGAAGATCTCGCGAAGCTGCAGCAGATGCTCGGCAAGGGGCTGCGCTGAGGCGCGACCCCTCATCGTGCGAGGGGCGGGCGTGACGGGCGGAGACGGCGAGGCCGATCCTGCGGCGCGCTTGGCGCTGTTCCGCTCCGAGTGGCCGCGTCGGGTGAGCTGGCGCGAGGTGCGGGCGGCGGATCCGACAGTGTTCCGCTCGGCCGCTCGGGGCGCCGTCGTGGTGATGACGGCGGTGCCTCTCACACTGCTCGCCTCGTGCCTCACGCTCGAAGTGCCGGTGGCGATCCCGTTGCCGGACTGGCTGGACTGGTCGCGCGGGCTGCTGATGATGGTGCTGATCTGGGCCTCGATCGGGTTCTGGATCTGGGGCCTCGTGCTGCTGTCGCTGCCGGCTGATACGCGGCGGGGGATCGCGTTCGCGCGCTTCGCCGCTGAGCGCGACCTCGGGTACTCGCGTTTCGGTTTCCCGCCCGAGCGTCTCGGGATCCTGCTCGCCGAGGGTCGCACCGCACCGCGGAGCCGGCGCCTGCGAGACGCGGCCGCCGCCGATCCTGCGGCCGCTTCGCTCTTCAGCGCGGACTTCGCGATCTGGCGCAGCGAAGCGGGCCGGGGGCGGCCCGTGGCGAGGCGTCCCGCTTTCCAGATCGCGGTGGCGCGCTACACGGGCGGCAAGAGCGACCCGAAGGGGCCGCGTTCCGCGTTCCGCGTGCTGGAGATGCCGCTGCCGCGCGTGCTGCCGCACCTCATGATCGACTCGCGCCGCAACGGCCGTCTGCGGTCGTTCCTGCCGGGTGTGCAGCGCCTCTCGCTCGAAGGCGACTTCGACCGTTACTTCGCGGTATACGCGCCGGAGGGGTACGCGCGCGACGCGCTGGAGCTGCTCACCCCCGACGTCATGGTCTGCCTCCTCGATCACGGTCGTCGCTGGGACATCGAGGTGGTCGAGGACCGGCTCGTGGTCGCCTCCCACCGCTTCCGCGCCGCCTCCGACCGTGCGGAGGTCACCGCGATGCTGCTCTTCTCGGAACTGGTCGCGCGGGAGCTCGGCCATCAGGCCGGTCACTACACGGATCCGCGGGCGGATCGGCCGCGCACGCAGGTCGCGGCGGCGGGGCGGCGGCTGCGGCGGCGTTCGGCGGCCTGGTCGACGGCGGCGCTCGCGCTGGCGGTCGCGGTGATGCTCGGCTTCCCGCATCTGCTCGGCTGGTGGCTCGACCGCAGCTGACGGGCGGCGCGGCGCCCGCAGTTCGCGCGGGCCGCCGGTGCCATACTCGCCCGCGTAGACTGCTTCCGAGACGCAAGGGGAGGGGCGCATGACGGGCGAGAGATCCTGGGCGACACTGCCCAACGCGATCACGCTGCTGCGGCTGCTGCTGGTGGTGCCGATCGTGGTGCTGCTGGTCGAAGGGGAGCAGCCGGTGCTCACCGTGGTGTTGCTCGTGATCTTCGGAGCGAGCGACTGGATCGACGGCACGCTCGCGCGGCTGCTGGGCCAGGTGTCGAGCTTCGGCAAGCTGTTCGATCCGCTCGCGGACCGGGTCGGGGTGGTGGCGATCGTGCTCGCGATGATCGTGGCGGGCTTGCTGCCGGCGTGGACGGCGATCGCGATCCCCGGGGTCGAGCTGGTGCTGCTGGTGGTCTACGCCGTGGCGCGCCCGGCGCGCGTTCCCGAGGCCAGTCTGCTGGGCAAGGCGCGCACCGCGGTCATGATGACGGGGATCGCGGCGGTGGGGTTCGGGATCCTGCCGGGGCTCGGGTGGCTCGGCGACATCGGGCGGTGGATCACGGCCGTCGGTGTGGTGATGCACGTCGTGGTGGGTGTCGACTACTTCCGGTTGATGGTCGCGGGGCCGAGGCGGCCGCGTCCTCGTCCGTGAATCCGGTGGCCCGGATGCCGGCTGCGTCGGCGGGTGCCGTGCGGCTGCGGCTGGCAATAGGGTGGATCGCATGAGCAGCAGCCCCGAGTATTGGATCGGTACGGACATCGTGGCCCGGGACGTGTGGACGACGGTGCCGCTCGACTGGTCGGATCCTGACGGTGAGACGATTCGGGTCTTCGCCCGTGAGCTGGTGGCCGCCGAGAAGCGCAACGAGGATCTTCCGCTGCTCGTGCATCTGCAGGGCGGGCCGGGCGGCAAGGGCACGCGTCCGCTGGGCCGTTCGGGCTGGGTGGGGGCCGCGCTCGATCGCTTCCGTCTGGTGATTCCGGATCAGCGGGGCACCGGCCGTTCGACGCCGGTGAGCGGTGGCGAGTTCGGAGCGATGCCCGCCGACGAGGCGGCCCGTCGTCTGTCGCTGCACCGCGCCGACTCGATCGTGCGCGATTTCGAGGCGGTACGGAAGACGCACTACGAGGGGCGCCAGTGGTGGACCATCGGGCAGAGCTATGGCGGCTTCCTCACGCTGCACTATCTCTCGGCGGCGCCGGAGGCGATCGTCGGCTCGGCGGTGACGGGCGGTCTTGCGGGTCTCGAAGCGGATCCTGCGGAGGTCTACCGCCGCACCTTCCCTCGCGTCGTCGAGAAGAATCGAACGTTCCGCGAGCGCGTGCCGCATCTGGTGGAGCGGATCTCGCGGGTGGCCGAGGTGCTCGCTTCGGAGGATGTGCGCTTGGCGGACGGCGATCGTCTCACCGTGCGGCGGTTGCAGACCCTCGGCTTCGGCTTCGGGGTGGCGCCCGGCTTCGATCGGGTGCACTGGCTGTTCGACGAGGCGTTCGCCGATGCCGCGGAGACGCGCCTGAGCGACACCTTCGTGGAAGCGGTCGGGGCTGCCACTGGGTTCGCGGGGCAGCCGCTGTACGCGGCGCTGCAGGAGGCGATCTACGGGCCGGGCCCGTCGGCGTGGGCGGCGCAGCGCGAGCGGGATCGGCGGCCGGAGTTCGCGGAGTCGTCGCGGCCGCTGCTCTTCACCGGTGAGATGGTGTTCCCGTGGATGTTCGAGGAGATCCGTTCGCTGCACGGCTTCCGTGCCGGCGTGGAGCGGCTTGCCGAGGGGGAGTGGCCGATCGCGCTCTACGACGCCGAGCGGCTCGCCGCGAACGAGACGCCGGTCGAGGCCGCCGTCTACTTCGATGACATGTACGTCGATGCGCAGCTCTCGCTCGACACCGCCGCACGGGTGGGGTCGGTCAATGCGTGGGTGACGAACGAGTACGAGCATGACGGCGTGCACCACGACGGGGTCGCCGAGCGGCTGTTCTCGGCGCTCGAGCGCCGCCTGGGCGGCACCCGATCGTCGCGCTGACTCAGCTGCGGTGCCCTGGTGCGCTGCGCGACTGGGCGGAGCGCCTGGCTGCGATTGCGCAGTCGGCGATGGGATCGATCGTCCCGTGACGGGCCACGTTCATGGTCTAGTGCCTGAAAGAGGTGCAAAACCCCTGATCGTGACAAAAATTGCATCTGAGGCTGAAATGTGTGAGGATTGATGGGTTCGCGCAATCCTGCGCGCCCAGGCTTCCGCTCCCGTTCGAATCGCGAGGCGCGGCGTCGTTCCACTCGATTCAAGGAGTCATCATGGCTGTCAAGATCCGTCTCAAGCGCCTCGGCAAGATCCGCGCCCCCTACTACCGCATCGTCGTCGCCGACTCGCGCACCAAGCGCGACGGTCGCGTGATCGAGGAGATCGGCAAGTACCACCCGACCGAGCAGCCCTCGTTCATCGAGGTCGACTCGGAGCGCGCGCAGTACTGGCTGAGCGTGGGCGCCCAGCCCACCGAGCAGGTCGCGGCGATCCTCAAGCTCACCGGCGACTGGGGCAAGTTCACCGGCGAGGGCAGCACCGAGTCGCAGGTCAAGCCTGTCGAGCCCAAGCCCGTCTTCGAGGTCGACGCGGCCAAGAAGCCCGTGCTGCGCCCCAAGGCTGAGAAGCCGGCGGCGAAGGACGAGGCTGCCGAGGCTCCGGCCGAGGAGGCCGCTGCCGAGACCACCGAGGCCTAATCCTCTTGGCTGAGCAGGCGCTGGCCGAAGCGCTCGACCACCTGGTGCGCGGGATCGTCGACCACCCCGAACGGGTGCGCGTCGATGCTCGCGAGACCCCGCGCGGCGAGGTGCTCGAGGTGCGGGTGCACCCGAGCGACCTCGGCCGGGTGATCGGCCGCGGCGGTCGCACGGCGTCGTCGCTGCGCACCGTCGTGTCGGCGCTGGCCGACGGCGGGCGCGTGCGCGTCGACGTGATCGACACCGACCAGCACGACCTCGGCGACGAGGTCGGCTCGGCCGACGCGGAGGGCGCCGTCTGATGGCCGACGCTCACGGGCGTGTGCGAGCTCCCCGTCCCGCAAGCGGGGCGGGGAGTTTGCGCGTCGGGCGCCTCACCAAACCTCACGGGCTGAAGGGCGGCGTCAAGCTCGAGCTCTTCACCGACAATCCCGAGCTGCGCTTCACGCCCGGCGCGGTGTTCCACCTGCAGGTGCCGGAGGAATCGCCGTGGTTCGGCCGCACCATCACCATGCGCGAACTGCGCTGGTTCAACGAGTCGCCGGTCGGCTTCTTCCAGGAGCTGCCCGACCGCACCGCGGTCGAGGGGATCGTGCGCGCGATCCTGTGGATCGACGAGCAGGCCGTGGCCGAAGGCGAGGAAGACAACGCCTGGTACGACCACCAGCTCGTAGGGCTCGACGTCGTGCGTGAAGCCGAGGATGGGGCGAGCCACGTGAAGCTCGGCACCGTCGCAGAGGTGCAGCACTTCCCGGCGCAGGATCTGCTCGTCGTGACCACCGACGGCGGCACCGTGCTGGTGCCCTTCGTCGAGGCCATCGTGCCGAGCGTCGACATCGAAGCGGGCATCGTGCGCGTGACCCCGCCCGCGGGCCTCTTCGAGGAGCTCGCCGACGACGCCGCCGAGGATCCCGCGATCACCGCCGGCGAGACCGACGCCGACACCGAGATCGACGGTGCCGAGGTCGGCGACGCCGACCGGAACGGCCCCGCCGCATGAGGATCGACGTCGTCTCGATCTTCCCCGGCTATTTCGACGCGCTGGAGCTGTCGCTGCTCGGCAAGGCGAAGCAGCGGGGCCTCATCGACGTGCGCGTGCACGATCTGCGAGACGCCGCGCACGACAAGCACCGCACCGTCGACGACACGCCCGCGGGCGGCGGAGCCGGCATGGTGATGAAGCCCGAGCCCTGGGGCGAGGTGCTCGACGGCATCCTGGCCGAGGCTGGAGCTGCTGCGGGATCAGGCACCGCGTCCGAGGCGTCCCCCGCGGTTGACGCCGAGCCCGGCACGGCCGGCGATCCGCTCATCATCTTCCCCTCGCCCGCCGGTGAGGTCTTCACGCAGCGCATGGCCCGCGAGCTCGCCCACGAGCAGCACCTCGTCTTCGGGTGCGGCCGCTACGAGGGCATCGACCAGCGCGTGTTCGACGAGTACGCCGCACGCGGCCGGGTGCGCCTCGTGAGCATCGGCGACTACGTGCTCAATGGCGGAGAGGTCGCCACGATCGCGATGATCGAGGCGATCGGGCGGTTGCTGCCGGGTGTGGTGGGCAACCCCGAGAGCCTCGTCGAGGAGTCGCACGAGGAGGACGGCCTGCTGGAGTACCCCAGCTACACCAAGCCCGCCGAGTGGCGCGACCGTGCGGTGCCGCCGGTGCTGCTGAGCGGCAACCACGCCGCCATCGAGGCCTGGCGGCGGGAGCAGCGCATCGAGCGCACGCGGCGGGTGCGACCCGAGCTGCTGCCGCGTGAACTGCGCGGCGAGTCGCGCGGCCGTCACGCCGCCGAATGACGTCGGTGTCGCAGAACCTCTAGGCTTGATCCATGCGTGATGTTCTCTCCGCCGTCATCGGCAAGACGGTGCGGCAGGCGGCGCGGCTGCGTGGCGGCGGATCCGCCCTGCCCGGCCTCGTCGTCGAAAAGCTCGACCCGGGGTTCATGGCTCGGGTGCTCGGGCGACTGCCCTACGGGGTGATCGCGGTCAGCGGCACCAACGGCAAGACCACCACCACGAAGATGATCGTCGAGATACTGCAGGCCCGCGGGCTGCGCGTCTTCACGAACAAGACGGGGTCGAACTTCTCGCGCGGCGTCGTCGCGGCCGCGATCCAGGAGTGCTCGCTCGGCGGCAGGCTCGACGCCGATGTCGCGGTGCTCGAGCTCGATGAGGCGCACGCGATGTACTTCATCGACCGGGTGCAGCCCCGCTTCACGCTGCTGCTCAACGTGCTGCGCGATCAGCTCGACCGCTTCGGCGAGATCGACACCACGGCGAAGCTGCTGCAGCGCATCGCCGACGCCACCACCGAGGGTGTGGTGGTCAACCGTGAGGATCGGCTGGTGGCCGCGATCGGCGAGCGCACGCGCGAGCGCGGCGGATCCGGCGGTGCTGCCGGCAAGCCCGCCGTGCGCGAGTTCGGCCTCTCCTCGGCGCTGCTCTCCACCTTCCCGAGCGATGACGACTTCCACGCGACGCCCCTCGCCGGCGCCGCGGCCGATGACGCGCCGGAGCGCCCCGACGCCGACGTCACCCTTGTCGAACTCGGCGACCACGAAGCCGTCTTCCGCATCGCGGGCGACGATCACCGCACCGCGCTCAAGCTCGAGGGCCTGTACAACACCTTCAATGCGGCCGCGGCGCTCGCGACCGTGCGCATGGTGCTCGACGCCGGCCCGCTGCCGGGGCACCCGGCCCCGCACCGCACAGCCGACACCGATGCGGCGCTCGTCGCCGCGCTCGCCCAGGTGCGGCCCGCGTTCGGGCGCGGCGAGCAGCTGCTGCTCGACGGGCAGCCGCTCGAACTCGTGCTCGTGAAGAACCCCGCGGGCTTCCGGCTCGGGCTCGCCTCGTTCGATGCCCGCGGCGTCGACGTGATGATCGCGATCAACGACCAGTACGCCGACGGCCGCGACATGTCGTGGTTGTGGGATGTCGACTTCGGCTCGCTCGCCGATGAGGGCGTCGACACGGTCTCGGGTACGCGGGCGTGGGACATGGCGCTGCGACTCGAGCACGACGATGTGCCGGTGGGGCAGGTCGAGGAGGATCTGGGCCGCGCCCTCGCGTCGTTCCGCGAGCGCACACTGCGCGGCGGTGAGGGCGCCCGCCCGCGGCGCATCTACTGCACCTACACCGCCATGCTCGAACTGCGACGGGCGCTGGCCGAGCTGACCGACGTGGAGGACATCTGGTGAGCACGTTCGAGAGCACGGATGCAGGCGCCGGCGAGAGCGCCGGCGAGCGGTCCGGAATGAGCGCTGCCGAGCGCGAGCTCGTCATCGTGTCGCTGTATCCGCGCGATATGAACATCTACGGCGATCGCGGCAACGTGCTGTCGCTCGCGCGTCGCGCGAAAGCCCACGGCTTCGCGCCGCGCGTCGTCGAGGTCAACCCCGGCGATCCGCTGCCCGAGCACGTCGACATCGTCGTGGGCGGCGGTGGGCAGGACTCGGGACAGGGGCGCGTCGCGCAGGATCTCGCCGCACGGGCCGATGAGATCCGCGCCCTCGCAGGCGACGGCGTTCCCATGCTCATGGTGTGCGGGCTGTACCAGCTCTTCGGGCACCGCTTCGTCACGCACACGGGCGACGAGCTGGTGGGCATCGGCGTGCTCGATGTCGAGACGCGCGGCGGCGACGTGCGCATGATCGGCAACATCGTGCTCGACTCCGACGAGTTCGGCAAGATCATCGGCTACGAGAACCACAGCGGCGACACACGATTGGGGCCCGGTTCGCGGCCGCTGGGGCGCGTGACGCAGGGCGCCGGCAACAACCCCGATGACGGTTTCGAGGGCGCCCGTACCGGCAATGTGATCGGCAGCTACCTGCACGGCTCGCTGCTGCCGAAGAACCCGGCGCTCAGCGACTTCCTGATCGGCGAGGCGGCGCAGCGCCGCTACGGCGCATTCGAACCCGCGGCGGGCGTCGACGAGACCGTGCAGCGGGCGCGCGAGAGCGCGAAGCGCCGCCCGCGGTAGGGCTGCGGCCGACGGCCTGCGGCTGACGGCCAGCAGCTGTCGCTGGCGGCCTGCGGCTGTGACGGCGTGCGTCCGGGCCTGTGGCGGCCGTCATTTGACGTCCCAGCCGTCCTTTGGGACCTGCAGCCGTAAATCGGGGTCACTTTTTGCCGTGTCATCGCGCGACACGCGGCAAAAAGTGACCTCGATTTCGTGGGGGGTGCCGGTGTGGTGAGGAAGCCCGGCGGTGCGAAGCGGAAGACGGGCGGGAAGCAGGCGGGGAAGGTCAGTGGGCCTGCAACCCGCGGGCATGCGCCAGGCGCTGTGAAGGGCGGCATCCCACGATCCGGAATTCTCGCAAGAAAATTTATATGCATGGGAATATAGTTCTGGATGGGGCCGTTGTTCCCTCGTGAAGCCGCCGCGAGCGGCCCCACGACAGAAAGGCACACCATGACCATCACCGCTGATCAGATTCCCGGTTACCGCGTCGGCACCTGGCAGGTCGACCCCACCCACTCCGAGGTCGGCTTCTCCGTGCGCCACCTCGCGATCAGCAAGGTGAAGGGCAAGTTCGAGCAGTTCGAGGCGACCTTCGTCACCGCCGAGAACCCCCTCGACACCACCGTGACCGCCAGCGCCGAGGTCGCGTCGATCAACACCAACGAGAAGAACCGCGACGGCCACCTGCGCACCGGCGACTTCTTCGCCGCCGACGAGTTCCCCCAGCTCACCTTCGTCTCGACCGGTGTGCGCGAGGAGAACGGCGAGTTCAAGGTCGACGGCGACCTCACCATGCGCGGCGTGACGAAGCCCGTCACCTTCGACTTCGAGTTCGGCGGCTTCGGCGAGGACGCCTACGGCAACTACAAGGCAGGCTTCACCGCCACCACGGTCGTCAAGCGCGAAGACTTCGGCCTCACCTGGAACGCCCCGCTCGAGAAGGGCGGCCTGCTGCTCGGCTCCGACGTCACCATCACCCTCGACATCCAGGCGGCGCTCGCCGGCGAGTAAGCCGGCGCGCGGCGCATCCAGCGCTCAACCTCGTGCCCCGCTGACGTTGCCCCCTCCGGCCTCCGGAGGGGGCAACGTCGTTGACGGGGGCGCTGGCACCGGGCAGATGTGCGAGTGCCGCGAAACTGCGGCTCGGGGTGGTGGCGCCTCAGTCGAGTTCGCCCACGATCCGCCCCCGCACCCGTCGCAGATCCTCCATCAGGGAGCCGATGAGCACCCAGTGATCGGGGTGGGGCTGCGGAATCGTGTACGGCTGCGTCAGGGCCGGCGGTTCGACCGCGTTCCCCTCGTCGCCGGAGAGCGACACCAGGCGCTCAAGATCGTGCGCGGCACGGCGCATCTCCTCGACCAGGCCCACTACTGACGGGTCGGTGACGAGGTCCGGCTCGTAGAGGTCGTACACGGCGCGCGACATGCCGCCGATCTGCGTGACGATCGGCTGCAACCGCTGGAACAGTGCGTCATCCTCGGCGAGACCCCGCCGGTACCGCCGGCTGCGCGGGTTCAGCCGCAGACTCTCCCGCGCCTGCCGCAGCAGCCCGTGCACGCGCGTGCGCTCGCTCTGCAGCGCACGCGCTTCGACGTGCATCTGCTCGAGCCAGGCGTCATCTCGCGGGGCGTCGAGGGCGTCGGCGATCCGCCGCAGTGACGCCGCGGCATCGGCCGTGAGCGACACGATCGCCTCGTGCACCGGCAGCGTGCGCACCGGGGCCGCGACGAGCGCGTTGATCGCGACGCCGATGAGCGCGCCGATCAGCGTCTCCACCAGCCGCTCCACGCCGTAGTGCAGGTCGAGCCCGCCGAGCGCGATCATCAGCAGCGCGCTCACCACGATCTGATTCGCGGCGCTCGGCGTCATGCGCAGCACCCAGCCGAGCGCGAGGCCCGCCACGAGGGCCGCGATGAACAGCCACGAGTGCTGGCCCAGCACCTCGCCCGTGAGCAGCGCCACGGTCACGCCGAGCAGCACGCCCACCACGCGCTCCACGCCCTTGCTCAGCGACTGGTCGACGTTGTCCTGCACCACCAGCAGCGCGGCGATCGCCCCGAAGATGGGCAACTGCTCAGGGAAGATGAGCAGACAGGTGAACCAGGCGAGCACCATCGCCACCAGCGTCTTCACCACCTGGATCAGCGGTGTGCGGCGCTCCGCAATGAACCGCCCGGTCAACTGCTGCGGTGCACGCCGCCAGCCCGCAGGGGAGAGGCCGGTCACAGCCGTCCCCGCTCCCGGGGCCGGCCTGCGCCGCAGCCCGCATTCATCGCAGCAGCTCCAGCTTGCGCAGTTCGTCGCGCAGGGTCGCTCCATCCGGTCCGTACACCCAGGGCACGCCGCTCGTGCTGCGGTGCAGGCGGGCCTTCGAACGGCCGCCCGCGAGCACGGCTTCGCCGACGGAGAGCTGCCGGATCGCGACCGCGGCGACGTTGTTCGGATGCTCGGTCGCGAACTCGTGGTAGAGCTCTTCGTCGTGCTGGCCGTCGTCGCCGAAGAGCACCCAGCGAGTGTCGGGGAACTCCTGGGCGATGCGCTGCAGTTCGCGGCGCTTGTGCTCCTTGCCGCTGCGGAACCAGCGGTCGTGGGTGGGACCCCAGTCGGTGAGCAGCAGCGGCCCCATCGGGTAGAGATTGCGGGCCAGGAAGCGGCTGAGCGCCGGCGCGGCGTTCCAAGCGCCGGTGGAGAGGTAGATGACGGGCGCGCCGGGGTTCGATGCGACGAGGTGGTCGAGCATCACGTTCATGCCGGGGGTGGCGGATCGCGCGTGCTCGTCGAGCACGAAACTGTTCCACGCGGCTACGAAGGGGCGGGGCAGCGCGGTGATGAGGATCGTGTCGTCGACGTCGGAGATGACGCCCGTCTTCGCGTCGGGATCGACCACGACCACGGGCGCGTCGGCGGGTTCGCTGGCCCCGGCCTGCAGGGTGATGGTGTGCCAGCCGGGGGTGAGCGCGACGGGCACCATCGCGTCGATCACGCCGCCGCGATCCGCCGTGATCTCGGTGACGAACTCGCCGTCGATGGAGACCCGCACCTGCTGGTAGGGCACGTTGAGGCTGGTGAAGGTGCGCCAGCCGCGCACGCGCGACACGGCGGCCACGTCGGGGCGCAGGCGCGTGTGCTCGCGGCTCTCGGGTTTGAGGAACAGCACCCGGCCCAGCACGCGCACCCAGCCGTCGCCGCCGTACCCGATGTAGGGGATCACCGACGGCACCTTGCCGCGCGCGACCGCTCGGCGGGCCCGCCGGCCGTGCACCCAGTCTTCGAGGCGCGCCGCGAAGCGAGGTCGGCTGTCTGGCGGAGCGTTCAGGGTCACCCGACCAGTCTAGGGGGCGTGATGCGGGTGGAGCCCTGCCGGGGCACCTCTCTCGACGTCGAAAGAAAAGCGTTTCGACGTCGAGAGAAAACTGTCTCGACGTCAAAATGGACTCGCAGCAAACTCACAGAAAGAGTAGAATCGGGAGTGGCCGGTCGCCGACCGGCAGCTCCGGCGAGAATGACATCTCGTGGCGGATCTCACTACGGGAGTGCGCTCCTCGGTGAGGTGCGGCCTCCTTCGTTCAGGAGCGATACATGAACGAATTCTTCGACGCGTTGACGCTCGCCCGATGGCAGTTCGGGCTCACGACGCTCTACCACTTCATCTTCGTGCCCCTCACGATCGGCATGAGCCTGCTGGTCGCCATTCTGCAGACCGTCTGGGTGCGCACCGGCAAGGTGAAGTACCTGCGTCTCACGCGCCTCTTCGGAAAGATCTTCCTCATCAACTTCGCGATGGGCGTCGTCACCGGCATCGTGCAGGAGTTCCAGTTCGGCATGAACTGGTCGAACTACTCCCGCTTCGTGGGTGATATCTTCGGCGCGCCGCTCGCCATGGAGGGGCTCATCGCCTTCTTCTTCGAGGCGACCTTCATCGGTCTCTGGATCTTCGGCTGGGACAAGCTGCCGAAGAAGATCCACGTGCTCACCATCTGGTTCGTGTGGATCGGCACCGTGTTCTCGGCCTACTTCATTCTCGCGGCCAACGCGTTCATGCAGAACCCGGTCGGTTTCGAGATCAACGAGGAGCGCGGCCGCGCCGAGCTCGACAGCATCGGCAGCGTGCTGCTGAACCCCGTCGCGCTCACGCAGTTCCCGCACACCATCTTCGCGTCGATCATGTTCGCAGGCGTCGTGATGGTCGCCGTGGCCGCGTGGCACCTGCAGCGCGGCCAGTTCGTCGACGAGATGCGCACGACGCTGCGATTCGGAGCGTGGACGAACATCATCGCCTTCCTCGGCGTCGGTCTGACCGGCCACGAGCTCGGCATGGTGATGACCCAGACCCAGCCCATGAAGATGGCCGCGGCCGAGGCCCTCTACAACACCGCGAGCGGCGCCGACGCCTCGTTCTCGATCTTCAGCTGGGGCACGCCGGATGGGATGCACGAGATCTTCTCGATCCGCATCCCCTACCTGCTCTCCTTCCTCTCCAACGGCACCTTCGACGGCACCGTCGAGGGCATCCGGGACCTGCAGGCCGAGTACGAGCTCGCCTTCTGCGGCGCCGACAGCGCGCTGACCTGCCCGAGCGACGGCAACTTCGTACCCATCGTGTGGGTCACCTACTGGGCGTTCCGCTGGATGATCGGTCTCGGCGCCTTCGCCGCGCTCGTGTCGGCCGTCGGCCTCTGGATCACGCGCAAGAACGCCGATCTGCCCAAGTGGGTGTGGAAGGTCGCGATCTGGACCGCCCCGATCCCGATGCTCGCCTCGCTCGTGGGCTGGATCTTCACCGAGATGGGCCGTCAGCCCTGGATCGTGTTCGGCGTGATGACCACCGAGCAGGGCGTCTCGCCCGGCGTGCCCGGCTGGGCCGTGCTCGTGTCGCTCATCGTGTTCACGCTCGTCTACGGCGGTCTCGCGGTGCTCGAGTTCAAGCTCATCACCCGGGCCGCGAAGGACGGGCCGCCCGAGATCGAGATGAGCGGCGGCACCGACGGCGAAGGCGAACCCGACCAGCAGAAGCTGGCGACGGTCTACTAGGAGGAACGGAAACATGGAACTCACCACACTCTGGTTCCTCATCGTCGGCGTCATGCTCATCGGGTACTTCGTGCTCGACGGCTTCGACTTCGGCGTGGGCATGGCCCTGCCGTTCCTCGGCAAGGACAACACGGATCGCCGACTCATCATCAACACGATCGGCCCGGTCTGGGACCTCAACGAGACCTGGCTCATCGTGGCCGGCGCCTCGCTGTTCGCCGCGTTCCCGGAGTGGTACGCGACGATGTTCTCGGGCTTCTACCTGGCCCTGCTGCTGATCCTGGTCGCCCTGATCCTGCGCGGCGTCTCCTTCGAGTACCGGCATCAGGGCAAGGGCGAGCAGTGGACGCGCTGGTTCGACCAGTTCATCGTCTGGGGCTCCGTCGTGCCGCCGCTGCTCTGGGGCGTCGCGTTCGCGAACCTCGTGCAGGGCCTGCCGATCGGCCTGCTGCCCAACGGCGGCTGGATCTACGAGGGCACGCTGCTCACGCTGCTCAACCCCTACGGGCTGCTCGGCGGCGTCGTCATGGTGCTCGTCACGTTCACGCACGGTCTCGTCTTCATCTCGTTGAAGACCACGGGCGACATGCGCGAGCGGGCGCGTGCGCTCGCAACGAAGGTGGGGATCGGCGCGATCCTCGCCGGCGCCGTGTTCCTCGTGTGGACCATCGTGATGCACCTCGACCACGAGCTGCTCTGGCTCATCGTCACCTGCGCCGCGATCGCCGCACTCGCCCTCATCGGCGGCTTCGTAGCGAACCTCGCCGGTCGCGAGGGGTGGGCGTTCACGGGCAACGCGGTCGGCATCGCGTTCGCGCTGCTGACCATCTTCTCCGCCCTCTACCCGTACCTCATGTACTCGACGATCGATCCCGCGTTCTCGATGTCGATCGAGGGGGCGGCGAGCTCGCAGAAGACGCTCGAGCTGATGACCTGGGTGGCGGTGTTCACCCTGCCGCTCGTGCTCGCCTACCAGGCGTGGACGTACTGGGTGTTCCGCAAGCGGCTCACCCGGGAGACGATCACCGCGGGCGCGCACTGACCCGCACCGGTTCGGCAGAGCGGCGGGCGTCGTGTCGCTTCGGCGATGCGGCGCCCGCCGTCGCACACGGCGCCTGAATCGCTCATCAGATGTGAGGCGCCGAACTGCCCTAGACTGCCGTTGGCGACCCGGAGACCGCTCGCCGCCGCCCCGCCCGAACGAACCCACGAACGAACCCACAGGAACCCCGTGAAACCACTCGATCCGAGGCTGCTCCGCCACGCCCGCGCCGCCCGCGGCGTGCTGCTGATCGGGGCGGGGCTGGGCGCTCTCCGCACGCTCGCGATCCTCGCCTGGAGCTGGCTGCTGGCCCAGGCGCTCGCCGTGGCGGTGCTGCCGGTGCTGGGCGGTCTCGGCGGGGCAGCGGGCCGCGTATCGGAGGGCGCGCTGCCGCCCGAGCAGCTGCCGTGGCTGCTGCTCGGCGCGCTGGCCGCGCTCTGCATCCGTTCCGCCGCGTCGTGGGGCATGGATGCGGTGGCGGCCCGCGGAGCCGTGCAGGTCAAGTCGCAGCTGCGCGCGGCAGCCCTCGACGCGCTCGACGCGTCGTCGCCGTTGCGCGAGGGTCCCTCCGACGCCGAGCAGGCGACCGTGCTGGGGCGCGGCCTCGACGCGCTCGACGGCTACTTCTCGGCGTACGTGCCCCAGCTCATCCTCACCGCGGTCGCGACGCCGCTGCTGGTGCTCGCGGTGCTGATCGCCGATCCGGTGAGCGGTGTCGTCGTGCTCATCGTCTTCCCGGTGATCCCCGTCTTCATGATCCTCATCGGGCTCGCCACGCAGGCCGTGCAGGATCGTCAGTGGGCGCAGCTGCAGCGGCTGTCGAGCTCGTTCCTCGACGCGGTGTCGGGGCTTGCGACGCTCAAGATCTTCGGTCGCGAGGGGCGCCAGTCGGCCCGCATCGCCCGCGAGACCGACGAGTACCGCTCGCGCACCATGAAGGTGCTGCGCGTCACCTTCCTGTCGGGCTTCGTGCTCGACCTTGCCGGTACCTTCTCCATCGCGCTCGTCGCGGTGACGGTGGGCACCCGCCTCGTCGACGGCGCCTTCCCGCTCGCGCTCGGCCTGTTCGTGCTGCTGCTGCTGCCCGAGGTGTTCATCCCCATCCGACAGGTGGGCGCCGCCTTCCATGCTTCGACCGAGGGGCTCGCCGCCTCGACCCAGGTGTTCGACCTCATCGAGCGCGGCGCAGACGCCCGGGTGTCCGCCGTCGACGCGGGGGAGGGGGTGCTCGTCGACGCCGTGGTGCTCTCCCGCGGCGGGCGTCGCGTCGCGGGGCCGGTGACCCTGAGCGCGGACCCAGGCGAAGTGGTGGGGATCGCGGGGCCCTCGGGCGCCGGGAAATCGACGCTGATCGCGGCCCTGCTCGGCTTCATCGCTCCCGAGGAGGGGCGGATCGCGCGGCCGGCCGAGGTCGCCTGGTCGGGGCAGCGGCCCGGCCTGCTGCAGGGCAGCCTCTCCGAGAATGTGGCCCTGGGGGACTCTCGCCCCGATGCGGCGCTCGTGCAGCGCGCTCTCGCGGCGGTCGGCCTCGCCGGCCTCGACCCGGAAACCCAGCTCGGGGCCACCGGTGCCGGGCTCTCCGGCGGGCAGGCGCAGCGCGTCGCGATCGCCCGCTGCCTCTACCGCGCCTGGAGCCGCGACGCTGCGCTGCTGCTGCTCGACGAGCCGACATCGGCGCTCGACGCCGAGAACGAGGCACTCGTCTGCCGCGCGCTGCGCGAAGAAGCACAGGCCGGCCGCGCCGTGCTCGTGGTGAGCCACCGGCCCGCCGTGCTCGCGGCGGCCGACCGGGTGGTGCGCGTCGAACCAGCCGCCGCGCTCGGCGCGTCGGGCGCTGCCGGCGGCACCACTGCGACCGGACAGGAGGAGGGCGCATGATCCGCCGCACCGCCGCGAGCGAGACGCCGCGCCGAGCCGTGCTCGCGCGCGCCATGCCGGCGCCCCGCCGCCGAACCCCCGGCACCCTGCTGGGCGTGCTTGCCGACGCCTGCGTCGTCGGCCTGCTCGGCCTCAGCATGTGGCTGATCGTGCGGGCGGGCGAGCAACCGCCGATCCTGCATCTCACCTTCGCGATCGTGGGCGTGCGCGCGCTCGCGATCGGACGCGCCGCCTTTCGGTACACCGAGCGGCTCTTCAGCCACGACGCGGCGTTGACGCAGCTCGCGACGCTGCGCGCGCAGACCTTCGACGCGCTCGTGCCCCGCGTGCCGGGCGCCATCGAGTCGCATCGGCGCGGCGAGGTGCTCGCCGCGTTCGTCGACGACGTGGATCAGCTGCAGGACGAGCCGCTGCGCGTGCGCCAGCCGCTCATGGTGAGCGGGGTCGTGGTGCTGCTCAGCCTGCTGCTCATCGCCTTCGTCTCGCCTGTCGCGGCGCTGATTCTCTGCGCGGTGCTGCTCATCGCGGGCGCCCTCGCGGCGTACCTCGGGGAACGGTTCGCGGGGGCCGACGACCGCGAGCTCAGCGCCGCCCGCGCCGGCCTCGTCGATGCGCTGCTCGAACGCTTCGCCTCGGCCGAGGTGCTCGCCGCCTTCGGCGCGACCGGCGTGCAGCGCGAGCGCATCGCCGCGGCGGAGGCGCGCCTGTCGCGCGTGCAGCTGCGCCGGGCGCGCGCCGCCGGCCTCACCGGCGGGCTGCTGTCGCTCGGGGCGGGCCTCGCGTCGCTGCTGCTGCTCGTCGCGCTGCTGCCCGCGCTCGGTTCGGAGCTGACGGCCCCGCTCTTCGCCGCTGTGGTGGTGGTGCCGGCGGCCGTCTTCGAGGTCTTCGCGCAGGTGCCTGCCGCGCTCGCTGCCCGCCGGGCGGTGCGGGCGAGCGCCGACCGGGTCGCCGTGCTCACCGAGACGGCGCTGCCCGCGGAGATCCCCGTCGATGCTGCTTCTGCTCGTGTGCCCGAGCCGGTGCCGGCCGCCCCCCTCATCGCAGTGCGCGACCTCGCCGTGCGGCATCCCGGTGCCGCGCACGACGCGGTCGCCGGTGTCGGCTTCGAACTGCACGCCGGCGAGACGCTCGTGGTGACCGGCGAGAGCGGCGCAGGCAAGAGCACGCTCGCCCTCGCGCTCGTGCGCTTCCTCGAGTACCGCGGCGGCTACCGGCTGCGCGGCGTCGAGGCGCGGGAACTGCCGATCGCCGAGGTGCGCCGCACGGTCGGCCTCTGCGAGCAGACCCCGCACCTCTTCGATGCCGATCTGCGGCAGAACCTGAAGTTCGCCCGCGACACCGCGAGCGACGACGAGATCATGACCGCGCTCGACCGGGTGGGCCTCGGAGCCTGGGCGCGGGAGCGGGGCGGGCTCGACGCCGCGGTGGGCGAGCACGGTGCGCTCGTGTCGGGCGGGCAGGCGCAGCGGATCGCGCTCGCGCGAGCGATCCTGGCCGACTTCCCCGTGGTGGTGCTCGACGAACCCACTGCCGGGGTGGACCGCGAGCTCGCTGATCGGCTCCTGACCGAGCTGCTGGGCGCCGTGCCCGCCGACCGGGCCGTGGTCCTCATCACCCACACCGAACTGCCCGCGGGTGTCGCGGCACGCCGACTCGCCCTCTGAGCTGGCGACCCGGCCCCGGGGTCAAACCAGCGGGTGCCAGCAGCGGTCGAGGGCCTCGCGGAACCAGCGCAGGCGGCGCTCCTCGGGTGCGGCCTGCGGCACACCGTCGATGCTCGTGACGACGCGGATGCCGTGCAGCGCGTTCACCGCCCAGACCTCGGCGCCCGCGAGTTCCGCCACCGTCGGCGTGGCCGGCGACAGGGAGCCGCTCTGTCGCTCAGGCTTGCGCCCCACGAAACGCGCGTCGGCGGCCCGCCGCAGCAGGCCCTCGGTCACGGACGGCACCCGGTTCGCGCGCCCCTTCGCCCGCGCGTCGGCGACGAAGCGGCCGGAGGAGTCGCCGGCGTCGCCCCACCAGATCAGGCTCGTCGTCGCGCCCTCGACGACCGCGCGCCCCGCCCCGTCGAGCAGCAGCGCCTCTGCGCCGAGCCGGCGGTTCAGCTCGGCGAGGCGCGAGATGTTCGGGCCTTTGCGCTCGGGGTGATCGAGGAGCACACCCGGGGCCGACCGCAGCTCGATCGTGTCGCGCAGCTCGGGCAGCGGCCGCAGCGAGAGCGAGAGTTCCGCGTCGCCGCCGGCGTGCTCGGCCTCCCATAGTTCGAGGCGGGGGAAACCCTCGCCGTACTCCGCGATGCGGTCGACCGCCTCATCGAGGAAGACGTCGATGCGCGCCCGTGTGTCTGCACCGGGCAGCTGCCCGAGCGCCGAGAATCGGAACCGGCGGAGGTGATCGGCCAGCCCGCGCACCTCGGCGGTACCCGTGCGCGGGTTCGCGCGCACTCGGAAGGAATCGGCGACGATGAGCCGTCGGGTCGATGCTGCGCTCACGCGCCCACCCTACCCGCCGAGCGATCTGCCGACTGCCGATCCGCCAACCGCCGATCCGTTGGCGCGTCGTCGGTCGCAGCCTGATCCGCTGTCCTTGCTCGGTAGGGTGGTCGGGTGACGGGGAGACAGGCCTGGCCGAGCGACGCGGCGGAGATCGCGCGCGTGCTCGCCGCGAGCGGCCGGCCCTGGGCCTGGTTCGACGGGGCGGCTGCGGCCCCGGGAGAACCCCGGGTGAGCTACCTCGGGGTGGCGTCCGAGATGCGGATCGCCGAGACCGGTCTGGAACGCGAGTTCCTGGCCGGGCTGCGAGCCGCACCGGGGGTCTCTGCGGTGCCCGGCCTGCAATCCGGCTGGGCCGTGGCGCTGAGCTACGAGTTCGGTGTGGCGCTGCTCGACGCCGACGTCGGATCTCTCCGGTGTTTCGGAGCAGAAAGCGCGGATCGCTCCGAAACATCGACGAGGTCCGCAGAGACGACGGCGCCCGCCTTCGCGCTGCGTCTCGACGGCGTGCTGGAGCTCGACCACGATCGCGGCACCTCGCGACTGAGGGGGGACGCGGCCGAGCTCGCCGCGCTGCTCGATCCGCATCTCGGATCCATCCAGTCGTTCGGAGCCGAAGCCCCCGATCTCTCCGAAACACCGGGGAACCCCGATGCAGCGACGGCGCCGGCTGGCAGGCGCCCGGCTGAGCGCGCCGGGCCTTCCCCTGCGGGTGCCGGCGCCCCGGCGTGGCGACGCACCGACGCCGACTACGCCGCGGAGGTCGAGGCGTGCCGATCCGCCATCCGCGACGGCGACGCCTACGTGCTGTGCCTCACCGACACCGCTCAGGCGCGCGGCGACTTCGACCCGTTCGACCTCTACCTGCGGCTCCGGCAGGGCGGCGGCGCAGTGCGCGGCGGGGTCATCGTCGCGGGGGAGCGGGCACTCGTGAGCGCGAGCCCCGAACGCTTCCTGAGCGCGCGGGCGCGACGCATCGTCACCCACCCGATCAAGGGCACCCGGCCTCGCGGCGCGACGCCCGAGGCCGACACCGCCCTCGCCGCGCAGCTCGCGAACGACCCGAAGGAGCGGGCCGAGAACCTCATGATCGTCGACCTCATGCGCAACGACCTCAGCCGGGTGTGCGAGCTCGGATCGGTGGGGGTCGAGGGCTTCCTGCGGGTCGAAACCCACCCGCACGTGCACCAGCTCGTGAGCACGGTCGGCGGCCGACTGCGCGCCGACCGCGACATCTTCGACGCGGTCGAGGCCTGCTTCCCGGGCGGATCGATGACGGGTGCGCCGAAGCGGCGCGCGGTCGAGATCCTGCGCGCACTCGAAGGGGCGCCGCGCGGGCTCTACTCGGGCTGCTTCGGGTGGGTCGACGATGGCGGGGACGCCGAGCTCGCCATGACGATCCGCAGCGTCGAGCTGCGCGGCGGCGCGGGCACGCGCGTGGCGCTCGTGGGCGCGGGCGGCGGGATCACCGCCGACTCCGATCCGCAGCGCGAGACCGCCGAGAAGCACCTCAAAGCGGCCCCGATCCTCGCCGCGCTCGCCTCCTGCGCCGCCGCTTAGCGGGCGCGCAGGAGCCCGGCCCGCAGGATCACCCGCAGGATCGCGCGCCGCATCCGCGGTAGTCTTGAGGAATGTGTGCGAGCCCGCGGCAGCGGGCGATCCCGAACGAGATCGAGGTGTGTGTGAGCGAGCGGCAAGCGAGCAGCCAGGTGGGCGCAGTCGAGCAGCAGGCGCGAGAGGCCGAGGGCTACGACTTCCAGGCGATCCAGGACCGGTGGCTGCCGGTCTGGGACCAGCTGAAGCCCTTCGAGGTGAGCGGCGACAGCGGTCGCCCCGCCAAGTACGTGCTCGACATGTTCCCCTACCCCTCGGGCGACCTGCACATGGGGCACGCCGAGGCGTTCTGCTTCGGCGACGTGCTCGCCCGCTACTGGCGCGGCCGCGGCTACGACGTGCTGCACCCCATCGGCTGGGACTCCTTCGGCCTGCCCGCCGAGAACGCCGCCATCAAGCGCGGCGTCGACCCGCGCGAGTGGACCTACGCCAACATCGACCAGCAGAAGGCGTCGTTCCGTACCTACGCACCGTCGTTCGACTGGAGCCGGGTGCTGCACACGAGCGACCCCCAGTACTACAAGTGGAACCAGTGGCTGTTCCTCAAGATGTACGAGAAGGGCCTCGCATACCGCAAGGCGAGCTGGGTCAACTGGGATCCGGTGGATCAGACTGTGCTCGCCAACGAGCAGGTGCTCGCAGACGGCACCTCCGAGCGCTCCGGCGCGATCGTGGTCAAGAAGAAGCTCACCCAGTGGTACTTCCGCATCACGGACTACGCGGATCGCCTGCTCGACGACCTCGATCAGCTCGAGGGGCAGTGGCCGGCCAAGGTGCTCAACATGCAGCGCAACTGGATCGGCCGCTCGCGCGGCGCCGAGGTCGAGTTCGAGATCGAGGGCCGCGCTGAGAAGGTGCCCGTCTTCACGACCCGCCCCGACACCCTCCACGGCGCGACCTTCATGGTCGTGGCACCAGATTCCGACCTCGCCGCCGAACTGGCCGCGGGCGCCTCGCCCGAGGCGCGTATGCACTTCCAGGCATACCTCGAGCAGACGCAGAAGCAGACCGAGATCGAGCGTCAGAGCACGGATCGTGAGAAGACCGGCGTCTTCCTCGACCACTTCGCCGTCAACCCGGTGAACGGCGAGCGGATCCCCGTCTGGGCCTCCGACTACGTGCTCGCCGACTACGGCCACGGTGCGATCATGGCCGTGCCCGCGCACGATCAGCGCGACCTCGACTTCGCCCGCAAGTTCGAACTGCCCGTGCGGGTCGTGCTCGACGTGCGCGACGCAGATGGTGCGCAGCTGCCCGACCCGGCTGAGAGCGGTGTCGCGCTCGTCGGCGATGGCACCCTCGTCAACTCCGCCGAGCTCGACGGCCTCGCGAAGGCCGAGGCGATCGCGAAGTCGATCGAGGTGCTCGAGGGGCGCGGCACCGGCCGTGCCGCCACCACCTACCGACTGCGCGACTGGCTGATCTCGCGCCAGCGCTACTGGGGCACGCCGATCCCGATCCTGCACGGCGCCGACGGCGAGATGAAGCCCGTCGAGCAGTCCGCGCTGCCCGTCGAACTGCCGTCGTCGGAGGGCCTCGACCTCAAGCCGAAGGGCTCGTCGCCGCTGGGCGCCGCGACCGAGTGGGCGACCGTCGTGGACCCCGAGACCGGTGAGAGCTGGACGCGCGACCCCGACACCATGGACACCTTCGTCGACAGCTCCTGGTACTACCTGCGGTTCCTCTCGGCGAACGACGACACCCAGGCGTTCGACCCGGCAGCGGCGAAGCGCTGGGGCCCGATCGACCAGTACGCGGGCGGCGTCGAGCACGCCATCCTGCACCTGCTCTACTCGCGCTTCATCACCAAGGTGCTGCACGACCTCGGCTACCTCGACTTCGAGGAGCCCTTCACCGCGCTGCTCAACCAGGGCATGGTGCTGCTCGACGGCGCCAAGATGTCGAAGTCGAAGGGCAACCTCGTCGAGTTCGCCTCGGAGCTGAAGGAGCACGGCGCCGACGCGCTGCGCGTCACCCTCGCCTTCGCGGGCCCGCCCGAGGACGACATCGACTGGGCCGACGTGTCGGTGCAGGGCTCGGCGAAGTTCCTCGCCCGTGCCTGGCGGATCGCCGACGACATCGAGACGTCTGACGCGCCCGCCGGTGCGTCGTTCTCTGACGGCGACGCTGCGCTGCGCAAGCACACCCACCACCTGCTCGCCGACGCCCCCGGTCTCGTCGAGGCGTACAAGTTCAACGTGGTCGTCGCCAGGCTCATGGAGCAGGTCAACGTCACCCGCAAGGCCATCGACTCCGGCTGCGGCGTCGCGGACCCCGCCGTGCGCGAGTCGGCCGAGGCGATCGCGGTGATCCTCTCGCTCTTCGCACCCTACGCCGCCGAGGACATGTGGGCGAAGCTCGGTCACCAGCCCACTGTGGCGCTCGTCGAGTGGCCGGCAGCAGACCCGTCGCTGCTCGTCGAGGCCGAGGTCACGATGGTCGTGCAGGTCGACGGCAAGGTGCGGGATCGCCTCACCCTGCCCGCCTCCGTCACCGAGGCCGAGGCCGAAGCCGCCGCGCGTGCATCGGCCGCCGTGCAGCGCGCCATCGGCGACCGCGAGATCGTGAACGTGGTGGTGCGCGTGCCGAAGATCGTGAGCATCGCCACGAAGTAGGGTTCGGCTGTTCGGCTTGGCTGTCCGGTTCGGGCCGTGCGCGTCGAGCCCTGCGCTTCGGGCCGCCGCCTTGGCGGTTCGGTTCGAACTGGCATCGCGCCTGGTGCACTATCCCTGGGATAGTGCACCAGGCGCGATGCGTTTTTCGGGTGTTGGGGCCGGGCTGGGGGTGACCTCGCTCACAGGCGGCGCGAATCCGGGGTGAGCGCCGACTTCTCCACCGATACTGGCGCTCGACCGATCGGGGTGCGTCCGCTCGCCTAGCGTGGGCGCATGAATCAACTGCAGGCGAGCGAATCACGGCAGCCGCGGGCCGGCGCGCGGCACGGCCGATGGCCGGTGCCCGAGGCCCCGGGAGGCTTGGACCCGGCTCAGGTGCCTGCGGTGCGCGGAGTGCCGGAGGCGCCCGGCGCCCTGGTAGCGCGTGAGTTTGCGCCTGAGTTTGCGAGCCCGGGGGCCGGAGGCGACGGCCACGTGAGCTGGCCCAGCGCTGCGTCTGGCGACCGTGCTCAGAACACCCGAGGTGTTCGGATGGCCGGGTCCGGATCGGTCATCGGCGATGCGCCGCGGCCTGCAGACGGGCCGACAGGGGAGAGTTCGGGGGAGCCGTGGAATGCCTCGAAGCTCTCGGGTTCGAGTGCGGATGAGACCGCGGGTGGCGACGTCCTGGATCCCTTCCCCGCGGCCGGTCTCGGGCCGCACTTCCCGGAGCCATCCGGGGGCCGATCCGCAGCTCCGCCCGGAGACGGGCGCGCGGCAGGGCCCGAAGGCGGACCTACTGGGTCGAGCGAGCGGTGGACTTCCGAGGCAGTGCTGGACCGGGGCCTATGGCGCGAGCGGCCGCCCGAGCCGTGGGCGTCACGGGGTGCACCCGCGGCGCTCGAACGCGAGGACGCGCCGAGACTGGGGCTCCGTATCAAGCGCGCGGTGGCGGTGCCGGTTCTGGCGGGCGCGGTGGTGCTGGTGGCTGCCGTACTGATCGCGATCGCCGTCGCAGCGCTGCAGCCGGGAGGCGCGGGGATGGAACTCGCCCACGCGCCGGGAGCCGAGGGGCGCGGCGGCGATGCGTCGGAGGGCGGATCCGGGCCGGCGGCAAGCGGGTCGCCGAACGCCGGCGGCGGCTCGGATGGCGTTGCGGGCAGTGGCGCGGATGATGTTGCGGGCGGGGCGGAGGTGCAGCGGATTCTCGTGCACGTCGTGGGCGAGGTGGCCCGTCCGGGGGTGATCGAGGTGGTGAACGGCGCGCGAGTGTCCGAGGCCATCGAGGCCGCCGGGGGCGCATCGGAGGCGGCTGTGCTGTCTGCGGTGAATCTCGCGCGCGCGGTCGTCGACGGTGAGCAGATCGTGGTGCCGAACGCGCAGCAGGTGCAGGAGGGGGCGGTGCCGGGAGCGGCGGCGGGCGGCGGGGCGTCGGCCACGGCTGGCGCGCCCGCGGTGATCGATCTCAACACCGCCGATGCCGGCGCCCTCGAAACGCTGCCGAGGGTCGGGCCGGCGCTCGCGCAGCGCATCCTCGACTGGCGGGCCGCGAACGGCCGATTCGCGACGGTCGATCAGCTGCTCGAGGTACCGGGCATCGGTGCGAAGATCCTCGACGGGATGCGAGAGCGGGTGCGGGTGTGAGCGACGAACCGAGGTCTCCTGCGGGCGGTGAGCATCTGCCGTGGCCTGCGGGTTTCTGGGCGGCCCGCGATGCACCGCATCGCGAGTCCGCGTCGCCGAGCACCGCAGCGGCTTGTGAAGCGGCGCTGCCGACCGCCCGCGCGGCTGATGGAGGAGCGCCATCGCATCTCGGAGCCGTCGGCAGAACTGCGTCGCCAGACATCTGCGCGGTCGGTGACGCAGTGCCACCGCAGGCCGGCGCGCGCATGCGCTCCCCGCCGGGCGCCTGGCGCCTGTTCGCGCCCGCCCTGCTGGTCTGGGCCGTGGCGGCTCTGGCAATCGGGCACCCCGGTGCCGGGCCCGTGATCACCGTGGCCGCGGGCGGGGTCGGGGTGCTCATGCTCGTGCTCGCAGCGACAGGTCGCAGGCTCGCCGGGCGGATCAGTCGGATCGGACGGGCCGGCCTCGGTTACGGGGCCGTGTGCTGCGCCGCGATGGTGCTCCTGGGCGCCGGTATCGAGGCGGGGGAGCGCGCGCGTGCTGACCCGCGACTTGCTGCGGCTGCGGAGAACGGAGCGGTCGTCGATATCGACGTGGTGCTGCGTGGGTTCCCTCATACTCGACCTGCCGGGTCTCTCGGGTCTGCCGGGTCTGCCGGGTCTGTCGGGCCTGCTGAGGCGTCGAGCTGGGTCTCTGCCGGTGCGCGTGCTTCTGGCGGGGAGGTGCCGGTGGTGCTCTGGTTGCAGGGCGCCGTTCCTGACGGAGAACGGTGGGTTCCCGGTATGGGCCTCGCCGTGCACGGGGTGCCGGTCTCTCTCGGGCCGAGCTCGGCGGCGGCGTACGGCATCCGGGTGCGCGATGTGAGCCCGGCACCCGCGATGAACGGCCCCGCGCGAGCCGTGGAGGCCGCGGGCCGGGCGGCCGCCGAGTTTCGAAACGGATTGCGCGAGGCCGCGGCGGCGGTGCCGGGGGCGGCGCTGGTGCCCGGGCTGACGGTGGGCGACACGTCCCTCGTCGACAAATCCCTCGAGTCGCGCATGCAGCACACCTCCCTCACGCACCTCGTCGCAGTATCGGGCGCGAACTGCGCGCTCGTCACCGGTGCGGTGGTGTGGTGCGCGGCACTGCTGGGTGCGGGGCGTCGGGTGCGGATCGTGGTCGCAGGTGCCGCGCTGGTGGGATTCGTGTTCGTCGTCGGCCCCGACGCGAGCGTGCAGCGCGCCGCGCTCATGGCATCGGTCGTGCTGGTCTCCGGCTTCGGCGGGAAGCAGGCCGTCGCGCTGCCGGCGCTGGGCGCGGCGATGCTCGTCATGCTGCTCTCGAACCCCTGGCAGGCCCTGCAGCCCGGCTTCGCGCTGTCGGTCGCGGCCACGGCCGGGATCCTGCTGCTGGTGCCGGGCCTCGATCGCGGGCTGCGACGGCTCGTGCCGATCCCGCGCTGGATCGTGCTCCCGATCGCGGTGGCGCTGTCGGCACAGCTCGCCTGCGGTCCGCTGCTGCTGCTCCTGCAACCCGGAATTCCCGCGGTGGGAGTGCTCGCCAATGTGATCGCCGGGCCCGCGGCTCCGCTCGGCACCGGTCTCGGCTTGCTCGCACTGCTGCTGCTGCCGTGGTGGCCGACCGCCGGAGCGGCGGCGGTGCTGCTCGCGAGCCTGCCCGCGCGGTGGATCGCCGCCACCGCCGAGGTCGCCGAAGGGCTGCCGTTCGCGCGGTGGCCCTGGCCCGCGGGCTGGTCCGGAGCGCTGCTGCTCGCGGCGATCGAGGGGGTGGTGCTGCTCGCGTGGGCGCTCGCGACCCGGAGGCTCGCGCTTCCCGAGGATCGGAAATCCGGCCGCCGGCCGTGGCTGCAGCGGCGACGGCTCTCGGTGCGCGCACGGGCCCTCGTGGCGGTGCTGCTCTGCGCCTCCGCAGGGACCTTCGCGGGCCCCGTGCTGGTCGCCCCCGCGATCGAGAGGATCGGCGTGCCGCACGACTGGTTCGTGGTCGCCTGCGATGTCGGCCAGGGGGACGCGATCCTGCTGCGCGACCCCGCCCGCCCCGGCGCCGTGATGCTCGTCGACACCGGCGACGAGCCCGCGCTTCTGCGGGCCTGCCTCGACCGCTTCGGGGTGTCCCGCATCGCGCTGCTCGTACTCACCCACGACGACCGCGACCACGTCGGCGCCCTGAACGAGGTGATCGGGGATACCGAGGCCGCGCTCGTGGCACCGCACAATCGAGAGGACGGCGAGAGCCGGCCGCTGCTCGCGCGCCTGAGCACGGCGGGCGTCCCGCACCGCGTGGGTGCAGCCGGGCAGAGCGGCGGCGACGGCTTCGCCTGGGAGGTGCTCGCACCGCGGCCGGACCGAATACCCGACGACACCAACGCCGCGAGTCTCGTGCTGCGGGTGCGCGCGGGGGAGTCGACGGTGCTCCTCCTCGCCGACACCGGAGCGGAGGAGCAGCAGGCGCTGCGGGCGAGCGGCGCCGAGCTGCGAGGGGCGGTCGTGAAGGTGGCGCACCACGGCAGCCGGGATCAGGATCCGGCGCTGGCCGACACCGTCGGAGCCGAACTGGCGCTCGTGTCGGTCGGGGCGGGCAACGGCTACGGGCATCCGGTGGCCGAGACGCTCGACGCCTTCACTCGTGCCGGGGCCCACCCGCTGCGCACCGACACGCACGGCTCCATCGCTGTCAGCGGCGAGCCCGGCAGCCTCCGCGTCTGGGCGGAGCGCGCCGCGCCGGCTTCGCCCGCCGCAGCCCGACGCTGACACCCCGGGTCGCCCGGCGGATGCGGGACACGCCTCTGCGCTCGCCCGAGCCCGCCCGGGCTTCACCCGCCGCAGCCTGGCTCTGACGCCCCGGAAGCCGGACGAAGGCGGGCACCCTTCTGCGCTCGCCATCCCTCCGCAGTCGTCGAGGTCACCCGTGCGGTCCCTATCCCGACGCTCACAGGACCAGCCGGGCGACCTCGACGAGGTGGGGCGAGAAGGAAGGAGGTTGGTGCGGGGGAGGGGAGAGGAGCGGAGGGAAGGGGCGAGGGAGATGTGGGAGGGGTCAGGGCGACCGGGCGAGTAGGGTTGAGGGGTGGCAGCAGCACGTGGAGCGAAGAGCAAGATCCCGCAGCTCGACTGGACGGAGGCGCGCCCCGCGCCGGTGGTGCTGGTGAGCGGGCCGGAGGCCTTCCTCGCCGACCGTGCGGGCCAGGCGATCCGGGCCGCCCTGCTCGACGCGAACCGCGAGCTCGAGGTGCACGACGTCGACGCCGCCTCGTACACCGCGGGCGAGCTGTTCACGATCGCGAGCCCGTCGCTGTTCGCCGAGCCGAGGTTGATCCGGGTGGAGGGCGTCGAGAAGTGCTCCGACGCGTTCATCGAGGATGCGAAGCGCTACATCGCCGATCCTGCCGATGACACCACGCTCGTGCTGCGGCACGCGGGAGGGCAGCGCGGCAAGGCGCTGCTCGACGCGGTGCGCGGGGGAGCTGTCGGCGGTATCGAGGTCGTCTGCGCCGAGGTGAAGAAGGATCAGGATCGCCTGACGTTCGCGCAGGCCGAGTTCCGCCGCCTGGGTGCGCAGATCACGTCCGGCGCGCTGCGCATGATCGTGGGGGCCTACTCGGGCGGCATCGGCGAGCTCGCGGGCGCCTGCGCCCAGCTCGTCTCGGATGCGGGTTCGCGCCTCACCGAGGAAGAAGTGAACCGTGCCACGGAGGGGCGGGTCGAGACCAACGCCTTCAAGGTGGCCGACGCGGCGACGGCGGGACGGGCCGCCGATGCGCTCGTGCTGCTGCGCCAGGCGCTGTCGACCGGCACCGATCCCATTCCGATGCTCGCCGCGCTCAACATGAAGGTGCGGGCGATGGCGCGGGTGTACGGCGCCGTCGGCTCGGGCGGTCAGCTGGCGAAGGAGCTCGGCATGGCGCCGTGGCAGGTGGATCGCGCGCTTCGCGAGGTGCGCGGCTGGCGCGAGGAGGATCTCGCGCGCTGCATCGACCTCGCCGCTGAGACCGAGTGGCTGCTGAAAGGCGGCAGCCGCGACCCCGAGTACGCGCTGGAGAAGTACCTGCTCTTCGTCGCGAAGCGCGGCCGCTGACTCGCACTCACCCGTCGAGACGGCCTACTTCTACCGAGTCGGCCTGCTTCTCGCGCGAATAGTGGGCCGACTCGGTACGAATGTGTCGACTCGGTGAGCGCGACCGCGTGCGAACGCGTGCGGGCGAGCGCGAAGCCGCCCGGGACGCGAAAAGACCCCGCCTTGGCGGGGTCTTTTCGTGAAACTGCGGAAGAACCGGTCGCTTAGAGCGCGGCCACCTGGGTGGCGAGCTTCGACTTGCGGTTCGCGGCCTGGTTCTTGTGGATGACGCCCTTCGAGACGGCCTTGTCCAGCTTCTTGCTGGCGAGGGCGAGCTTCTGCTCGGCCACGGCCTTGTCACCGGCAGCGATGGCCTCGCGGGTCGCACGCACGACGGTGCGGAGCTCGCTCTTGTAGGCCTTGTTGCGCTCGGTCGCCTTGAGGTTGGTCTTGATGCGCTTGATCTGCGACTTGATGTTTGCCACGTTGAATAGTGTCCTTCTGCATACAGGTTGACGGTTGTTCCGCGCGGTGAGAGAGGGCACCTTGCGGGTTGTGTGGATGTCACCACACGCAAGCCAAGAATCAACTCTAGCAGATCGGCTTCGGAGAAGGCCGCGCGGGGGCGGCCCGTGTCACGGCGGATCATGCCGGATCGCAGCGGATCACGGTCCGCCACCATCCCACTGCGCCGAGGCGCCGCACCGCTCATCCGGCGTCGAGCTGCAGCCGGTACCCCATGCCGGGCTCGGTGAGCAGGTATCGCGGGCTCGACGGGTCGGGTTCGAGCTTCTTGCGCAGCTGCGACAGGTAGAGCCGCAGGTAGCCGGTGTCGCGGGCGTGCTCGGTGCCCCAGATCCTGCTGAGCAGCATCTGCCGTGTGACGAGCTTTCCCGCGTTGCGGATGAGCAGTTCCATGATCTGCCACTCGGTGGGGGTGAGGCGGATCCGCCGCTCGCCGCCCGCGGCGACCTCGACCGCGGTGTGAGCTGCGAGGTCGATCGTGACGGCGCCGAAGCGCACCACCGGGGCGGTCTCCTGCCCGGCCTGGCGGCGGGTGAGCGCACGGATTCGCGCGAGCAGTTCCTCGATCGAGAAGGGTTTCACGACGTAGTCGTCGGCGCCGGCGTCGAGCGCCTCCACCTTGTCGCCGGCGCCCGCACGACCGGAGACGACGAGGATCGGCGTGTCCGACCAGCCGCGGATGGCTTGGATCACCTCGACGCCGTCGAGTCGTGGCATGCCGAGGTCGAGCAGCACGAGTTCGGGGCGGTGGTCGGCGGCCAGCGACACGGCTTCGGCGCCGTCGGTGGCGGTGAGCACTTCGTACCCCTTGGCGGTGAGCGTGATGCGCAGTGCACGGAGCAGCTGCGGGTCGTCGTCGGCGATGAGGATCTTCACGGCGCTCCCTCCTGCTGCCCCGGCGCGTCGGCGGCGGGGAGCGTGACGATCATGGTGAGGCCGGTGGTCGGCGTCTGCTCGGGCCGCAGCTCGCCCCGCATCGCTTCGACGAATCCTCGCGAGAGGGCGAGGCCCAGGCCGAGGCCGGTCGTGTTGTCGGTGTCGCCGAGTCGCTGGAACGGGAGGAACACCCGGTCGACGCGGTCTGCGGGGATGCCGGGGCCCTCGTCGATGATGCGGATGTCGATGCGGCCGTCGAGCGACGCGGTCTCGATGAGCACGGGGCTGCCGGCGGGGGCGTAGCGTGCCGCGTTGGCGATCAGGTTGACGAGGGCGCGCTGCAGCAGCACCGGATCGCAGCGCACGAGGGCGTCGCCGTGCCCGAGGGCCAGCCGCACCTGTCCGGGGCCGAGGTCGAGCTCGTCGAGTGCGGGGAGGATCACCTCGGCCGGGTCGGTCGCGATCTCCGCGACCGCGAGCACGCCGGACTGCAGCCGACTCGCGTCGAGCAGGTCGGTGATGAGCGCGCTGAGCGCTGCGAGGCTTTCGTCGGCGGTTTCGAGGAGCGCCGCGCGATCCTCGTCGGAGAGCGCGGATCCTGCGGTGCGCAGGCCCCCGACCGCGGCGGTGGCGGAGGCGAGTGGGCGGCGCAGGTCGTGGCTGAGAGCGGAGAGCAGCGCGCCGCGCAGGCGGTCGGATCCGGTGACGGTCTCGATCTCGTCGACGGTCTCCTCCAGCCGTCGCCGGGTGCGGGCGCCGCGGCCCACGACGAAGCTCACGAGCACCGCGATGGCGACGTGCATGAGCAGCACGAGCAGGTGGATCGGGTCGGCGATGGTGATCTCGCGGTACGGCGCGATGAACGCGATGTCGAGCACCACGCCGGAGAACGCGGCGGCGGCGAGTGCGGGCCAGATGCCGCCGACGAGCGCGACCGCGACGACGAGCAGCTGGTAGCTCAGCACCTCGACGGTGATCGTCTCGGGGCCGTGCAGCGATCTGAGGGGGAGGAGCAGCAGCAGCCCGCCGCCGATCGCGAGCGCGAAGCCGCCGAGCTGGCGCCGCACGCTCAGTCCCCGCTGCACGCTCATCCGGTCCCCGCTTCCGTCGTCCGCTTCCACTGTATGCCGTGCCGGGGCGGGCGGCGGGTCACGCGGCGTGCACCCACGGCCGCCTGGTGACATCCGGCTCGGCTTCGCGCACCACCTCGCGGGTCATCGGCGCGATCTCGCCGTCTCCGAAGAGCAGGAAGCGGATCAGGTGGTGCAGCGGGTGGCCTTCGGTCCAGCGGAAGTAGACGTGCGGGGTGCAGCCGACCGCTCGGCGCAGGTGCAGCGCGATCGCGGCGATCGCGTTGGGCACGGTGCTGCCGCGGGCGGTGAGCACCCGGTAGCCGTGGCGTTCGACGCCTTCCACGAGCAGTTCGCCCTCGAAGTCGGAGCTGTCGGCGATCTCGATCTCGATGAACAGCACGTCGTCGTCGGGCAGGCCGTGGGCGATCCGCGCGTGCTCCAGCTTCGCCCGGTAGCGCTTCGCGCTGACGTCGTTCGGTGTGTGGGCGATGAGCCGGAGCGCGCCCTGCGGGCAGTCCTCGACGAAGGCGGTCGCTGCGGTGTCGAGCCGCACGGAGGTGGCGCGCAGCTCGGTGGAGCGGGCGACGCGCGACACGAAGCTCACGACCACGATCCCCACGATGAAGCAGAGGGCGATCTTGATGCCGTCGGGGCGCTCGATGATGTTCGCGATCGTGGTGTACAGGAATACCGCGGTCACGATGCCGAAGCCGACGGTGGCTGCGCGTTGTCTCCTGCGGCGGGCCACGAGGGTGACCGCGGCGGCCGCGGAGGTGATGAGCACGAGCACGCCGGTCGCGTAGGCGCCGCCCTGCGCGTTGACGTCGGCCTGGAAGATCACGGTGATGAGCACTGCGATCGCGGTGAAGACGAGCACGAGCGGGCGGGTGGCCCGCGTCCACGCGGGGGCCATGCCGTAGTGGGGGAGGTAGCGCGGCACGAGGTTCAGCAGGCCGGCCATCGCCGAGGCGCCGGCGAACCAGAGGATCGCGATCGTGACGAGGTCGTAGACGGTGCCGAAGCCCTCGCCGAGGTATGCGTGCGCGAGATAGGCGAGGGCGCGCCCGTTGGCGGATCCGCCCTCCTGGAACTCTGCGGCCGGGATGAGTGCGACCGTGGTCACCGAGGAGGCGATGAGGAACCCGCTCATGATGAGCGCGGAGGTGGTGAGGAGCCGGCGGGCGCCGCGGATCCGCCCTTCCGGGTGCGCCTCGGTGTCGCTCGCGTCGCCCTTGATCTGGGGCATGACGGCGACGCCGGTCTCGAAGCCGGAGAGGCCGAGGGCGAGCTTCGGGAAGACGAGGAGTGCGACGGCGACGACGAGCATCGGGTTGCCGTGCTGCGTGGTGAGGGTGCTCCACCAGTCGCCGATCACGACGGGGTTCGACACGAGGTGCGCGACGGCGACCGCGAGCACGACGAGGTTGAGGGCGAGGAACACGGCCACGAGCGCGGTGGCCAGGCGGATCGCCTCGCGGAAGCCGCGGAGGAACACGGCGCCGAGGGCGGCGAGCAGCAGCAGGGTGACGAGCACCTGCTGCCCGTGCAGGGCGGCCGGGGCGAAGGGGTTCTCGATGAGGTGCGCGGTGGCGTCGGCGGTGGAGAGGGTGATGGTGATGATGAAGTCGGTCGCCGCGAAGCCCAGCAGCACGAGCACGACGAGTTTGCCGCGCCAGCGGGGCAGCAGTTTCGCGAGGATCGAGATCGATCCGGTGCCGTGCGGGCTCTCCTTCGCCACGCGCCGGTAGACGGGCAGTGCGCCGAGCAGTGTGACGAGCACGAGTACGACGGTCGCGATCGGTGCGACGGCGCCGGCGGCGAGCGCCGCGATCGCGGGCTGGTAGCCGAGGGTGGAGAAGTAGTCGACGCCGGTGAGGCACATCACTCGCAGCCAGTGGGCGCGGCGGTGCTCTTCGGGCTGGCCGTGGGGACCGGTCTGGCGGCCGGGGGACTCTGCGGTGCCGGCGAGCAGCCAGCGGCGGATCGGCGCGGCGCCGGGCTGGGGCGGCGGGTCGTCGGTGCCGGTCCATTCGAGGGACGAGGTGGTCGAGAGTCGGTTCACCCTCTCATCGAACCGCGGCGGGCGGCGGGCGGCGGCGATCCTCACGGTTTCCATACGGGGGCGGCGACGGCCCGTGCGGAATCCTCGCATCCGGGGCGTCGCAACGATTCGCGGCGGAGGGAGCGGCTGCGCTGTGGGATAATGGCGGGCAATGTCTCCTCGCAGTGTGAACCCCCCAGTGCCGGCGTCGACCGACCCCGCGCAGATCCGCAATTTCTGCATCATCGCGCACATCGACCACGGCAAGTCGACCCTCGCCGATCGCATGCTGCAGATCACGGGCACCGTCTCGGATCGCGACATGCGCGCGCAGTACCTCGACAACATGGACATCGAGCGCGAGCGCGGCATCACGATCAAGTCGCAGGCGGTGCGGATGCACTGGTCGCTCGGCGGCGGCGAGTACGCCCTGAACATGATCGACACCCCCGGTCACGTCGACTTCAGCTACGAGGTGTCGCGCTCGCTCGCAGCGTGCGAGGGGGCGATCCTGCTGGTCGACGCCGCGCAGGGCATCGAGGCGCAGACGCTCGCCAACCTGTACCTGGCGATGGAGAACGATCTCGAGATCATCCCGGTGCTCAACAAGATCGACCTGCCCGCGGCCGACCCGGAGCGGGTGGCGCGCGAGATCGCGGATCTGATCGGCGGCGACCCGGCCGACATCCTGAAGGTGTCGGGCAAGACGGGTGCCGGGGTCGAGGAACTGCTGGATCGCGTGGTCGAGCGCATCCCGGCGCCGGTGGGCGAGATCGACGCGCCCGCCCGCGCCATGATCTTCGACTCCGTCTACGATCCCTACCGCGGCGTGGTCACCTACGTGCGCATGATCGACGGGCGGCTCACCCCGCGCGAGAAGATCCTCATGATGTCGACGAAGGCCGAGCACGAGGCGCTGGAGATCGGCGTCTCGTCGCCCGGTCCGACGCCCACGAAGGGTCTTGCGGTGGGCGAGGTCGGCTACCTCATCACCGGCGTGAAGGATGTGCGCCAGTCGAAGGTGGGCGACACGGTCACCACCAAGCTGAAGTCGGCGCAGGATCCGCTGCCGGGCTACACCGACCCGAAGCCGATGGTGTTCTCGGGCCTGTACCCGCTCGACGGCAGCGACTACCCGATCCTGCGCGAGGCCCTCGACAAGCTGAAGCTGTCGGATGCGGCCCTGCAGTACGAGCCCGAGACGTCGGTGGCGCTGGGCTTCGGTTTCCGCTGCGGCTTCCTCGGCCTGCTGCATCTCGAGATCATCTCGGAGCGCCTGCGCCGCGAGTTCGACCTCGATCTCATCGCCACCGCGCCGAGCGTGATCTATCAGGTCACCACCGACGACGGCAAAGAGGTCACGGTCACGAACCCGTCGGAGTACCCCGACGGCAAGATCGCGAGCGTGCGCGAGCCGGTCGTGAAGACCGCGATCCTCGCCCCGAAGGACTACGTCGGCGCCATCATGGAGCTCTGCCAGAGCCGGCGTGGCAGCCTCCTGGGAATGGAGTATCTCGGCGAGCGCGTCGAGCTGCGCTACAGCATGCCGCTCGGCGAGATCGTGTTCGACTTCTTCGACCACCTGAAGAGCCGCACCCAGGGGTACGCGAGCCTCGACTACGAGCCGATGGGCGAGCAGGAGGCCGACCTCGTGAAGGTCGACATCCTGCTGCAGGGCGACAAGGTCGACGCGTTCAGCGCGATCGTGCACCGCGACAACGCCTACCACTACGGCACGATGATGGCCGAGCGGCTGCGCAAGCTGATTCCGCGCCAGCAGTTCGAGGTGCCCATCCAGGCCGCGATCGGCGCGCGCGTCATCGCCCGCGAGACCATCCGCGCGATCCGGAAGGACGTGCTCGCCAAGTGCTACGGCGGCGACATCAGCCGCAAGCGCAAGCTGCTCGAGAAGCAAAAGGAGGGCAAGAAGCGCATGAAGATGGTGGGCCGCGTCGAAGTGCCGCAGGAGGCCTTCATCGCCGCGCTCTCGGGCGATGTCGACGGCAAGGAAACCGCGAAGAAGTAAGGGGCGGACGATGAGCAACGAGCAGCCCGCGCGGCGCAGCAGCCACATCGAGATGCCGGTCGCCTACGCGGCGGTGGGGGCTTCGAAGGCCCCCGATCTGCTGCGCTTCCCGCCGGAGGGCACCACGCCCTACGAGGAGTCGCTGCGCCTGGGCAGCGGGCAGGAGCGCTACCTGCTGGCGTCGAGCCTGCTGATGACCTGGGGTGCGCAGCGCGGCAGCGGCGTCGCCGTCGCCGATGTGGTGCGCGGTTCGGGTGCGCGCTACGCCGGGGTGAGTTTCGACGACGGCGGCCAGCCGCAGGCCGCCGGCGAGGTCGAGGAGCAGTTCGGCCCCGACGGAGAGCCGTACCTGGTGGCCGGCACCACGGCCGTGCTGCACGCGCCGGGGCAGGATCCGCGCAGCGTGCTCATCGTCTACACCGTCGATGAGGAGCGGCGCTCGGGCTTCGCCTGGGGCACCTGCGATGAGGCGGGCGCCGTGGGCGAGCAGCTCTTCACGATCGAGCATCGTGACGACGACACCGTCTGGGCGGTGGCGCGCGGTTTCCTCGCAGCGCCGAAGAGCGGCCTGCTCGGTCTCAAGGCGCGCGCCGATCTGCGCGTCGCCGTCGAGGCCGTGAAGGCGCAGCTCGCGGCGCTCGCACCGGGTGCGGCGCCGGTCGCGGATCTCGCCGGGCCCGCCGCCATCGCAGCGGATCCGGGCACTCCGGCCGATCCCGCCGGCGAGCCCGAGCCCGCCGGCGAAGCGGCCCCCGAGCCCGACGCCGAAGCCTCTGACTCCGCCGCCGATGCCCCGGCCGCCGTCGCCCCCGAGGTCGCGGACCGAGACAGCGCGGATGCGGGTGACGATGCCGAGCATTCTGCCTGAGGGCGATCCCGCCCCGGCTGACGGTTCGCTGCCCTCCGGCGTCGCCGACGGCGCCGAAGAGCGGCGCTTCGGCGTCTACGTGCACGTGCCCTACTGCCGGGTGCGCTGCGGGTACTGCGACTTCAACACCTACACGGCGAGCGAGCTCGGCGGCACCCGCCGCGACGACTACGCCGGCCAGGTGCAGCGCGAACTGGCCTTCGGCGCGGAGGTGCTGCGGCGGACGGGGGTGCCGGATCGCCGGGCGTCCACGGTCTTCTTCGGCGGGGGCACGCCCACGCTGCTGCCCGCGAGCGATCTCGCGGCGATGCTCGGCCGGATCCGCGATGAGTGGGGTCTCGAGCCCGGGGCCGAGGTGACGACCGAGGCGAACCCCGATTCGGTCGACGCGGCCTACCTCGCGACCCTCGCGGAGGCGGGGTTCACCCGCGTCAGCTTCGGCATGCAGTCGGCGGTGCCGCACGTGCTCGCCACGCTCGACCGCACGCACACGCCCGAGCGGATCCCGCTCGTGACGCGGTGGGCGCGCGAGGCGGGACTGCAGGTGAGCGTCGACCTGATCTACGGCACGCCGGGGGAGTCGCTCGCCGACTGGGAGCGCTCGATCGACGCGGCGCTCGCGACCGACCCCGATCACATCTCGGCCTACGCCCTGATCGTGGAGGCGGGCACGAAGCTCGCGGCGCAGATCCGGCGCGGCGAGGTGCCGGAGCCCGACGAGGACCTGCACGCCGAGATGTACGAGCTCGCCGACGCCCGCTTCGCCGCCGCGGGCTTCTCCTGGTACGAGATCAGCAACTGGTCGCGCACCCCCCAGACCCGCTCGCGGCACAACCTCTCGTACTGGACGGGCGAGGACTGGTGGGCGGCCGGCCCTGGCGCCCACAGCCACATCGGCGGCGTGCGCTGGTGGAACGTGAAGCACCCCGGCGCCTACGCCCAGCGCATCGAGGCGGGGATCTCGCCGGCGCACGCGCGCGAGACGCTGAGCGAGGACGCGCGCCGCGAGGAGCGCGTGCTGCTGGAGACGCGGATCGCCGACGGTCTGCCCGCCGAGGTGCTGCGGCCCGATGAGCGCCGCGCGATCCCGCAGCTCATCGCCGACGGGCTCATCGACGGCCGGGCCGCGATCGCCGGGCCGGGGCGGATCGCGCGCGTGGTGCCCACGCTGCGCGGTCGCCTGCTCGCCGACACTGTCGTGCACCGCCTCCTCGGCTGACGGTCCTGATCGGCTTCCGACGGCTCGGGGGTCGCGGCCGGTCCCTGCCGCTTCCCGCCGCACCCGCGTGCTGGGTTTCGCCGACGGCGTGATTCGCTGCCGGCAGCGCGGTGCGGCCTGCGATAGACTTGGCACTCTGAGTTGGCGAGTGCCAAGAAGGAGAGGCGTCACATGGTGTCGGAGCGCAGCCTGGCGGTGCTGCACGCGATCGTGAGCGACTACGTCTCCTCCAATGAGCCCGTCGGATCCAAGGCGATCGTCGACCGCCACAGCTTCGGCGTCTCCGCCGCCACGATCCGCAACGACATGGCGCTGCTCGAAGAGGACGAGCTGATCGCCCAGCCCCACACCTCCTCCGGGCGCGTGCCCACCGACAAGGGCTACCGGCTCTACGTCGACACGCTCGCGACGATCCGCCCGGTCAGCGCGGCGCAGCGATCCGCCATCGAGCGCTTCCTGGGCGAGTCGAGCGACCTCGACGACGTGATGGCCCGCACCGTGCGGCTGCTCGCGCAGCTCACCAACCAGGTGGCCGTCGCCCAGTACCCGTCGCTGCGGCGCACAGTGGTGCGCCACATCGATCTCGTCGCGGTCGGCGAGGACCGGGTGCTGTGCGTGCTCATCCTCGGCAGCGGCGTCGTCGAGCAGCAGGTGGCGTGGCTGCCGGCCTCGCAGGTGACCGAGGCCTGGGTGCACGGTCTCAGGCAGCGGATCGCCGAGGCCGCGGTGGGATCCGACGTGGAGACGGCCGTCGCCGCCGTGACGGGCCTCGTCGAAGGCGTCGACGGCTGGGCGCAGCCCGCCGAGGCGGAGCTGGTGCGCCGGGTGCTCTCGGTGGTGGCCAGCCAGCTGCAGGCCAACCGCAGCGAGCGCATCGCCGTGGCCGGAGCGGCCAACCTGTCGCGGCCAGGCGAGTTCGCGGGCTCGCTGCCCGCGGTGCTGGAGGCGATCGAGGAGCAGGTGGTGCTGCTGCGGCTGTTCGGCGAACTCGCCCGTGACGGCCGCGACGTCGCCGCGTCGATCGGCCGCGAGAACGCCCCCTACGGCCTCGCGGCCACCTCGGTGATCGCGTCCAGCTACGAGCAGGAGGCCGACTCGGTCTCGCGTCTCGGCGTGCTGGGGCCCCTGCGCATGGACTACGCCGGCAACATCGCGGCCGTGCGCGCGGTCGCCCGCTATCTCAACCGCTTCCTGGGCGAGGAGCAGTAGCTCGGCGGGGCGCCCGCCCCGTCTCGCCCGGTCGTCATTTTCACCGAACAACACCCCTGAGGAGCACAACGTGGCCGACCACTACGAGACCCTCGGCGTGCCGCGCGAGGCGACGCCCGAAGACATCAAGAAGGCCTACCGCCGGCTCGCGCGCGAGCTGCACCCCGACGTGAACCCGAGCGACGACGCCGCAGAGCGCTTCAAGGACGTCACCCACGCCTACGACGTGCTGAGCGACCCCGAGCAGCGGCAGCGCTACGACATGGGAGGCGGCCAGGGCGGCGCCGCCGGCTTCGGCGACATCTTCGAGACCTTCTTCGGGGGAGGCTTCGGCGGCGCGCAGCGCGGCCCCCGCCCCCGCTCCGAGCGCGGCGACGACGCGATGATCCGCGTCGACGTCTCCCTCGAAGACGTGATCTTCGGCGTGCAGCGCGACATCACGGTCAACACGGCCGTGCTGTGCGAGGTCTGCCAGGGCAGCTGCTGCCAGCCGGGCACCCATCCGGTGACGTGCGACGTGTGCGGCGGCCAGGGCCAGGTGCAGCGCCAGGTGCGCTCGCTGTTCGGCAACGTCGTGACGATGCACCCCTGCGGCAGCTGCCACGGCTACGGCACGGTCATCGAGCACCCCTGCGTGGAGTGCGGCGGCAAGGGCCGCGTGCGCGAGCGCCGCACGATCCCCGTCGACATCCCCTCGGGCATCGACACCGGCACGCGCCTGCAGATGCGCGGCGGCGGCGAGGTCGGCCCGGGCGGCGGTCCCAACGGCGACCTGTTCATCGAGTTCCGCGTGATGCACCACGACGTGTTCAGCCGAGACGGCAACGACCTGCTCTGCACGATGCAGGTCTCGATGACCGACGCGGTGCTCGGCACCGCGGCGAAGCTGCAGGCGCTCGACGGCGAGGTGGAGGTCGAGGTCGCACCGGGCACCCAGTCGGGCGACGTGCTCACGGTGCGCGGGCGCGGCATCCAGGCGCTGCGCAGCACGAACCGCGGCGACCTCAAGATCGCCGTGCAGGTGAACACCCCCACCAAGCTGTCGAAGCGGGAGCAGGATCTCGTGCGCCAGCTCGCCTCGCTGCGCAGCGACGAGCCGCCGCACCTCGGCGAGTTCCAGCAGGGCTTCTTCGGCAAGCTGCGCGACCGTTTCTTCCGCCAGGGGTAAGCGGTCGATGGCCAACCTCTACTACCGCGAGGATCTCGCGGCGGGGCAGCTCGCACCGGGCGCGCTCGTCGAGGTGACGGGCGACGAGGCGCGCCACGCGGTGCGGGTGAGCCGGCTGCGCCAGGGGGAACGGATCCTCCTGGGCGACGGCGCAGGCACTCTCGGCGCGGGGGTGGCCGAGCAGGTGGCGAAGGATCGTTTCGCCGTGCGCATCGAGCGGGTGGAGGCGGCGCCCGAGCCGACGCAGCGCCTCGTGCTCGTGCAAGCGCTCGCCAAGGGCGACCGCGACGAGCGCGCGGTCGAGCAGGCCACCGAGTTCGGCGTCGACGAGATCGTGCCCTGGCAGGCTGCGCGATCGGTGTCGCGCTGGGATGGCGCGGGCGGCTCCGAGAAGTCGGCGAAGGGCGTCGCGAAGTGGGCGCGGGTCGCGCGCGAGGCGTCCAAGCAGTCGCTGCGGGCGCGCGTGCCGCGGGTGGCGCCACCCGTGTCGCTCGATGATCTGTGCCGCATGGCGACGGAGGCCGACGCGGAGGTCGTGGCGCTGCATCCGCGGAGCGGGCGGCGCCTCGTGGCGTGGGCCGGGGGAGCGGCGGCCCGCTCGGCGCAGCGGATCGTGCTCGTCGTGGGCCCCGAGGGCGGCTTCGCCGATGGCGAGCTCGACGCGCTCGAGGCGGCCGGCGCGAGTGTGCTCGTGCTCGGGGACACGGTGCTGCGCACATCGTCGGCCGGCCCGGCAGCGCTCGCGGTGCTCGGCGCGGCCCTCGGGCGCTGGTAGCGCGTGCGAGTGTCGGCGGCGCACGCCCGGCTCTCGGCGGCGCGGCGTTAGACTGGACCCATGGCACAGGACACCATCTTCGGCAAGATCGCCTCCGGCGAGATCCCGGTCGAGATCCTCGCGGAGACCGAGCGCGTCATCGCGTTCCCCGACATCGCGCCGCAGGCGCCGGTGCACATCCTCGTGATCCCCAAGACCTCGCAGTACGAGAACGTCGCCGAGCTCGCGGCGGCCGATCCCGAGCTGCTCGCCGAGATGATCGCCGTCGCGAAGCGCCTCGCCGACGAGCGCGCGAACGGCGAGTTCAGGATCATCTTCAACAACGGGGCGAGCGCGGGTCAGACGGTGTTCCACGTGCACGCGCACGTGCTCGCCGGCGAGTTCGAGGAGCGCTCGCTCATTGGATCCTAGAGAGGGAGTCCGTGAACTCGACTGACGCGCGATCGACGGGCGAAGGCAGAGCCCCGCAGGCGGGTTCCGAACCCGAGCTGCAGCGCACGGTGCTGCTGGCGGGCGTCGACCTGGCGTCCTTCCTCGGCCACCGCGACCAGCTCATCGCCGACCTCGAGGCGCAGCATCCGCTCGTCTCGTTCCATGCCCGCGATCAGGTGCTCACCATGCGGGGCCCCGCCTCAGCCGTGCGCACGGCGGAGCAGGTGGTCGAGGAGATCCTGCAGATCGCGAAGCTCAGCGGCGCCGTCTCGCGCCACGATGTGAAAGAGGTCACCCGAATGGTGCACGAGGGCAACGGTCCCACCGCGGCGCAGGTGCTCAGCGAACCGATCCTCACGGTGCGCGGACACGCCGTGAGGCCCCAGACCCGCGGGCAGCGGGCCTACGTCGACGCCATCGACGACCACACCATCGTCTTCGGCATCGGCCCCGCCGGTACGGGCAAGACCTATCTCGCGATGGCGAAGGCCGTGCAGGCCCTGCAGCGGCGCGAGGTCGCGAAGATCATCCTCACGCGCCCCGCCGTCGAGGCCGGCGAGCGGCTGGGCTACCTGCCAGGCACGCTCGAGGACAAGATCGACCCCTACCTGCGCCCCCTGTTCGACGCTGTCGGTTCGATGATGGACCCCGAGGTCGTGCCCAAGCTGCTCGCGAGCGGCACCATCGAGGTCGCACCGCTCGCCTACATGCGCGGGCGCACTCTCAACGAATCGTTCGTGATCCTCGACGAGGCGCAGAACACGACGCCCGAGCAGATGAAGATGTTCCTCACCCGCCTCGGCTACGGATCGAAGATGGTGGTCACGGGCGACATCACCCAGATCGACCTGCCGATCGCGGCGAGCGGCCTGCGCGTGGTGGACCGCATCCTGCGCGGGGTCGACGACATCCACTTCGCCGAGCTCGGCTCCGACGACATCGTGCGCCACAACCTGGTGAGCCGCATCGTCGACGCCTACTCGGCCTACGACCAGAACAGGCAGAAGGGAGACGCCGAGTGAGCGTCGAGATCAACAACGAGTCGGGCGTCGAAGTCGACGAGTCGCGACTGCAGCGGCTCGCCGCCTTCGTGCTCGAGTCGCTGCACGTGCACCCCGACACCGAGCTCGGCGTGGTGATGGTCGACGAGGCGGCGATCGAGCAACTGCACGTGCAGTGGATGGACGAGCCCGGCCCCACCGACGTGCTGAGCTTCCCCATGGACGAGCTGCGCCCGGGACGGGTCGACGCGCGCACCCCCGCCGGCCTGCTCGGCGACGTGGTGATCTGCCCGCAGGTGGCCGAGGTGCAGGCCGAGGCCGCGGGGCACGACCTCGAGCAGGAGATGTCGGTGCTGCTCACGCACGGCATGCTGCACCTGCTCGGCTTCGACCACGCCGCCCCCGACGAGGAGGCCGAGATGTTCGGCCTGCAGCGCGACCTGCTGCTCTCCTTCGCGATGCGCGAACGGGGCCGCAAGTGAGCGTCGACCCTCCCACCGGCTCCGTGCCGCTGCCGCGCAGGCTCTCGGCCACCGCGAAGCGCATCGGCGGGCTCGTCGCGCTCGGCCGCGGCCGGGTGCGCGACGAGGAGCAGCTGCTCTCGATCGTGGATCGGGCCGCCGAGCAGGATCTGCTCGAGGACGACGATCGAGACGTGATCCACTCCGTGGTCGAGTTCCGCGACACCCTCGTACGCGAGCTCATGGTACCGCGCACCGACATGATCACGGTCGACGCGACGCAGTCGGTGCGCGAGGCGCTCGAGGCCCTGCTGACCTCCCGGCACTCGCGCATGCCCGTCGTCACCGGCGGACCCGACGACGTGGCGGGCATCGCCTACCTGCGCGATGCGAGCGGCTTCGTGCTGCGTCGCCCCGACGAGGCCGAGATCGAGCGGGTCACCCGCATCATGAAACCGGCCATGTTCGTTCCGGAGCTGCAGCCCGCCGACAAGCTGCTGCGGCAGATGCAGCGCGAGTCGAATCATCTCGCGCTCGTCGTCGACGAGTACGGCGGAATCTCGGGTCTCGTGACCCTCGAAGACCTGATCGAGGAGTTGCTCGGAGACATCGCCGACGAGCACGACCGCGAAGTGCCCGAGGTCGCCGAGCGCGAGGACGGATCGTTCCTCGTGAGCGCGCGCCTCTCGGTCGACGACCTCGGCGAGCTGTTCGGCCTCGAACTCGATGACGAAGACGTCGACACGGTGAGCGGGCTCGTGGCCAAGCATCTCGGCCGCCTGCCCGAGACGGGCGACACCGTCACCGTGGACGGCATCGAGCTCACCGCGGCCGACACCGAGCGCAAGCGGCAGCGCCTGCTGACCGTGGTGGCCCGGTGGGTCGGGCCCGAAGAGGAAGAGGAAGACGAATGAGCGAGCAGCGCTCAGAACACGCCGAGCAGGGCGGCGCGCGGGCCGACGCGGCCGCGCGCGAGGGAGCCGGATTCCGCGCGGGCTTCGTCTCGTTCGTGGGGCGGCCGAACGTGGGCAAGTCGACCCTCACCAACGCGCTCGTCGGGGAGAAGATCGCCATCACCAGCCCGAAGCCGCAGACGACGCGACGCGCCATCCGCGGCATCGTGCACCGCCCCGACGGACAGCTCATCATCGTCGACACCCCGGGCATCCACCGCCCGCGCACGCTGCTCGGGGAGCGGCTGAACGCGCTCGTCGAGGCGACCCTCGGCGACGTCGACGTGATCGGCTTCTGCGTGCCCGCGAACGAGAAGCTCGGCCCGGGCGACCGCTTCATCAACGAGCGGCTCGACGACTTCCCGCGCGCCAGGAAGGTGGCCATTCTCACGAAGGTCGACGAGGCGTCGAAGGGCGAGATCATCGACCAGCTGACCCGGCTCGGATCCCTGCGGGAGTGGGACGCGGTGGTGCCGATCTCATCCGTCACGCGCGACCAGCTCGACGTGCTGAGCGACGTGCTGCTCGGCCTGATGCCGGATTCGCCTCCGCTCTACGAGAGCGCGACCACCACCGACGAGGGCGAGGACGACCGCATCGCGGAGCTGATCCGCGAGGCCGCGCTCGAGGGCGCCCGCGAGGAGCTGCCGCACTCGCTCGCCGCGACGGTCGACGACCGCGAGGAGCGCGAGGGATCGGACGGCGAACCCGGGCTGATCGAGATCTACGCCTCCATCTACGTCGAGCGCGACAGCCAGAAGGGCATCGTGATCGGCAAGGGCGGATCGCGGCTGCGCGACGTGGGAGAGCGCGCCCGCCGCGAGATCGAAGCGCTGCTCGGGCGCCGAGTCTACCTCTCGCTGCGCGTGAAGGTGCTCAAGGAGTGGCAGCGGGATCCGAAGGCGCTCGGAAGGCTCGGTTTCTGACCGGTATCCAGTATTGTCTGGAGTATGCACCTCACTGAATCCATCACCGATCAGGCTCAGATCACCGCGCTCACCCAGGAGTACGGCGTCTTCGCCATCATCTGGTACGTCATCGTCGCTATCGCGCTGTGGCGGGTGTTCTCGAAGGCCGGGTACCCGGGCATCCTCGCGATCATCCCGATCGTCAACGTCTTCATTCTCGTCAAGGTGGCGGGATACTCGGCGTGGTCGGCGCTGCTCTACCTGATCCCGATCGTGAACATCGTCTTCGGCATCCTCGTCGCGCTGCGCCTGGGTGAGCGTTTCGGCAAGGGCGGCGTCTTCTCCTTCTTCCTGCTGTGGCTGCTGTCGGCGATCGGCTACCTCATCATCGGCTTCGGCAGCGCCCAGTACTCCGAGCGTCGAGCGTAAGCCCACTGCGCTCCGCGTCGAAGCCGAGACGGCCTGGGATCCTACGATTCCAGGCCGTCTCCGCGCACCGCCCCTCGCTTCGCTCCGCGGGCTACCGGCCGCCGCTGAACCCGCCTCCCCCGCCGCCTCCGCTGAAGCCGCCCCCGCTCGAACCTCCCGAACTGCTCGACGTGTAGCTCACCGACGAGTTCAGCGAACTCGTGAACTGCGAGATCGTGCTGTCGAACGCGCCCAGGCCGTGCATGGCGACCGCCGGGTACCAGTACGGCACGTAGCCGGGACTCTGCTCGTAGCGCACCGCGAGGGTGCGCGTCCACTGCTTCTCGAGCCCGAACAGCATCGCGTAGGGCAGCAGCTTCTCGTAGAGGTGGATCACGTCGACCGAGCCGTCCTGCTGTCGCTCCGCCCCGGAGTACGACTGCAGCATCCGAATGCGATCCGCCTCGGCGACCCTGATGAACTCGCGCACGCCCTCGAGGTACTCGCGGGTCTCGGCCCCGGCCGGCGTATGCACGCGCTGGGGGCACACGGCGATGATCGACAGCACGAGCGCGATTCCGCCCGCGACGAGGCCGACGAGCCCCGCGACGCTGCCGCGCTGGGCGATGCCGACGAGCGAGAGCACGAGCAGCCCCGCAGAGACGACGATGCCGACGATGCCGAGCGCGCGCGCGGCCGGGCTGTGCAGCCGCTGGAAGTAACCGCGACTCCGGGCCTGCTCGACCCCGCTCGACTGCAGCTTGCGCATCTTCGACGCGAACGACTCGCTCTGCTTCGGGATCGTGAACGCCGCACCCGGAGCGGCCTGGGGGAAGAGCTGCAGCATCGCCTCGCGGTCGACGGGGTCGACCGCGCGCCCGGGGTCGACCAGCCGCAGCACCGGCTGCGGCTGCTTCGGGCCGAAGAGGCCCTGCTCGGCGACGCCGTCCTCGATGCGGAGCGTGCCGTTCACCGCGAGGTGCACGAGCTGCGCCGACGCCGGGTTCGAGGTCGAGCCGACGATCGGAGCCGCGACGAGCGGGGGCAGGTAGTTCGGCACGTCGTACTGCGCGACGATGGTGCCGCGCGCCGTGCGATGCTTGCGGCGCAGCGACAGGACCGACACCAGCCCGGCGACGCCGACTCCGAGCGCGGCGGCGCCGCCCGCGAAGGGCAGCGTGTCGAGGGCGAAGTTCGGCAGGCGCGCCGGGGGCTGCGCGACGCTGCCGGGCTCCAGCCCGATCGCGACGGTGACGCCCTCGCGCGGATCGAGTGCGGCGACCGAGACCGAGAACTCGCCCCCGGCCTCGCTGATCGCGCACTCCTGCGTGGAGTGCGCCGCGCCCGAGTAGCACCTCGCGTCGCCGTTCAGGTGCTCGGCGAGCTCGGGGGAGAAGGAGATCTGCGCCGAGAAGCCGTTGATCGGCTGCCGGTGCTCGAAGTCCGTGAGATCCCAGTAGAACTCGTCGGCCTTTCCGTCGTCGCGGGCGAGCACCACGTCGCTGAGGGTGTACTCGATCACGTACGTCTGCACGCCGTGCACGTAGCGGTCGTCGCCCGTGAGCACCGCGACGAAACCGTCGTCGCGCTCCACGTCGAAGGGCACCGGCTCCCCGGCGGCATCCGTCACCGAGAAGTCGCGGGGGTCCGTCGACGAGCCCTCGTAGTCGATCGGGAGGCCGCGCACGAGACCCCGGTTCTGATCGAAGTCGGGGAAGCGGGCCGTCAGCGTCTCCGTGACGCGCGCGATCGCGCGCCCCTCGTCGTCGGTGCCGATCCGGTACTCCACCCGCCAGCCGTCGTAGCTGAAATCGTCGACGCTCGCGTGCGCGGGCGGCGCGGATCCGGCGAGCGCGACCGGCCCGATCCCGAACAGCCCCGCCGTGATCCCGAGCACCGCGATCGCGATCCCGAACAGCTTTCCGCGCATCGTCCTCATGCGTTCCACCCTATGAGGTTCTGCCTCGACGCGCCCCGCCGGATGCCGACGCGACGGCGAGCCCGGCGGCCCGGCGAGGCGCTGCGGGCGAGCGAGCGGCCCACGCGGCGGTGGTATAGTGGCTGCATGCTGTTCGGCTCGCTTCTCCTTAGCTGCCGCGACGAGTCCTAGTCCCAGGCCTCCCTCGTCGCGGTGTTCGTGTTTGGCTGAGCAAGAGTTATTGAGACGAGAGAGTACGAGCCCATGAAGAACACGCAGAAGCCCTCCGGCATGCCGGTCCATCGCTACCGCCCGTTCCACGAGATCATCGCGGTCGACCTGCCGGACCGCACGTGGCCCGCGAAGCGCATCACCGAGGCCCCCCGCTGGTGCGCCGTCGACCTGCGCGACGGCAATCAGGCGCTCATCGATCCCATGAGCCCCGAGCGCAAGCGCATCATGTTCGACCTGCTCGTCAAGATGGGCTACAAGGAGATCGAGGTCGGGTTCCCCTCGGCCAGTCAGACCGACTTCGATTTCGTGCGGCAGCTCATCGAAGACGACGCGATCCCCGGCGACGTCACCATCCAGGTGCTCACCCAGGCGCGCGAGCACCTGATCAAGCGCACCTACGAGTCGCTCGTCGGCGCCAAGCAGGCCATCGTGCACCTCTATAACTCCACGAGCATCCTGCAGCGCGACGTGGTGTTCCGCTCCGACCGCGAGGGCATCAAGGAGATCGCCACCGAGGGCGCGAAGCTCTGCCGGGCGAGCGAGTCGATCTGCGCGGGCACCGACATCTACTACGAGTACTCGCCCGAGTCGTACACCGGCACCGAGCTCGAGTACGCGGTCGAGGTGTGCAACGACGTGCTCGAGATCTTCGAGCCCGCGCCCGAGCGCAAGGTCATCATCAATCTGCCCGCCACGGTCGAGATGGCGACCCCGAACGTCTACGCCGACTCGATCGAGTGGATGAGCCGCCACCTGAACCACCGCGAGAACGTCATCCTCTCGCTGCACCCTCACAACGACCGCGGCACGGCCATTGCGGCGGCCGAGCTCGGCTACATGGCAGGTGCGGATCGCATCGAGGGGTGCCTCTTCGGCAACGGGGAGCGCACGGGCAACGTCGACCTCGTCGCCCTCGGCATCAACCTGTTCACCCAGGGCATCGACCCCCAGATCGACTTCTCCCGCCTCGACGAGGTGCGTCGCACCGCCGAGTACTGCAACCAGCTGCGGGTGCCCGAGCGCAGCCCGTGGGCCGGCGACCTCGTCTACACGGCGTTCTCGGGTTCGCATCAGGACGCCATCAAGAAGGGCTTCGAGCGCATGGCGCAGGACGCCGAGGCCGCGGGCACGGCGATCGACGACATCGAATGGGCCGTGCCCTACCTGCCCGTCGACCCGAAGGATCTGGGGCGCTCCTACGAGGCGGTCATCCGGGTCAATTCCCAGTCGGGCAAGGGCGGCGTCGCCTACCTGCTGAAGACCGACCACAACCTCGACCTGCCGCGCCGGCTGCAGATCGAGTTCAGCGCGGTGGTGCAGGGGCTCACCGACAGCGAGGGCGGCGAGGTCTCGAGCGACGAGATCTGGCGCATCTTCCAGGACGAGTACCTGCCCACGACCGACTCGTCGTTCGAACGCTGGGGCCGCTACGAGCTGTTCCGGACCGCGTCGACGAGCGCGGGCGACGGGGTGACCGAGCTCACCGTCGACTACCGCGACGGCGAGGGGGAGCATCAGCTCACCGCCCGCGGCAACGGCCCGGTCGACGCCTTCATCACGGGCATCAACGAGAACGGCCACGCCGTGACGCTGTTCGACTACGTCGAGCACGCGATGAGCTCGGGCGGCGATGCCGTCGCCGCCGCCTACGTCGATCTCGAGGTCGACGGCCAGCGGCTGTGGGGCGTGGGCGTCGACCCCGATACCACGCGCGCGACGCTCAAGGCGATCGTCTCGGCTGTGAACCGGGCGGTGCGCAGCCGGAACGCGGAAGGTTCCGCCGCCGGCGTGTCCCGCACGGCGGCGGCCCACGGCGCGTAGAGCGGTGCGGTGCGGACCTCGCGGGAGCGCGAGGCCCGCACCGGTGCAGTCGGTGAGACCGCCGCCGAGGCGCCATGCCGGCATGCATCGGTCGTTCGTAGATATATTCGAATGATCGGTGTGGCGCGAGCCCCTCCGTCCGATGCGCACTCTAGGCTGGGTGCGTGATTGCTTCGATAAGCGGGCCCGTGCTCGCGTCCGGCGCCGGTTGGGTCGTCGTGGGTGTCGGCGGGATCGGCATGCGCGTGGAGATGCCCAGCGGGCGCGTGTCCCAGGCCGTCGTCGGCGACGAGGTCTCGCTGCACACCTCGCTCGTGGTGCGCGAGGACTCGCTGACCCTGTTCGGCTTCGCCACGCAGGACGAACTCGACGTGTTCGGTCACCTCATCGCCGTCTCGGGCGTGGGACCGCGCAGCGCGCTCGGAGTGCTCTCGTCGTTGAGCCCCGCCGAGATCGCCCGCGCCGTGGCCGCGGAGGACGAGAAACCGTTCCGCAAGGTCTCGGGCATCGGCCCCAAGACGGCGAAGCTGATCGTCGTCTCGCTCGCGGGCAAGCTTCCCGAGTCGGCCTTCGCCGATGCGGGCGCTCCCGACACGGCCCCCGGCGACCCGGTGCAGCGCGCCGCCGACGCAGTCAGCGAGGGCCTGGTCGGCCTCGGCTGGTCCGAATCGGATGCCCGCCAGGCCGTGCAGGACGCCCGCGACGCCGGAGCCCCCGACGACCATGCGGGTCTGCTGCGGGCCGCGCTCGCACTGCTGCAGGCCGCTCGCAGCGGAGCCGGAGCACGCCGATGACGGGGGAGCTCTCGCCTCAGGCGTCGCCGTCCGAGCAGGGGTACGAGGGCGCGCTGCGCCCGTCGACGCTCTCGGAGTTCGTCGGCCAGTCGAAGGTGCGCCGCCAGCTCGGGCTGCTGCTCGACGCCGCGACCATGCGGCAGCACACCCCCGACCACATCCTGCTCGCGGGCCCGCCCGGACTGGGCAAGACCACGCTCTCGATGATCGTGGCCTCCGAACTCGACAAGCCGCTCCACCAGACGTCCGGCCCCGCGATCCAGCACGCCGGCGACCTCGCAGCCGTGCTCTCCGCCCTCACGCCGGGAGAGGTGCTGTTCGTCGACGAGATCCACCGCATGGCGCGCAGCGCCGAGGAGATGCTCTACCTCGCGATGGAGGACTTCAAGGTCGACATCATGGTGGGCAAGGGCGCCGGCGCGACGTCGGTGCCGCTCGAACTCGCCCCCTTCACGCTCGTGGGCGCGACCACTCGGGCGGGTCTGCTGCCCAATCCGCTGCGCGACCGTTTCGGTTTCACCGCGCATCTCGAGTTCTACTCCGACGACGAGCTCGCGAGTGTGGTCCGCCGCGCGGCCGGCCTGCTCGACTTCGCGCTGTCGGAGCAGGGCGTCGACGAGATCGCCCGGCGATCCCGGGGCACCCCTCGTATCGCCAACCGGCTGCTGCGCCGAGTGCGCGACTACAGCCTCGTGCACGAGACGCCCGGCGACACCGCCAGCGTGCAGGCGGCACTCGCCCTCTACGACGTCGACCAGCACGGCCTCGACCGTCTCGACCGCGAGGTGCTGCGCGCGGTGGTCGAACGGTTCTCGGGAGGGCCGGTGGGCCTCTCGACGCTCGCGGTCTCGGTGGGCGAGGAGGCCGAGACGATCGAGGCGGTCGTCGAGCCCTTCCTCGTGCGCACCGGTCTGCTGACCCGCACCCCTCGCGGCAGGGTGGCGACACGGCTGGGCTGGGAGCACGTGGGCGTCGCGCCGCCCGGCGCTCCGAACGGCGCGCCCACGCTCATCTGAGGCGCCGGGCCGCTGCCCGCTCCCTGAGAGCCAGCCGTACGGCTTCGTCGGATGAGGCCTTCCGTTCGTCGGGTTTTCCAGCCGAAGCACGGTAGGCTTATGAAATCTGTGCCTCGCGGCTCCATTTCCGGACCGCCCATCGAAAGGACTCTCGTGGCTCTCGACCCGATCAGCATTCTCATGTTCGGACTCATCGCAGTTCTGATCTTCTTCATGTTCCGCAACGGCAAGAAGCGTCAGCAGGCGATGCAGGAGCTGCAGAACGGCCTGCGCCCCGGCGCCGAGGTGATGCTGCAGTCGGGCATCTTCGGCACCATCGAGTCGATCGACGAGGAAGAGAATCGCGCCGTCGTGCGCAGCGGCACCAGCACGCTGGTCGTGCACCGCAACGCCATCTCGCAGGTCGTCACCCCGGTCGAGAGCACCGACGCCGACGAGCCGATCGCCGGTTCCTTCGCCCCCGACGACGATCCCGAGTTCGGCGAGCGCCTCGCCAAGGGCGTTCCCGGCGAGCCCGCCACCGGTGCCGACGCCGCTGAGGGCAGCGCCGACTCGACCGAGACCGAGCGCCCCGACGCCGACGACCAGACCGACGGGCAGGCTCCCAAGGCCTGATCCGCGCGCCGCGGGAGGGGACCGCGGCACCTTCCACTTCACCCATAGAGAAAGCAGTAAGTCTTGGCGTCCACACCCGCGGTGCGGAGGGCTCGTCGCTCCCTCGTATTCCTCCTGGTCCTCATCGTCGGCCTTGCGGGCCTCATCACCTACGGGGTGTTCCGCAGCGATGCGACATGGACGCCCAAGCTCGCACTCGACCTGCAGGGCGGCACGCAGATCCTGCTCGCAGCCGAGCAGACGGACGGCCAGGCGGTCAGCGGCGAGCAGCTGCAGCAGGCCGTCTCGATCATCCGCCAGCGCGTCGACGCCGCCGGCGTCTCCGAGGCCGAGATCACCACGCAGGGCGGCCAGCACATCTCGGTGTCGATCCCCGGTAAGGCCGACGAAGCCACGCTGCAGCGCATCGAGGCCTCGGCGAAGCTCGACTTCCGCCCGGTGCTCGCCACGGGCATGGGTGTCGACCTCGAGCAGCTGCAGCAGCAGGCCGAGGGCGACGACGCGGCGGCGACCCCCGAGGGCGAGACGGCCGACGCGGAGGACTCGTCGGATGCCGCTGCCGCCGACGAGCAGTCGTCCGAGACGACCGCGACCGACGAGCAGGCCGACGACGCCGAGACGGCCGACGACGCCGCTGCCGACGCGGGCGACGTGGATCCCGATCCGCTGCCCACCGAAGCCGGCGACATGGCCTGGATCACCCCCGCGCTGCAGCAGCAGTTCGACGCGTTCAGCTGCGACTCCGAGGCCGCGCTCGACACCCGCGAAGCGGCGGCCGACCGACCCCTCATCACCTGCGACGACGCGGGCATGGAGAAGTTCATCCTCGGCCCGGTCGAGCTGAGCGGCGATGTCATCACCGACGCGGTCGCGCAGATGGGCACCACCAACACCGGTGCGACGACCGGCGAGTGGGTCGTGCAGATCACCATGAACAGCCAGGGCGCCGATACCTTCGGCAAGATCAGCACGCGCCTCTACGGTGCTGCCGAGCCTCAGAACCGCTTCGCCTTCGTGCTCGACGGCAGCGTGCTCTCGGCTCCCACCATGAACGGCCAGATCCTCGACGGACGCCCCTCGATCAGCGGCAGCTTCACGCAGGAGTCCTCGCAGGCGCTCGCCGATCAGCTCAAGTTCGGCGCACTGCCGATGGACTTCACCGTGCAGAGCCAGGAGGACATCTCGGCGACGCTCGGCACGAACCAGCTGCAGGCGGGCCTGCTCGCCGGTCTGATCGGCCTGCTGCTCGTGGTCGTCTACTCCATCTTCCAGTACCGGGCCCTCGGTTCGCTCACCATCGCGTCCCTCGCGATCGCCGCGGTGCTCACCTACCTGCTGCTCACCTTCTTCTCGTGGAGGCAGGGCTACCGGCTCTCGCTCGCGGGCGTCGCGGGCATCATCGTCGCGGTCGGCTTCACCGCCGACTCCTTCATCGTCTACTTCGAGCGCATCCGCGACGCGCTGCGCGACGGGTTCAGCATCGAGAGCGCGGTGGAGCACGGCTGGAAGCGGGCCTTCCGTACGGTGCTCGCCTCGGACGGCGTCAACCTGCTCGCCGCGGTGATCCTCTTCATCCTCGCGGTCGGCAACGTGAAGGGCTTCGCGTTCACGCTCGGCCTCACGACGCTCGTCGACGTGCTCGTGGTCGCGCTCTTCACGCACCCGATGATGACGCTGCTGGCCCGCACCCGCTTCTACCGCTCGGGCCACCCCGCGTCGGGTCTCGATCCCCAGCGCCTCGGCGCGGTGTACCGAGGCCGCGCCCAGTTCCGCGAGCCTGTCATCGCCGCCAAGGGCGCGGGCAAGAAGAACGCGCGCAGCCAGAAGGAGGCCGAGCGCCGGCAGACCATCGCCGAGCGCAAGGCGGCGGAGCAGGGCATCTCGCTCGAGACCGCCAACACCGGAAAGGAGAGCTAAGCATGGCTCGCTCATTCGCCGAATTCGGCAACGCTCTCTACACCGGCGAGAAGTCGATCGACTTCGTCGGCAAGCGCAAGATCTGGTACGTGATCTCGATCGTGCTCATCGTGCTCTCGGTGCTCGGGCCTCTCGCCCGCGGCGGATTCAGCTTCGGCATCGAGTTCACGGGCGGCAGCCAGTTCCAGGTGCACCTCTCGGAGCAGGGCGACCGCGATCCGGCGCTCGCCGAGGAGGCCGTCGCCGACGTGCTGCCCTCGGCGGCGCCCCGCGTGACCCAGCTCGGCCCCACCGACATCCGCGTGCAGACCGAGGCGCTCGACGAGAACGAGAACCGCGCGGTGACGACGGCGCTCGCCGAGGCCTACGGGGTCGGCGAGGACGAGGTGACGTACTCGTACATCGGCCCGGCCTGGGGCCAAGACATCACCCGACAAGCGGTCATCGCCCTCTTCGTCTTCCTGCTCTTCGCGGCCCTCGTCATGGCGATCTACTTCCGCACCTGGAAGATGTCGCTCGCGGCCATCATCGCGCTGCTGCACGACCTCGTGATCACGGCGGGCATCTACGGCATCTCCGGCTTCGAGATCACGCCGGCCGCCATGATCGGCTTCCTCACGATCCTCGGCTACTCGCTCTACGACACCGTCGTGGTCTTCGACAAGATCCGCGAGAACACCTCTCCGGGCGAGCTCAACGACCGCCGCACCTTCGCGGAGTCGGTCAACCTCGGCGTCAACCAGACGCTCGTGCGCTCGATCAACACCTCGGTGGTCGCCCTGCTGCCGGTCGCGTCGATCCTCTTCATCGGGGCGTTCGTGCTGGGGGCGGGCACACTGCGCGACATCTCGCTGGCGCTGTTCATCGGCATCCTGGTGGGCGCCTACTCGACCATCTTCATCGCGGCACCGGCCTACGCGCACCTGCGCGCGGGGGAGCCCGGGATCAAGCGTCACGACGAGAAGGCCCTGCGCTCCCGCAAGCCCGCGACCAGCGACGCCGACGAGCAGAACGGAGCTCCGATCGGCGCCTAGCGGCTGGTTCGTGGGAATGACCTCTCGTGGTGTAACGTTCAAACATTCGAGGGAGGTCTGAGGTGGCCACGAACGACGTAACGCAGCAGAGCGGCGCGACGGCGCTGCGTCGGCTGGTGCCCCGGATCTTCTCCCGCGGCACCTCTCCCGGCGCCGTCGACCAGCTGGTGCGCACGGTGCGCGGCAACTATCCTCGCGCCGATCTCTCCGTGATCGAACGCGCCTACACCGTGGCCGAGCGCGCCCACCGGGGGCAGAAGCGGCGCAGCGGCGAGCCCTACATCACCCACCCCATCGCGGTGGCCCAGATCCTCGCCGAGCTGGGGGTGGCCCCCGTGGCGATCGCCGCGGCGCTGCTGCACGACACCGTCGAAGACACCGAGTACACGCTCGAGCAGCTGACCGAGGAGTTCGGCGATGAGATCGCCATGCTCGTCGACGGCGTGACCAAGCTCGACAAGGTCAAGTACGGCGACTCCGCGCAGGCCGAGACGGTGCGCAAGATGGTCGTCGCGATGTCGAAGGACATCCGCGTGCTCGTGATCAAGCTGGCGGATCGCCTGCACAACGCGCGCACCTGGGGCTTCGTGCCGGGCGACTCCGCCAAGCGCAAGGCGCAGGAGACCATCGAGATCTACGCGCCGCTCGCCCACAGGCTGGGCATCCAGTCGCTGAAGGCCGAGCTCGAGGACCTCTCGTTCGCGGTGTTGAAGCCGAAGCTCTACGCCGAGATCGAGAACCTCGTGACGCAGCGCAACCCGCAGCGCGACGAGCTCGTCGGCCGCGTGATCAGCTCGATCGACAACGATCTGCGCGAGGCGAAGATCCGCGGCGAGGTGACGGGCCGGCCCAAGGAACTCTATTCGATCTATCAGAAGATGGTGGTGCGCGGCCGAGATTTCGACGACATCTACGACCTCGTCGGCATCCGCGTGCTCGTGAACTCGATCCGAGACTGCTACGCGGTGCTCGGAGCCGTGCACGCGCGATGGACGCCGATCCCGGGCCGCTTCAAGGACTACATCGCGACGCCGAAGTTCAACCTGTACCAGTCGCTCCACACCACCGTGATCGGCCCCGACGGCCGGGCGGTGGAGATCCAGATCCGCACGGTCGAGATGCACCAGCGCGCCGAGTACGGCGTGGCCGCGCACTGGAAGTACAAGCAACGCCAGCAGGGGCAGCAGGCGCCGGGCTCGAGCGACATGGCCTGGCTCGCGCACATCTCCGATTGGCAGGCCGAGACCGAAGATCCCAGCGAGTTCCTCGACGCGCTGCGGTTCGAGATCGGCGCCAAGGAGGTCTACGTCTTCACCCCGAAGGGGCGCGTCATCGGGCTGCCCGCCGGCGGTACCCCGGTCGACTTCGCCTACGCCGTGCACACGGAGGTCGGGCACCGTACGATGGGCGCGCGGGTGAACGGCCGCCTCGTGTCGCTCGAGACACCGCTGCAGAACGGCGACGTCGTCGAGGTGTTCACGTCGAAGGATCCGAACGCCGGCCCGAACAAGTCGTGGCTCGACTTCGTGAAGAGCAAGCGGGCGCAGAACAAGATCCGTCAGTGGTTCACGAAGGAGCGCCGGGAGGAGGACGCCGAGAGCGGCAAAGTCGAGATCACCAAGGCCCTGCGCAAGCAGGGGCTGCCGCTGCACCAGGTGATGAACTCCGACGGCCTGCAGCAGGTCGCGCTGCAGCTGCGGTACGCCGACGTGACCGCCCTCTATGCCGCGGTGGGAGCAGGGCACGTGTCGGCCCAGTCGGTGGTCGAGAAGGTCACCGCGCTGCTGTTCGACGAGCAGACCTCGACAGAACCCGCCCTCGCGACGCTGCCCATCATCGAGGCGCCCCGCGCGAGCAAGGTGGCCGATTCGAGCGGCATCGTGGTGAAGGGCGCCTCGGGCGTGCTGGCGAAGCTGGCCAAGTGCTGCACGCCCGTTCCTGGCGACGAGGTGATGGGCTTCGTGACGAAGGCGGACGGCGTATCGGTGCACCGCGTGGACTGTCACAACTTCCAGAACCTGCGCGAGCAGCAGGATCGAGTGGTCGAGGTCGAGTGGGCTCCGTCGACGAAGAGCGTGTTCCTGGTGCAGATCCAGATCGAGGCGCTCGATCGCGCGGGTCTGCTCTCGGACATCACCCGCTCGCTCTCGGAGCACCACGTCAACATCCTCTCGGCCTCGGTGAACACCTCCACGTCGCGTCTGGCGATCAGCAAGTTCGTGTTCGAGATGGCGAACTCCACCCACCTCGATCACGTGCTCAACGCCGTGCGCCGCATCGACGGCGTCTACGACGTCTACCGCATCACCAACTGACGGCGGCCCCTCACACCGCGTCGAGGCGCCCGAGCGCGACGCAGCGGTACTGCGCCCGCCCGTTCACGAGTCTCGCGCGGATCTCATCGGCGCCTCCGGCGACGAGCGGGAGCAGCAGCCGCACCGCCACTCGGCGCCGCGGTTCGAAGGCGCCGGGCGTGCGCAGCAGGTCGCAGACGGTCTGGGCGGGCCCGGTGACGCGCAGGCCGGGATCGAAGACGTGCAGCGCCTCGTCGGGGTAGACGAACTGGTGCAGGGCGAGATCGGGGCCGCGGCGCCGCAGCGGTGGGCGACGTCCGCCGAGCGTCGAAAACTCGAGCGGGCGCCCCGGATCGCGACAGGCGCCCCACACCCAGGCGGCCGTCAGCCGCACAGCGACCCGATCCGGGGTGAGCCAGGGGCCGAGGGCCGAGGCGCGTACCCGCGGGGTGTCGGGCCAGCCCGCTCCGCGCACACCGGGCCCGCAGCCCACGAGGCTGCCGCGCAGTCGCTCGGCCGAGCGCACCGCCGGGGGCCAGCGGTCGAAGCGGGGGAGCAGGGGAGGCGCGGAAGCGGTCATGCCTCAATGCTCGACGCCGGAGCCTGGAAAGACCAGGCCCCGGCGTTGAATGTGGATAACTCGCTCGGATCGGAGCCCTGGGCTCCCGTTGTGAGCGAACTCCGGTCGAGGTGCTCAGTCGCCGATCGCGGCGAGCCACGACTGCTGCGTGGCGAGCTTCTCCTCGGCCGAGGCCACGGCCTTCGCGTCGCCCGCCTCGCGGGCCGCCTCGACCTCCGCGGTGAGCTCGGCGATCGAGGCCTCGAGCTGACCGCGCAGGCCCTCGCTGCGGGCCTTCGTCTCGGGGTTGGTCTTGCGCCAGTGCTCCTCTTCGAGGCCCTTCACGTGATCCTCGATCTTGCGGAGACGCGACTCGATGTCGCGCAGCGCCTCACGGGGAACGCGGCCGATCTCGTCCCAGCGCAGCTGCACCTCGGTGAGCGCCTTGCGCGCGGCGCCGTGGTCGCGCTGCTCGAGGATGGGGGCGGCCTCGTCGAGCAGGGACTGCTTGGCGGTGAGGTTCGCCGTGTACTCCTCGTTGGTCTGAGCGGCCTCGGCGGCCTTCGCCTCGTAGAGCACGTCGCCGGCCGCCTTGAACCGGGCCCAGAGCTGATCGTCGAGCTTGCGGCTCGCGCGGCCCGCCGCCTTCCAGTCGTCGAGCAGGGCGCGGTAGGCCGGAATGCCCTCGACGCCCTTCGGCGCGAGCGCCTCGGCTGCGGAGATGATGCGCTCCTTGCGCTGCTTCACCTCTTTGTTGTTGGCGTCCATCTGGGCGAAGTGCGAGCGGCGCGCCGAGTCGAACGTCTGCCGCGCGGTGCGGAAGCGCTTCCAGAGGGCGTCGGCCTGCGGCTTCGGGATCTGGGGCCCGCTGCGCTGGGCGGTCTGCCAGTCGGTGAAGAGCTGCTCGAAGGCGTGGCTCGTGTCCTTCCAGCGAATCGAGGACTCGGGCTGGGCGGCGAGACGCTCGGCCTCGGCGACGATGGCCTCCCGCTTGGCGACGGCCTCCTGTCGGGCGGCCTCGCGCTCGGCCTGCTGCTTCTCACCGAGCTCTGCGGTCTTCTCGCCGAGCTTCTCGACGCGCGCGCGGAGGGCGGCGATGTCGCCGACGGCGGCGGGCTCGACGAGCTGCTCGCGCAGCTTCGCGACGGTGTCGGCCGCGGAGGCATCGGCGGTGCCGCGGGCGATGCGGGCCTCGAGCAGCACGATCTGCCCTTCGAGGTCGGCGTACTTGCGGGTGAAGTAGGCCAGGGCCTCTTCGGGCGTGCCGTCGGGGAACGAGCCGACCACACGTTCGCCGTCACCCTCGCGAACGTAGACGGTGCGGTCGTCGTCGACTCGGCCCCAGGGCGTTTCGTTGGTCGCTTCGCTCAAGGTTCTGCTCACCTGTCGTGTGGGGCCGGGGTCGCCGACCATAACGGAATAGACCCCTCCACTATGCCACAGCCGGGTTTGCCCGGCTCGTCGGGGCTCGACTCGGGCGCGAATGTCAGAGGCGCTGGGTAGCATGGCCACGTGGAAACGAACGCCGCTCCCTCGCACACGGCGCCGCTCGCGGTGCGCATGCGGCCCCGCTCGCTCGACGAGGTGGTGGGGCAGCAGCATCTGCTGCGCCCGGGATCGCCGCTGCGCACCCTCGCCTCCGACTCAGAGGGCGGCGGCGGCGCGGTGTCGGTCATCCTCTGGGGGCCGCCCGGCACGGGCAAGACCACCCTGGCGCAGGCGATCGCGCACTCGAGCGGCCGCCGCTTCGTCGAGCTCTCGGCGGTCACCGCCGGTATCAAAGACGTGCGTACGGTCATGGAGCGGGCGCTGAACGACCGCGACCTCTACGGCATCGCGACCGTGCTCTTCCTCGACGAGATCCACCGCTTCACGAAGGCCCAGCAGGACGCGCTGCTGCCCGGCGTCGAGAACGGCTGGGTGACGCTCGTGGCGGCCACGACCGAGAACCCCTCGTTCTCGGTGATCAGTCCGCTGCTCTCGCGTTCGCTGCTGCTCACCCTCGAACCGCTCGACGACGCCGATCTGCGTCGCCTGCTCGAGCGGGCGATCGCCGATCCCCGCGGGCTCGGCGGGGCGGTCGACGCCGACGACGAGGCCCTCGATGCGCTCGTGCAGCTCGCCTCGGGCGACGCCAGGCGGGCGCTCACCGCGCTCGAGGCCTCCGCCGCCTCGGCCCTCGCCGGCGGCGGGGCGGTGCAGCATGAGGAGCAGGCGGGGGCGGACGGGCATCCGGCCCGTGCCGGCGAGGAGGGGGAGTCGGACGCCGGCGAAGGCGACGCGTCCGCAGCTGCCGATGCGGGCGAGGATGCCTGGGCAGACGCAGATGCCGTGGCGGACGCGGGTGCCGAGGCTGATTCGGCGAGCGGGGCGCGTGCGGGGGAGGGCGCAGCAGGAGCAGCGGGATCGGGAGCCGAGAAGCCCGCCCGCCCGCGGCTGACGCCCGAGATCGTGTCTGCAGCGGTAGATCGCGCGCTGCTGCGCTACGACCGCAACGGAGACCAGCACTACGACGTCATCAGCGCCTTCATCAAGTCGCTGCGCGGCTCCGACCCCGACGCCGCGGTGCACTATCTCGCACGCATGATCGAGGCCGGCGAAGATCCCAGGTTCATCGCGCGCCGACTGATGGTGCACGCGGCCGAAGACGTGGGGCTCGCCGACCCGCAGGCGCTGCCGATCGCGGTCGCAGCGGCCGAGGCGACCCAGCTCATCGGCCTGCCCGAGGCCCGCATCCCGCTCGCCGAGGCCACCATCTACATCGCCACGGCGCCCAAGTCGAACGCGGTCATCACGGCGATCGACTCGGCGATCGCAGATGTGAAGGCCGGCCGCTTCGGCCTGGTGCCGAAGCACCTGCGCGACGCCCACTACCCGGGGGCGAAACGGCTCGGCCACGGCAAGGGCTACGTCTACCCCCACAGCGACCCGCGGGGCGTCTCGCGTCAGCAGTACCTTCCCGACGAGCTGATCGACCGCGTCTACTACGCGCCGACCCAGCACGGCAACGAGCGCGAGATCTCGGATCGCCTCGAGAAGATCCGCCGCATCACGCGGGGCGGCTGATCCTCCGCTCACGAGCAGTTCGTGCCGCGAACCGCGCCGAGAGATCTGATAAGCTAGTCGCTGGCCAACACCACTGCCGCGCACGGCTGCGCGCGGAGAGCAGGTGGCAGTCGCCCTGTAGCCGGGTTTCTGCACTGGTCGTTCCCTCACCGAAGACGGTTTGCTGCGTCGCGTGCATTGCGAGCGAGAGCTCGTGAATGCGGGCGCAGCGTGGCCGAGAGAACACAGGGCTCGATCCCGAGCCCGCACCCCGCACAGAAACCCGAAAGGACCCACGTGTCGACTACGTCGCGTACCCGTTCCAAGACTCGCCTGAGCCGCTCGCTCGGCATCGCCCTCACGCCGAAGGCCGCGCGCTACCTCGAGAAGCGCCCCTACGGCCCCGGTCAGCACGGCCGCACCAAGCGCAAGAGCGACAGCGACTACGCCGTCCGCCTGCGCGAGAAGCAGCGTCTGCGGGCCCAGTACGGCATCCGCGAGAAGCAGCTCGTCATCGCCTTCAAGGAGGCCCGTCGCCAGGACGGCCTGACCGGTGAGAACCTGGTCGAGCTGCTCGAGATGCGCCTCGACGCGCTCGTGCTGCGCGCCGGCTTCGCCCGCACCACCGCGCAGGCCCGCCAGCTCGTGGTGCACCGCCACATCCTCGTCGACGGCAAGATCGTCGACCGTCCCTCCTTCCGCGTGAAGCCGGGTCAGCTCATCCACGTCAAGGAGCGCTCCGAGGGCCTCGAGCCCTTCCAGGTCGCCGCTGCCGGCGGTCACGCCGAGGTGCTGCCGAACGTTCCCGGTTACCTCGAGGTCGAGCTCGACAAGCTCCAGGCCCGCCTCGTGCGTCGCCCGAAGCGCGCCGAGGTCCCCGTGACCTGCGAGGTTCAGCTCGTGGTCGAGTACTACTCGGGCCGCTGAGCACCGAGCACCACACGCCGAAGGGGCGTCGGAGAGATCCGGCGCCCCTTCGGCGTTCCCACGGGTCGCAGAGCCTCCGTCGGGGGCTACCGCTAAGCTTGAGGGGTGCTTCCCGCGCCCGGCCGACCGGCCGCGGTCGAACGCCGCTAGGAGGAATGGAAACATGCGCAAACTGCTGTGGCTCATGAGCGGAGTGGTGCTGGGGTTCATCGCCGCGCACTTCGTCAACCAGACGCCCGAGGGGCGCCGTTTCTTCGCCCGGGTCAACCGCGGCGTCGACGAGCTGAACCGCGCCTTCGTCACCGGCTACCGCGAGGCGGAGGCCGAGGCCGACGAACTGCTCGACGACGTCGAGGCCGCGCTGCGCAAGCTGCGCGAGCAGCGCTGATCCAGCCCCACGAACACCGACCAGAAGGATCCCCACCGGATGCAGACCGCTGAAATCCACCGCCGCTGGCTCGACTTCTTCGAGAAGCGAGGGCACACCGTCGTGCCCTCGGCGTCGCTCGTCAGCGACGACCCCAGCCTCATGTTCACGGTCGCGGGCATGGTGCCGTTCGTGCCCTACCTCTCCGGCCTCGTTCCCGCGCCCTACCCGCGCGCGACGAGCGTGCAGAAGTGCATCCGCACGAACGACATCGAAGAGGTCGGCCGCACCCCGCGCCACGGCACCTTCTTCCAGATGTGCGGCAACTTCTCCTTCGGCGACTACTTCAAGGAGGAGGCGATCGGCTTCGCCTGGGAGCTGCTCACCACGAGCGAGGCGGACGGCGGGCTCGGCTTCGACCCGAAGGATCTCTGGGTCACCGTCTACGAAGACGACGACGAGGCCCTCGCGCTGTGGAAGCGGCTCTCGACGCTGCCCGACGAGCGCATCCAGCGGCTCGGCAAGGACACCAACTACTGGTCGACCGGTCAGCCCGGCCCCGCCGGCCCGTGCTCGGAGATCTTCTACGACCTCGGGCCCGAGTACGGCGTCGACGGCGGCCCCGCCACCGACGACGACCGTTACGTCGAGATCTGGAACCTGGTGTTCATGCAGTACCAGATCACCGATGTGACGTCGAAGACCGACTTCACGATCGTGGGCGAGCTGCCGAACAAGAACATCGACACGGGCATGGGGCTCGAGCGCGTCGCCTTCATCAAGCAGGGCGTGCAGAACATGTACGAGATCGACCAGGTGCGGCCGGTGCTCGATCGCGCGGCCGAGCTCGCCGGCAAGACCTACGGCGAGAACCACGCCGACGACGTGCGACTGCGCGTCATCGCCGACCACGTGCGCAGCGGCCTCATGCTCATCGCCGACGGCGTCACGCCGTCGAACGAGGGCCGCGGCTACATTCTGCGCCGCCTGCTGCGCCGGGTGATCCTCTCGATGCGGCTGCTCGGTTTCGACGGGCCCAGCTTCGCCGAACTCTTCCCCGTCTCCCGCGACGCGATGAAGGCCGCGTATCCCGAGGTCGAGCGCGACTTCGAGTTCATCTCGCGCGCGGCCTACGCCGAGGAGAAGACCTTCCTGCGCACGCTCGCCTCGGGCATCCAGATCCTCGACGCCGCCGTCGACAGCGCGAAGGGCGCCGGCGCCGACGTTCCCGGCGACACCGCGTTCCTGCTGCACGACACCCACGGTTTCCCGATCGAGCTCACGCTCGAGATCGCCGAGGAAGCGGGGGTGCAGGTCGACCGGGGGGTCTTCGTCGAGCTCATGCAGGAGCAGCGCGACCGCGCGAAGGCCGACGCCAAGGCGAAGAAGGGTCAGCGGGCCGACCTCTCGGTCTACAAGGAGCTGCGCGGACTCGGCGAGACCGCCTTCGTCGGATACGACGAGCTGATCCACGAGAGCCGCGTGCTCGGCATCGTCGTCGACGGCGCGCCGGCGCCCGAGGCGCGCGAGGGCCAGCTGGCCGAGATCGTGCTGGCCGAGACGTCGCTGTGGGCCGAGTCGGGCGGGCAGGATTCCGACCAGGGCATCATCATCGGCGACGGCTTCGAAGCCGAGGTGCTCGACGTGCAGAAGCCGGTGCCGGGCCTGATCGTGCACACCGTCAAGGTGACGATCGGCACCATCGGTCTCGATGCGCGCGCCGAGACCCGCGTCGACGCCGACTACCGCCGGGGCGCCACGCAGGCCCACTCGGGCACCCACATCGTGCATGCCGCGCTGCGCGACGTGCTGGGTCCGAACGCCCACCAGGCCGGCTCGTACAACAAGGCCGGCTACCTGCGGCTCGACTTCACCCACAGCGACGCCCTCTCGACCGAGACGAAGAGCGAGATCGAGGAGATCTCGAACCTCGCGATCCGCAGCGACTACGAGGTGGTCACCCGCGAGATGCCCCTCGACGAGGCGAAGGCGATGGGCGCGATGGCGCTCTTCGGCGAGAAGTACGGCGACCGCGTGCGCGTCGTCGATATCGGCGGTCCGTGGTCGCGCGAGCTCTGCGCGGGCACCCACGTGTCGAGTGCGGCCGAGGTGGGCATGATCAGTCTCGTCTCGGAGAGCTCGGTCGGCTCGACGAACCGCCGCGTCGAGTCTCTCGTCGGCATCGAGGCGTTCCGCAACTTCGCCGCCGAGCGGGCCATCGTGCAGCAGCTCACCAGCGGGCTGAAGGTGCCGCGGGCCGAGCTCGTCACGAAGGTGCAGGATCTCGGCGCCCAGCTGCGGGCGGCCGAGAAGAAGGTCGCCGCGCTCGAGGCCGAGAAGCTGGGCCAGCGCGTGCCCGAGCTGCTTGCGGGCGCCCGTGATCTCGACGGGGTGCGAGCGGTGCTCGGCTCGCTCGGCTCGGTCGGATCGGCCGACGACGTTCGCGCGCTCGTGCTGCAGCTGCGGGATCGGCTCGCCGCCGAGGCGGGCGTCGTAGCGCTCGCGGGGGAGGCCGGCGGCAAGCCCGTCGTCATCGCGGCGACCACTCAGGGCGCCCGCGATCGCGGCGTGCGCGCGGGCGACCTCGCGAAGCTCGGGGCGAAGGTGCTCGGCGGCGGCGGCGGCGGCAAGCCCGACCTCGCGCAGGGCGGCGGCACCGACCCCGCGAAGATCGACGACGCGCTCGCCGAGATCCGGCGACACCTGGGCGGCTGATGCGCATCGGCGTGCGACTCGGCGTCGACGTGGGCAAGGCCCGCGTCGGCGTCGCCCGCAGCGACCCCCACGGCATGCTGGCCACCCCGGTCGAGACGGTGCCGCGCGACCTCGGCGGCGACGCCGACCTCGTGCGCATCGCGCAGATCGCGGCCGACCTCGATGCGGTCGAGGTGATCGTGGGCCTGCCGCTGAACCTGCGGGGCGAGCGCACCCCCTCGACCGACGACGCCGCGGCCTTCGCCGAGCGCCTCGCCTCGAGGCTCGACGGCGACGGCGTGCCAGTGCGCCTCGTCGACGAGCGGCTCTCGACCGTCTCCGCGCAGGGCCAGCTGCGGCAGGCGGGCAAGAAGACGAAGCAGAGCCGGTCGATCATCGACCAGGCCGCGGCGGTGGTGATCCTGCAGCACGGGCTCGACGTCGAGCGCGCCCGCGGCGAGGCCCCCGGACACGCGGTCGCAATCCCTGAGCCCCCCGAGGAGGAGACTCGAACATGAACGCTCGCACGCGCGAGGACGCCCGCCGCACCGGCCGGAGAGTCCTCATCTCGCTGCTCGTCGCCCTGCTGCTGCTCGGCGGTCTCGCCGGCGCCGGAGCCTACCTCTGGTCGCACTACGGCGAGCAGGTCTCGCTGGCCATGGGCTGGACCACGAACGACTACGACGACGGCGACCAGGGCGACGAGGTCTCGGTCACCGTTCGCGCGGGCGAGATCGGAACCGACATCTCCGCCTCGCTGGAGGAGGCCGGCGTGGTGAAGACCTCGGACGCGTTCACCGAACTGCTGCTCGCGCAGCAGCCCCAGGTCGAGTTCCAGCCCGGCATCTACACCCTGCGCGAGCGGATGAGCTCGCAGGCCGCCCTCGACGCCATGCAGGATCCGGCGAACCTCCGGCAGCTGAGCGCAACGATCCCGGAGGGGCTCACGATCGAGGGCACGCTCGAACGGCTCTCGCAGGGATCCGGCATCCCCTACGAGGAGTTCGCCGCGGCCGCCGTCGACCCCACGGTGTTCGGCCTTCCCGAGGGCGTGCCGTCGCTCGAGGGCTGGCTGTTCCCGGCGACCTACGAGTTCCAGCCCGAGATGACGGCGCACGACATCATCGCCCTGCTGGTGAGCCACCAGGTGCAGGTGCTCGACGAGTTCGGCGTGCCCGAGGCGGATCGCGAGCGCGTGCTCACCGTCGCCTCGATCGTGCAGCGCGAGGGGCGGGACGACGACTTCTCGAAGATCTCGCAGGTGATCTACAAGCGGCTCGAGATCGACATGGCGCTCGGCATGGACTCCACCGCGCAGTACGGCTCGGGCGAGCACGGCAGCTTCTGGTCGAGCGACGAGGCGCTGAGCGACGACAACCCGTGGAACACCTACGTGCACAAGGGGTTGCCGATCGGCCCGATCTCGAACCCCGGCCGCGCGGCGATCGATGCCGCTCTGCACCCGGCCGACACCGACTGGCTGTACTTCGTGAACGCCCCCGGCGGGAACGGCGCCCTGACGTTCACCACGAACGAGGCGGAGCACGAGGCCGCGATCCAGGAGTACCGCGACTGGTGCGCCGCGACCCCCGACAGCGGGTGCTGAGGTGAGCCGCCCGGGCGCATCCCGGCACGCAGAGGGGGAGCGGCCGCCCACCACGGCGCTGCCCACGGCGACCCTCGCGGTGCTCGGCTCGCCGATCGCCCACTCGAAGTCTCCCGCGATCCACGCGGCGGCGTATGCGCAGCTCGGACTCGACTGGAGCTACGGGCGAGAGGAACTGCAGGCGGACGGGCTCGCGGGGTTCCTCGAGCAGTGCGGAGCGGAGTGGCGGGGCCTGTCGCTCACGATGCCACTCAAGGAGGAGGCGCATCGGCTCGCCCTCGTGCGAGACCCCGTCGCAGAGGAGAGCGGCGTGGTGAACACGCTGCTGCGCCTCGGCGTACCCGGCCCTGATGGCGGAACGGCCTGGGCCGGCTTCAACACCGACGTCGGGGGCCTCGCCGCCGCGATCTCGAAGGCCGGGCTCGACCCGACGAGCACGGTCGTGCTCGGGTCGGGCGCCACCGCCGTGTCGGCGGTGCTCGCCGCCCGCGGCCTGGGCGCCGAGCACGTCGAGATCGTCGCTCGCAACGTCGCCGCGATCGGCGATCTGGTCGCCCGATTCGGCGATACGTGCGAGCCGGGATCGGATCGGGCGCTGCACGTCTCCGGCACCGTGGCGCCCCGCACCGAGAGCCTCGTGGATGGAGCAGTCCTCGCCGCGATGGTCGACGCCGACCCCCGCGTCTCGCGCCCGACGCTCATCATCTCGACCCTGCCGGGCCCGGCGGGCGCCGAGTTCCCCCTGCCGGACGCCCTGGCGGAGATCCCGCTGTTCGACGTCGCCTATGACCCGTGGCCGTCTCCGCTCGCCGTGCGCTGGCACGAGGCCGGCGGCGAGGCGCACCCCGGGACGGCGATGCTCGTGGAGCAGGCGCTGCTGCAGATCCGCATCTTCGTGGCCGGCGATCCCGCGACCCCCCTGCCGCACGAGGACCGCGTGCTCGAGGCCATGCGCGACGCGGCGGAGCCGACGGATGTGGGAAGATAGCGGGTATGCTGCGTTGGCTGACTGCCGGAGAATCACACGGCCCTGAACTGATCGCCGTCCTCGAGGGACTGCCCGCCGGGGTGCCCGTCTCGCTCGACGGAATCCGAGAAGACCTCGCTCGCCGCAAGCTGGGCTACGGCCGCGGCTCGCGCATGAAGTTCGAGCAGGACGAGCTGCACCTGTCGGGCGGCGTGGTGCACGGCGTCTCGATCGGCGGTCCGGTCGCGATCCGCATCGGCAACACCGAGTGGCCCAAGTGGACCGAGGTGATGAGCGCCGAGAAGACCGAGCTCACCGAGAAGTCCCGCGGCCGTGGCGCCCCCCTCACGCGCCCCCGTCCGGGGCACGCCGATCTCACCGGTATGCAGAAGTACGGGTTCGACGAGGCGCGCCCCGTGCTCGAGCGCGCCAGCGCGCGCGAGACCGCCGCGCGCGTGGCGCTCGGCGCCGTGGCCCGCTCCTTCCTCGCCGAGCTCGGGATCCGTCTCGTGAGCCACACGATCTCGATGGGTGAGGTCGAGGTGCCCGCAGGATCGCCGCTGCCGCGGCCCGACGACGTCGCGTCGCTCGACGCCGACCCGCTGCGCTGCTTCGACGCCGAGACGAGCGCGCGCATGATCGAGGAGGTCGACGACACCAAGAAGACCGGCGACACCCTCGGCGGCATCGTCGAGGTGCTCGCCTACGGCCTGCCGCCCGGGCTCGGATCCTACGTGCACTGGGACCGCCGCCTCGACTCGCGCCTCGCCGGCGCTCTGATGGGCATTCAGGCGATCAAGGGCGTCGAAGTCGGCGACGGTTTCGAGACCACGCGCCGCCGCGGCTCGGTCGCGCACGATGAGCTGCACCTCGAGGACGGCGGCATCACCCGCGAGACGGGCCGGGCCGGCGGTATCGAGGGCGGCATGACGACCGGTCAGGTGCTGCGCGTGCGCGCCGGCATGAAGCCGATCGCCACCGTGCCCCACGCGCTGCCCACCATCGACACCGCGACCGGCGAGGAGGCGAAGGCGCACCACCAGCGCAGCGACGTCACCGCCGTTCCCGCCGCGGGCGTCGTGGCCGAGGCGATGGTCGCGCTGGTGCTGGCCGACGCGGTGACCGAGAAGTTCGGCGGCGACAGCCTGCCCGAGACCCGGCGCAACCTCGAAGCCTACGTGGCGGCGATCCCCGAGCGGCTGGCGACCGTCATCGAGTCGTGAACGGTCACCGGCGAGCGGGGCGCGACACGGGGCCGCCCGCGTCGAAGCCCAAGCCCGCTCCGCCAGCGCGGCCGACGCCTCCGAACGACGGTCAGCAGGCGCGCGACGCCGCGGCCGACCAGGCTGCTGCCGCTCGCAACGCGCCCGCGGGTTCGCGCGGCCGTTCACGGCGGCGGCGCCGGCGGCGCGGCGGCGCGCGGCTGCCCGACCGGGCCGTGGTGTTCGTGGGCCCCATGGCGGCGGGCAAGACGAGTCTCGGCAAGCGGGTGGCGCGCGAGCTCGGTGTGCCGTTCATCGACACGGACGCCGTGTTCGTGCGCCAGTACGGCCCCATCACCGAGTTCTTCGAGCGGCACGGCGAGCCCGAGTTCAGGCGGCTCGAGGCCGAGGTGATCGCAGCCGAGCTCGCGACCGGCGGCGGGCGCATCGTGGCGCTCGGAGGCGGGGCGGTGCTCACCGAGAGCACGAGACGGCTGCTCGCCGAGCACCCGGTGGTGCTGCTCATGACCACGCAGGAGGCGGTGCTGCGCACCGCGAACCTGTCGCGCCGGCCGCTGCTGCGCGACGATCCCGTGGCGTGGGGGCGCATTCTCGAGGAGCGCCGCCCGCTGTACGAGGAGGTCGCCGACGTGACCTATCGCACCGACCGGGCCACCAAGGAGCAGCTCGCGCGCCGCGTGGCGCAGTGGGCTCGCAGTTTCAGGAAGAGGAGCGACAACGCATGAGCGACACCCCGACCCTCATCGAGGTCACCGGCGACACCGACTACACCGTCACGGTGGGACGCGGCGTACTCGACCGGGTGCCCGAGGCGCTCGGCGACCGCGTCGCCAAGGTGCTCATCGTGCACACGGCCACCGTGGGAAGGCTCGCCGACGAGCTGCGCAGCTCCCTGCAGCAGCGCTACGGCCAGGTGCTGCTCGCCGAGGTGCCCGACGCCGAATCGGCGAAGCGCGTCGAGGTGGCGGCGTTCTGCTGGCAGATCATGGGGCAGGCCGACTTCACCCGCACCGACGCCGTGATCGGGCTCGGCGGCGGCGCCGTCACCGATCTGGCGGGCTTCGTGGCGGCGACCTGGCTGCGCGGCGTGCGGCTCGTGCAGATCCCCACCACGGTGCTCGGCATGGTCGACGCGTCCGTGGGCGGCAAGACCGGCATCAACACAGCAGAGGGCAAGAACCTGGTGGGCTGCTTCTACGCGCCTGCCGCGGTGATCTGCGACATCGAACTGCTCGACACGCTGCCGAAGAACGAGATCCTCGCCGGCTTCGCCGAGGTGGCGAAGTGCGGCTTCATCGCCGAGCCCGAGATCCTCGACATCATCGAGGCCGACGTCGAGCGCGCGACCGACCCCGGGGCGCCCGAGTTCCAGCGGGTCGTCGAGCTCGCCATCGGGGTGAAGGCGCGCGTCGTCTCCGAAGACTTCCGCGAGGGCGGGCTGCGCGAGATCCTCAACTACGGCCACACCCTCGGCCACGCCATCGAGCACGCCGAGCGCTACCAGTGGCGCCACGGCGTGGCGATCTCGATCGGCATGATGTACGCGGCCGAGCTCGGGCGCATGGCCGGATCGCTCTCCGACGAGGTGGTGGAGCGGCACCGTAGGGTGCTCTCGTCGCTCTCGCTGCCGCTGTCGTACCCCGCGGGCCGCTGGCCGGGGCTGCTCGCGACGATGCAGCGCGACAAGAAGGCGCGCGCCGGGATGCTGCGCTTCATCGTGCTCGACGACATCGCCAGGCCGCGCGTGCTCGCGGGCGTCGACGAGTCGGTGCTGCAGTTCGCGTACCAGGAGATCGCCTCCTGACGAGCGCGCTCGGAGCGCTCCGCCGCGGCGGTGTTGCCGAATGTGACGCGCGGCGCGCGACGGCCTCCGCCGCCCGGTAGATTTGATGCGTTGCGGGCGACATCCGGTCCGCGATCCCACATGACACAGGAGTTCCCGCTATGAGCCTTCGACGCCGACTCTCGGGAGGCATCGCCCTCCTCGCCAGCGCAGCCCTGCTGGCAGGATGCGCTTCGGGCGGCGACGCCGAGGCCGCCGGCACCGGCGACCCGGCAGACGCCCCGAAGATCACCTTCCTCTACTCGCCGTACGCCGATTACGCCCCGTTCTTCATCGCCGAGGAGAAGGGCTACTTCGAGGAGGCCGGGCTCGACGTCGAACTGATCTCGAAGAGCGGCAGCTCGGGCGAGACCTACCAGCAGGTCAGCACCGGCAGCATCACCGCGGGCGGCGCCACCTGGGGCGCCGGCCTGTTCAACGCGACGAAGGCGGGCGCCTCGCTCTCGGTCATCGCGAGCGTCTCGAAGGTGCCCGCCGAGGGCAAGAACCCCGCGCCGCTCATGGCCTCCGACGTCTCGGGCGTCACCGATGCGAAGGATCTCAGGGGGAAGAAGATCGGGATTCCGGGCGACGGCGGGTTCGGCATCTACTCGGTGCACCTCGCCCTCGACTCGGTGGGGCTCAGCCTCGACGACGTCGAGCTGGTCAACCTGAGCCCGGGTGACATCCCGCCGGCCATGGCCAACGGCTCCGTCGACGCGAGCTGGACGATCGAGCCCATCTCGTCGGCGATCGCCGGCGAGGACATCGGCCACGAGCTGCTGCCCGTCGACTACCAGGCGGGCGTCGAGCTGGGCGCGCTGGTGTTCAACAGCGAGTACGTCGACAAGTACCCCGAGGCCGTGACCGCCTTCACCGCCGCCTACCTGCGCGCCGTGCAGGAGCTCGAGGCCGGCGGCTGGAACGATCCGGGCGACCAGGAGATCATCGCGGAGTACACGGATCTGCCGGTCGAGACCCTCACCGCCATCGGCCTGACCCTGCAGGATCCCGACGGCGCCATCGACTGGGAGGACGTGGCCCGCCAGGAGGCCTTCTTCCGCGAGCGCGGCGCCCTCGAGTTCGACGGCCCGTCGGGCATCGAGGAGGTCTTCCGCGACGACATCCTGCAGCAGGCGGTCGCGCAGGCCTCGGAGCAGGCAGCGGCGAAGTGACGAAGCCCGGCATCTCCATCCGCAACCTCTGGAAGGCGTTTCCCGACGCCGACTCGAAGGGCGACGTGCTCGTCGCGGTCGAGGACGTCTCGCTCGAGATCGGCGAGAAGGAGTTCGTCTGCGTGCTCGGCCCGTCCGGGTGCGGGAAGAGCACCCTGCTGCGGGTGGCGGCCGGGCTCGAGAAGCCGAGCCTCGGCTCGGTCGTGACGCAGAGCCGCCCGTCGGTGGTGTTCCAGGAGCACGGCGTGTTCCCGTGGCTCACGGTCGCCGAGAACGTCGGCTACCCGCTGAAGCTGCGCGGCATGCCGCGCGCCGCCCGCCGCGAGCGGGTGCGCGAGCTGCTCGACCTGGTGGGGCTCTCCGACTTCGGCAGCTACTACCCGGCGCAGATCTCGGGCGGCATGCGTCAGCGCACCTCGGTGGCGCGCGCTCTCGCCGACGACGGCGACGCGCTGCTCATGGACGAGCCCTTCGGCGCGCTCGACGAGCAGACCCGCGTCGCGCTGCAGCAGGAGCTGCTGCGCATCTGGGAGCAGACCTCGAAGTCGGTCATGTTCATCACGCACAGCGTCGACGAGGCGCTCACGCTCGCCGACCGCGTCGTGGTGATGTCGCGCCGGCCCGGCCGCATCGTGGCCGAGATCGAGATCCCGTTCGAACGGCCGCGCGACATCATCGAGCTGCGGCGCGATCCGCGCTACGGCGAGATCACCTATCAGCTCTGGAACCTGCTCGAGCAGGACGCGGCGGGGGAGGAGGCGGCGTGACCGCTCAGGTGGAGGAGACCCGGCAGGATCCGACGGCGTCGCGGGAGGAGGTCACGCGCAAGCTGGCCGCGGCGGTGCAGGCCGAGAAGGGCTCGCCGTGGATCCGCCGCATCGGCCCGTACACCCCGCTGCTGCTCATCCTCGTCTGGGAGGTGCTCAGCCGCGCCGGCGTGCTCGACGCGCGGTTCTTCCCGCCGCCGAGCTCGATCGTCGAGACGTTCGTGAAGATGCTGATGGACGGTGTGCTCATCGAGCACACCGCGATGACGCTGTCGCGCATCTTCGTCGGCTTCCTGATGGGCGCGATCCCGGGCGTGCTGCTCGGGGTGCTGCTCGGCACCGTTCGCCCGCTGCGCCAGCTGCTCGAGCCGATCTTCTCGAGCCTGCTGCCCATCCCGAAGGTCGCGATCTTCCCGCTGCTGCTGCTCATCTTCGGGCTCGGCGAGACGAGCAAGTACGTGATCGTCGCCATCGGCGTCTTCTTCTACCTGTTCTTCAACACGATGAGCGGCGTGATGCAGACGCCCTCGCTGTTCGAGGACGTGGCGCGCGCGAACGGCGCGACCCGGCTGCAGCGGTGGTTCACGGTGTCGTTCCCGTACGCGCTGCCGTCGATCTTCACGGGCATGAAGCTCGCGACGGGCGGCGCGTTCGTGATCATCGCGGCGTCGGAGTTCGTGGGTTCGCAGAGCGGCCTCGGCTACCTCATCTGGAGTTCGTGGTCGACGTTCGCGGTCTCGAAGATGTACGTCGGCATCGTCACCATCTCGGCGCTCGGCTACGGCGCGACGGCTCTCGAGGGTTTCGTCGAGCGCCGCGTGGTGCCGTGGGTGAAGTACTGAGCGGGGCGCCGTGGACGCGCTGATCGAGGTCGCGGCTCACCGCCTGAAAGGCGACGTGGCGGCCGCGCTCGCACCCTTCGCCGATGCGGGGCGAGCGCGCGGCATCGAGGCCGAGGACGCGGATCTCGCGGCGCGCTGGATCGTGCAGGCCGAGCGTCTCGGGTTGACCGGGTTCGGCGTCGACATGCTGCTGCGCGACCTCTTGCGCGTCTCGGGCTCAGGCCCGGGGGCGCCCGCGACGCGCGACGCGCGGGATGCTGCTGCGGGCCCTGCGACCGGCCGGGAGTCGGCGGTGGACGCCGGTGCGACCGGCTCGGGGGCGATCGACGGCATCGATGCGACCGGCGCCCCCGGACCGCTGGCGCTCGCGGCGGCGGTGAGGATCGCCGCCGCGTCGACGGCCGCCCACGGCATCGGGCTGGTCGGCGTCCGCAACGTCGGCGCGCTCGGCGTGCTCGGGCTCGCGGCGCGCTCCCTCGCCGAGGCGGGGGCGGTCGCGCTCGTCTCGGCGCAGGCGCCGGCGATGGTGGCGCCGTGGGGCGGATCCTCGCCCGCGATCGGCACCAACCCGCTCGCCTTCGCCGCACCGCGAACCGGCGGATCGCCGCTCGTGGCCGACTTCGCCACCTCCCGCATCACGCTCGCCGAGCTGCGCCGTCGTCGCGAGGCGGGGGAGCCGCTGCCCGAGGGCGTCGCACTCGACGCGCAGGGCCGGCCGACCGTCGCCGCCGATGCCGCGGCCGCCCTGCTGCCCGAAGGCCGTCTCGGGTCGCTGACGGGCCTGCTCGTCGAGGTGATCGCCGGGGCCGCGGTGGGCGGGCGGGCGCCGTCCGGCGAGGGGGCCGCGGGCCGTGGAGCGGTGATCATCGCGTTCGATCCCGCGCGGGCGGGCGGCAGCGGGATCGCCGAGACGTGCGCGGAGATCGCGGCGGAGTGGCGTGCGGCGGGCGGTCACGTGCCGGGCCGCTTCGATGCGCTCCCGCAGGGGCACGAAGACCTCGAGGGCGCTGTCGCCCTGACGCAGCACCAGTACGACGCGCTGCTCGCGCGCGGAGCGGAGGGGGCGTCGTGACCGGCGCGCTGCGCATCGAGGCCGAACCGCGGATCGGCCTGCTCTCCGAACGCCGCCGCGTCACGGTCGAGGCGGCCGTGCCCGGATCCCTCGTGACCTTGCGCGCGGAGACGCTGCGCGGCGCCGAGCTGTGGGCGTCCCAGGCGACCTTCCTCGCCGACGCCGACGGCCGGGTCGACCTCGATGCCTCGGCCCCGGTCTCGGGCGACTATCGCGTCGCCGACGCGATGGGCCTCTTCTGGGCGCAGCGCCGGGAGACCGCCGTCGGCGGCGGCGTCGAGCCGCGTGCTGTCGCCGAGCCGATCCTCACCCGCATCACCGGCCGAGCCGAGCCGGGCACCGGCCTGCTCGACGTGCCGGCCGAGGGCGTCTTCGACCGCGGCGCGCCCCCGGCGTTCGCCGAAGTCGTCGTCGAGCAGCGACTGCTCGCCGAGGGCGTGCGGCGGCGGGAGATCCGCGAGCGGGGCCTCGTCGCCACACTCTTCCGGCCCGCAGGCGCCGGCCCCTTCCCGACGATCATCGTGATGAACGGCTCCGGCGGCGGCGTCAACGAGCCCCGAGCCGCACTCTACGCCGCGCACGGCATCCAGGCCCTCGCGCTCGGCTACTTCAAAGCGCCCGGGCTGCCCGACTACATCTCCCGCACGCCCCTCGAATACTTCGAGCGCGCCCTCGACTACGCCGTCGCCGAGCTCGACCCGCTCGGCGGCGCGCCGCTCGTCAGCGGGCAGTCGCGCGGCGGCGAGCTCACGCTGCTGCTCGCGGCGACCTTCCCCGAGCGCATCCTCGGCGCCGTTGCCTTCGTGCCGGCCGCCTTCGTGTTCGGCGCACAGGGCGCCGCAGATCCGGCCGAGGGATGGAGCGGCCCCACGTGGACCCGGGGCGGCGAGCCGCTCGAGCATCTCTGGCACGACAACCGAGAGGTCGACTGGCAGCCCTGGAACGACGACCCCGCGCCCACCCGCCACGCCGACGTCTACGTCGACGGTCTGCGCGACCGCGCCCTCGCCCGCGCCGCCCGCATCCCCATCGAGCGCTTCCCCGGCCCGGTCGCGTGCGTGTCGGGCCTCGACGACCGGGCCTGGCCGTCGAGCCTGGCCTCACGCATCGTGCTCGCCGCCCTCGAACGGCACGGCCACGCCGCCGAACGGCTGCACCTCGACTACGCCGACGCCGGCCACGGCATCACGATCCCGCACCTGCCGAGCACCGAGATCGAGCGCGTGCACCCGGTCTCGGGGGTGCACTACTCGAACGGCGGCACACCCCGCGGCAACGCCGAGGCGAGCGCCGACTCGTTCGACCGCGTGTGCGAGTTCGTGCATCGGGCGGCGCGACAGACTTCCACCCATGAACAGTAAAGGAGCACCGATGCCGGTAACCGAGCATCTCGCAGGCCAGTGGCGCGAGTGGCGCCACAAGCACGTCTCGGATCTCACGCGGCCCTACGGCTGGACGGCGCTCGTCGCCCAGTACTGGCTGCACGAGGGTGCGTCGGGCGTCGAGCTCGAACTGCTGCCCGGCGCCTGGAGCGTCGAGGACGGACGCGTCATCTACACCCCGCCGGCCGAGGGTCCCACGCTGTCCGTCGACGGCGAGTACCCGACGGGTCCCGTCGAGATCGTCACCGGCCGCAATCAGACCTACGGCCACGGGGCGAGCGCGCCCGTCTACTTCGGCGAGTGCGAGGTCGAGACGGTGCCGCGCACGAACGACGCCGGAGAACGCATCTTCGGCGTGCGCGTGCGCGATCCGCGCGTCTCCGTGCGCGCCGAGCAGATCGGCCTCACCGCGTTCGACTACGACCCGGACTGGCGCATCCCCGCCGCGTTCACGCCGGCCGAGCGCGACGACGTCGAGCAGGAGACGGTCGAGCGCGGCGTGCGCGAGACCACGAGCCGGATCGGCACCCTGCGCTTCGAGCACGGCGGCAAGACCTACGAGATCGTGCTCATCGGCAAGGACGCCGGCGACCGGGTGCAGCCCGTCGCCCACATCCGCGACCTCACCAGCGGCCCCGTCACCTACGGGGCCGGCCGCGTGATCGAGCTGCAATTCTCGGAGGACGGCGAGGGCCGCATCGACTGGATCGACTTCAACTACGCCGTCGCACTGCCCTGCGCCGTCACGAACTTCGTGACGTGCCCGCTGCCGCCGCGCCAGAACCACCTCGACTTCGAGGTGCTCGCCGGCGAGAAGAGGCCCGAGCACGACGTTGCCCGCGTGCTCACCTACGAGGCGCCCGCCGGCTGAGCCCGCCGAGGCCCGCCGCTCCCGCCGCAACCCCCTTGTGCCCGTCCCGGGGCGCCACGAGGATGGGAGGGAGCGGCGGAGACCCGCCGCCGCAACGGGCGAAGGGGGACCTCCATGACCACGGTCGCGCAGAACATCGTCGACACCCTCGAGGCGAACGGAGTCGAACGCGTCTACGGGATCCCTGGCGACTCGCTCAACGGCTTCACCGACGCGCTCCGCACCTCGGACATCGAGTGGGTGCACGCGCGCCACGAGGAGGGCGCCGCCTTCGCGGCAGCGGGGGAGGCCGGCACCACGGGGCGGCTGGCGGTGTGCGCGGGCAGCTGCGGTCCCGGCAACCTGCACCTCATCAACGGGCTGTACGACGCGCAGCGCTCGCGGGTGCCGGTGCTCGCGATCGCCGCGCACATCCCGAGCGCCGAGATCGGGTCGAACTACTTCCAGGAGACGCACCCGCAGGAGCTCTTCCGCGAGTGCTCCGTGTACGCCGAGCACGTCTCGAGCGCGGAGCAGATGCCCCGACTGCTGCGCATCGCGATGCAGACCGCCGTCGAACGGCAGGGGGTCGCCGTGCTCGTGATCCCCGGCGACGTCGCGCTCGCGGACATCCCGGACGAGGGCATCGCGAGGATCACGACGACCCGCCCGCGCGTGCTCCCGCAGCAGGAGCAGCTGGAGCGCGCCGCCGAACTGCTGAACGGCGCGAAGAAGGTGACGATCCTCGCCGGAGCGGGGGTGGCGGGCGCCCACGACGAGGTCATCGCCCTGGCCGACGCCCTCGCCGCCCCCGTCGTGCACGCCCTGCGCGGCAAGGAGCACATCGAGTACGACAACCCCTTCGACGTGGGCATGACCGGGCTGCTCGGCTTCGCCTCCGGCTACCGGGCGATGGAGGCGGCCGACACGATCCTCATGCTCGGCACCGATTTCCCCTACCAGCAGTTCTTCCCCGCGGGCGCGACCAAGATCCAGGTCGACGTGCGCGGGGAGCAGCTGGGCCGCCGCGCCCCGCTCGACCTCGGGATCGTGGGCGACGCCGGCGAGACCGCCGCGGCGCTCCTGCCGCTGATCGAGCGCAAGAAGCGCCGCTCCCATCTCGACGACGCGCTGGAGCACTACCGCAAGACCCGCAAGAAGCTCGACGAGCTCGCCACACCGACCGCGTCGGGCAAGCCCATCCACCCCCAGTACGTCGCCAGGCTGATCGACCGCCTGGCCGCCGACGATGCGGTGTTCATCCCCGACGTGGGCTCGCCCGTCGTGTGGGCCGCCCGCTACCTCACGATGAACGGACGCCGGCGCCTCATCGGCTCGTTCAGCCACGGCTCGATGGCCAACGCGCTCTCGCAGGGCATCGGCGTGCAGGCCTCGCACCGCAACCGCCAGGTGATCGCGCTGGCCGGCGACGGCGGCCTCGCGATGCTGCTCGGCGAACTGCTGACGCTCGAGCAGAACGCGCCGCTGCCGCTCAAGATCGTGGTGTTCAACAACTCGTCGCTCAACTTCGTCGAACTCGAGATGAAGGCCGCCGGCTTCGTGAACTACGGCACCGAGCTGAAGAACCCCGACCTTTCGGCCGTCGCGCGAGCCGTGGGCGTGCACGCGACGCGGGTGAGCGACTCCGATCAGCTCGAGGATGCGCTGCGCGAGGCCTTCGCCCACGACGGACCCGCGCTCGTCGAGGTGATGACTGACCGGCAGGAGCTGTCGATGCCGCCCTCGATCAGCGTCGAGCAGATGAAGGGCTTCACGCTCTACGCGCTGCGCTCGGTGCTGTCCGGTCGCGGCGACGAGGTGCTCGACCTGGCCCGCACCTACCTGCGGCAGATCTTCTAGCGACGCGGATCAGCCGATCCGGAATCCCTGCCCCTGCAGGATCAGCGCGAGCACTCGGCGATCCTCGCGGTGCATCACACCCTCGACGAAGCGGGTGAGCGCGTGATCGAGCGTCACGGTGCCGGCGCTGCCGGCGACCTTCTGCAGGATCGCGACGAGGGTGCGCGGCGCGAGCACCGCCTCCTCGAGCCCCGGTCGCCCGTCGATCTCGCGCTCCGTGCTCACGTAGTCGCCGAAGCCCTCGCCGTGCTCGCCCGCGAACACCTGCTGGCTGATGAACGCCGCCCGCGCCACCCGGAACAGCTCGTCGACGCCGAGCCCCGGCGGCAGCTCGCCCCGCCGATCCACGACGGCGGCGGTCGCGAGCAGCGCGTTCTCGACGGGGAAACCGTCGTAGCCGAGGCCGGTGTCGGGGTAGTGCACGCGGTAGGCGTTCGCGCCGAAGCGGTTCACCAGTTCGGCGCTCAGGCGATCGAGCCCCCGGTATCGATGCGGGGTCTGCTCGTTGGCGGTGGCGAGGATCGCGAAGCCCGACGCGATCCGCACCTCGCGGCCCGCGTCCTCCTGCACGCCGAACGCGTCGCCCGGGCGCAGCTGCAGCACCCGGTTGAGACGCTTCAGGAACTCGGCCGGCATCGCGTTGAGTTCGTCGAGGATCACCGGCCGGCCCTCGGTCATGGCCCGCAGCAGCGGCCCCGGCACGAACACGCTCACGGTCGCGCCGCCAGCGGCCCGCAGTTCGTGGGTGCCGATGAGCTGGGCGCCCGTGATGTCGCCGTAGCCGGAGACGAACTCGGGTTCGCCGCCGACCGCGAGCCGCGAGAGGTGCTCGGCGAGGGCGGTCTTCGCGCCACCAGTCTCGCCGACGAGCAGCACCGGGTCGCCGCGCAGCACGGCGGGCAGCGCTTCCGAGATGATGCCGCGCATCTGGGCCGTCTCGAGCAGGCCGCCGCGCAGCTGGCGGGCGGCTTCCCGCAGTCGCAGCGCGCCGAGCGCTTCGAGCACGCCGTCGCGGCGTTCTGCGGAGGTGATGGCGGATCGCCATCCCCGCTGGGACTCTGCGCCGGCGGCCGCTCGCAGCTCCCGCACGCGCACCCCCTCGGACGCCGTCGGCGCCCTGCCCGCGGCGACCGCGCGACCCACGATCGCGTGCGCGGAGGCGAGGGTCGCGTCGCGGGCCGTCCGTTCGCGCCGGGCCGCGACCGCGAGGCGCAGCACGCGCGCCCGCTCGACGAGGGCCCGGTCGACGAGTTCGCGGTTGTCCGGGTCGTCGAGGATCGCGGCGAGCCTGGCATCGAGCGAGGCCAGATCGGCGCGGTGCTCCGCGGCCTCGTCGTGCCCGGTCGCAGAACGCAGCGCGCGGCGCACACGGCGGCGCTCATCGGCGATGGAGCGCGCCTCGCGCAGCACCGGGTCAGCGTCGAATGCCAGCATGCCCGTCACGCTACCACTGCGCGCACGACGCTCACGCGAGCGGCTGCGGCCGCGGCGGGTCGTCGCGCGTCACGCGCAGGCAGCATCGGTCTCGCGCCGGCCCCGGTAGGGTGTGGGCATGGTCGACCGGGGCATCGAGGAGCGGGAGCGGCTGCGCGCCGTCGGCGCCCTGATCGGCGTGCCCGTCTCGGTCACCGATGACGACGACTGGGAGCTCGACGAGGCCGGCTTGCGCGTGGGACTCGGCTGGTACGCGCAGCGCGGTCACGGGCGCGACGAGGCCGTCGCGCTCGCACTGCTGCAGCTCTGGGAGAGCGTGCGCGGCGAGCGGGTGACCCCCGAGCGGGCGCGTCGCGGCCGTTCCATCGTGTCGGGACGGCCCGCCGCGCAGCCGCTCGTCGCGGCAGTCGTGCGCCTGCAGGCCGCGGCCGAGCTGCTCACGGCGCTGCCGGGAATGCGGGACCGGCTCGCGTCGGCGATGGCCCGCAGCCTGCCGGAGGGGCTGGGCGAGCAGGCTCGGCACCTGCAGTGGGTCGCCCTGCTGCTCGCGGCGGGATTCGGCGCGCCGGCGCCCACCGATGGGGCCGACGCCGAGGTCGCCGCCGAGTGGGACGCGCTGCAGCGGGCCTCCGAGCGGGGCGACGCCCTGCAGCGCGTGCTGGCGCCCGACCCCGGACGAGGCGCGCTCGACCGCTTCGAACGCGCGCTCGCGCTGCTGCTGCCGCCCTACGAACGGCTGCTCGCGAGGGACGCGCGTGACCGCGGGTGGGGTGAGGCGCCCCGGGGAGCCGAGGCTCAGGAGCACGAGGGCGGCGGCGCCTCCGACGACTTCGGCGCGGCCGGCGCGGGCGGCGACGCCGCTCAGCAGGCGCCCGACGAGGGCGGCCAGGACGGGGAGGCGTCGGCGCCGGAAGACGACGAGCGCGCCCGGGCGGGCGAGGGGCGTCAGACGGCCGAGGGCGCAGACCTGTTCGCCGCCGAGCAGGCGGGATTCGTGAGCGCGCTGCTCGCGACGCCGCTCCCCGCCGAGGGGGCGCTGCTCGAGGCGATGTCCCTGCCTCCGCTCGAGGGTGCGCCGCGCAGCAGCGGCGATCCGAGGGAGGCCGGGGGCGGCGCCGCAGCGAACGGCGGGCTCGCGTTCTCGGACTACCGCGGTCGGGCCGGCGAGCTGGCCGACGCGATCGAACGCATGCGGGCGGTGTGGGCGCGGGTCATCGCCGAGCGGGTCGCCCAGGTGCGCGGGATCGGTCGCCGGCCGGTGCCGGAGGGGGAGATGCTGAGCCCCGAGGCCCTGGCCCGCGCGGTCGCCGAGGCGCGGGCGGGCGTGGCGCGCCCGGCCGCCTTTCTGCGCCGGGAGTCCCGGCCGCGCCGCCGCCGCCGCGCGGGCAGCACCGACTACGTGCTGCTCGTCGACCGCTCGGCGTCGATGCAGGGGCGCATCGCCGACGCGGCGGCCGATGCGGCGCTCATCATGATGGAGGCGCTCGCGGGCGTCGAACGCGACGTCGCGCACGCCGAGCAGCGGGCGGGGATCGAACTCGACCTCGACATCCGCACCGCGCTCGTGCTGTTCGACGCCGAGCCGCTCGTGGTGAAGCCGCTGAGCCGGGGCCTCGACGACGAGGCGAGGCGCCGCATGCACTCGGGCATCCGATCGCCGAGGGGCTCCACGAACGACGGCGCTGCGCTGCTCACCGCGGCGCAGCAGCTCGGGGTCGCGCCAGGCGCAGCCGGCGCGAGTGCGGCCGCGGCGGCCGATGGCGTCGAACGACGACGGCTCGTGCTGCTGGTGAGCGACGGAGGGTCGAACGACCCCGTCGCGGCCGCACGCGAGCTGCGGCGATTGCGGGCCGCGGGCGTGGACGTGCACGGGATCGGCATCGGCTCCGACGAGATCGTGCGGCGCTACGCACCGAGCAGCCGTCGCGTCGACGACCCGAGCGGCATCGCCGAGGCGATCCTCGACCTGGTCGAGAGTGAGCTACCGTGAAGATGAGCGACAGGGAGCGGGAGGGCACATGAGCACGCCAGACACGGGGGACCGGATCCGCCTCACGCGGGCGCTCTTCCCCGAGCTCGCGAGCGAGCTCGACGCCGCCCTCGCGTCGAACGGGGGCGACCGAGCCGACGAGTTCGACGCCTGGCTCGACGGCGAGACCGAAGCGCTGCGCGCGACATCGCTCTCCTCGGTCGCGTTCGCCGACGTGCTCGACGAGGCGCAGCGCGACCGGTTCGGGCGGGCCTTCGACGCCGCTCGCGCCGTCGCCGGCTGGGTGGGCCTCGAACCGCCGCAGCCCGAGGCCTTCGCCGAGGCCGGTGCGGATCTCGCGCGGCTCGGCGCGGCCCTGTCCGGCGACCCCACGCTCGTGCCCGTGCCGGCGCCCTACGGCCTGGGGGCGGCGGGCTGGCGACGGTTGTTCGAACGGGCGGCCGAGCATGAGGGGCCGCTGTCGCAGCCCGAGGGCGGTTCGCCGCTCGTGCTCGCGAACGAGGCCGAGCGCGAGTTCGCGCTGCTCGATCGTGCACCGTCGAATGTGCCGATCGTGCGCACCCGCGCGGGCGCCGAGACGGGGTGGACGCTGCGGCTCGTGCCGGGAGGGCTCGCGCCCGCCGTGCTCGGCCTGAGCTTCGAGCACGGCCCGCACGCCACGCTGCCTGAGATGCTGATGCTGCAGCTGATGCGCGCGGCCTCGAGCGAGCCGCTGGTCGACGCCCGCAGCTTCACCTGGCTGGCGGGCGCACTCGCCGACGGCCGTCTGGCCGCGCGCCACGTCTACGACGCCGGCGAGCGCAGCGTGCGCATCAACTGCCGCGAGATCGGCAACCAGGGGCCGCACCTCGGGGCACGGCCGCCGGTCGGCTGACCCTGCGCCCGTACCGGGCTGGCGCCCCTGCCCGGCTGCCGCCGGCTACTCCCAGACGCTGCGCGCGTCGGATCGGGTGGAGGGGAGACGCGACGACGCGCCCCACGCGAGCACGTCGTCGGGCACGCGCAACTGCTCGGGATCCGCCCCGCTCTTCTCGATGACCTCGCTCACCGGCACCGTGCCGCCGCTGCGGCGCAGGATGCGCCCGCGCACGATCGCCCGGGCGTAGATCTCGGGGCGGCGCTGCGCGTCGGGCCGCACGAAGCGCTGCTCGATGTAGACGGCCTGCTCGTCGAAGCCCAGGATGCGCGACTCGATCCAGAACCGCATCCACGGGTTCAGCGACTTGCGGTACGAGATGGTCTGACCCACGACGACCGGGTACCAGCCCTCGCGCCTGAACACGTCGAGCGCGCCGTTGCGCTGGATCAGGTCGAACCGGGCCACGTCCATGATGGAGAGGTACTTGCCGTTGTTCATGTGGCGCAGCACGTCGAGGTCGGTCGGCCACACGCGGAACCGCGAGCGGGAGACGTCGCTGAAACCGAGACGCGGGCCGCGCGGCCCGACGAACCAGAGATGCCAGAGGGTGCGGAAGAGCATGTGCATCACGGCAGGATAGAGCGGCGCGGATCGCGGCCGCACGCCGTTTGTGGGAGAACTGCAAGGCGGCCTCGGTAAGCGCGGTGTAAACTGTATCGGCGCTGCTCTGGCGCTCGAACCCGATAGAACCCGGAGAACACCTGTATGGCAACCTCGAACGACATCAAGAACGGCACCGTGATCAAGGAGAACGGTCAGCTCTGGAGCGTGGTCGAGTTCCAGCACGTCAAGCCGGGCAAGGGCGGCGCCTTCGTGCGCACCAAGCAGAAGAACGTCGTCTCGGGCAAGATCATCGACAAGACCTACAACGCGGGCGCCAAGATCGAGACCGCGAACGTCGACCGCCGCGACTACCAGTACCTCTACCAGGACGGCGCCGACTTCGTCTTCATGGACAAGAGCGACTACGACCAGCTGACCGTCTCGGGCGCCGTGGTGGGCGACTCGGCGAAGTTCATGCTCGAGAACCAGGACGTGCAGATCGCGCTGCACGAGGGCGATCCGCTCTACCTCGAGCTGCCCGCCTCGGTCGTGCTCGAGATCACCTACACCGAGCCCGGCCTGCAGGGCGACCGCTCCACCGGCGGCACCAAGCCCGCGACCGTGGAGACCGGCGCCGAGATCCAGGTTCCCCTGTTCCTCGAGACCGGCACCCGGGTCAAGGTCGACACCCGCACGGGCGACTACCTCGGCCGAGTCAACGACTAGTACCGTTGTCAGCCCGCACCAAGGCGCGCAAGCGCGCCCTCGACATGCTCTTCCAGGCCGACGTGCGCGACGAGTCGATCATCACGATCGTGAACGCCGAGGCCCAGCGCGCCGCCGGCGAGCCCGACCGCGAGGCCTCGTGGCTGTACGCCCGTGAGATCGTGGACGGCGTCACCGACCACCGCGACGAGATCGACGAGCTCATCATGAGCTACGCGCAGGGGTGGACGCTCGAGCGCATGCCGAACGTCGACCGTGCGCTGCTGCGCCTCGCGGCTTGGGAGATCCTCTTCAACGACGAGGTGCCCACGGCGGTCGCGATCGACGAGGCCGTGGAACTGGCCAAGGACTACTCCACGGAGGACTCCAGCCGCTTCGTCAACGGCGTGCTCGGCCGCATCGCCGATCACGCGCAGGCGTAGGGCTTCTCGGGTCGGCCTCCGCCGCCCAGTCGAAAGGCGGGTTTCTCCGGTGATTCTTCGGAATCGCCGGCGAAACCCGCCTTTCGTCGTTCGGGAGCGGCGCTCGTCGCGCCCACGCGCTACTTCTGCTCTTCGACCGTCACCGTGTAGTCGGCGTTCGCCGCGGTGACCTTCACGTAGTAGTCGCCGGCGTCCTTGCGCAGGATGGTCTCGCCAGCTCCGGGCTCGCTGATCATGACGTCGGGGATCGCTCCGTCGGTCATGATGTCGGTGTCCTCGGTGAGCACGTAGACCGCGCCGACGACCATGTTCGCGCCCGCGTTGTCGACGAAGTCGTAGGTGACGCGCACCTTCCCGCCGGTCAGCGCGATCGTGTCCGACTGCTGGTCCGCGTTGCCGGTGATCGTCGCGACCGGGGTCCAGATGGGCTCGGCGACGACCTCCTCTGCGGGAGCCTCAGCGGGGGCAGCGGGGGCGGCGGGCTCCGCGGCGCCCGAGCAGCCGGCGAGGCCGATGGTCAGCAGGGCGACGGCTGCCAGTGAGGGAAGCGTTTTCTTCATGTGGATCGGGGTCCTTTCGGTCGGGGCAGTGGGATTCCGATGGGTAGTGCACCGGCAGGGTACAAGAACCTGTGCTTTATGCACAGTATCCTGTGCTGCGCTGCGGGGGCAAACTCTATGGACTGGTGAGGTGCCACTTCCTCCCAACCCCGACCTCACCCAGCTGAGAGTGATCATCGGGCGGGAGCGCACGCGCGCCGGCCTGACCATCGAGCAGCTCGCCGAGGCCTCCGGGGTCAGCCGGCAGACGATCCTGAATCTCGGTTCCGGCAAGCACCACGGCGACCTCAAGACCTGGCTGAAGCTGTCGAGGGCGCTCGGCGTCGGGCTCGACGAACTGCTCGCGCCGGTGTGGCGCGAGTGACGGCGCGGCAGGCGCCGAGAGGCGGATTTCGCAGGTGCAGCTCCGGGTTCAGCTGCGAAACTCGCCTTTCGCGGTGCTTCGCCGCGGCGGAGCACCGCGGCGGGCCGAGCGCGGGCCCGGGTCGCCGGGCCTGCTATTGTTGAGGGAAATGAGTTCCTTTAAGTCCGTCCTGTGAGGCGGGAAAGGAGTGCTGGGAACATGCGTACCCTCCTCTACGCCGACGACATATCGCGGGCGCTGACCCGCATCTCGCACGAGATCGTCGAGGCGAACAAGGGCACCGGCGACCTGATCCTCGTCGGCATCCCGAGACGCGGCACCCTGCTGGCGCACCGCATCGCCGCCACCATCTCCCGCATCGAGGGAGTCGACGTGCCGGTCGGCAGTCTCGACGTCACCATGTACCGCGACGACCTCTCGCGGCAGCCCGCTCGGGCTCCGCAGCCGACCGAGATGCCCGTCGCCGGCATCGACGGCGTCACCGTGGTGCTCGTCGACGACGTGCTCTACTCGGGCCGCACCGTGCGCGCCGCCCTCGACGCGCTGAACGATCACGGCCGCCCCCGCGCCGTGCGCCTCGCCGCGCTCATCGACCGCGGCCACCGCGAGCTGCCGATCCGAGCCGACTACATCGGCAAGAACCTGCCGAGCGCCAAGCACGAGCGCATCTCGCTGCGGCTCGAAGAGCTCGACGGCGTCGACGAGGTCGCCATCGGCAGCGTCGACGATCCCTCCCTCGCGCAGGCGCCGGCCCGGGTGCGTGCGACGGCTCCGGAGGCGACCGCATGAGGCACCTGCTCGACACGCGCACGCTGAGCCGAGACGAAGCGATCCTCATCCTCGACACCGCCGAAGAGATGGACGCCGCCCAGCAGCGCGAGGTGAAGAAGCTGCCCGCGCTGCGCGGCAAGACGGTGGTCAACCTCTTCTACGAGGACTCGACGCGCACCCGCATCTCCTTCGAAGCCGCGGCGAAGCGCCTGAGCGCCGACGTCATCAACTTCAGCGCGAAGGGATCGTCGGTCTCGAAGGGGGAGTCGCTCAAGGACACCGCGCAGACCCTGCAGGCGATCGGCGCCGACGGCGTGGTGATCCGCCACCCGGCCTCGGGCGCCCCCGAACGGCTTGCCCGCAGCGGCTGGATCGACGCGGGTGTGCTCAACGCCGGCGACGGCACCCACGAGCACCCCACGCAGGCGCTGCTCGACGCCTTCACGATGCGCCGGCGCCTCTTCGCCGATTCGAGCCGGGGCCGCGACCTCGACGGCGTCTCGGTGGTGATCGTCGGCGATGTCGCCCACTCCCGCGTGGCCCGCTCGAACCTCTGGCTGCTGAACGCCCTCGGCGCGCACGTGAGCTTCGTCGCGCCCGAGACCCTGCTGCCCTACGGCGCCCGCGACTGGCCGGTCACGCTGCACCACTCTCTCGACGCCGCTCTGCGGGACGAGCAGCCCGACGTGGTGATGCTGCTGCGCATCCAGACCGAGCGCATGCACGCCGCCTTCTTCCCGAACGAGCGCGAGTACGCCCGCAACTGGGGCCTCGACGACGCCAGGCTCGGCAGACTCGGCGAGCGCACCATCGTGATGCACCCCGGCCCCATGAACCGCGGCCTCGAGATCTCGTCGCGGGCCGCCGACTCCGAGCGCTCCACCGTGCTCGAGCAGGTCGCGAACGGCGTCTCGGTGCGGATGGCGGCCCTGTACCTGTTGTTGAGCGGATCCGAACGGAGCACCCATGAGTAACCCCGACCTCCTGATCCGCGGCGCGCGTCTCGCCGCCGACCTCACCGAGCGCGGCGCCGATCCCCGTTCGGCGGCCTCCGTCGACCTGCGCATCTCGGGCGGCCGCATCGTCGAGCGCGGCGCCGAGCTGCAGCCCCGCGAGGGCGAGCGCGTGATCGACGCCGAGGGGCTCGTCGCCCTCACCGGCCTCGTCGACCTGCACACCCACCTGCGCGAGCCCGGCTTCGAGCAGTCCGAGACCGTGCTCACCGGCACCCGGGCCGCCGCCGCGGGCGGCTTCACGAGCGTGTTCGCGATGGCCAACACGATGCCCGTGCAGGACACGGCCGGCGTGGTCGAGCAGGTGCAGTCGCTCGGCGACGCCGCCGGTTACGCCACGGTGCGCCCCATCGGAGCGGTCACCGAAGACCTCGCGGGGGAGCGCCTCAGCGAGATCGGCGCGATGGCGCAGTCGCGCGCCGCCGTGCGCGTGTTCTCCGACGACGGCAAGTGCGTGCACGATCCGCTGCTCATGCGCCGCGCACTCGAGTACGTGAAGACCTTCGACGGCGTGATCGCGCAGCACGCGCAGGACCCGCGCCTCACCGAGGGCTCGCAGATGAACGAGGGCGCGCTCTCGAGCGAGCTCGGCCTGAAGGGCTGGCCCGCGGTCGCCGAGGAGTCGATCATCGCCCGCGACGTGCTGCTCGCCGAGCACATCGGCGCGCGCCTGCACATCTGCCACCTCTCGACGGCCGGCTCGGTCGAGGTGGTGCGCTGGGCGAAGGCCCGCGGCGTGCAGGTCACCGCGGAGGTCACCCCGCACCACCTCATCCTCACCGAGGAGCTGGTGCGCAGCTACGACCCCCGCTACAAGGTGAACCCGCCGCTGCGCCGCGAGGAAGACGTGCGCGCGCTGCGCCGCGCAGTGGCGGAGGGAGTCATCGACATCATCGCGACCGACCACGCGCCGCACCCCGTCGAGGCGAAGGAGTGCGAGTGGGACGTCGCCGCCTTCGGCATGGTCGGCCTCGAGTCGGCGCTGCCGATCGCGCTGCTCACCCTCGTGAACGAGGGCCACACCAGCTGGGCCGAGCTCGAGACCCTGCTCTCGCAGAAGCCCGCCGAGATCGGCAGGCTCGAGGGGCACCCCGCCGCCCTCGCCGAGGGTGAGAGCGCCGACCTCGTGCTCGTCGACCCGGGCGGCGCGAGCGAGTTCGACCTCGCCAGGCTGCGAGGCCTCAGCGTCAACTCGCCCTATCTCGGGATGGAGCTGCCCGGTCGAGTGGCCTACACGGTGCGCCGCGGCTACCTGACGCTCGACGGGGGAGCACTCGTCGAGACCGCCACCGTGGCGGCCGCCGCCGCGACCGCAGCGCTGGAGGGGGCCCGATGAGCGCCTACTCGATCGCGCTGCTCTTCGGCGCGGTGGGCGTGCTCGTGCTCGTCGGCATGTGGTGCTCCTGGCGCGCGCGCCTGAAGCGCGACGCGGCCGCAGCGGCGTCGTCCGACGAGCCCGGCGGCGAGATCATCGAGCGCTTCCCGCGCGCGGGTTACGTCTCCACGACCGCCGCGGGCGCCCCGCTCGAGCGCATCGCCCTGCCCGGGCTGCGCTACAAGGGCTACGCCGAGGTGACGGTGCGCCGCGACGGCGTCACCATCCAGGTCACCGGAGAGCGCCCCGTGCACATCGCCGCCGACCGGGTGCTGGGCACCGGCGACGCCGGCGTTCGCATCGGCAAGGCCGTCGAGCGGGGAGGCCTCTCCCTGCTCGCCTGGCGCGCCGACGAGACCCACGGAGACAGCGAGGCCGGCGGCGAGAGCCGCACCCTCGAATCGAGCTTCCGCTTCGCGGACCCCGCCGAGCAGCGGCGCTTCGCAGAGGCGATCGAGCAGATCCTGACCCCCGCCATGTGCGGGGCGCCGGGACAGACGGACACAGACGGAACGACGCAGGAGGACGCGTGACCACGAACACAGGTGAAGAGGTGTCGACCCCCGAGTCGACGACGAGCGGCGTCACGGCGCCGCCCGCGGCCGCGGTGCCCGAGGGCGGCGCCGTGCTGGTGCTCGAGGACGGCTCCCGCTACGACGGGCGCGCCTACGGCGCGACCGGTCGCACGCTCGGCGAGGTCGTGTTCTCGACCGGCATGACCGGCTACCAGGAGACGCTGACCGATCCCTCCTACGCGGGCCAGATCGTGCTCATGACCGCGCCCCACATCGGCAACACCGGCGCCAACGACACCGACATGGAGTCGCGCAAGATCTGGGTGTCCGGCTTCGTGGTGCGCGATCCCGCACGCCGCGTCTCGAACTTCCGCGCGCAGCGCTCGCTCGACGAGGACCTCGTCGACGACGGCGTCGTCGGCATCTCGGGCGTGGACACCCGGGCCATCACCCGCCGCATCCGCTCGGCCGGCGCCATGCGCGCGGGCATCTTCTCGGGCGCCGACCTCGAGCTCTCGGCCGACGAACAGCTCTCGCTCGTGCGCGAGCAGGCCGGCATGGCGGGCAAGAACCTCTCCGAGCAGGTCACCACGCCCGAGCGCTACGACGTGCCGGCCGCCGACGGCGCCGAGCGCATCGGCTCGATCGCGGTGCTCGACCTCGGCATCAAGCGCGCCACCGTGCAGTACCTCTCCGAGCACGGCTTCGACGTGATCGTGCTGCCGGCCTCCACCTCGCTCGACGAGATCCGGGCCATCGCCCCCGACGCGCTGTTCTACTCGAACGGTCCCGGCGATCCCGCGGCATCCGACCAGCAGGTCGTGCTGCTGCGGGAGCTGCTGCGCGACGGCGTGCCCTACTTCGGCATCTGCTTCGGCAATCAGCTGCTCGGCCGCGCCCTCGGCTTCGGCACCTACAAGCTGCCCTTCGGCCACCGCGGCATCAACCAGCCCGTGCTCGACAAGCGCACCGGCCGCGTCGAGATCACCGCCCAGAACCACGGCTTCGCCGTCGACGCGCCCATCGAGGGCGAGCTCGACGCTCCCGAGGGCTTCGGGCGCGTGCAGGTGAGCCACTACAGCCTCAACGACCAGGTGGTGGAGGGGCTCGAGTGCCTCGACATCCCCGCCTTCTCGGTGCAGTACCACCCCGAGGCCGCCGCCGGTCCGCACGACGCCTTCTACCTCTTCGATCGATTCCGCCAGCTGGTCAAGGATCGGGCCTCGGCAGGCTCGGCCAGCGCAGAAGGAGCCAACTAAGCCATGCCCAAGCGTTCAGACATCAACTCCGTCCTCGTCATCGGCTCGGGCCCGATCGTGATCGGCCAGGCCTGCGAGTTCGACTACTCGGGCACCCAGGCCTGCCGAGTGCTGCGCGAAGAGGGCGTGCGCGTCATCCTCGTCAACTCGAACCCCGCGACGATCATGACCGACCCCGACTTCGCAGACGCCACCTACGTCGAGCCCATCACCCCCGAGGTGATCGAGTCGATCATCCTCAAGGAGAAGCCCGACGCGATCCTGCCCACCCTCGGCGGCCAGACCGCGCTCAACGCGGCCATGGCGCTGCACGAGCAGGGCATCCTCGAGAAGTACGACGTCGAGCTGATCGGCGCCAAGGTCGAGGCGATCCAGCGCGGCGAGGACCGCCAGATCTTCAAGGAGCTCGTGATCGAGGCGGGCGCCGACGTCGCCCGCTCGCACATCGCGCACACCCTCGAGGAGGCGAAGGAGTTCGCGAAGGATCTCGGCTACCCGCTCGTCGTGCGCCCCTCCTTCACGATGGGCGGCCTCGGCTCGGGCTTCGCCTACACCGAGGAGGACCTGATCCGCATCGCCGGCGACGGCCTCCACTACAGCCCCACCAGCGAGGTGCTGCTCGAGGAGTCGATCCTCGGGTGGAAGGAGTACGAGCTCGAGCTCATGCGCGACACGGCCGACAACACGGTCGTGGTCTGCTCGATCGAGAACGTCGACGCCGTGGGCGTGCACACCGGCGACTCGATCACCGTCGCACCCGCGCTCACCCTCACCGACCGCGAGTTCCAGAAGCTGCGCGACATCGGCATCGACATCATCCGACGCGTCGGCGTGGACACGGGCGGCTGCAACATCCAGTACGCCGTCGACCCGGTGAGCGGTCGCATCATCGTCATCGAGATGAACCCGCGCGTCTCCCGCTCGTCGGCGCTCGCCTCGAAGGCCACCGGCTTCCCGATCGCGAAGATCGCGGCGAAGCTCGCCCTCGGCTACCGCCTCGACGAGATCCCGAACGACATCACGCAGAAGACGCCCGCGAGCTTCGAGCCCACCATCGACTACGTCGTGGTCAAGGCCCCCCGCTTCGCGTTCGAGAAGTTCCCCGCCGCCGACGACACCCTCACGACCACCATGAAATCGGTGGGCGAGGCCATGGCGATCGGCCGCAACTTCACGACGGCGCTGCAGAAGTCGCTGCGCTCGCTCGAGAAGCGCGGCACCTCGTTCCACTGGGAGCCGGTCGCCGAGTCCGAGCGCGAGGCGCGCGTCGCCGAACTGCTCGAATCGATCGCGCGCCCCACCGACGGCCGCATCGTCGACGTGCAGCAGGCGCTGCGCCTCGGCGCGACCATCGAGCAGGTGTTCGAGTCGACCGCGATCGACCCTTGGTTCCTCGATCAGATCGCACTCATCAACGAGGTCGCCGAGACGGTGAAGGGCGCCCCGCAGCTCACGCTCGACGTGCTGCGCGAGGCCAAGGACCACGGCTTCAGCGACGCGCAGATCGCGGCGATCCGCGGGGTGTCCGAGTCCGAGATCCGCGGCCTGCGCCACGGCCTCGGCCTGCGCCCCGTCTACAAGACGGTCGACACCTGCGCGGGCGAGTTCCCCGCGCTCACGCCCTACCACTACTCGTCGTACGACCTCGAGACCGAAGTGCAGGCGAGCGACCGCAAGAAGGTCGTGATCCTCGGATCCGGCCCCAACCGCATCGGCCAGGGCGTCGAGTTCGACTACTCGTGCGTGCACGCCTCCTTCGCGCTGAGCGATGCGGGCTACGAGACGATCATGATCAACTGCAACCCCGAGACCGTGTCGACCGACTACGACACGAGCGACCGTCTCTACTTCGAGCCGCTCACGCTCGAGGACGTGCTCGAGGTGATCCACGCCGAGCAGCAGAGCGGCGAGCTGCTGGGCGTCGTCGTGCAGCTCGGCGGGCAGACCGCCCTCGGCCTGGCGCAGCCGCTCAAGGACGCGGGCATCCCGATCCTCGGCACCACCCCCGAGGCGATCGACCTCGCCGAGGAGCGCGGTGCGTTCTCCGGCATCCTCGAGCGCGCGGGGCTCGTGGCGCCCCGCAACGGCACCGCCATCGACGAGGAGGGCGCCGTGCGCGTCGCCGAGGAGATCGGCTACCCGGTGCTCGTCCGCCCCTCGTTCGTGCTCGGCGGGCGCGGCATGGAGATCGTGTACGACACGGCGACGCTGCGCGGCTACTTCGGCCGCATCGAGGGCCACGCCCTCGTCGGCCCCGGCCACCCGCTGCTCGTCGACCGCTTCCTCGACGACGCCATCGAGATCGACGTCGACGCCCTCTACGACGGCGAGCAGCTCTACATCGGCGGCGTGATGGAGCACATCGAGGAGGCCGGCGTGCACTCGGGCGACTCCAGCTGCACCCTGCCGCCCGTCACGCTCGGCCACGACCAGATCGCCCAGGTGCGCGAAGCCACGCTCGGCATCGCCGAGGGCATCGGCGTGCGCGGCCTGCTCAACGTGCAGTTCGCGATCGGACAGGGTGTGCTCTACGTACTCGAGGCCAACCCGCGCGCCAGTCGCACGGTGCCGTTCGTATCGAAGGCGCTCGGGATCCCGCTCGCGAAGGCCGCCTCGCGCATCATGGCGGGCGAGACGATCGAGCAGCTCGTCGACAGCGGCTTCCTGCCCGAGCGCGACGGCTCGCGCGCGCCCATCGACGCGCCGATCGCCGTGAAGGAGGCCGTGCTGCCCTTCAAGCGCTTCCGCACCAACGAGGGCCTCGTGGTCGATTCGCTGCTCGGCCCCGAGATGCGCTCCACGGGCGAGGTCATGGGCATGGACCGCGACTTCCCGACGGCGTTCGCGAAGAGCCAGTCGGCGGCCGGCAGCGAGCTGCCCACCTCGGGCACGGTCTTCCTGTCGGTGGCGGATCGCGACAAGCGCTCCGTGGTGCTGCCGGCGCTGCGGCTGCAGGAGCTCGGCTACCGCATCCTCGCCACCCAGGGCACGCAGGTGGTGCTGGCGCGCAACGGCATCTCCTCGGAGGTCGCCCGCAAGCACTCGGCTCACGCCGAGGGCGACACGATCGTCGACCTCATCAACCGCGGCGAGATCGACATGATCGTGAACACCCCGTCGGGCAGTTCGGCTCGCGCCGACGGCTACGAGATCCGCGCTGCGGCGGTTGCGGCCGACAAGCCGATCTTCACGACCGTGTCGGAGCTCTCGGCCGCGGTCGGCGCCATCTCGGCGCAGCAGCAGGGCTTCGCGGTGAAGTCGCTGCAGGAGTACCAGGCCGATCGCGACGCGGTGCTCGCCGAGGCGGCGGCCGCGCGATGAGCGCGCGCTCCTTCGGGGGCCGACTCGCGGCGGAGTTCGCCGCGGGCCGGCACCTCTGCGCGGGGATCGATCCCCACGCACCGCTGCTCGCCGACTGGGGTCTCGGGGACGACGCCGCCGGCGCCGAGCGGATGGGGCGCGAGGTCGTCGCGGCCGCCGCCGGCGTGGCCGCGTGCGTGAAGCCGCAGTTGGCGTTCTTCGAACGCTTCGGCTCGGCGGGCTATGCCGCGCTCGAGCGCGTGCTCGCCGACGCCCGGGAGGCGGGGCTGCTCGTGGTCGCCGACGTGAAGCGCGGCGACATCGGCTCCAGCTTCGGGGCCTACGCCGACGCCTGGCTGGCACCCGGATCCCCGCTCGAGGCCGACGCGATGACGGCCGTCGCCTACCAGGGCTTCGAGAGCCTCGTCGGGGCGTTCGCGCACGTGCGCGACCACGGCAAGGGCCTCTTCGTGCTCGCCGCGACCTCGAACCCCGAGGCCCGCGAGGTGCAGCGGGCGGCCCGTGACGACGGCCGCAGCGTCGCCCGCGCGATGGTGGAGGACGCCGAGGCGTTCAACGCCGAGGCCGCCGCGGGCTCGGGCGTCGGTTCCGTCGGCGTCGTGCTGGGCGCGACGCTCGACCTCGCCGACTTCGGCATCGACGTCGCGAAGCCCGCTGCGCGCCCCGCGCTGCCGGTGCTCGCGCCCGGCTTCGGCCACCAGGGGGCGCGCATCGAACAGGCGGCGCAGATCTTCGGCGGCATCGGCCACGCGCTGCTCGCGAACGAGTCTCGCAGCATCCTCGCCGGGGGAGCGGCCGGCCTCGCCGATCGTGTGCGCGGGCGCGCCGACGCGATCGCCTCCGCCCTCGCCGCCTCGCGAGCCTAGGCTCCCGGGCCGCGCCTCGTGGCCCGCGTCGCAGCGGACGGCCGGGCGCCTCGCCCGGAGCGGCGGCGGGGTTCGCCTGGTGCCGAGTCGACGACGGCGGCGCGCGCGGCGCTCCGAACCGACCCGCGCGGGAGACGAGGGCTCGCGAGACATACCCTAGGCTTGGAACGGGGAGAGGGAAACAGGACGATGAGCACGAATGGGAACCCGCAGAAGCGGGCGATGCCCGAGGTCGACCGGGTTGCGGCGAACCGTGCCGCGATCGCGGCGCGGCGCGCGCGCGCCGAGCTGAAGCGCAAGCTGCGCAGCGGCGAGGTGTCGCCGTTGCGCGTGCTCGAGCAATCGCGAGCCCCGGGCAGCACGGAGGCGTCGCTGCGCATCACCGACTTCCTCCTCTCGTTCCCCGCGATCGGCGCCGTGAAGGCCGACCGCGTACGCGAAGACCTCGGCATCTCCGAGCGCAAGCGCCTCGGCGGGCTCGGCGCGCTGCAGCGCGAGCGCCTGGAAGCCTTCGTGCGCGAACGCACGGGCGCGTCCTCCGAGCGCCCGCCCCTCACCGTGCTCGCGGGCCCCACCGCGGTCGGCAAGGGCACAGTGGCCGCCTACATCCGAGAGCACTACCCCGAGGTGCGGCTCTCGGTCTCGGCCACCACGCGTGCCCCCCGCCCCGGCGAGGAGCACGGCCGCCACTACTTCTTCGTCGACGACGAGGGCTTCGACCGCATGCTCGCCACCGACGACCTGCTCGAGTGGGCCACCGTGCATAACCAGCACCGCTACGGCACGCCGCGGGGGCCGGTACTCGAGGCCGCCGCCCGCGACGAACTCATGCTGCTCGAGATCGACCTGCAGGGCGCCCGACAGGTGCGGGCCAGCATGCCCGAGGCCCGCCTCGTGTTCCTCGCGCCGCCGAGCTGGGACGAGCTCGTGCAGCGGCTCGTGGGCCGGGGCACCGAGGACGCCGAGGAGCGCGCCCGCAGGCTCGAGACCGCGAAGGTCGAGCTGGCCTCGGCCGAGGAGTTCGACGAGATCATCGTGAACGACGAAGTGCCACGGGCCGCCGCCAGGCTGGTCGAGCTCATGCGCGGCGGTGCCTGACGGTGCTGGCGTCGGTGCTGCCGATGGAGGGGCTCGGCGAGGTCGCCTCGCTCGATCCCAGGCAGTTCCTGGGCATTCCGCTCGCCCTGCTGGGGGCCGCCCTGTTGGCCTTCGGGGCGCAGTACCAGTCGCGGGGTCTCAACAAGGTCGAGCGCATCGTGGGCGCGAGCGCGGGCTCCGGACTCTCGCTTCGGCACGTGCTGGGGCTGCTGCGGCGCCCGTCCTGGGTGAGCGGCACGCTGCTGCTCGGCCTCGCGGTGACGTTCCAGATCGGATCGCTCGCCCTCTCGCCGATCATCATCGTGCAGCCCATCGGCGTGGTCGGGCTCGTGATCACGTCGATCCTCAACTCGCGCTTGAGCGGCGTGCGGCTCGACACTCGCGTGCGCATCTCGATCGGCCTGGCGGTGCTCGGGATCGTGGCCTTCGTCAGCATCGCGGCCTTCACCGCCACCGATCGCCCGGTGACCGATGCGAAGCTCACCACGATCCTCATCACCTTCGCGGTCGTGCTCGTGCTCGCCCTGATCGCCTTCGTGCTGCTGCGGCACCACCGGGTCGCGCTGCTCTACATCGTGGGCGCCGGCGTGCTGTACGGCTTCGTCGCGACGTTCGCGAAGGCGGTGATCGGCCGTCTGCAGCAGGGCGAGTTCGAGACCCTCACCTGGCTCTGCGTCGCGGCCCTCGTGGTGGGCGCCCTGCTGGGCATGGTGTTCGTGCAGAACGCCTACTCGTCCGGCCCGCCCGATCTCGTGGTGGCGGGGCTGACGGTGATCGATCCGATCGTCGCGGTGCTCATCGGCATCATCGTGCTGAACGAGGCGGCGAACGCCCCGGGGTGGGCGGTGTTCGCGTTCATCGCCTCCGGCGCCCTCGCGGTGGTCGGGGTGATCGGCCTCGCGAAGTTCCACCCGCAGACCGGCGCCTCGGCGCTCGACGCGCCTGCCGAGGCCGTAGGGTCGGGCGGACAGCAGCCGGGGTCCGCGGGGCCGGCGACCGACTGAGACGTCCGGTGCGATAAGCTTCTCGCACACGGCAGGGTGACCGGGAGACACGATGACGCAGACGCTCAGGATCGGGCTTCTCGAGGATCAACCGCTCTTCAGGGAGATGCTGCAGCATCTGCTCCGTGCGGTGCCCGGCTTCGCCGTCGTCACCGCCGCCGACTGCTCGGACGCGACGTCGAACTGGGACGCGCGCGCCCTCGACGTGGCCCTGCTCGACGTCGAGCTGCCCGACGGCACCGGGCTCGATGTCGGCCGCGCCCTGCAGCGGTCGAACCCCGATCTCCGCGTCGTGCTGCTCTCCGCGGTCGACCGCTCGCAGCTGCTGCTCGAGCTCGACGAGCGCGAGCAGTGGAGCTACCTCTCGAAGAACTCCTCGACCTCCTCGGCGAAGCTGATACGCGCTATTCGAGCCTGTGCCGCCGGCCGTCGCGTGATCGATCCCGACGTGGTCGGCTCGCGCCGAGTGCGGGCCGGCGGCCGCCTGGAGGGACTGAGCAGCCGGCATCTCGAGGTGCTGCAGCTCGTCACCGAGGGGCTCACCAACCAGGCGATCGCCGAACGGCTGGGCCTCGCCCTCAGCTCGGTGAACAACCACGTGAACGCCATCTACGCCGGCCTGCAGATCGACCGCGCGCGCTTCAACCCCCGCGTGGCGGCCGCACGTCTGTACCTGGAGGAGACCGCGTGATGCGCGGTGCGCAGCGCGAGGCTGCGGCCGACCGGGTGTCCGATACTCGGATGCTCGTGCTCTCGGTGCTGCTGATCGGCGTCTTCTTCGCCTTCGGGGCCACGGCGCAGTCGATGCTCGTCCACGGCGTGCCCGCGCCGCGCATCGGCGGTCACGCGCTCGGGCCGGTCGCCGAGGCGAGCCTGCGCGCCTCGATCAACCTGGTGAGCGTCGCGATCATGGCGTTCGGGGCGGCGTGGACGAGGATCATCGACCGCCCCTTCTGGAGCGCCGCGGCGCTCGCCCTGCTGATCGTCGCCACCGGCGTCGTGGCGCGGGCCGGCCTGCAGCTGCTGTTCAACGTGCACCCGGTCGCGCGCGCCGAGGAGGCGCTGCACGACGCCCTGACGGCCGTGCCGGTCGGTCTCGCGGTGCTCGGGATCTCCGTCTCGATCGTCGGGCTCAGCCGTCGGGCCCGGTGGGCGGAGCGCGACCGGCAGGCGGCGGCGATCCGTGCAGCCGAGGCGCTCGACGAGCTGCAGCAGGAGGAGATCCGCGTGCGACGCGAGGTCGCCGACACGCTGCACGGCACGCTCCAGAACCGGTTCGTGATGCTCGGCGCCGCCCTCGGCGAGGCCGGCGCGCGGCTTGAAGGCGAAGCCGGGGTCGGGCCGGCCGAAGCCCGGGAACTCGCCTCCCGTCTCAAGGAGGTGCGCGCCGAGCTCGACGAGCTGCGGGAGCGCGAGCTGCGCGCACTGAGCGCGTCGCTCTACCCGGAGGCCCTCGATCGCGGCCTGCTGCCGGCCGCTCGAGCGCTCGTCGCCCGCATCCCGCCTTCGATCCCGGTGCGCATCTCAGCCGACGAGATCCCGGTGCCCGACCCGCTGGATCGCACGAGCCGGTTGCTGCTCGTGCGCGCCATCGAGGAGGGCGTCTCGAACGCGCTACGGCACGGCGAGGCGAGCCGGCTCGAACTGCGGCTGGAAGCGCGCGACGGCCGCTTTCTCGCCGAAGTGCGCCACCTCGGCGTGGTGCCGATCGAGAACCCGGCGCTCAGCGGCCTCGCCAGACTGAGCAACCGCATCGCCGACCGCGGTGGAGAGCTCGAACTGGAGCGGGAGGCCGACGGCGGGGCGCTGCGGGCCTGGCTTCCGGCCTGAGCCGGGGCGCGGCCCGGGCGCTACCTCGGCGAGCGCTCCCTCCGTGGAGGCTTCGGGGCGCCGCGCCCCGGCCTGAATGCGGAGACGCTTGGCTCGTCGGCGAGCCAGAACCGCCAGGGGAACGCCGGCCCGCCCGCCTCGCCCGCGACCCCGACCCGCGGACCGCTCGTGATCCGGCCGGAGACGGCGCCGTCCCGGGCAACCGCGAACGGCGCCTCGAAGAGGTCGAGGCCGTCATGGGTCTCGCGGGCGATCCCGAGCGCCGCGGCCACATTGCCGGGGCCGCGAGCGAGCATGTGCTGCGGCACGGTCGCGCCGCCCCGCTTCGCGGAGCGCCGACGCTGCGCGATCTCGCCGCCCTCGACCACCTCGCCCGCACGGATCAGCACCCCCGACGCCGTGCCCTCGGGCGAGCACACCATGTTCAGCGCGAAGTGCATGCCGTAGCTGAAGTAGACGTAGGCGTGGCCGGGCGGGCCGAACATCGACGCGTTGCGCTCGGTGCGCCGATCCTTCGAGTGCGATCCCGGATCGTAGGGGCCGGGGGTGCCGACCCCGTGATAGGCCTCGACCTCGGTGATCCGGATCGCCACCGTGCCCGCGCTTCCCAGGCCGTCATCGCCGGTCACCGAGAGCGTCGCCCCGAGCAGGCGGGGCGCCACCTCGAGCGCGGGGGAGAGGAAGAGCTCACGGTCCATCCCTCCATTCTCGCCCAGGCGCGGTGTCGTAGTCTGGAAGCGAGCGCACCGCCAGTGTGCGGGCGCCGAGGAGGTCGACCGTGAGCCAGCAACCCGTCGTCTACACCACCGAGAAGCGGCGGTTCCCGTGGTGGACGCTGCTCGTCACCGGCGTGCTCGTCGGGGCGGTCGGCGTGGGCTTCCTGGTGTGGCCGTTCTTCGCCGCGACCTGGATGCTGGTGGTGCTTTTCGGATCCGCGCTCATCGCCAACGGACTCGCCGTGCTCACGCGGTCGGCGGCGTCGCCCGCCGCGCTCGTCGGGGGCATCGTGCTCATCGCCGCGGGTGTGCTCGCGATCGTGTTCTCCGATCTCACCGTGGGAGCGATCGTCGCGTTCGTCGGCGTCGGCCTCGTGGTCTTCGGGGTGCTCTGGATCGCGATCGGCGCCCGCTTCGCCGGGCGCAGCCCCGCGATCCTCGTACCCGGCGTGCTGATCCTCGTCGGCGGCGTGGTCGCGCTCGCCTGGCCGGGTCTCGCGCTCACGGTCGTCGCCGTGATCGGCGGCGTCTGCCTCGTGCTGCTCGGCGCGCTCATCATCTGGACCGCGAACCGGCTGCGCCGCCTCGACGTGTCGGCCACCACCATCGTGATGTGAGGCGCGTCGCCCGTCGGGCGCCCAGAGCGACGCGGAACGACGGCGACGCCGCCCGATATAGTTGACGCTGTTCCCCCAACCCTCACGAGGTCGTCACATGACAAGCACCACCCGCGGTTCGCAGAAGGCGCGCGACACGCTCGACTTCCTTCGCGGCAAGATCTCCACCGGCGAATGGGCGGTCGGCGACCTGATCCCCAAGGAGCCCGAACTCGTCGAACTGATCGGCGTCGGCCGGTCGACCGTGCGGGAGGCGGTGCGCTCTCTCGCCGCTTTCGGCATGCTCGAGACCGTTCCCGGGGTCGGCACGTTCGTGCGATCACGCACCCCCGTGAGCTCGATCCTGTCCGAGTTCCTCGCCGATCACGACCTCGAGGAGGTGCTCGTCTACCGCAGGTCGCTCGAGATCGAGGCCGCCCAGCACGCCGCCGTGCACCGCACCGAGGAACAGCTCGCCGGCCTGCGAGAGGCGCACCGCCGAGTGCACGAGGGGCTGGTCGCGGGCGCCGCGCCGGAGGCCCTGGACACCTGCAACCGCAGCACCGCCCCCGACGCATTCCACCGCCTCGTCGTCGAGGCGAGCGGCAGCAAGCTGCTGCTCGACCTCTACCTCGGCGTCATGTCGGTGCTCGAGGGTGCGAGCACCGAGGGGCGCGTGATCCTCGGCACCACCCTCGAGACGATGCACCGCGACCACGGCGCAGTGCTCGACGCGATCGCGGCCCGCGACGTGCGCGACGCCGCGCACTCGATGGCGCTGCACGTCGACCGCGACCTCGGTTTGCGCACCGACATGCTCGACTTCAGTGCGCAGACGGAGCGCGCGACCTCGCTCATCGACGCGGGCTACGACCCCGACCGCGCCCCGGCCTGAGTGGGCTGCCGGGTCGCACTCGCAGTTCTCGCGGGCCGCGGTTCTCGTGGCACCGCCTTGGGTGAGGGTGCCACATGAGCGAGGGCGTGGTGATACGGGCCACGAGTGGTCGAAAAGCGCTCCGACCTTCGCGCGTCGCGGCATTTTTCGACCGTTCGCGGCGCCAGGCGTGCGTCCCCGACGCGTACGGGTGAGCCCGCGGAACGCCTCCACTAGGATGGAACGGTTGCCAGGGGCGTTAGCTCAGTCGGTTAGAGCAGCGGACTCATAATCCGTCGGTCTTGCTCCCGGCCACATCTTCTCTGCCTTACCTTTACTAGGAACGGCGCGCCTATCGGGCTTGCCCTAACGGACAATCCTCTCTAGATCCCCTCCGCCCGAGCAAGGAGCATCTCTCCTGTTTCTACTGGATTCACTCAGGGAGCGGGCTTCACAAAGCGTGCGACAACGCTTGCGATCGCAACCCCATCCTTAGCCAGTTCAGTGTCATCTCCACTCCGAATGTAAATATCCGAACCAACATAAGACAGGTTTTCTTGCGGTGGAACCGAGATAACCAAAAGCCCTAGACCGAAATAATCATGGAAAGTGATTAAGCTGAGAACTTGTTCCTTCAAGGGACTACTGAGTTCAGAATTCCTAATTTCGTTCTTCCAGCGGGCAAAGTACTGCTCAACACTTTCCTTGAGAAACGTGGCTTCCCGCCTGATTCCTACCACCTTGCGGCCGCCGACCTCACGAGGAGCGACCCCATCTAGTAGTTGAATCCGCCTAACGTCAGCGTCTTTGTCGGCAACCCCGATGATAATCGTTCCGCTTTCAGTGGGACCATTATTCGCAATTCCACATATCGTGCGAACTACTCGCGTCATCAGCTGTTGATCTACTCTTCTTTCAGCCCCAAGGGAGAGCAGTCCCTGCTTTAGCTCGTAATTTGGGAGTTCTATCTCTGAGCGGCGGATCAGCGCATCTATATCTAGAGACGAGTGATTCGAGTAAACATCTTTGAGATCGCTATCCACAAAATGTGGGCGAATCAGGCCCTTGACAGCGTCAATGTTCTTACGACGTTCGGTGACCGAGGTTGATCCTCTGCCGGTGTCGATTCGTGTGTCCAACTTGGAGATGGCTGCCTTGATCGAGGCATAGCTAGAGATACGCTTCTTTTCCAAGACGATTACTTCATAAAAGGCAATCACAATCGTCGTGAATAGCGCCGCAAATGAGTTTGTTGTCTTCTTCGAGAAAATAATGTTTCTCAGCTTCTGGGCTTGTCCCTCCTGGGTGCAGCGGAGTATCTCGCCAATGCAGTACTTGATCTCATCCGAAACCATGTCATGGCCATAGACACTTAGGGCGTTCGAAATCCGGCTATTCTCGTTGTCGCCGGGCTCGTAGATTCGATCCAAGGCCTCCTTCGAGCGCGGCACCAGTTGGCCACCCACAATGCAGGCAAGAATGTCAGCAATACACTGTTCATCCATGCTGTCGCGGAGTTCCGTCGATCTCAGTATCCCGTGCTCCACCCAGAACACCTGATCAGCCCGGACCTCATATCCATGCTTTGTCTTGGGTAGGTCAATACTTATCTCGGGCATTTCACTAAGGTCCAGGATGTCCCGCGAAACATCTCCCCTAAGTTCGCATCCCAGCTCTCGGACACAATCTGCGAAGCTGCCCTGGACACCGGCCTGTCGGCGCTCCTGCTCGCTCAGTTGATGGCCATAAGTATTGATTCGTCCGAATACATCATCGACCTCTTCTTCGGACGCTCCGCGCATGACGGACACTGAGAACGTGTAGTCGAGGAATCGCCCGACTTCCCCACTGGAGAGTTGCAATTCTCCAGCATTGGACTCAAATTTCCCCGCCTGAGCGCGATCCTTTGCCGTGGTGAAATGATCTATTCCAAACCAGCGCCCCTCAAGGTCTTCGAACGCAGTCTCAACAAAAGACATGATGGCGGATAGTCGCTGGAGGCCATCGATAATCTCGTAGCGTCCGTTCTCGCGTTCAGCTAGCAGTACCGCGGGAATGGGGTATCTCTTTAGGACAGACTCGATGAGCCTCTGCTTCTCCTCCAAGGTCCACACGAGTTTTCGCTGGTAGCGACGGTTTACCGAAAGTTTGCCTTCGCTGTAGAGCCCGTAAAGGGACTGAATCACCATTGGTTGAGAAATAAGCTCCGCCATACCCACCCCTGCTCGTCATATACGCAATCTGAAGCATATCTGAGTTCGGCAAGTTCATAGATGCTAAGAAGGGCGGGCCCATAGTCCCGAGACAAGGAAGAAACAAATAGTAGGGCGTGCGGGACTTGAACCCGCGACCGATGGAATTATGAGAGGAGAGCGAGCCCTACTAACGGCGCGCTAGGCACGCCTTGTATTCCTCCGCAGCGTCGCCAATCTCAAGTGCCTTTCTGATTCTCTGATGGGCCAGTTTTGTCTCGGTTAACACCTGCGGTGCCTCCCCTTGATTCAGCGCCTGAGCGTTTAGTTTGAATTCATGAGCCATCTGGCTCAGATCGTCCGCACCTACTGATGCAGGCCATTCGAGAGAAGGATCGGTGAGGTGATAGGAGGCTTCTTCCAGCCGCTCAGCAAGAAGATCTATGGCTGCTGAATATTCCTCTTCAGGCGCCTCCACGTATTCTGCGGCGTCCGAGCGAGCGTACTCGACTTGGCAGTAGATCGTGAGGAACTGTTCCTTACCTTCCGCAATAGAGGTCGGTCCCCCACCGATGCACCCTGACAGAAGCGAAACCGCTCCAAGCAATACCGCCAAGGAAGATGCTCGAATAATCATCTGCATTCTCGAAGCTTACTAAAACGTATAGTTTGGCGAAGCCTCTCCTAACGCCGGGCCAAATGCGTACAGAATAGCTGATCTGGCGTTGTTGCTTTGGCTAGGAGGCTTCTATTTCGTGGAGTCACCTCCATTCGAGTTCTGGACCGTTGCGTTTTCCAGGGCGACCAACTGCGCCAAACTCCCGCCGGGGCGTCTCTCGCGCCCGTGGCAAGCTCCCGGCTGACACAGGCGTATTACCCATGGGGTCTCATCCGCCGAATCGCGCACACTCACGCCTACGCTTAGACGATCTCCGCCCGCGCCCCTCGGGCGGTATAGGTCCGTTAGGATTGCAAGTTGTTAAGGGGCGTTAGCTCAGTCGGTTAGAGCACTGGACTCATAATCCATCGGTCGCGGGTTCAAGCCCCGCACGCCCTACTCTCGCACCGCCGTGCACTTTTCTCGCAGGTCGACGATTGGACTGCGCCGCCCGCCCCACCCGAGTGCGCCCTGGCCCGAACGCGGAGATGATGAGACAGTTGGGGCATGGCCGACTTCGACTACTCGCTCGACTACGCCTCGCTCGACCTGCGCAGGCATCCCGAGTTGTACCGCATCGGGCGCGGTGAGCAGGGCGTGCTGAAGGTCGAGCCCTACAAGTCGGAGCTGCTGCCGCACTGGCGGTTCGCCACACCCGAGCTCGCACGCGAGTCGAGCGAGCGCATTCTGACCATGTTCCACGACTATCTCGCGTCGGGCGACTTCGTCGGAGCGGACATGGCTCGCAAGTTCCTGCAGATGGGATACACCCGGGCACGGCGCTACGCGAACCATCTGGGCGGCAAGAAGTACCGCGGTCCGGTTCCCGCTGATCGAAAGGGGCAGAGCGGCGCCCACGGCAGAGCGGAGCTCGAGCGCCAGGAGGACCCCGTCAAAGCCGAGAGCGCACGCATCTTCAAGGAGGCGTGGGATCGCGCTGCGGCGGATCCCCGCTACCGCGAGCTCAGGAGCGAGCATCGCCGACGCCACGAGTCCGGTGATCCATCGAGCGCCCAGCGCCGCTAGTGCCGGGAAACGACGGGCCCGCGCGACGCCGCACCGCCCGAGGGGTTCCGAGACTCTTTCGCAGACATCGCAGCTGCCCCCGACGAGTTCACCACGGGTCGGGCGGCGAAAGAGCTGGCGCTCTGGTTTCGCGTGAGAGCCGGCAGGATCGCACGCAGGCCGGCCTGACCCGCCGCGCAGCGACTACCCTGCGCTGTCGTGGCCGTCGTGCCGCCCGGCCTCCGCGAGCGCGACGATACGGTTGACCATCCCGCTGAAGATGAGCCCGTGGAAGGGCAGCATCGCCAGCCAGTAGAGCCGGCCGAGCAGACCTCTGGGGAAGAACACCGCGCGTTGACGGTACTCGGTGCCGCTGCCGTCGTCTTCGACACCGAGTTCGAGCCAGGCGCTCCCCGGCGTCCACATCTCGGCTCGCAGGCGCAGAAGCCGCTCCGGCTCGACACGCTCCACGCGCCAGACGTCGACAGCGTCGCCGACTGCGATGCGGGACCTGCTGCGCCGGCCCCGCTGCAAGCCCACGCCACCGGCCGCTCGATCCAGCCAGCCCCGTACGGCCCAGAGCACCGAGGCCGAGTACCAGCCGTTCGCGCCGCCGATGCGAGATACGACCGACCAGACGTCCGCCGCGTCGGCGGAGGTGCGACGACTCCGCACATCCGTGAAGACGGTGCGACCGGCCCAGTCCGGGTCACTCGGCATCGGTGCGCTCGGCGCCCCGAGCAGGTTCGAGTCGACCCAGCTCGTCTCGACCTCGTCGAGCTCGATGCGCCCGAGTGCGAGCCGCACGGCCTCGCGATATCCGGTGAGTCCTCCGGCAGGAGGCGGAATGATCTCGTCGATCGTGCGGTCACGCATCACGCAGGGATGCTGCAGCGATTCGACGAGGGGCCTCGCGATCTGACGGGGTACCGGCGTCACGAGGCCCACCCAGTGCGATGCCAGCCGCGGGGTGAGCACGGGCAGCGACGCGATGCGCCGCTGCCCGAGACCGGCTTCGAGGGCGTAGCCGTTCATCATCTGCCCGTAGCGCAGCACGTCCGGTCCGCCGATGTCGAGCGAGCGGTTCAGCCCCGCATCCAACCGCGCCGCCGCGAGCAGGTAGTAGAGCACGTCGCGCACGGCGATCGGCTGGATGAAGTTGCGCACCCATCGGGGCGCCGGCATGTAGGGCAGCACATCGGTGAGATGGCGCACCATCTCGAACGAGGCGGATCCCGAGCCGATGACCACCCCGGCCTGCAGCACCGCGGTCGGCACCCCCGAGGCGAGCAGCAGGCCGCCGACCTCCTTCCTCGAGCGCAGGTGCGGCGAGAGTTCGACCCCCTCGGGGTGCAGGCCGCCGAGATAGACGATGCGGTCGACGCGGGCGTCCACCGCCTGCGCCGCGACGGTGCGGGCGATCTCACGATCGAGCTGCTCGAATCGCGCCCCGCTCGCCATGGAGTGCAGCAGGTAATAGACGATGTCGATGTCGTTCATCGCTCGACCGACGGCTTCCGGATCGGCCGCGTCACCGGTCACGATGTCCACGTCGTCCGCCCACGGCAGCGCCGCGACGCGCTCGTGCGATCTCGACAGCACGCGCACCCGGTATCCGCCCGCCAGCAGCCTGGGAACGAGGCGCCCGCCCAGATAGCCCGTCGCGCCGAGCACGAGCACGCGGGGAGTCGAGCCGTCGCTCGAGCGGCGCGCGCGCAGCGCCGGCTCCCGGCCGGTCGGAGCGCTGCGCTGCTCCCGATCATGTCGCGATTCGATGTCCGTCACGATTCCCCGCTTTCGCTTCGCGCTTCAGCGCAGCACCTCGACCAGAACGATCCAGGAGACCAGGATCGCGGAGACGATCGCCACGAGGCACCCCGCCGCCGCGAGCATCAGCCCGCCGGTCAGGCCCTGCGCCATCATCGACCCGGCAGCCAGGTATGCGGCGATCGGGAGGATGCCGAGAGCCGACTTCGCGACCCGGGCGCGCTGCTGAGGATCCCGCATCACGACCCGCGTCGCGTGCGCCTGGAACCAGGCGGCGCCCAGGGCCACCACGATGGTGACCAGGCCGTACCAGAGCAGATCGATCCCGGGCACCAGGCCGACGGCCGAGACCACCAGCGCGAGCACGAGCGTGGCGATAGCCGCTGCCAGCCGAGCGGTGAGGGTGCCCGCGCTCACGATCTTCTGGATGTTGACGCTCGCCGCCACGATCACCAGACCGGCGAGGGCCGCACTCGCGCCGGCCATGGCGACGTTGAAGTCGCTCCACTGGGAGACCGTCTCGAGCATGGCTTCATGCTACGCCGCTCGCCGGCGCTCGCGGGTGCGACCTCGCAGGCCGAGGAGTGAAGCGCCCGCTCACCCCTCGAGCGTCTGCACCCAGCCGCGCAGCCGGTCGAGCCCGTCGACGGTCGAGGTGAGACCCAGCGCCTGCACGTCGCGTCCCTGCACGAGCATCGTCTGCTGCGCGCCCGGCAGCGCGGCCACGGCCGGGTTCGCGAGCAGTTCGGCGAAGATGCGGTCGCCGCTGCCGTTCATATCGACCAGCAGGATCCCGTCGGGTGCGGCCTCGACGATCTGCTCGGCCGAGATCGGGCCGGTGATGTCGATGCCGAGTTCGCCGCTCACCGAGCGGGCGCCCGCGAGGCTCAGCATCTCGAGAGGGAATGCGTGGCCCGCGGTGATGAACGGGCGGCCGGCCTGGTTGGTGAGCACGAGCACGCGCGGGCCGCTCTCGGCCGCAGCCGAGTCGGCATCGGAATCGGAGGCCTCCAGGCCTTCGGCGAGTTGCGAGGCGAGCGCGTCGGCCTCGTCGTCGGCGCCGGTGGCCTGGCCGATGAGGTCGATGTTGGCGGTGACGCTGTCGACGCTCGACCACACGTCGGGCAGCAGCAGGGCGGGCACGCCCGAGTGCTGCAGCACCCCGCCGATGCTGCTCTCGGCGCCGTGCCGGGGGCTCATGATGACGAGGTCGGGTGCGAGTGCGATCACGGTCTCGGCGTTCAGCTCCATGGCGACGGGGATGGTGTTCGGCACCTGCTCCATCTCGTCGATGTGGCCGCCGAGGGCGGGGTTGGTGACCGCCTCGGGCACGAGCACGAGACGGTCGGCGAGGCCCAGCTCGGCCACGACCTCGGCGCTCTCGTAGTCGAGCGCCGCGATGCTCTCGGGTGCGGACTCGAGGGTGAGCTCGGCCGCCTCGGCGCCCCGACCCGCGGGCACCTGGATCGTGCGGGGAAACGCCGCCTGCCCGGCGACGGAACCGCTGGAGCCCGCGGAGTCGGTGGCGGGGGCGTCGTTCGATGCTGCGCACGCGGAGAGCATCAGCGCCGCCGAGGCGGCGATCGCGAGGGCTGCGAGGCGTCGTTTGGGCACGGGGGTTCCTTTCGGGGAGAGGTTCGCGGAGCGCGGGACGGGCTCAGCGGGCGGGTTCAGCGGTCGTCGGTGGCGAGGAACGAGCGACCGTGAGGCGTGGTGTGGATGGTGGTGTGCACGCCGTAGGCGGCGTGCACGAGCTCGGGCTGCAGCACCTCGGCGGGTCTGCCGGCGTGCGACCCGCCGCCGCCGTCGAGCAGCAGGATCTGCGTGCACGCGTTGAGGGCGAGGCTGAGATCGTGCAGCGCGGCGATGACGATCTTGCCGTCGTTGCCGAGCCGGCGCATCGTCTGCTCGACGGCGCGCTGGTGGAACAGGTCGAGCGCCGAGGTCGGCTCGTCGAAGATGACCACGGGCGTGTCCTGCGCCAGCACGCGGGCGAGCTGCACGAGCTGCCGCTGCCCGCCCGAGAGCGAGCCGTAGCGGCGCTGGGCGAGATCCTCGACCCCCGCGTCGGCGAGTGCGCTCCGCGCCGCTTCGCCCGCGTGGGGGTGCTGCGACGCGTGCGCGCCGATCTCGACGAGCTCGCGCACGCGGAGCTCGTCGGGTGCCCGCAGGTCCTGCGGCAGCAGCGACACGACCGAGGCGCGTCTGCGGGGCGGCATGCCCGGCAGGTCGACGTCGCCGTAGCGCAGGCTGCCGAAGCTCTGCACTCCGGAGCAGGCGAGCGCGCCGAGCAGCGACGACTTGCCGACCCCGTTGGGGCCCACGACGCCGAGCACGGTGCCGGGCAGCAGCCTGAGGGTGAGGGGGTCGCTCAGGGCCCGCCCGCCGCGATAGGCGCCGAAGGAGCCGAGCGTGAGCGTGCCGCCGAGCAGCAGGCAGGGCCCGCCGCCGAACGGGTTGGTCGTCGCAGCCCCTCCGGCGTGCTCGGGCGCGGGTCCGGTTCGGCGCGCCATCAGCCCGCTCCCCATCAGCTCTGCTGCCTTCTGAGCAGCAGGAAGAGGAAGATCGGGGCGCCGACGAGTGCCGCGACGACGCCGGTCTGCACGACGGTGGCGCCGAAGGCGGTGCGGGCGACGGTGTCTGCGAGCACCATGAAGAGCGCACCGCCGAGCGCCGAGAACGGCAGCAGCCTGGCGTGCGAGGCTCCGAGCACCAGCCGCATCGCGTGGGGAACGACGAGGCCCACGAAGCTGATGATCCCGCTCACCGCGACCGCCGCGCCCGTCACGAGCGAGGCCACGAGCAGCAGCACGGTGCGTTCGCGGCCCACGTGCACACCGGAGGTGGCGGCGATCTGCTCGCCGAGCGCGAGGGCGTCGAGGGCGCGGATGCGGGTGAGGAAGTAGCCGATGCCGATGAGGATCGGCACCGTCGCGATCGCGGCGTGCTGCCAGTTGCGCAGCTCGAGGTCTCCGGCCAGCCAGAACATGGCGCTGCGCACGAGGGCGTCGTCGGCGGCGTTGGCGATGAGCACGTTGATGAGCGCTCCGGCGAGCGCGCTGAGAGACACGCCCACGAGGATGATCGTGGGCGAGCCGAGATCCTTCCTCGCCTGGAGCACGAACTGCAGGATCAGCGTCACGACGGTCGCCCCCGCGAAGGCCGCGAGCGGCACGCCCCACAGCGCCGATCCCGAGAGGCCGAGGGTGATCCCGGCGACCGCGCCCACGGCGGCGCCGGCCGAGACGCCGGTGATGCCGGGCTCGGCGAGCGGGTTGCGCAGCAGGGCCTGCATGACGACGCCGGTGGTGGCGAGCGCGGCGCCCACGAGGGCCGCGACGGCGATGCGGGGGAGGCGGATCGACCAGACGACCGCGACCGCGCGCTCGTCGGTGCGGGCCGGATCCACGAGTGCGCGCAGCGTCTCGATCGGCGTGAGTGAGACGATGCCCATGCAGAGGGCGGCGAGGGCGGCGACGGCGAGCAGCAGGGTGCAGGCCAGGGCGACGAGCGGGGCGCGGTGGATCCTCATGAACTCCCGAGCGGGGGTTGCTAGCGTCGTGACCTGGGCGGTCGGTTGCGGGGGCGCACTGGTGCCCACATCAGATCTCACAGATCAGATGTTATACATCAGATCTACAGGAAGCCTGATGATACGGTGCAAGCCATGACCGAGAACGTTCACCCCACCGTGCCGCTCACCGATCCGCTGCCCTACGACGCACTGCTGCTCTGCTCGTTCGGCGGGCCGAACGGCCCCGAAGACGTCATCCCGTTCCTGCGCAACGTCACCCGGGGCAAGGGCATCCCCGAGGAACGCCTGGCCGAGGTGGGGGAGCACTACCACCACTTCGACGGCCGCAGCCCGATCAACGAGCAGAATCTCGCGCTCGTCGCGGCCCTCGAGGAGGAGCTGCGACGGCGCGGCGTGTCGCTGCCCGTGATCTGGGGCAACCGCAACTGGCACCCCTACACCGTCGACACGCTGCGCGACGCCGCCGCCTTCGGGACTCGCCGCATCCTCACCATCGTCACCAGCGCCTACGCGTCGTACTCGGGCAGCCGCCAGTACCGCGAGCACCTGGCGGCGGCCCTCGCCGAGCTGAAGGCCGACGCCCCTCGCATCGATGTGCTGCGCCCCTTCTTCAACGAGCCCGGATTCGTCGACGCGAACCGCCACGCGATCGAGGAAGCGGCGTCCGGCCTCGACGGCGGCCTCGACGGCGCCCACATCGTGTATGTGACGCACTCGATCCCCGACACGATGCAGGACGCCTCGGCGGTGACCGGGCCCGGTTATCGCGAGCAGCACGAGGATGTGCGCGCCACGATCGACGCCGCCCTGGCCCAGCGCTACGGCGTCGAGATCGCATCTTCGCTCGCCTACTGCTCCCGCTCGGGCGACCCGCGGACGCCGTGGCTCGAGCCCGACGTCAACGACCACATCGAAGTGCTGGCCGGCCAGGGCGTGCGCAAGATCGTGATCGCGCCGATCGGCTTCATCTCCGACCACATGGAGGTCGCCTTCGATCTCGACGTGGAAGCGCTCGAGACCGCCGCCGAGCAAGGTGTCTCCGCGGTGCGGGCCGACACCGTGGGCGTGCGCCGCGCGTTCGTCTCGGGGCTCGTCGACATGGTGCTCGAACGCGCGGCGCGCGAGCGCGGCGAGACCGTCGAGGCGCGCACCGCCGGCTCTCTTCCCGCCTTCCCCGACGATGCACCGGCCGGCAGCTGCCGCATGCGCCACGGCGAGGTCACCGGCATCCCGGTGATCGCGGGCCACGAAGACTGACCGCATCCGATCCCGAGCACGAGGAGCACCCGAGAAGCCATGACCGAAGCAGCCCGCCCCGCAGTCGACCACTCCGCCGTCGCGGACGCGATCAACGACGACATCAATTACACCATGTACGCCGTCTTCCGTGTCGAGCGCGCCGCGCCCGCGCTGGGGGTCTCCCCGGCATGGGCCTCGATCGTGCGGGGTCTGCTCGTCGAACTCGATGAGGTCGAGGGTCTCACGACGCGCGGCTGGTACGACGTGGCCGGCTACCGAGCCGACGCCGATGTGCTCGTGTGGTGGCACGCGCCGACGCCCGAGGCGCTGCAGCAGGCCTACCGCTCGGTACTCGACTGGGCGGGCGGGCGCCTCTCGCCCGTCTGGTCGTCGATCGGCGTGCACCGCGCCGCCGAGTTCAATCGGGGTCACGTGCCGGCCTTCCTCGCGGGCGACGATCCGCGCGGCTACCTCTGCGTCTATCCCTTCGTCCGCGGGCGCGAGTGGTACCTGCTGCCCGACGACGAGCGCCGGGAGCTGCTGCGGGAGCATGGCGCGGCGGCCCGCGACTACGGAGACGTGCTCGCCAACACCGTCGCGTCGTTCGCGCTCGGCGATTACGAGTGGCTGCTCGCGTTCGAGGCCGACGAGCTGACGCGCATCGTCGATCTGATGCGCGAGCTGCGCGCGACCGGCGCGCGCCGCCACGTGATCGAGGAGACGCCGTTCTTCACAGGCCCCCGCCGCGACCCCGAGTCGCTGCTCGCGAAGGTCGTGCTCTAGGTGTAGTTCCTCGTGAGGTTGTGAACACGATCTGACGGTGTGAGACCACCGATCCCGGTATGGGGTCGGTGATGATTGTAGTGATGCAGCCAAGCGTCGTATGTTGCGGCCCTGGCTGCATCACTCTCATACATGCCGGCGTACGCCCACTCTGCTG